>JAJUFH010000040.1 GCA_029266035.1 Sinomicrobium sp.
ATATACTTATAAAACATCATTTAACCCAAAATACAGCTAAAAGGGTTATAGGGGGTCTAGTAAGAAAGTATAAATATACGAAATTATTATTAATAGTTGTAGTCTAAATCCCGTTAAACGATTTTTGAAGGGGCTTAGGGGTCCTGAGAGCCACAATAGCCTTGGTGGCGCGGATAAGGATGGCGTAGTGAAAATGGGGGCTGTGGTGTTGGAAAAACATCATTACTTTTGCCACCGCACAAATCAGTGTACAGTGTTTTAAAATCAAGTGAGATGGGAATAGTAAATTACGAAGCTTTTTTACTGGCTTCTGTGCTGTTGAATATAACTCCGGGAGCGGATACTATGTATATTTTGGGGCGGAGTATTGCGCAGGGGAAAAAAGCCGGATTGTATTCAGCTATAGGCATAGGAACGGGGGCTTTGATTCACTGTGTGTTTGCGGTGTTGGGGCTTTCGATAATCATCGCCAAGTCGGCATTGGCATTTCAGATTGTAAAATATGCCGGTGCGGGCTATTTGATTTTTCTCGGATTAAAAATGCTGCTGACAAAACGTGATTCTGCATTCGAACTGAAGGATACTCATAAGAAGCTAAGTGGTAAGAGGATCTATCTCTCTGGAATACTTACCAATGTATTAAACCCTAAGGTGGCCTTGTTTTTTCTGGCTTTCTTGCCACAGTTTGTAGATCCTGAAAGTGTTGAAAACCCGTTACCGTTTTTAATACTCGGTCTTACCTTTGTAACCACCGGAACACTGTGGTGTTTGGCATTGGCTTTTTTCTCTTCTAAATTGTCTAAAAGTATCAGGGAGAATTACAACATTAAAAAATGGCTAGACCGAATTACCGGAGGGATATTTATCGCCATGGGAATTAAATTGGCCTTGTCGGAAAAATAGAATGTCTCTTGTATTTGGTGGTGTTTGTCTTTCTTCTATAATAAGGATTTCTTCTGTGTTGTTAGCTTGGCTTAATGTTGGTTTTTGCTAACATTAATCGTGTTTTTTGTTTGTAATGTTGGGGAATACTAGCATTAGTCCATTAGTTTATGTCAAATTAAAAAAGCAACAGCTAAAAAAGTGTGTTGGCAATAAATCTATTATCGCTGATTTCCACTGTACATTCCACCGTCGTAATAGGGGGCGGATGTATCGGTAACAAACAAAACCATCTCGGCATAATCGTCAGTTGTAAACTGGATATTTTCATCTTGCACAAATACGCTTTCTCCTTTATCCAATTCGATAGCACCATTGACCTGAACTTTTCCTTGAAATACATACAACAAATAGCCAAATCCTGATTTTACTTCTTCCGGAAGAGAAAAAACTTTGCCTTTTGTCGCTTGCATATCGTAAATCCAAGTTTGACTGCTGAGCTGCAATTTTGTTTTTTCCTTGTCGGGGGAGGCTATTAAACGCCATTGATCAATGCTGTGTACTCCGTCTAATTTCTCAAAAATAACTTCGGGTGTGGCATCTTTTTCGCCGGGGCGAATGAAGATTTGCAAGCCCTCCATATCTTGTTCTACGGCTTCTTCGTGATAGAAAAGTTTTCCGGCTTTCATCAACATCAAATGGCTGGGTGTGATGAGCTCCGAATTATTTTCAGAATCGGTATGCCGAATGGCTCCTGAACGGAAATAGGATAAAATATCGTCATTTACATGCGGGTGCATTTTGATAACTGCTCCTGCTTGTATTTGCGCTTGGTCGATGCGACCAAAACTATAATAGCCTGTATCGTGGGAAGAAAGTGCCCTTCCGGGGTACAGAATGGAAATGTGACTATTTCCTTTTTTTATTGATTTGTCTAATTTTTTCAACATAATTTTAATGTGTTAATTAGATAACCCGACTTGCAGTCATATCGGCAACTAATTGGTTGATCGTTGTGGTTTGTACGCCTGCTTTTTGCCCGCACCATTCTAACGGTTAAGTAATCTTGAAAATTATAGGCTAACTGTCCTTTAACTTATCTTTTTTAATTGATTTTTCCACTGATTTGAGTACATCAATATATTACATCAATTGGCTCAATTGTCTGTGGATACTTTTTATATAATCGGCTTTTAATTCTTCTGTGAGAAACGATTCTTGAATTAGTTTTTCGGCATTAGGTTGCCATTTTGAAATACGATTAAACACGGAGTTCATTTGCTTTTCGTTCAGTTGTAATGTAGCTGCAAATCGTTCGAAATATTTTCGGTTGTGATTTTTCTTTTTACCTCCTAACAGCAAGGCAATTTCTTCCTCGTCTTTTGGCAGAATTATTTTTACGTTTAACAAATCATAAGCTGGAGCCAAAACCCAACCTGCATCCGAATGAATCATAGAAAAGTTTTTTAGATGCATATCGTTATTTCCAATAATAAAATTAAATACGGCCAATTCAAAAAAGCGAAATTTATCTAATAAAGTATGAGCTGATAATTCTCCAATAGCTTTTCCTAATTGCTCCATCGTACCTAAATATTTATCTTCCAATTCTAAAATCTGCAAGAAATCAATCATGTGAATTTTCTCGTTTGAAGAGGTTCGATCGATACGTTTTGTCAAATAACACAATTCCCCGGAGGTTAATCGAATTAACGATGAAGGCACAACCGATATTTTGAATAATTCTGCCAATCGCATAGACAGATGCTCATTTTCGGGCATTTGCAGGAACTGTTCGTTTTGTGGTTTTAAGATAAACAAACCTTCTAAGGCATCTAAAACGGTCATTCTCCCCGAAGTTTTCTCTTGCAAAGCATCATTAATCACTCCCATAGAAAGTTTCGGTTGAACACCAGGTACGGTTACCGAACGTTCTACCACTTCTTTTGCCAACACAGCCATATCGCTCATTTTATAAGGCAATATTGGAGCGACTTTTGAACCAAAGAACTTCTGAACACATTTCTCATGATACTCCTGTTTTGAATTAGCCTGTAACGGTTGATAACAATACAAACATTTATTCATTTTCCTTCGATTTTATTGGATGAACGCTTACTGCACCAATACAATTCTGACAACAAGCCAAAAGTAATCCCATACGGTCATTTTGATTAATTTTCCAACTATCTGTAGCAATGTTTAAAAGCCAACCTTCAGGAATTAAACCATCGAAAAAAGGGAACAGTCGTTTGCTTTGATAGGTCTGTTTACCTACTGGCATTTGGAAGGTAATAAATTGATTAGGGGAACTTTCTATATATGCAGGTAAGTATTCAAAAATATAAGTTCCTTGATCTGTTTCAGTTAAAATTCCCGTATCAACAGCATTGTATTTAATCAAAGCCTGTCTCATAAATCCTTTGTGTTTACTGGTGCTAAAACGTGTCCGAACATCAATAATACCTGATTCACTTTAGATAAACTTAAGTTTTCTTTTCCTTGTTCTATTTTGCGAATAACAGTTAAAGCCACGCCAGATCGTTCAGCGAATTCTTCTTGAGTAAGTCCTAATTTCTTACGTTGTTCTTTAACAAAATGTGCCAATGATTGTTTCATAATTATATACAATTACATTTATATTGTCCTTTGTTTTTATTTTATATGCAAAAGGATATAAATATATGTAAATGTATGAAATTATATGTAATAGGATATAAAAAATGAATAATAATGTTGTGAGCGCTTGTTTAAAGGATATAAAAAAACCTGAAACCCTTATTAATAAAGAGCTTCAGGTTACTGTGTACTCGGAGCGGGACTTGAACCCGCACGGACATTACTGTCCATTGGATTTTAAGTCCAACGTGTCTACCAATTCCACCATCCGAGCGGCTATATCAAAAACAAACCCGCTGCAAGAGCGGGTCTAAAAACAATGAGCGAAAAACGGGATTCGAACCCGCGACCTCCACCTTGGCAAGGTGGCGCTCTACCAACTGAGCTATTTTCGCATTTTTAAGAGCGTTCCCGTGTAACGGATATTGCGGATGCAAATTTAGTATTTTTCTGTTAATACCAAAGAAATATTTTTAAAAAAGCACTTTCTCTGTCACTGTTGGTACGCCTTTCGGGATATTGCCGCACTTTTCTCTCTCGGATATAGCACGGCTTATTTTTTCTTGATGAGCATGCGTTTTATCTCGTTTAATTTCATCAGTGCTTCTACGGGAGTAAGGGTGTCGATATCGGTGTTGAGTATCTCTTCTCGTATATCTTCCAACAGGGGGTCGTCCATATTAAAAAAGCTGAGTTGCATTTCGCCTTGATCGGTTTTGAGGCGGTCGCTGAGCTCTTCGGAAGAGTGTGATTTTTCGAGTTTTTTGAGAATCTTGTTGGCGCGTTGTATCACCTGTTGCGGCATTCCGGCCATACGTGCTACGTGTATACCAAAGCTGTGCTGACTACCGCCAGGTACCAACTTTCTCAAAAAGAGGACCTTGTCTTTTAGCTCCTTTACCGAAACATTGTAGTTTTTGATGCGATCGAAGGTGTCGGTCATTTCGTTGAGTTCGTGGTAGTGGGTAGCGAAGAGGGTCTTTGCTTTTGCCGGATGTTCGTGTAGGTATTCTGAAATGGCCCAGGCTATCGAAATACCGTCGTATGTACTGGTACCCCTCCCGATCTCGTCGAGCAGTACTAGGCTGCGTTCTGAAATATTGTTGAGAATGGATGCGGTTTCGTTCATCTCTACCATAAAGGTCGATTCGCCCATAGAGATGTTGTCGCTGGCACCCACCCGGGTAAATATTTTGTCTACAATACCGATACGCGCTGCTGCGGCCGGAACAAAACTTCCCATCTGTGCCATAAGCACAATAAGCGCCGTTTGCCGCAATATGGCCGACTTACCACTCATATTGGGACCGGTGATCATAATGACCTGCTGTTGGTCGCGATCTAGGAATACGTCGTTGGCGATATATGGCTGGTCTGGGGGAAGTTGTTTCTCGATCACCGGATGTCGTCCGTCTTTGATGTCCAGTTCGAAGCTTTCGTCTATCGTCGGACATACGTAGTTGTTTTCCAATGCCAGTCGGGCAAAGCTGCTGAGGCAGTCTATTTGTGCGATAAGGGAGGCATTGGACTGTACCGGGGCAATAAACTGCTTGATCCATTCGGCCAGACGTGAAAAAAGCTGCTGCTCCAGTTGTAATATCTTTTCTTCTGCACCCAGTATTTTGGCTTCGTATTCTTTGAGCTCTTCGGTGATATACCGCTCGGCATTGACCAGGGTCTGTTTGCGAATCCAGGTGTCGGGCACCTTGTCTTTGTGGGTGTTTCGCACCTCGATATAATAACCGAATACGTTGTTGGAGTCTATTTTGAGGGAGGAAATCCCGGTGCGTTCCGATTCGCGTTCCAGCATTTTGTCTAGGTAGTCTTTGCCGGAAAAAGCCAGATTTCTGAGTTCGTCCAATTCTTTAGAAAATCCGGCAGCGATAACATTTCCTTTTTGTACGTTTACCGGAGCCTCCTCGTTTAGGGTTTCTCTTATCTTTTGAAGTAGGGTGTCGCAGTCTTGTAGTTGTTCGCCAAGCGATTTCAGTGCCGGTTCTGCACTCTCAGACGCTATGGACTTGATTGGGATAATGGCCTCCAAAGAGTTTTTGAGCTGTATGACTTCTCTAGGGTTGATCTTGCCGGTAGCTACCTTGGAGATCAGACGCTCTATGTCGCCTATCTGTTTAATCTGTGCTCGTATCTCATCTAGAGTGGATTGCTCTTTTGTAAAATAGCTCACCACTCCGTGTCGCTTTTTTATGACCGATGCATTCTTGAGGGGCAGTGCCAGCCAGCGCTTTAGCATACGGCTACCCATGGGCGAAATGGTCTGGTCTACAATATCGATAAGTGTTACTGCACCGCCTTCGGTGGCGTGATACAGTTCGAGATTGCGGATGGTAAATCTGTCCATCCACACGTATTCCTCTTCTGCAATGCGGTTTATGGCTGTGATGTGTTGCAGCTGACTGTGTTGTGTTTCCGACAGATAGTGCAGTGCTGCTCCCGAGGCGATAATGGCATCGGCAAGATGGGCTATACCAAAACCTTTGAGGGAGTTGGTGTTAAAATGTCGGGTTAGGATTTCCAGGGCAAAGTCTTCTTGATATACCCAGTCTTCTACAAAAAAGCTGTGGAAATCGTTGCCGAAACGGCTGGTAAATTCCTGTTTGTTTTTTTTAGACACCAATACTTCGCTGGGGTTGAAGTTGCGAAGGAGCTTGTCTATATAGTCAGCCTGCCCTTCTGAGGTGAGAAATTCGCCTGTAGAAATATCGAGAAAGGCAATACCCAACTTTTTTTTGCCGAAGTAAAGGGCGCACAAAAAATTGTTGGACTTGGCATTGAGAATATCGTCGTTGAGCGCTACTCCGGGAGTGATGAGTTCGGTGACTCCTCTTTTTACGATCTTTTTGGTGAGCTTAGGGTCTTCTAACTGATCGCATATCGCTACGCGCTGTCCGGCTCTCACCAGTTTTGGAAGATAGGTATTCAGCGAATGGTGCGGGAATCCGGCCAATTCGGAGCGGTCGCCCCCGTTGTTTCGGTGGGTGAGCACTATGCCTAGTATGCCGGAGGCCTTTACGGCATCTTCACCAAAAGTTTCGTAAAAATCTCCTACGCGAAACAGCAGCATGGCATCCGGATGTTTTGCCTTGATCTGGTTGTACTGCTTCATTAGCGGAGTTTCCTTCTTGTTCTTAGTCGCTGCCAAATTTTAGTTTGTTAGTTCTTAGTTCGTAGTCGGTAGTCTGTTCTTAGTCTCACTCGTCACTTTAACAAAGGCGAATTTATGAATAATTTTAGGGGTTTGAAATTTTTGCTCGGCAAAACAGCCTTCTTCATGTTTTCGGTTTGAGGAGCAAAAGTTTAACTTTGTCAGCCGGAGAAAAATACAGATATACTATGCGAAAATTAAAAAACAGCGAACTGGGAAGGTTGGGAGTAGATGAATTTAAGGAGGCAGAGAAGATTCCGCTAATCCTTGTGCTCGACAATATCCGCAGTCTGAACAATATCGGTTCGGTATTCCGCACTGCCGATGCTTTTAGGGTAGAGAAGATATACCTCTGCGGGATAACCGCTACGCCTCCGCATAAGGACATACGAAAAACCGCCCTCGGCGCTACGGAAAGCGTGGCTTGGGAATATACAAAAGATACGCTTACTTTGGTGCGAGAGCTACAACAAGCAGAGGTAAGGGTGATGGCTGTAGAGCAGGTGGAAGGTGCTGTGATGCTTCAGGATTTTACCCCTGAATCAGGAGTGAAATACGCCCTTGTTTTTGGCAATGAGGTAAAAGGAGTAGATCAGGAAGTGGTGTCGGCCTGCGACGGGGCGCTCGAAATTCCACAGTACGGTACCAAGCACTCGCTAAATATTTCGGTAAGCGCCGGAGTAGTGGTATGGGATGTGTTTAGCAAGATGAAAGTGGCAGTGGAATGAGGTTAAGTTTGATCTTGAACTCTTACAAATTACATCAAATCACTGATTATGTCTGAAACAAACCGAATAGAATACAAAGAAAAACTTACCAAAGATCTGGATTTGGTAGAACAATTAGGGTCTGGTGTTCCGCGGATTTTAAAGAGCTACGGAAAAGAGTGTTTTCGGTTTATGGACAACTTTACCAGGATGACTTTTCCTGTTTCAGAAGGAGTTACCCCGCAAGTTACCCCGCAAGTTACCCCGCAAGTTGAACGCTTATTAAGAGTTATAACTCAAGAATATAACAGAAAAGAGTTACAAGAGTTACTGGGCTTAGCAGACAGAGAGAACTTTAGAAAAAATTATTTACAACCTGCCATAGATCAAAATCTAATTGAACTTACTATTCCCGATAAACCGAATAGCAGTAAACAAAAATATAGGTTAACAGAAAAGGGGAAACAAATTAAGTGATTTTAACTTTGGATCTCTCTGTTTTTTGACTTCTTGATTGTCTAAAATTATTTAAGTCACGCTATAGGAGCGTACTATTTCCCTTTGAGATAAGCCTCGCTGTACGGCGACCAGATTTCGTGAATAGGATCTCCCTTCGAGCTTTTTCCGCTGTGGTGCCACTTTCCGTCTTTTAGCTGGTATTCAAACTCCAGCGAAGCACCTACTCTGTTGTTGTCTTTGGAGAAAAAGCTGATATTTTCAGTATACTTTCCATTTTCCGCGGTATAGGTACCCCCTCCGGTTCCCATTACTTGTTTAGTTGCCGAGTTGAAGGCGATCCACTGAAAACGCCCTCCGCTCAGTATTTTTACAGTGCGTCGGTCGCCCGGCGTCATTTGATTTAGGTTGCCCTCTTTGTCGGCACGTCCTGTGATGACCCAATTTCGGGTGAGCTCATCTTTGGTGTCCGAGAGTCTTTTCCAAGTTTCTGTACTTCCGTTTTCGGCGGTAAGCGTAAAGGAAACTTCAGAAAGAGTGATGGTAAAAGCCTGTTTTTTGCCGATACGTTCTACATCTGAAGTATAGAAGTCGGGAGTTTCGCTGTACAACCCACCTTCCAGAGTGTACAAACCTCCACCGGTGTCGAGAAATTCGTTTCCTGCTATCTTTTTCCCTCCAAAGGCAAAGTAGCCGTCCTGGTATATTTTTACGTATTCCACTCCCGAAACTGCTTCTCCGTTTTTATGAGTAAGTATCCAAGAGCCGTCGAGCTTTTGTGCAAAAGTAAACGATGCGATAAACAACAAAGCTAAAAGTACAGATAGTGATTTCATAAGGACTTGATTTTCAGTTTTGTTTTAAAGGTAGTAAAAATGCTTGTATTCCGAAGACCGGGGTGAAGCCGCTATTTGCGATTTGCTTTTATTTGAGATTGTTCAGAGATGTCCATTTCTTTAGCACCTAGTGATGATATTACTTTTTTACCAGTAGCAGTTTCCGGATCCTCAATTTCGTCTATTCTTTCTCTCCCTACTTTGGCTAACCACAATTTAAAAGGTTCAGCTTTTTTGGATGGTATAGATTGTATTACCCTAAAAAGTTGCTCAGTGTCGGCAACATCTGTTTTGTATAATTTTCCATCGGCCGACCGCATTTTCAGTTGACTACAATTTGTAGCCAACTCATTTCCTTCTTTTTTTAGCCTGGTTTTAAGAACGCTCCAATATTTCCTCGGGTTGGGACTATCGGTGAGTATACCGACCACATCAACGATAGAAAAATACCATTTTTCCCGGTCTTCATCCCAATGGGAGCGTATTTGCCTTTGTTCAAATAATTTTATGGAATTTCTTTTGACCATTTTCCTTTTTACCAGTGCAATAACAAATATAGTAATTAAAAATAAGATTTGGTTTGTTTGTTTTGTAAGCTTTAGATTGTTAATAAAATTATTTTTTCAATAGTGAAGTGAAAGATAGCCCTTGTCTCACTATAACATTCAATCTTACTCCCCTTTTACAATTTTAATTTCTTGGGGGTTTACCGGTATTACAAAGCCGTTGTCTTCAATGACGTTTTTGCATATATCGTGAAGCACAAGGGGGGCATCGAAATAGTTGGTGGGAGCGGTGTATGCTCTTACGGTCAGATGTATGCGGTCGTGAGTAAATTGTTCGATTTCTACAGTAAGCCTTTTGTCGCTCATAAACATTTCGCTTCTACCTATGGCTTCCTTGAGCAGAGGGCGAAGCTTCTGTATGTCCGATCTATAGGCTACCCCCACTGTGATGTCGATTCGATAGGCGTCTTTGGCCGAATAGTTAGACAGCGGAGTGTTGAACAAGGGTGCATTGGGCAGTATGATGAGTTCGTTGCGAGGTGAGCGAATTACGGTATTCAGAAGATGAATGTTTTCTACATAGCCGATATGTTCTTCGGTCTGTATCAAATCGCCTGTTTTAAACGGTCTGGTGATAATAATCATGATTCCACCTGCAAAGTTGGAAAAACTGCCCTGTAATCCCAGTCCGATTCCCACCGCACTACCGCCTATTACAGCAAGTATGGAAGTGACCTTGATGCCGATGCTGCTTATGGCAATAATGATAACAAGGGTGTTGAGGATGATGCGAATAAAGGAGATGAGAAAATTTCGGGTAGTGTGTTCTATATCTCTTTTTTGCATGAGTATAGCTACCGATCTGCATATCATTTTTGAAAGCCATAAACCGATGACCAATATGGCTATAGCTTCCAACAGAGAGGTGCCGAAATTGAGGAGTTTTTCGGTTAAGATACTCGGGTCGATATTGAGAATGTGTTCCGTCATAGAAAACAAAAATAAAGAAATATTTTACATATTGTTTGTAGGCGGAGAGTAGAGGAGGGGCGATTGTAATATTATATGTGTCAGACGAGGTACAAGCGCAAAACTTTGTGTCTCCCCCTCCAAGATGAGTAATCGTGCTGCGATGAATAGGACGATGATGTTTTTATCGGAAGTATGGAGAAAAGACTATTTTTGTGCTGATAAAGATATTGAGGATGACTTCTTGTGATTTGAGAAAAGTTGTAGTAACCCGCTATATCGCGCCTTTGCGCGAGGGAGGATCGCTCCCCGCTATGGCAGATGCAGACGACGGATTTACCTATGTGGTGAAATTTAGAGGTGCAGGGCACGGCGTAAAAGCGCTGATCGCCGAATTAATAGGGGGTGAGATAGGGAGAAGATTGGGACTGAAGGTTCCTGAAATAGTGTATGTAGAGCTGGATGAGGCTTTCGGAAGGACGGAGGGGGACGAAGAGATACAGGATTTGTTGAAAGGGAGCGAGGGACTCAATCTGGGACTGCACTTTTTGTCGGGAGCCATTAATTACGATCCGGTAGCGATGCAAGTGTCTGGTGAATTGGCTTCGAAGATCGTATGGTTGGATGCTTTTATCACCAATATAGACCGTACTTTTAGGAATACCAATATGCTGTGGTGGCACAAAGAATTGTGGCTTATAGATCACGGTGCTGCTTTTTATTTTCACCACTCTTGGGGCAATTGGGAAAAACAGGCTCTGTCGCCTTTTCCCTATGTAAAAGATCACGTACTTCTGGCTTCGGCCTCGGCATTGGATGAGGTAGATCGAGAATGTCGAGAACTGCTTACCGACGATGTGCTGCGAAATATAGTGGCCCTTATTCCCGATGAGTGGCTGCAGTGGGAACAGACGGAAGAGCGTCCGGATCAGCTGCGGGAGGTGTACTTTAAATTTTTGCAGCGCCGAAGAGAACATTCCGAAATTTTTTTAAACGAGGCAAAACACGCGAGAGATGCTGTTGTATGAATACGCTGTAATACGGATGGTGCCCAGAGTAGAGCGCGAAGAGTTTTTTAATGTAGGTCTTGTGCTCTACTGCAAGGAAAAGTCTTTCCTTAAAGCTTTGTTTTATATAGACCCAGATAAGTTTAAGGCTTTTGGAGGTGAAATATCTAGGGAGCAGCTGGAAGAAAATCTCAACTCTTTTGAGAAAATATGTAATGGTAGCACCGATGGAGGTCCCATAGCTGGACTTGACCACGCTTCTCGTTTTCGCTGGCTTACAGCGGTGAGAAGCTCGGTGATTCAGACCTCAAGACCCCACCCCGGACTCTGCAAGGATCCGGACGAAACCCTGCAATGCCTTTTTGAGGCAGTGGTTCGCTAGTTGAATTTGATACAGAAACCAGGTCTGTCACCTGGTTTAAAAGATACTTGATAGGGTGCCTACAACAGGCGCCTTATCCGTTTTATAAGGGATGAGCTGCTTTGTAGCGACTTGCTGAAAACAGTACAGAACTTTAAATATATTATTTGTATTTAATCTAAATAAACTATATGTTTGCGGCAAATTTCTAAAGGATGAGGTTTTTCGCATTGATAGTTTTCATTTTTGTTCCGGTACTTATTTACGGGCAGTATACGATTTCCGGGACCGTTGAGGAGAGTACAGGAGAAGTATTGTCAGGTGCCAGGCTCACACTCTATTCCTCTTCCGAAGGTCAGAAGATGGTTACAGTAAGCTCTGAGGTGGGGGCGTATCGGTTTGAAGGGGTGGAAAACGGACAGTATTTTATCGAGATTAGTGAAAGTGGTAATACAACTGTAGAATACGATCAGGTAACTGTTTACAACAAAGATGTTACACATCGAATTGTCGTTCGTAAAGTTCAAGAACTCAACGAGGTTGTGGTTTCGGTAGAATCTGTAAAGTCTAAACTGGAAAAAGAAGGATTTGCGGTCAATGTGATAGAGACCGAAGAGGCAGCTGTACGCAATATACAGACCAACGAATTGTTAAATCGCACTGTAGGGGTCAAAGTGAGGCAAAACGGAGGCATGGGTTCTCGTACCGATTACAACCTCAACGGGATGTCGGGCAATTCGGTAAAAATATTTATCAACGGTATTCCAATGTCTTCTTACGGTGCTTCTTTCGATTTGAACAGTCTTTCTCCGGCATTGATAGAGCGCATAGAAGTGTATAAGGGAGTAGTTCCCGGTGAACTGGCCGACGACGCCCTCGGAGGGGCTATCAATATACTGTTGAAAGACGATGTGGCCAGCGGACTGAACGCTTCGGTATCTTACGGTTCTTTCAATACGTTTCAGGGGAGTTTACAGGGGGTGTACAATGCCAAAAACTCCAATTTCTATCTCAGAGGTTCTGCCTTCTACAATTATTCGGATAACGATTATAAGATTTCGGGCAAGTTTGTTCGCAATATACTGCCCAACGGGAGATACGACTATGTTACAGCAAGGCGCTTTAACGATGCCTATCGCTCTGTGGGTGGGATGGTAGAAGCGGGATATCGCCACCTTAAATGGGCAGATGATATTCGATTGGGGATAACCGTATCCGACCAGTACAACGAGGTACAGCACGGAACTTATATGACTATTCCGTATAAAGGACGTTTTGTAGATGCCGATGCAAAGGTGGTAAACCTCAGCTATAAAAAGAATGATGTTTTAAAAGGTCTTGATGTCTATCTCTACGGTTTGTACAGTCAGCGCAACACACATGTTACAGATACAGTGCCATACAACTATAACTGGTATGGTGAGATAAGTAGAGATTTGAACGGGAATCCGATTTATAGACCAGATGGAGCTCAACAAGGGGCTCCTACATTGGGAAATATACGGAGAGAGATCTTTTCACTTAGAGGAGGTGCTGGTTATAGCATTAACGAACATCACAGATTGATACTCAATCACTTTTTGTACGATATATCGCGAGAAGAGGACGACGACTATCTGACCGGATTGCAGCGTGACTTTATCGGTACGCGTAACTTGATAAAAAATGTGACTTCCTTCACCTACGAGTTAAGGGCGAATGAAGACAAACTAAAAACAAGCCTCTTTGGGAAGTACTACCAGCAGAAAGTAAACAAGATGGATCCGGAGATAGAGCGCATTGAAGGGGAAGATGTAAGGGTGGAAAAAAGATTTTCTAAATCGACAGATGAGTGGGGATATGGTGTTGCAGCTTCTTATTTGGTGTTTCCTGCCTTGGCGGTTCTCAGTTCGACAGAAAAGGCAGTGCGATTGCCGGCTGAAAATGAAATATTTGGTGATATAGGTGTAAATATAGTTCAAAATTCGGGATTAAAAGCGGAGCGTAGCAACAACCTGAATGTAGGTTTTAAAGCAGGTTTGTACAGAGTGAAAAAACATCAGTTTTCTCTCGGAGTGAATGGATTTATTCGCGATACTAAAGACAAAATCGTTCGTCAAACACATACTAATCTCAATGATGCTATTCAAACGGCAGGCTTTGAAAACCTGGGCAAGACCCAGTCTAAGGGAGTAGATGCAGAATTGCGATATATATACGACAATAAGCTGGAGGTATTGGCAAATTTTTCCAGATTTGATACGCGCTACAAATCAAAATACGACCATAACGGAAAGGTTTTGGCCCTGTACAATGTGCAGATTCCCAGTCAGCCTTTTATGACTGCCAATGTCAACGCCAGCTATAGACTTAAGGATGTGTTTGCCAAACGCTCTTCACTCAATCTTTTTTACAACTTCAATTTTGTCGATTCGTTCTACAATATATGGGTGGTTAAAAGGTTGAACGGACATGAAGACTTCCGGGTGCCTCAACAATACATTCACGACTTTGGCGTGAGCTATGTGTTTCCCGATCAAAAAATGACTATTAGTGTAGATGTCAAAAACTTTACCGATGCACATGCTTACGACAATTTTGCGGTCTTAAAACCCGGAAGAGCAGTATATGTAAAACTCAATTATTCCATTTAATATAATAATTCACTAGTGTCCCATTAAAATTGGGACGAGTTAAAAATTAAATAAATTTTGCCCATTAAGGCTATTTCGTTCTTTGTCATATTGAAATTTAGTTTTGGTAAAAAGGTCTCGAAGATTGGTTTTGTCAGTCAATGAAATGCTC
>JAJUFH010000015.1 GCA_029266035.1 Sinomicrobium sp.
GAATTTGATATTCAAGTAAACTCCGTAACCCGTTGCGCGGTCACGACCTTCCGAACCACCAGCGCCTACAGGCTTTCCGGTAACCACGTGAAGATTGCTAGAACGCTCGTTGGGAGACTTGGTAGACATATAGGTGTCCAATATCCAAGCCATCGTCTGAGGGTTCGTATTCACATCGGGGGCAGGAATGTCCAGCTCAGGTCCGATATTATCCCCAAGTGCATAGGTGAAACGACGTGTGATACGCTCCAATTCAGAAGCTGAATACTTAGACGGATCTAACTGTATCCCTCCTTTGGCGCCTCCCAAGGGAAGTCCTGCCAATGAGGTCTTCCAAGTCATCCACATCGCCAAAGCTCGCGCAGCGTCGATATCTACAGTGGGGTGATAACGAAGTCCCCCCTTATAAGGCCCTAAGGCATTGTTGTGCTGTACACGATAACCCGTAAATACCTCGACCTCTCCATTGTCCATCTTCACAGGAAAGTGAACCACCAACTCGTTGTTGGTGATACCGAGTATCTTGCGAATATTCGAGTTCAACCCGATTATATCGGAGGCGTGATTAAACTGAAGCATCACATTGTCGAGCATACTTTGCTTCTTTTCTTGTCCTTCTTTTGCAATCATCGTTTTGTGTGTTGTGTTAATTTTCTGAATCAATACCTCAAAGCCGCGCTTACTGCTTTCGGAAATACTATACCGGAATCGTACTCACTGCACGACATCACTTCTGTCTTTTTTATGGTAAGTACACAGGAATCTGAATACCAGCAGTTAGAGCAAATGCTTTTACTGTATTTATCCATTGCATTTAGTGTTATTTGCATCGCTGTTAAACAACTGATATGCCACAAAGGCGACCACAGTTGAAATTTTATCACAATTAATTGATTTAAAGACAATTAAAAACAAAATTGTCATCAAGGGGTTTGGGGATTATTTCCTCTATCGGGGAAAAATTACCCGCAAAATACACAGTTTATCGGGGAAAAGCTCTCCTTATTGTGTATGCTTGTAGTAGCCTTAAAGTCTTATTTCTTTCACAACAACTTGTTTCGGAGTGTTTTGCGATCTATCCCGAGAATTTCTGAGGCTTTGGTCTTATTGTTGTTCACTGCCAGAAGCACTTTTCGGATATATTGTTTTTCCATTTCGGCCAGGGGGATAAAGTCTTTTTCCTCTTCAAAATCGATGCGGAATTTGAGGTGATCGGGAATGTCTTTCAGTCCGATATGTCCGTCACACATTATCACGGCTCTTTGTATTATATTTTCCAGCTCTCTTATATTTCCCGGCCAGTCGTATCTCATCAGCACTTCTAGGGCTTCCGGACTTATAGACAGGGGTTGATTTTTGTATTCCAATCCGTACTTTCTCGTGTATTGTTCGGTGAGCAAGGGAATGTCCGATTTTCTATGTCTCAGTGGAGGGACAGCTATTTCTACTACGGTGAGTCTGTAGTACAAATCTTCTCTGAATTTCTGTTGTCGTACCAGGGCTTTCAAATCGCTGTTTGTAGCTGCGATTACTCTCAGATCTATTTTTTGCGGCTTTCTCGAGCCTACTCCCATAATCTCTCTTTCTTGCAGCACTCTGAGCAGTCCGTTCTGCACTGCCGCCGAAGCATTGCCTATCTCATCTAAGAAAATGGTACCCTTATCTGCGGCCTGAAACAGGCCCATACGATTTTCTACAGCTCCTGTAAAAGCACCTTTCTCATAGCCAAAAAGTTCGGCTTCCAGCAAATTTTCTGGTATAGCTCCGCAGTTTACCGCGATAAAAGGTGCTCTAGAAAACTTTCCACTGTAGTGAATAGCTCTGGCAATAAGCTCTTTTCCGGTACCGCTTTCGCCATCGATAAGAATAGTTGCTTTATTGTCTTTTACTCTGCTTATAATATCCTTTACGCGCTCTAGAGCTTCGGAAGTACCGGTGAGCTCACTGTACAAGTTATCCGATTTTTTATCGGCAAATCGATCTTTGTCACCTGCATCTGCAGTACTTTTAAGAGATTTTTGCACTGCCGCCCTCAACTCTTCACCTGTAAAGGGTTTTATCAGATAGTCTACAACACCTGACTTACCGATATTGAGGGCATTTTTTGTCGATATATAACCTGTAACTACCAGTACAGGCATGTCAGGATAGTGCTCGGAAGCGTAACGAATAAGCTGAAAACCGTCTACTTCGGGCATTTTAAGATCGGTTACCAACAGGTCTATTTCAGTATCTCTTAAAATGGAAACGGCTTCTTTTACCGACACTGCCTTATATGTGTGATACTGCATATGTTGCAATTGCCGCTGCACCAGTTCGAGAATATGAATATCGTCGTCTACTATTAGTATGTTTTCTCTGTGATATCTCATGACTACTGTTTTGGAAATTTGACCGTAAAAACGGCTCCTCCTCCCCTTCCTTTTCTATATGCGATTTGTCCTTTGTGTCCTACAATGATACCGTGCACCACGCTGAGTCCCAAGCCCGTGCCTTCACCGGTGGGTTTTGTAGTAAAAAACGGATCGAATACTTTGTCGCCTACTTCTTCGGGGATACCCGGCCCCTGGTCGGTAACAGCTATGGTAATTTCTCGCCTTCCCTCTTTTACCTCAACAGTGATTTTTCCTCCTTCGGGCGAGTAGTATACCGCATTCATAATCAGGTTGAACAGCACCTGAGTCATCTGAATCTCATCGGCCTTAACTCCTGTGTTGTCACTGCCAAAACGCAGTTGACAGTGTAAATTTTTATCGCTAAAAGAGGGTTTTAAAAGTTGCAATACATGTTGCACCACCGGTTTTAAAGGTACTACTTTGCGAGTTTGAGGTACCTCACAGGTGAAAAACATCAATTTTTTGACTACTTCTCTACAAAAAATGGCACTTTCTCTAATTTTTGCCAGATCTTCGGCCTCTTCTCTGTTTCCCATACGGTCGCCCAACAATTCTGAAAAACCGAGTATATTGGTAAGTGGTGTATTGAGTTCATGCGCTATTCCGGCGGTAATCTCTCCCATTATACTGAGTCGATCGGCTCGTTCCATCTGCCTTTTAATAGAAAGTTCACTCTCCCTGATTTTTTTCCTTTCCATCAGGTTTCCCACCTCCAGAGCAACATTGCTCAACAATTGCTTCTCCTCCTCCAAAAAGTCGGAAACACTGTATTTTTCGGCTGGATATGCCACCTCTATAAATCCTTCTCGCTTGTTGAAAACCTGAATATCTGCGCGAATAGACACCCATTGGTCCGCTTCGGGAAAACTGCCATAGCTGTAGGCTTCGAGCTGCAGAAACACTCGGGCATCTTGCTCGTACAACCAAGCCTTGCTCAAACAGCGCACTATGGCTTCGAGCGATAGTTCGGGGTGGTCGTAGTCACAATTCACTATAATCGAGGTCACTTCATACAAGCAACCGAGCTCTTTTATACGTTCTCTGAGTTTGTCTTCTGCTGTTTCCATATCCGTACTGTCGCGATCTTCCAAAGGTAAGATTTTTAAACATTGACCGCCATATCTGTGCAAGTATTCCCGGCTACCCCATAGAGAAGTACCATATTTATGTCCACTCGAAAGGGATGTAAACAAGTTTCCCTCACCTAGTAGTTAGGTACAATATAAAAACTGCAAACGAACACCAATTCATCCGACTTAAATTTTAGTTTCTAGAAAAAAATTGATTAAAAATTTGCGAAACCAAAAAGTTGCATATATATTTGCAACCAATAGGTTTCTTAATTTATGACATTAAAATGAGAAGAGATGTTTTTCAGGCCATCGCAGATCCGACAAGACGGGCGATTATTGCACTCATAGCGTTGCAGGCGATGACACCTAACGCCATTGCTGAGAATTTTGACATAACCAGACAAGCTGTTTCCAAACATCTTCGCATTTTAACCGAATGCGAATTGGTAATTCAAAAACAAAAAGGCAGAGAAATCTATTACTCCCTTGAGATCGAAAAAATCAAAGAAATTGATAAATGGTTGGAACAGTTCAGAAAAATCTGGGAAAACCGCTTTGACCAACTAGACAATTTATTATTAACACTTAAAAACAAGAAAGATGAAAAATAATTTGTTATTCGACTTTACAGTTGATAAAAAGACAAGCACTGTTTTCGTAAACCGAGAGTTTGATGCAGACCAACCAACGGTCTGGGATGCTTTTACAAAACAGGAAATGCTAGACCAATGGTGGGCGCCACAACCGTGGAAATCAAAAACAAAGTATATGAACTTTGAAGAAGGCGGACGAAGATTTTACGCAATGGTTAGTCCCGAAGGTGAGGAACATTGGTCAATTCAGGACTTTACCTCCATTACGCCTAAAGACAATTTTCAGTTCACAGACATATTTGCCGACAAGGACGAAAACATCAATGAACAAATGCCATCGACCCAATGGAACTTGGACTTTAGCGAGCTTGACGGAATTACAACGGTTAAAATTTACATCAAACACGCAAAACTTGAAGATCTCGAAATGCACATACAAATGGGCTTCAAAGAAGGATTTACAATGACTTTAAACCATTTGGCAGAACTATTAACCGATTAAAAACACAACCAATGAAGAAGAACAAAATCATATTTTGGGCTGCTACAATTATTATAGCACTTTGGGAAGCTGTGATGCCTATGAGCACTTGGATTTTCGCAGCGGAGTATATGACTATCGGAACAAAAGCATTGGGCTATCCCGATTATTTTGCATACTCATTGGCAATAGCAAAAGTTCTTGGTGTAATTGCGATCATCTACCCGAAAACACCTAAAAAGCTGAAAGAATGGGCATATTCAGGCCTCTCATTTACACTTATTTTTGCCTTCATCAGTCATGCCTGTGTAGATAAAAACATCGGATATATGATTATGCCATTAGCATTCTTAGCCATATTGGCACTATCCTACTATTACAACGACAAAATTCAAACAGCAAGCTAAAATGGGCTCCCAAAAATGGTAAAACAAAATACTCTCTGTATTCAACAAAAAAATCCTGTCTCATCAAGAAACAGGATTTTACTTTTTGGCAGTTGGCCTACAAGGACTCGAACCTTGAACGACTGAACCAAAATCAGCTGTGTTACCAATTACACCATAGGCCAGTGCTTTATTGCGGATGCAAATTTACAACAAACTTTGACCTGCACAAATAAATTTTAATCTTTTTAGGGGTACTTTCACTGAGAACTTATACCTGTTCTTCTCAACGATTTGTATGTAGCTGATTTTCTGTCTAGATTTTCTATAAAGGAGACTAATTACATCCCAAAAAAGTATTTAAGTTTCTTTTAAACCTACTTCTATCTACCGAATTATTATTAAATTCGCCTTTTCACTGAAAGACAAAGCATGACAACAGACGTATTTAAACGATGGGACATCATTACAGGGTGGGTGGTATTTGCCATTGCATTGCTCACATATAGCCTCACCGTAGAGCCCACAGTAAGCTTTTGGGACTGTGGAGAATACATTTCTACTTCGGCCAGACTCGAGGTAGGACACCCTCCCGGAGCCCCTCTGTTTCAAATGCTGGGTGCTTTTTTTGCCATGTTTGCTATTAGCACAGAATACACTGCACTTATGGTAAACTTTATGTCTGTATTGTCGAGTGCGTTTACCATATTATTGATGTTCTGGATTATCACCAATCTCGTTCGAAAAATGGCGATTCAGGGAGGTGAAATATCACGTCCTTCTGCTATTGCCATTCTCGGAAGTGGTGTGGTAGGAGCACTTGCCTATACGTTTTCTGATAGTTTCTGGTTTAATGCCGTAGAAGCCGAGGTCTACGCCATGGCCAGCTTGTTGATGTGCCTGCAATTATGGCTCGGACTAAAATGGGTTGACAATTTGGACAGTCCGAGAGGAAACCGATGGCTCATACTGATCGCTCTGGTTATCGGACTCACTTTTGGGGTGCAGTTTATGGGCTTCCTCGCTATTCCTACTATAGGCTTGTTGTACTACTTTAAAAGGTATAAAACCACCACCGTAAAAAACTTTCTACTGGCCAATATTGCCGTAGTTGCTCTCTTGTTAGTGATCTATAAATTCTCGCTGACCTATGTATTAAAACTGTTTGGGTGGAGCGAGATTTTCTTTGTAAACACCATAGGTCTTCCGTTTAATTCGGGCACCATTATCATGATGCTCGTCTTTGTCGCAGTTTTTTATTTTGCGCTGCACTATACCCGCAAAAAGGGACTTTACAACTACAATACTATTACGCTCTGCCTGCTCTTTATGTTTATCGGATTTTCGTCTTGGCTTATGCTCCCTATAAGAGCCAATGCCCATACTCCCATCAATGAAAACGATCCTGCAGATGCCCGTGCGCTACTGGCCTATTACAACAGAGAACAATACCCTGGCGTAGACAGCCCAGTATACGGCGCCATGTACTCTGATATGTTTGCCGGACAAGATGCCTTAAACCCATACAAAGACGACAAACCGAAATACGAACAGGACAAAGAATCTGGAAAATACATAGTAGTAAACAATTACAAAGAAGCGCTGCCCAATCCGAACAGCAATCACGTGGGAATCTTTCCCAGAATGTGGAGCTCAGATCACGCCGCCAACTATATGAGGCTCACGCGACCATTAGATTTTAGCATCAAACCGGAATACAGCTCTAACGGCGAACTCAAAAATGCCGTGAGCCGTTTCAGAAATGATTTTGCTGCAGGGAATATAGACGAAGACGGATACGTTCAATTCTTACAGCAATTTGGCAGCTATATAGACGTACAACCCCCGTCTTTGGCAGACAATATCAGCTTTATGCTCCGCTATCAGTTCGGCTATATGTACTGGCGATATTTTATGTGGAACTTTGTCGGTCGCCAAGACGATATTCAGGGTAAGATGGACAATCACGGCAACTGGCTTAGCGGAATCAAATTTATAGACGAGTGGCATTTGGGTCCGCAAGACAACTTGCCTTCCGATGTGCTCAACAACAAGGGCAGAAATACGTACTACTTCTTGCCGCTTATTCTCGGTATCATCGGCATCGTTTTTCAAATAAGGAGGAACCCTCAACAATTTTGGGCGCTTTTTGTATTCTTTATGTTTACGGGTATCGCCATACAGTTTTACACCAACGTAAGACCCTTTGAGCCGAGAGAACGCGATTACTCCCTCGTAGGCTCGTTCTTTATCTTTGCACTTTGGATAGGAATTGGAGTGTTTGCGCTGTATGAGGGATTAAAAAAATACTTGAGTCCCAAAATAGTAGCCCCCGCTACAGCAGTAATATGTCTACTTGCTGTACCCCTCGTTATGGCCAGGCAAAACTGGGACGACCACGATCGCTCCGACAAATACACCGCCGAAGCTATAGCGCGAAATTACCTCAACTCCATACAGGAAGATGCAGGAGCCATTATATTCTCTATAGGTGACAACGATACTTTTGGACTGTGGTACATACAGGAAATTGAAGGGCACCGCACCGATGTGAGAGTGATCAATTCGAGTCTCTTTGCCACCGACTGGTATATCGATCAGATGAAACGGCAAGCGTATGAGAGCGACCCTATACCTTCTCAGTTAGAACACTCACAGTACGCTTATGGGGTGCGAGATGCGATATACTATCAGGAACTCACCGACGAGCGTTGGGATATCAAGAGGTGGATGAACTGGGTGTCTCTAACTAATGGCAACAATACTATAGGTAAGCTCATCGAAAGACAAGGGGGAGACCTCAATCAATATCCCGAAAACACCAAGAGCACTATTTTTTACCCCACCAACAAAATCAGAGTTCCCGTCAACAAAGAAAACGTGTTGAAAAGCGGACTTGTCAAGGAAAAAGACAGCGCACTTATTGTCGATTATATCGATATAGACCTCCCGAAAAGCGCTATAGGTAAAAACAGGATGATGATGCTCGATATCTTGGCCAATAACGATTGGAAAAGACCTATATACTTTACCGGAGGAAGTTTTTCTGCAGCCGAGTATCTCTGGATGAAAGACTATCTGCAGCTGGACGGCATGGTATACAAACTGGTTCCTATAAAAACTCCGGTACCTCAAGGCAGCTTTGAAATGGGTAGAATAGACAGCGAGTTGATGTACGATATTGTCAAGAAATGGGATTGGGGTAATTCGGGATCTCCCGATATATACCACGATCCGGAAACGCGTAAAAACAGCATTTCTTACAGAAGCAATATGGCGCGTTTGGTAGAGACTTTGCTGGAGGAAGGAAAAGAAGAAAAGGCCAAGGAAATTATAGATTTGGTTATGGACAAGTTCCCTTTTGAATACTATGGATACTATGTTTTCCTCGAACCTTTTGTAGATGGGTACTACAAAACTGGACAGATGGAAAAAGCGAGAGCACTCTTCCTTCAAATTGCCGGAAAGTATCAGGAGCAACTGTCTTACTACCTGTCTTCTGGAAGTGCGTATACCGCTCAAGAGAATGTTATATACGACGTACAACGCTATCGAAGTACTTTAGATGTCGTGGTGCGAAACGACAATGAGGAATTCGGCAAAAAGCAGACAGAGATATTTAACAATTACCTAGACCGCTTTGAGCAACAATACAACACTCCTACCTATTCGGAAGACAGTATACCCGATACAGGAGAAGAGGATACCGTACCGCAAGAAGGGATAATACCACAGGATTCTGTAGCAGTGCAATAAGGTTTAAAAAAATTAGCTCGTGAAAATACTTTTTTTGTAAATTGGGCTTCAAACTCCATACAGACTCTTGCGAAATCAAGTAATTGTAAGAAGGAGTTATACAACTGATTATTAATATATTTATTCATTTTATACCATCTGAAACTATGGGATTTTTTAAAGATTTTAAATCGTTTTTACTAAAGGGAGATATTGTAAACCTCTCTACTGCAGTAATCGTAGCAGGAGCCTTTGGGAAAATTGTATCCTCGTTTACCAACGACATACTCATGCCACCTATCGGGATGGTGCTCGGCAATGTCAATTTCTCTGAACTCAAATGGATCCTACAGGAAGCCGTAATCAACGCCGCAGGCGAAGTAACCACAGAAGCAGTAACTATCAATTACGGTAGCTTTATACAGTTTATCATCGATTTCGTCATTATCGGTTTCTGTATTTTTGTCATACTAAAGGCCTACGAAAAAACACAGAAGAAAGAAGAAGAAGCACCCGCAGCTCCTGCAGGACCTACTCAAGAAGAACTCCTCGCAGAAATTCGGGATCTGTTGAAAGAAAAGAAGTAGACCGCTTCACTCATATTCAATCTTAAACCCTCCCCCGTGGAGGGTTCTTTTTTTGTGGAAACGCTCAATAGAAAGCGAAAAAGATACAACAACACAACGTCAAGGCCGGAGATTCCTCCTACCGTTGGAATGATGTAAGTTACAAATAAAACATTTTGTTTTAAAATTATAATTCTTTAGCATATAGCTTGCGGGTACTTTTTTTATAATTACTTTTGCTCTCCAGTTAGATTGTTTAACCCTTGATGGAATATAAGCATATGAAAGTTGCTGTTGTAGGTGCCACCGGAATGGTTGGCGAAGTCATGTTGCAGGTATTGGCAGAGCGCCGTTTTCCGGTAACAGAATTATTAGTCGTCGCTTCGGAAAGATCGGTAGGAAAAGAGATCACTTTTGAAGGTAAAACGTATAAAGTTATCGGTTTAGCTGATGCGGTAGCTGCCAAACCCGATGTTGCCCTCTTCTCTGCAGGTGGAGCTACTTCTCTGGAATGGGCTCCGAAATTTGCAGCTGCCGGTACCACTGTAGTTGACAACTCTTCGGCTTGGCGTATGGATCCTGACAAAAAACTGGTAGTACCCGAAATTAATGCCGACCAACTTACCCCTGAAGATAAAATAATCGCAAATCCAAACTGTTCTACCATTCAGATGGTAATGGCTCTGGCTCCGCTACACAAAAAATACGGCATAGAACGAGTGGTAGTCTCTACCTATCAATCTATTACCGGTACAGGAGTAAAAGCTGTACAGCAACTTGAAAACGAATATCAGGGCATTCAGGGTGAAATGGCGTATCCCTACCCCATCCACCGCAATGCACTTCCTCACTGCGATGTGTTTGAAGACAATGGCTATACCAAAGAGGAGATGAAACTGATACGTGAAACGCACAAAATACTCAGAGACGACAGCATAGCGGTAACTTCAACTGCCATACGAATTCCTGTCGTAGGAGGTCATAGCGAATCGGTAAACATTCAGTTAAAGAGTGATTTCGAATTGGAAGACATAAGAAAAATACTCAATGAAACTCCCGGTATTACAGTTCAAGACAACACCGATACCAATACCTACCCCATGCCGCTTTATGCCCACGGGAAGGACGATGTTTTTGTAGGCCGTATCAGGAGAGACTTTTCACAACCGAATAGCCTCAATATGTGGATTGTAGCCGACAACCTCCGCAAGGGAGCCGCCACCAATACGGTACAAATTGCAGAATATCTAGCAGCCAATAATCTCATTGGCTAATACCTCTGTTGAGGAGGTGTATAAAAGAAGTAAATTCCACAAAAAACTGTTCCTGAAAATCGCGGAATTTACTTTGTGATTTGCACACCTCCTCAACCTATATCACTCCAAAACCGGAGAGATCCACTACATTTAGCATTTCTCATCACTTCAATATTTTGTTAAAAACCTCCCTTCCTCTCTCGCATTTTTATACTTTTGTTCGAATGAAAGCCTTGAGAGTTCATATCAGTACTTTACTCATTGGTGCGGTACTATTTTCAATAGTGTTCCGATCCTTTCACACCATAGATCACGCCTCTCATCTTATTCCTATACCGACAGAAAAACAAACTGCACTACACACACCAGTAGACAAATGTCCGGTATGCGACTTTAAGTTGTCGGTATTTAACACCCCTGAAATTTTAAACTTCACACCCGTCAATATCATTGTCCAAACCGAACATTTGGTATTGCACACCTCACCAGATCTCTCTGCATACCTCCAGGGCTATTCCCTCAGAGGGCCTCCCTCCTCCTGGAGCTGATACACTGATATTCCCTATATCCGTTTACTTATTTGCAGATATTAATCTAAATTATTTTTTATGAAGCTGACATATTCATTGTTAGTACTTTTTGCTTTTTGGGCATTTCCACAACATTGCTTATCACAAGACTGTAAGGCCGTATTTAAAGGTAGAGTGACCGACTTTCACGACGGCCATCCCCTAGAAAATTCCCTTGTAAAAATATACAATACCGACAAAGTCACTGTAAGTGATATAGACGGCTATTTTAGCATATCAGGGATATGCCCAGGCACTTATGAAGTAGAGGTTACACACGATTTGTGCACTCCTCAATTTATCACTGTCGAAATCACCAGAACTACCACCCGACAATTCACTCTAGAACACCATCTCGAAGAACTCAAGGAAGTGGTTGTAGAGGGCAGTCGCCACCATACTGTTACTTCCTCGGCAACTGAACAGATACTCCAAACGGAAACTATTGACAAATTTAGCGCTGCCTCTATGGGTGATGCTCTTAAACAAATAAGTGGTGTTTCGTCGCTCAACACCGGGAGTGCCATAGTGAAACCCGTAATACAGGGACTGCACAGCAGCCGGATTATTACGATGAACAACGGGGTGAGACTACAGGATCAGGAATGGGGAATGGAACACGCCCCCAATCTCGATCTAAACACTGCCGGAAGTCTCGCCGTAATAAAGGGTGCCGCTGCACTGCAATACGGAGGAGACGCCGTGGGAGGAGTGATTATTGCGGAACCCCAAAAGATATCGGTAAAAGACACGCTCTACGGCAAAACTATACTTTCCGGAGCCACTAACGGCTGGGGTGGAGCACTTATCTCTTCTCTCACCAAAAGTTATAAAACCGGGTGGTACTGGCAAGCACAAGGAACCCTAAAACGCTTCGGTGACTCCGAGACTCCGGATTACTCCCTCACCAATACAGGATATTCACAACAAGCCTTCTCTGCCCGAGCCGGACTAAACAAATTCACTTACGGATTTGAGGCCTACTACAGCTTTTATCGCAGCGAAATAGGAATACTTCGCTCTTCTCATATAGGAAGTCAGCGCGATTTGCTACAAGCCATAAACAACAGGCAACCCTTGGTGATCGAAGACTTTTCATACGACATCAATGCGCCCAAACAACAGGTGACGCACCACCTTGCCAAAATCAACTTTTTCAAAAGGTTTGAACAACTTGGCAAATGGACGCTCCAATACAATTTTCAACAAAACAATCGACAGGAATACGACCTCAGAAAAGGAGCACTTAAAGGTGTTCCTTCTATGGATATGAGACTCACTACGCATACTTTGAACTCAGGATTTCAATTTGATGCTCACAGCGGGAGAACGATAAACGTAGGCGTACTGCTAAGTGGTCAACACAATGTTCCGGATCCGGCAACCGGAGTGCGAAGGCTCATCCCAGATTACGAGCGCTACGATGCAGGGGTGTATGCTTCTATCAAGCAATCGATAAACGAATCGCTGATATTTGACGCCGGAATACGCTACGATTTCAACAGAATGGACGCCGAAAAGTTCTATAAAAAAGACCGGTGGGAAAGTCAGGGCTATGACAGAGATTTCAGCAATATCATAACTGAAGACTTTGGAGACCAATGGCTCACCCATCCCGTATTTGACTATCACAATATCTCGGCCACAGCCGGAATTCAATACCAGCTGGGCAACAATACCCTTCGGCTGAACTACGCTCTAGCCAATCGCCCTCCCAATCCCGCAGAACTGTTTAGCGACGGACTACATCACTCGGCCGCTGCCATAGAGTTGGGAGACCTGCGCATAGATCGAGAAACCTCTCATAAGATTTCTGCGTCTTATGAGTTGAAAACACAAAAAGTATCCTTGAGTCTTGCACCATATCTCAATACAATAGACAATTATATCCTGCTAGAACCCTCCGGGAGTGAGCTCAATATAAGAGGAGCCTTTCCGGTATGGCGATACAAACAGGTAGATGCCCTCTTTGCGGGAGTGGATTTTGATTTCCACTACGATATTTCGCCACATTGGTCCTTCGATCACAAATTTGCCTATGTACACGCAAAAGATCGAGATAGAGATCGCCCACTGATAGCTATACCTCCTGCCAATACCTCCAATGCTATAACTTTTGTTAAGCCCGAATGGAGACAACTCACACTGAGTCTGAGAAGTGATTACTTTTTTAAGCAAAACGAATTTCCCGACAATAATTTTACCATTTCGATTATAGAAGACGGTGCTTATGTAGATCGCGTGGCCGACATCAGCACTCCTCCCGATGCTTATCACCTACTGGGTTTTGATGCCTCAGCGACCTTTCCCCTCAGAAAAAAATCGGAAATCACCTTAGGGCTCACCCTTAACAATTTACTCAACACCCAATACCGAGACTACCTCAATCGCCTGAGATTTTTCTCAGACGACCTCGGTCGCAATGTACAGCTGAGCATAAAGGTAAATTATTAATTACGTAAACTGTAGAATATCATGAAAATACTAAAATTAGCTTTGCCATCTCTACTTGCCGCACTCACCATGAGTGCCTGCTTTAACGATGACGGTATACCAAAACCAGTAAACGAAGAGGAGCTGATTACTACGGTAACTATTACACTTAAGGCAGAGGGTGAGGAGGATGTTGTATTACAGTATGCCGATGAGAGTGGACTTGGTCACAGTCACGACCACGAAGATGGAGATGGAGATGATCACGATGACCATGATCATGACCATGATCATGACCACGATCACGACCACGAAGGTGTAGAAGGTAGTGCTTCCGGTCCGTTAAAATCGGGGGTCACCTATGCCGCTACCATCGTTCTCCTCAACCAGTCACTCTCTCCGGCAAAAGATGTTACTGACGAAATAAAAGAGGAAGCCGACGAACATCAGTTTTTCTACACTCC
The DNA here is from genome assembly GCA_029266035.1 of Sinomicrobium sp. Taxonomy (GTDB): domain Bacteria; phylum Bacteroidota; class Bacteroidia; order Flavobacteriales; family Flavobacteriaceae; genus Sinomicrobium. The sequence continues at coordinate 13,953 of JAJUFH010000015.1, forward strand.
GGTGGGACTAGACATCACTACGGATTACACCGATGAGGAGTCGGATTATATCACTGGTGGATCTGAAAATCCGGTGGGACTACAATTCACGCTCACCGCTGGGACAGCGGGACATGGTGACCTCAACGTAATTCTGAAACACCAGCCTCAAAAACCGAATACCGGCTTGGAAAACGCTGGCGGTGAAACCGATATGGAGGTCAATTTTCACCTTCATATAGAAGAGTAATACAAAAAAACGGTACAGGCCTTCTTACAGTTCTGTATTTTTCATACTTTTCAATAAAATTAAACACTACTACCTTATGAGAAAAACAGCCATATTTGCACTGACTGCACCTCTGTTGTGGTATTCGTGCGACACAAAGGAAAATCAAATGAAAATCAAATATCCGGAAACAAAAAAAACAGAGACTACTGACATCTATTTTGGCACAGAGGTCAAAGACCCCTATCGGTGGTTGGAAGATGACAGATCTGAAGAAACAGCCAAATGGGTAGCCGCAGAAAACAAGGTGACACAACAATACCTAGAACAAATCCCTTTTAGGCAACAACTCAAAGAACGCCTGCAAGAATTGTGGAACTACGAAAGACTGTCCTCTCCCTTTAGAGAAGGAGATTACACTTATTATTCTAAAAATGACGGTCTTCAAAATCAGTCTGTACTCTACCGAAAGAACGATGACGGAAAGGAAGAAGTATTTCTCGATCCCAACACCTTCTCTGAAGACGGAACTGTATCGCTCGGAAATATTTCGTTTACGAAAGACGGCAAACTGCTGGCCTATTCTATTTCGGAGGGAGGAAGCGACTGGCGCAAGGTTATCGTAATGGATGCTGAAACCAAAGAGATTTTGGGAGACACTCTCACCGACATCAAGTTCAGCGGTATTGCGTGGAAAGGCAATGAGGGCTTTTTCTATTCCAGTTACGACAAGCCCGAAGGCAGCGAGCTCTCGGCAAAGACAGACCAGCACAAATTGTATTTTCACAAGCTGGGCACCCCTCAAAGTGAAGATAAAATCATCTTTGGAGGCACCCCCGAACAAAAACACAGATACGTATTTGCCGGGCTAACCGGAGATGAGCGTTACCTCTCTATATCGGCTTCAAATTCCACTTCGGGAAACAAGTTGTTTGTAAAGGATCTCAGCAATCCAGATTCGGAAATCATTACTGTACTCGATCACAGCGATAGCGACACCGGTATTCTCGACAGCCGTGGAGATACGCTTTACTTGGTTACCAATCTCGACGCTCCAAACCAGAAGGTGGTGACCACCACTGCCTCCTCTCCACAGCCGGAGCACTGGACCGACTTGATTCCGGAAACTGAAAACGTACTGAGTGTATCAACTGGAGGCGGATATCTCTTTGCCGAATATATGGTAGATGCTATATCGAAGGTATACCAATATGACTACAAAGGGCAACAGATGAGGGAAATAGCATTACCTGGACTGGGGACTTCGAGTGGGTTTTCGGGAAAAGAAGATCAACAAGTATTGTATTACTCCTTTACCAACTACAACACTCCGGGAAGAATTTATTCGTATAATGTAATCGATGGAACATCTGAACTATACTGGGAACCAAAAATAAACTTTACACCCGAAGACTACATTTCAGAACAGCTGTTTTACAACTCTAAGGACGGCACTCGTATTCCTATAATTATCACCTATAAAAAAGGAACGGAACTAAACGGTAAAAACCCTACTATACTGTACGGTTATGGCGGATTTAACATAAGTCTTCAACCCTCTTTCAGTACGGCAAATGCCATTTGGCTCGAACAGGGCGGTATCTATGCAGTAGCCAATCTGCGAGGTGGAGGCGAATACGGCAAGAAGTGGCACGATGCGGGAACTAAAATGCAGAAACAGAATGTATTTGACGATTTTATCGCCGCAGCAGAATACCTTATTCAACAACAGTACACCTCATCGCAATACCTCGCCATAAGAGGGGGCTCAAACGGAGGACTTCTGGTAGGAGCTACCATGACACAGCGCCCCGATTTGATGAAAGTGGCATTACCCGCAGTGGGGGTACTAGACATGCTTAGATACCACACCTTTACCGCCGGTGCAGGATGGGGCTATGACTATGGAACTTCTGAAGACAGTGAAGAAATGTTTAAATACCTTTTAGGATATTCGCCTCTGCACAATATCAAAGACAACACGACCTATCCGTCTACCTTGATTACCACTGCCGATCACGACGATCGTGTAGTACCCGCACACAGCTTTAAGTTTGCAGCTACCTTACAGGAAAAACACTCAGGTAAAAACCCTGTACTCATCAGGATAGAAACCGACGCAGGCCACGGAGCCGGTACTCCCGTAAGTAAAACCATAGAACAAACAGCTGATATTTTTGGGTTTACACTCTATGAAATGGGGTATAGAACCCTGCCTGTACAGGCTGAAAAGTCTTCTGTAGAAGAATAAAAACCTACACAATCCGCTTCGAAACCATGATCTGGATTTCGAAGCGGATTATTTTACACGTATTCTTGTAACAGACCTATGAGAGTTTTGGCATCGAGTTCACCGCTTTGGCGCCATACCATTTCTCCTTTTTTGTATATCATCATCGTGGGTAATCCCTTCACGCGAAGTGCATTGGCCAGTTCCTGATTTTTATCTACATCTATCTTTATCACCTTGGCTTTATCTCCCATAGCTGCCGCAACTTCTCGCAACACAGGATGCATAGCCGTAGAGGCCTCGTTCAAATCAGTATAAAAATCCAGAAGAACAGGAATTTTGTGATCTATTAATTCACCGAATTTAGACATTTCTACAAGGAATTAGTATTACAAATGTAATATTTTCTGCGAATTATGCGGTTTTAGCAGACTTTTTTAATTCTATTACCGTAATCTCGGGCCACATCCCGACACGACCCGGATAACCCAGAAATCCCAGTCCGCGGTTTACATTGATGTATTGCCCCATTTCTCTGTAGATTCCTGCCCAGTATTTGTAACGCCACTTTATCGGGCTCCACTTCACCAGTCCGGGGATCTCTACTCCAAACTGCATACCGTGGGTGTGTCCGCTAAGGGTGAGATGATAGTGGTAGGGGTGATTGATAACCTGCTGTTCCCAGTGAGAAGGGTCGTGACTCATCAGTATTTTGAACGTGTCGGGTTCAATCCCCTGTGTTGCCTTTTCGAGATCTCCAGCCTTTTTAAAGCCTCCGGCACCCCAGTTCTCCACACCTATAAGGGCAATGCGTTGTCCGTCTTTTTCTAAGTACCGGTGTTCGTTGAGCAAGAGTTCAAATCCCAACTGCCGCTGTAACTCTTTTAACTTTTCTAAATTGGCCTCTTTTTCCGCCTCGTTATCCCATCGTGCATAATCGCCGTAATCGTGATTGCCCAGCACAGAATACATCCCGTCTGCTGCTCCTAATTTTGAAAAAGTATCCATCCACGGCAGTAATTCGTCTGCCTTGTCATTAACTATGTCGCCTGTAAACAGCAACAGATCCGATTTTTGTTCATTGATGAGATCTACAGCATAAGAAACTTTTTCCCGGTCGTCAAAGCTTCCGCTGTGAATATCCGACAGCTGAGTAATGCGATAGCCGTCGAAAGCATCTGGGAGGTCATCAAATTCTAGTTGGTACTTCAACACTCTGAAATCGTATTTCCCTTTCACCATCCCATAGAGCAATCCGCTAAACGGAATAGCTGCCAGTCCCATTCCGAGCAAACTGACAAACTTCCGGCGAGAAGGCAGCGCTATTTCGGAGCTTTTCCCACTCCATTTACCTGCGAAGGCAACCACTGTTCTCACTATGTCTTCTCCAAACAAGAAAATCACGGTGATGAGTTGAAACAAGATTAGCATCAACAAAAAACTCGCAGCATATCCTCGAGCCCCCCTAAACCCTTTTGCTTCTCCCGGAAAGGCAAAGTGGTATAAAAAATTACCCAAGACTACAAGAGTCACAAAGACATAGGCACACAAAACATAGGGAGATCGGCTGAGTGTTCTCACCGCTTGTAAGGAGTAAAAACTAAGACCGACATAGAGGAGTACAAATAATATCCAGTTCAACATACTTAGACCTTTATCTTTCAAGGGGATAAAAATAAGGCATTACGCCAATTAGGGCTGTTATCGTTATGTTAAAGAAAAACGGGCTATTCCCCTATTGCTGCTACTGTTTGTTTCTCCTTTTCTACTTCTTCGGGTTTATAGCCGTGATTTACTCCCATAGCTTCCAGATGTTCTATCAGGGGTTGAAGTCGGTATAAAAAGCTTTCGTAGTCTTTATTCTCTTTTGCAGTCCACCCCACCTCAGCCATAGCTATAGCTCTGGGATACACCATATACTCTACTTTATCAGTCGTCTCCATATACTCTGTCCACACATTGGCCTGCGGTCCTAAGACATATTTTTTCTGCTCTGCCGTCAACTCTTCAGGAATAGGATCAAAGCTGTACACCTTACTGAGTGGCACATAGCCCCCTATGGCGAGTACATTTCGGTCGTCCTGATCAGATTGATACTGATAATAATCCAGATAGCAATATGAGGTAGGAGTCATAATTACATTGTGGTGTTGTTTTGCTGCTTCGACAGCTCCTTTAGTTCCTCTCCACGACATTACGGTAGCATTGGGCGCCAATCCACCTTCCAGAATTTCATCCCAGCCGATAATCTGTTTGCCCTTTCCGTTCAGATATTTTTCGATGCGCTGCACAAAATAGCTCTGAAGTTCGCTTTCATCTACCAGTCCTTTACTTCTTATCAGTGCCTGGCATACTTCGCATTGTTCCCAGTGGTCTTTGGGGGCTTCGTCTCCTCCTATGTGGATATAGGTTCCGGGAAAGAGTTCGGCCACCTCATCGAGCACCCCTTCCAAAAAGCTAAATGTCTCCTCTTTTGTACAAAATATATTTTTGTGAATTCCCCATGTTCCCTGTACCTGATAGGGTCCCCCAGTACATCCCAGTTCGGGGTACGAGGCCAGTGCAGCCTCGGCGTGACCTGGCATTTCAATTTCCGGTATCACTGTGATATATCTGTCCTGGGCATACTTTACAATCTCTTTTACCTCTTCTTGAGTATAGAAGCCACCGTATCTCTTTTTGTCCCACTGCTGAGGTTCCTCTCCATAAAGTCCTATCAAGGTACTGTCGCGGTAGGCCCCTACTCTAGTGAGTTCGGGATATTTTTTAATCTCTATACGCCATCCTTGATCGTCTGTGAGATGCCAGTGAAAAGTATTGATCTTCAACATGGCCATGAGATCGATGTACTGCTTTACAAATTCGACAGGAAAAAAATGTCTTACCACATCGAGCATTTGTCCGCGATATCCGAAGCGGGGTTCGTCTTGTATGTCTACTGCTGGGATGCCCATTTCCCCCTCTTCACTTATCGCATTGTTTGAAAGCACAGGCATCAGTTGTCTCAAGCTCTGTACTGCGTAAAACGCCCCTTTAGGCGATGAAGCAGAAATCTCAATGTTTTTAGGAGTCACCTTTAGCGTATAAGCTTCTTCCTTCTCCAAGCTCTGGTCTTGTCTAAAAATAATGGCATCGCTGTCTTCTTCATCTATCCGTTCCATTTCAGCATTTACTCTACTCCCTATGTATTCTGATAAAAATCCAGCCACCGGGGCAAAAGCATCGGGGTACAAAATCTTAGTATCTTCATCGATTACAAAAGCCCCCTCTCCAAACTCCATGCTTACTGGCTGGGGGATAATTCCCGTTCTGTTTATATTTTCAGGCGTCCTCTTGCAGGCTGAATAAAAAAGAACAAACATCAGCAGAGTGCAAAGTCTGGTAATCTTGATAGTCATACAGATATCGTTTTAGATTTTAAATGCTGTAGGCTTTTGTTTCAATTTAGCTCACTAAATCAAATATAAAAAAAATAAAAGAAGTAAGCGCAGAGCGCGAATTGGTCATTCAAGACGAATCCGGGCGATGTAAAGAATTATTTTCTTATCACAAAAGACTTCACAAAATTTGAAAAACACAAAATCCCCCTCCGACTTATCCGATATTTGAAACAAGTAGTCGAGAGAGGGATTTTGATCGGGATGACAGGTTCCCTATTTAACTTTGTCTTTTTTCTCTTTCTCTTGGGCATCTACAACGGCTACTGCTGCCATATTGACCATTTCTTCTACACTGGCACCGAGCTGTAGGATATGCACCGGTTTACTCATACCGAGCAGTATAGGACCTATAGAGTCGGCCTTATCTAGTTCCTTCAACAGCTTATAGGTGATGTTTGCAGCGTCGAGATTGGGAAATATAAGGGTATTAACTTTTTTGCCCGCCAGTTTGGAAAAGGGGAATTTATCTTGTAGCATATCGCGATTGAGCGCAAAATCGGACTGCAATTCACCGTCTACCACAATCTCAGGATTGTTTTGATGGAGGTAGCTTACAGCCTCTCTCACTTTAGCCGCTTCCGGAAAATCTGAGGAACCGAAATTCCCGTAAGACAGCATCGCTATAACGGGCTCAAAACCAAACATCTTTACCGTATGCGCAGTCATCTGAGCAATTTTGGCCAATTCGTGGCTCGTCGGATTTATATTGATGGAAGTATCGGCTAGAAACAGAGGTCCTCTTTCTGTAATCATCAAGTTCATAGCTGCTACTCTTTCCGTTCCCTTGGTTTTGGGAATTAACTCTAGTATAGGTTTTACAACAGTTGGATAGCTTCTGGAATAGCCTGTAATCAAAGCATCTGCATCTCCTTCGTTGAGCATCATAGAGGCGAAGTAATTGCGTTCGCGCATTTTCTGTTCGGCTTCGTAAAGCGTAAGTCCCTTTCGTTGTCTTCCTTCCCAATGACGTTTGGCGTAACTTTTTTTCATATCGTTGAGCTCGTCGGTCTTAGGGTCGAGAATAGGCACATCGGCCTCAAATTCGATTTCTTTTTTCAATTCGCGTATCACATCTTCCCTGCCGAGAAGTATAGGATGTGCTATACCTTCTTCATGAACAATCTGTGCGGCTTTGAGCACATCGATATGATCTGCTTCGGCAAATACTACGCGTTTAGGGTTGGTCTTAGCTCGATTGTGAAGCAGTCGAACCAGCTTGTTATCGCTACCCAATCTTTGCAACAGTTCTTCTTCATACTTGTCCCAATCCTCAATAGGTTCGGTTGCCACACCGCTTTCCATAGCCGCCCGTGCTACGGCAGGAGGCACACAGGCAATAAGTCTAGGATCAAAAGGCTTGGGAATAATATACTCACGACCGAAATTTAACTTAGTCTCTCCATAGGCAATATTCACCTGTTCTGGGACGGTCTGTTTGGCAAGGTCGGCCAGAGCCACTACCGCTGCCATTTTCATCTCTTCGTTAATTTTAGTAGCTCTTACATCGAGGGCACCTCTAAAAATAAAGGGAAATCCGAGTACATTGTTTACCTGGTTAGGATGGTCAGATCGTCCAGTAGCCATAATAATATCTTTTCGCGTAGCGACAGCCAGGTCGTATGCGATCTCAGGATCGGGATTGGCCATAGCAAATACTATAGGATTTTCTTCCATAGACAACAACATTTCGGGGGTGACGATATCGGCTATAGACAGTCCGATAAAAACATCTGCTCCACTCATGGCATCTTCAAGGGTGTCTATTTTACGGTCGGTAGCAAATTCTAACTTTTCTGGAGAGAGGTTTTCTCTGTCTTTGCGTATCACACCCTTGCTGTCTAGCATGGCAATATTTTCGGCACGAGCTCCAAATGCTTTGTACAAACGGGTACACGACACTGCTGCAGCTCCTGCACCACTCACAACAATCTTTACATCTTCAATCTTTTTTCCCGCTAATTCCAAAGCGTTGAGCAATGCAGCCGCAGAGATAATAGCTGTTCCGTGCTGGTCGTCGTGCATCACAGGAATATCGAGTTCTTCCTTTAGTCTACGCTCTATTTCAAAAGCTTCAGGGGCTTTGATATCCTCTAGATTGATTCCCCCAAAAGTCGGTGCGATAGTCTTAACTGTCTGAATAAAAGTCTCTACGTCCTTAGTGTCCAGTTCGATGTCAAATACATCGATATCAGAAAATATCTTGAAGAGCAAACCTTTCCCTTCCATTACCGGTTTTCCGGCTTCAGGACCTATATCGCCCAGTCCGAGTACTGCAGTTCCGTTGGAAATTACGGCTACTAGGTTTCCTTTGGAAGTATATTTATAGGCTTTGCTCACATCCTTTGCAATCTCCAGACAGGGCTCAGCCACTCCAGGAGAATAGGCCAGAGCCAAATCTCTTTGGGTAGCATATTTTTTGGTGGGGACAACTTTAATCTTTCCGGGCTGTGGCTTGGCGTGATATACCAATGCTTCTCTTCTGAGCTTACTGTTCTTTTTTGTCATAATGCAAAATTTATTGGAATCACAAATTTACAAGTAATAATCAAGTAGCAACACAATAAGCCCACTCATTTAAACTTTTTTAACGAAAATGCATTTACTTTAATACGACACACATCATAATTCAAAAAAATAAGCCTATTCTGTCTCGAGGCAAAACTTCAAATTTTGTTTTTGAGAATATAAAATGTAGTCATCACTAAGACTATTCAACATTCTACCACATGTGAATCCCTCGATTTATAACCTCTGATCTTTTCAAATCTCTAAAAAAAACACTTTCTTTGTAAGTCGCCCTTTCACAAACCGGATACAGCTTCGGAAAAGCTTCCTTAAAAGAGATTTTTATGAGTCAAGTAACCCTAAAAGATATAGCTTCTATACTCGGAGTTTCGGTAACCACCGTTTCTAAGGCACTCAAGGATTATCCCGATATCAGCAACGACACCAAACACGCCGTGAGGCTGCTTGCTGAAAAACTGAATTACAAACCCAATATTCACGCGGTTACCCTGAGGAGTAATCAGTCTAAAACTATCGGAGCTATTCTTCCGAAAATAGATCACCCGTTTTTTGCGGAAGCCATAACAGGAATCATCTCGGAAGCCAATGTACACGGTTATCAGGTGATTATTTTATTTTCTGACGAATCGATCACTACTGAAGAGCAGCAAGTAGATCTTTTACTGGAAAAAAGAGTTGACGGTATTTTGATGTCTTTGGCCAACGAAACCAACCGCTTCGACCACCTACACAAAATCATCAAAAACCAAGTACCCTTAGTACTCTTCGACAAAATAACCCGACAAGTCAACTGTTCAAAGGTTATTATAGACGATGAAAAAGCGGCCTACAAAGCGGTAAGCCACATGATAAAAACCGGATGTCGCAATATTGGTATTCTCTCCGGGCCAGAATTTCCCAGCAACTACAATTCCCGTCTCAAAGGTTATCTCAGAGCTCTCGAAGAGCACGAAATAACACAGGACGACACCAAAATATGCCGCTGTGATCACCTCAGCATTGAAGAAGGTCGGAGCAATACAGAAACCCTACTGAAAAACCATCCGGAAATCGACGGTATATTTTGCATCACAGACCATATAGCACTGGGCAGCATCTCTTATCTCAACGACAAGGGTATATCCATACCGGATCAAATATCTGTAATGGGCTTTAGCAACTGGATGATTACACCCTACATAAAACCACATCTTTCTACGGTAGACCAACCCAGTATACAAATGGGAAAGGAATCGGCTTCTCTACTTATCGATGAGATTGATAAAAAACACAAAAAACAGCCGGTGGAATTCTACGAGGTCAAGCTACAAACTCATCTGGTACTTCGAGAAACGACTATCGGGGACGCGGAGGTGAGGTGACGCGGAGAGGCGGTGACGCGGAGAAGCGGTGACTTGGAGATGGGGTGATGTCTTTAAGTTTTTTTGATAAATTGGATATTTCGTTTCAAACCTTCAAATTTGGTTCGTTTTACGGCAGATTTTCGAAAGATCTCGCGGAAGATGTCTTCGGTGATATCTTCCCAATCGGCACTACTCATTCTTAGGAGATCGGGATGCGGATCAAACAGGGGTTCGCGGTGTGGCTTTGAAAAGCGATTCCAGGGGCAGACATCCTGACATATATCGCACCCAAATATCCAGTCGTCAAACTTTCCGTTAAACTCTTCTGGTATACTCCCTTTGAGTTCTATGGTAAAATATGAAATACACTTACTTCCATCTACCACCATAGGTGCTGTGATGGCTTGAGTAGGACAGGCGTCTATACAGGCGGTACAACTCCCGCAGTGATCTGTGGCTATGCTGTCGTTGTAGTCCAACTCAAGGTCTAATATCAATTCGGCTATAAAAAAGAAAGATCCGGCCTTTTTGGTTATCAGATTGCTGTTCTTTCCTATCCATCCCAAACCTGCTCTAGTAGCCCAAGCTCTGTCCAACACTGGGGCTGAATCTACAAATGCACGACCGTTTACCTCTCCTATCTCTTCACGGATAAATTCGAGCAATTGTTTGAGCTTGTCTTTTATCACAAAATGATAATCCCTTCCGTAAGCGTATTTGGAGATCTTCGGGCTACCGGGATCACTTTGCTTGTGTTCCGGAAAATAATTCAAGGTGAGTGATATTACGGTGCGTGCTCCTTCTACTAGTAATCGCGGATCTAGTCGTTTGTCGAAATGGTTTTCCATATAGCTCATTTCGCCGTGCATTTGCTGTCGGAGCCACGCCTCCAATCGCGGGGCTTCATCTTCGAGAAATTCGGCTCGCGACACGCCACAAGACATAAAACCGAGGCGATGGGCCTCTTCTTTGATGAGTTTGGTGTATTTTTCCGTATTGTTTATGCTCATGCCGGTGTGGTTATGGCAAAAAATCTTTTCACATTAAAACAAGCCGCCCTGTATACCTCCTTGTGATCTTCCGAGGTGCTTATACGCGGCTTCTGTAACTTCACGCCCTCTTGGAGTCCTCACAATAAAGCCTTGTTGAATAAGAAAAGGTTCATAAACTTCTTCTATGGTTTCGGCACTTTCAGAAACTGCGGTAGCAAGGGTGGTAATCCCGACCGGGCCTCCTTTAAACTTATCGATAATGGTGGCCAGTATTTTGTTGTCCATCTCATCTAGCCCATGTGCATCCACATGAAGTGCATTGAGACCAAAGCGAGCAATTTCTATATCGATACGGCCATTCCCTTTGATCTGAGCAAAATCTCGTATTCTTCGCAGCAGTGCATTGGCTATACGAGGGGTACCCCTACTCCTACCGGCAATCTCTATGGCGGCTTCCATAGTTATAGGCGTTTTCAGTATATGGGCACTGCGTTCCACGATGGTCGACAACAGTTCGGTGGTGTAGTACTGCAACCTGCTGGAAATGCCAAAACGCGCCCTCATGGGCGATGTGAGCAATCCGGAACGGGTTGTAGCGCCTACAAGTGTAAAAGGGTTTAGATTTATCTGTACCGTACGGGCATTGGGACCACTTTCGATCATGATATCGATCTTGAAGTCTTCCATAGCCGAATAGAGGTATTCTTCTACCACCGGACTCAGTCGGTGAATCTCATCTATAAAGAGCACATCCCTTTCTTCCAAATTGGTGAGCAGACCAGCCAGATCTCCGGGCTTATCCAAAACAGGGCCGGAGGTAATCTTTATACCCACCCCGAGTTCGTTTGCTAGGATATGAGCCAGTGTAGTTTTTCCGAGACCGGGAGGACCGTGAAACAGGGTATGGTCGAGGGCATCGCCTCGAAGATTTGCAGCTTTTACAAATACCTGAAGATTTTCCAATACCTGTGCCTGTCCGGTAAAATCGTCGAAAGAGAGCGGCCGTAGCGTCTTTTCGATGTCTATTTCTTCCGATGACAAATGTTCGCCTGTAGGATCTAAATACTCATTCATACAATACAAAGATATGTAATCAAATGCTATATACCGGGTTGCAGCTTATATGAAATCGGACAAATGTTTTTCTCTTTCTGTCTGCAGCTGCTTTGACTGACCTTAAAATGCCAATTTATCCATCCATAAACTGGCACAACACCACATCAGGTGTATAAAAAAATCGTAACTTACCACTATCGTTACACAATGAATAGCTGCAGCACTATGAATACTGAAAAACACACTTCAGGTATCAGCAAGTACATCCCTTTTCTCTATGTTATCTGGGCCGACGACCTGCTGTCGGCCTCGGAAATAGCTGTTTTTAAAAAAGCGGTTGAACGCGACAGTCTTACGGAAGCTGAAAGTTCACTGCTGAACTCCTGGCTCCAACCGGACCATCCTCCTAAAGACGAGCTCATCGCCTCTTGGAAACAACAGATAGATGGCTCCGGAATAAAACTGGTTGAAAGCGATACTTATCCCCTTACTTCTTTTAGCATGAAACTGTCGCAAACCGATGACAGCGAAGGGGAGACCCCCGATGAAAATCTCAAATTCATCGAAATAAATCTCGGAATTCAACCCAATCACTACAGGCATCTGTTTGATGTGCAACGCCAGAGATCGTCTGTGGCCGATTTCTACGACCCTGGACAAATAGATCTGCTCCTCAAAGGAGAGCACACCTCTCAAATAGACGTCTTCAGAGAATTTCTCTCCGACCCTATCTTTAGTTGGGAGATCTCTACAGAGAAGGATCGTTTTCGGATGAAGGTATTGGAACAAGTAAAGCATCTGGCGACAAAAGGATACGGCGCTATGGCTTATGACAAAGCATATGGAGGAATCGGAAATATGCCCGCCTATGCCGGTATTTTTGAAAACCTGATGTTTGTTAGCGGTAGCCTTACCGTTAAATTTGGAGTGCAATTCGGACTCTTCGGTGGCAGTATTCAAAACCTAGGCACAAAAAAGCACCACGACCGTTGGTTGCGATCTGCCGGAGAGGCAAAAACACTTGGATGCTTTGCTATGACCGAAACCCGACACGGATCTAATGTAAGGGGAATTAAAACTACAGCTACCTATATCGAAGAGACCGACAGTATAATAATTGACACCCCTGGAGAAAACGACAATAAGGAATACATAGGCAACGCTCTTCACGCTGAAATGGCCACTGTGTTTGCACAACTTATTGTAAATGGCATCAACCAAGGAGTTCACGCCGTATTGGTCAGAATTCGAGACGATAAGGGCAAATTGATGCCCGGAGTTCGCATCGAAGACAACGGTGATAAACTCGGACTAAACGGGGTAGACAACGGCAAGATATGGTTTAAGAATGTAAGTGTACCGAGAGAAAACCTGCTCAACCGTTTTGGAGATATAGACGAAAACGGAAAATACACCTCTGCCATAGACAACCCTAACAAGCGTTTTTTTACCATGTTGGGTACCTTGGTTGGCGGAAGGATATGTGTGGCCAAAGGAGCGGTAGGCGGCGCCAAGATGGCCTTGGCCATAGCCGTGAAATACGCCTTGCAACGCCGACAGTTTAACAGTGGAGAGAAGGTTCAAGAAGACCTAATCATGGACTATCCCTCTCACCAGTTACGACTTATTCCGTCTATTGCTCAGAGCTATGTATACCATTTTACTCTAGAACAAATGATACGCGATTACACGGCCTCATCTGAAGCTTCGAGGAGAAAGGTAGAAACCCAGGCAGCGGCATTAAAAGCACTGATTACCGATTTTGCCAACAAGGCAATACAGGAATGTCGAGAAGCCTGTGGTGGCAAGGGGTATCTGACAGAAAACCGCATTGCCGATTTAAAGAACGACGTAGATATATTTACCACATTTGAAGGTGACAATACAGTATTACTACAACTCGCAGCCAAAGGAGTACTTACCGATTTCACCTCAGAATTTAACAGCGACAGTTATGGAGATCTCCTAAAACTTGCAGGACAACAACTCAGCGATCGGCTGACTACTTTCAATCCGCTGTTTACCAATAACACAGATAAAGAACACCTGTTTGACCCAGACTTTCAACTCGAAGCCCTTCGGTATCGCGTAAGGCGGCTCACTTTTAGCGCGGCTTCGAGGATAAGGCGTTATGCTAAAAAGGGAATACCGCCACAACAGCTTTCCTTGAAGATACAGACACATCTTATACAGCTGGGAAAAGCCTATGGAATTGCGCTTTCTTATGAGATATTCTCCGATTTCGTAAACCGTATCGACCATGATAAGATGCAGTTTCTATTCCGAAAACTCGGATCTTTATACGCTCTCTATCACATTCATTCGAACGCTGCTTGGTATCTTGAACACGGTTATATAAGTGGCAATAAATCGAAAGCCATAAGACAGCGGGTAGAACGACTGTGTACTGAGCTCCGCCCTCATGTTGTATCACTTGTAGACGGTTATGGTATACCTGAATATTGTATAACAGCACCTATCAGTAAGCCGTAAAATAGCAAGAATTAAAAAAGGCCCTTAACCGGGCCTTTTTTATATTTTATAGAGAGTTTCTAGTGATTGAGTTCTTCCTCACCCTCTTGCAAGGGCACGTTTTGCGGAACGTAATCTTGTCCAGCAATCACGTACTCACCGTTCTCTTTGGTTTTACTGTAGTCGTATGACCATCGGTGTACCTCTGGTATTTCACCAGGCCAGTTTCCGTGTAGGTGTTCAACAGGCGTTGTCCACTCCAAGGTATTAGATTTCCAAGGATTTTGAGTAGCCTTCTCACCGTAGAAGATACTGTGGAATAAATTGTACAAGAAAACTACTTGAGCCAACCCTGCGAGAAGTGCAAACACCGTCATCACCACGTTGATATCCATCAAATCGTCAAAAATAGGGAAGTTTGTATTGGTATAGTATCGTCTTGGCAATCCGGCCATTCCTACAAAGTGCATGGGGAAGAAAATACCATATGCCGAAATTGCCGTGAGCCAGAAGTGTATATATCCCAAATTTTTGTTCATCATTCTTCCAAACATCTTAGGGAACCAGTGATAAACTCCTGCGAGGAAACCGTATACCGCTACCACACCCATAACAAGGTGGAAGTGAGCTACCACGAAATAGGTATCGTGAACGTTGATATCGAGCGTACTATCTCCCAGAATAATTCCGGTAAGTCCTCCTGAAATAAAGGTAGACACCAGTCCTATAGAAAACAGCATAGCCGGGTTCATCTGAAGGTTACCCTTCCACAGCGTTGTGATATAGTTAAATGCTTTAACCGCCGAAGGTATTGCAATAAGCAATGTTGTAAAGGTAAACACAGATCCCAAGAAAGGGTTCATTCCCGAAACGAACATATGGTGCCCCCAAACTATGGTAGACAAGAATGCAATAGCCAATATAGAGGCGACCATAGCGCGGTATCCGAAAATAGGTTTACGCGAATTGGTAGCAATAATCTCTGAGGTGATACCGAGAGAAGGCAACAGTACGATATATACTTCGGGGTGACCCAGGAACCAGAAAAGGTGTTCAAACAATACGGGAGACCCTCCGTGGTAGTGCAATACTTCTCCTTGGATAAAGATATCTGAAAGGAAGAAAGAAGTACCAAAACTACGGTCCATAATAAGAAGCAAAGCGGCGGACAGCAATACAGGGAAAGAAACCACCCCTATGATAGCTGTTACAAACAAAGCCCATACTGTAAGCGGAAGTCTGGTCATAGACATCCCCTTTGTTCTCAAGTTGAGTACAGTAACAATATAATTCAGTGATCCTAAGAGGGACGATGCGATAAAGATAGCCAGTGATATGAGCCACATCGTCATTCCCAGACCCGAACCACCTTGTGCTTGAGGCAGTGCACTAAGTGGAGGGTAAATCGTCCACCCAGCTGCGGCAGGACCAGCTTCTACAAATATGGAAGCGACCATAATGACAGAAGAGATAAAAAACAGCCAGTACGATATCATATTCATAAAACCTGAGGCCATATCTCTCGCACCGATTTGCAACGGAATTAGCAGGTTACTAAAAGTACCACTCAATCCGGCAGTAAGTACAAAAAACACCATAATCGTACCGTGAATAGTTACCAGTGCGAGGTAAATATTCGGATCCATAACTCCCTCTGGCGCCCATTTTCCGAGAAGTACCTCAAAAATGGCAAAGGACTCTCCCGGCCATGCGAGTTGCATGCGGAACAACATAGACATTACAATACCGATTATCCCCATAAATATCCCAGTAAAGAGATACTGCTTGGAGATCATCTTGTGATCATAACTGAATATGTACTTAGAAATAAAGTTCTGTTTATGATGATGCCCGTGATCTTGTGTGTGATCGTCTGCGTGTGCTGTTGCTGACATAATCTTATTGCTAATCGTTATCGTTACTGTTACTTTCTAATCAATGACTTTTTCTGTACTATCTCTCAGTTCCAGCTACAGTTTCTGAAAAAGTCTTTTGTTCCTTCATCCATGCGTTGAACTCCTCTTCTGTTTCGACTACAATCTTCATTTGCATATTGTAGTGCGAAGTTCCGCAAATTTTATTACATATTAAAAGATAGTCGAACTCCCAATTGTCGAGGTCCTCTCCTTTAGCTCTTCTTTCTGCCCTCAATTCGTTGATGTGCTTAACCTTAGCTTGAACATCCGGATTCTCTCGCATTTCTGCTGTAGTAATAGTAGGTGTAAATGCGAACTGTGTTATCATACCAGGAACACAGTTCATCTGTGCCCTAAAGTGAGGCATATAAGCAGAGTGCAATACATCTTGCGAACGCATTTTAAACAACACCTTTCTACCTACAGGTAAGTGGATTTCGGTAGTAGACACTACATCGTCCATACCGTTGGGATCGGATGAATCAATACCCAGTATATTTTGTCCGTCGTAATCGTTGAGAAAGCGCACATTGGCATCACCCAAAACATTGTCTGCACCGGCATATCTCGCTTTCCAGTTAAACTGTTGAGCGTACAATTCAACAACCAGAGGATCTTCGTCTTCATCGACATTCATAATGGTTGTCCAAGTGTACAAACCGAAAAGGATAAGTCCGGCAAGAGTAATAACAGGAATAATAGTCCAGATAAATTCGAGCTTATCATTATCTGCATAAAACAAGGCTTTTCTTCCCTCTTTCCCGTGATATTTATATGCGAAATAATGCAGTAATGTCTGCGTAATAATCTGAACTGTAAAGATAAGAACCAAAGATATGGTCATCAGCAAATCAAAATCCTTACCGTGTTCAGACGCGGCTTCTGGCAGTAACACTCCTCCCCATTTCCACAGGCAAAAGATAGTAAGTACATACAGAAAACCCAGAAAGGCAAACATGAGATACCCGTTGAGCTTGTTGTCTTTATCATTAGCTATTTGGGTATTTTTTACTCCAATCTGTGAAAACTCAAATATCTTAGTCATCTGCCACACAGCAATGGCGACTAGTATAAGTACAATTATGGTTAATAAAGCAGTCATTTTACTATCTCCTGTTTACTTAATTTCTTCTTTATTTATTAATAATGAAAGTGTCGGCTCTCTTCTATATACGGATTCCTCTTCGGCACCAGCGGAGCCTTTGTAAGCGCCGTAAACACCACATAGATAAACAATCCGAGGAAGAATAACACTCCTCCAATCTCAGCTACCCCGATAAACCACTGATCACCTACAGTTGCCGGCATAACCATATTATAAACATCTAGGTAATGCCCGATGAGTACCACTATCCCGGTCATCACTACAAACCAATTCAGACGCTTGTAATCACTGTTCATAAGCACCAGTACTGGGAAGAGGAAATTGAGTACTACCATACCGAAGAACGGCAGTGCGTAATCTTCTATCCTCGTGATAAAGTAAGTAACCTCTTCTGGTATATTAGAATACCATATCAGCATGAACTGTGAAAACCAAAGGTAAGTCCAGAAGATACTAATCCCAAACATAAACTTAGCCAAATCGTGAATGTGGCTGTCGTTTACTTCCTCTAAGAATCCTCTCGATTTCAAATAAATGGCAATCAGTGCTATTGTAGTAATTCCAGATACAAACATACTTGCAAAAACATACCATCCAAACAGTGTACTGTACCAGTGCGGATCCAGGCTCATTATCCAATCCCAAGACATCATAGACTCCGACACCAAGAAAAACACTAGGAATCCAGCTGATATCCTGAAGTTCTTCCTATAATTACTATTGTCTTCTGCAGTGTCTTGTGCAAGGGAGAATTTTCTTGAAAAATGCCTATATGCCGCCCATCCTGCAATATAAATTATCGCTCTTATCAAAAAGAATGGCAGATTGAGGTAACCCGATTTTCCTTGTATAAGCTCATCGTGAGCAGCTACCTCTGGATCCATCCACACAAATAGGTGGTTCATATGAACACCCGAAAGCACTAGGATTACAAATACCAAGATAGTTCCCGGAACCAGGTAGGCTGTGATACCCTCCATAACCCTAAACAATAGAGGAGACCATCCAGCTTGTGAAACAATTTGAATGGCGTAAAAGGCCAAAGTACCGAGTGCAATCATCATAAAGAAGAAAGCTGCTACATACAATGCCGACCATGGCTTGTTCTGTAATTGGTGTAACAAATGTTCGTCGTGCGAAGCATCGTGATGCTCTTCATGTGCCCGTGCAACTTCGCCGTGGTCATCGCCGTGATGGGCATCGGCCACTATAGCCTTTGCCTGTTCTACTGTGGCAGGAGCAGACAGAAAGCCGTATCCCAGACCGAGAACACCTACAATCATTAGCACAAATGCAGACAGCCTTAATTTGTTTGAAAACGTGTACATATCCTGAAAATTCTCTTTATTTCAAATTCTGTTTTGTATACCCAGTTCCGAATTTGGCATAGCCATATCAAACTTTCGGCACCGCTATATACCTGATCTAGTTTTATTTAGTCAAATTCTCTTTGAGCTGTTCTACATACATCACTACTTCCCAGCGTTCCTTTTCATTGAGCTGCACAGCATACGATCCCATAGAGTTTAATCCGTAATAAATCACGTGATATATACTCCCTTCGGTAATCTCTCTATCTGCATAGCTCGGAATACCTAAAAACTTCTCACGTTCTGCCAAAGGTCCCATACCGTCACCCTTATCGCCGTGACAGATGGCACAGTATATCCCGTAAAGTTCTTTTCCATTTGCCACATACTTGTCATAAGAAAGAGAATCGGCCGCGAGAGGATTTTTCAGTTCTGCCATAGCCAATTCCTTCCCTTCGGTGGTATTTTCATAATCGTATGGCATCCATCCTCGATTTACAGTATGTTCAGCTGGCAATTGTGCTTCTACACCGTTTTTAAAACCATCAGCTTCCTGATAAGGTTCATAGGCTACCGATTCATACATATTGGGAAAATACTGGTAATTAGGTCTGGACTTATCAAAACAAGAGGTCATGATCGCAGCCACACCAAGTGTTATTCCTATTTTTACAAAGCTCTTCATTGAAACAATATTTACGTTGTGGGTTTCACACAGGTCTTATTTACCTTTACACCTGTTGTTTTCCCTGCTAATGCTTTTCTGAAACTTTAACTTCAACTGCACCTGTATCTCTCAACAAGGCAGATAATTCTTCTTCATTTCCACTCAAGGCCACTTCCATCAGGAAATGGTCGTCTGTAGTTCTCACATCTGGGTTCTCTGCCTTCTTAGTTGGCCAAAGTTTACTTCTCATATAAAAAGTGATCACCATTAAGTGAGCTGCAAAAAACACGGTCAACTCAAACATAATCGGCACAAAAGAAGGCATATTTTCCAGAAAGCTAAAACTCGGCTTTCCCCCTATATTTTGAGGCCAGTCTTCAATCATGATGAAATTCATCATCAACACAGCTACAGTAAGACCTATACATCCGTATATAAAAGATGCAATTGCTATACGTGTAGGTGCTAGCCCCATAGCCTTATCAAGACCGTGAACTGGAAATGGCGTATATATTTCCTCTATGTGATGATGTGCGGCTTTAACCTTCTTTACTGCTCCCAGCAGTACGTCATCATCAGTATAAATAGCCTGAATTACTTTATTGCTCATGATCGCCGTCTCTTAATTTTTTATACTTTTCACCCGAAGATTTCATAATAGTCTTCACTTCTGCCTGCGCAATGACAGGGAATGTTCTCGAATAAAGCAGGAACAACACGAAGAAGAAGCCTATGGTTCCGACAAAAATTCCTATATCTACAAAAGTTGGAGAGAACATAGTCCAAGAAGAAGGTAGGTAATCTCTATGAAGCGAAGTCACAATAATTACGAAACGCTCAAACCACATCCCAATGTTTACCACTATAGAAATAACAAAGGAGAACATAATACTTCTACGCAATTTTTTAAACCACATAAACTGAGGTGAGAACACATTACAGCTCATCATCATCCAGTAGGCCCATGCGTAAGGTCCGGTCGCTCTATTCAAGAACGCATACTGTTCGTACTCTACTCCGGAATACCATGCGATAAACAACTCGGTAATATAGGCGCATCCAACTATAGAACCCGTAATCATAATAACGAGATTCATCAATTCTATATGTTGCAAAGTGATATAGTCTTCAAGACTCACTACTTTCCTCATAATGATAAGCAGGGTATTTACCATTGCAAATCCGGAGAACACCGCCCCTGCAACGAAGTAAGGAGGGAAGATGGTAGTGTGCCATCCCGGAATTACCGAGGTAGCAAAGTCAAACGATACGATAGTGTGTACCGACAGTACCAAAGGTGTAGCCAATCCGGCGAGTACCAGAGACACCTCTTCAAAACGCTGCCAGTCTTTTGCACGTCCGCTCCATCCGAAGCTGAGCAAGCTGTATATTTTTTTCTGGAATGGCTTTACAGCTCTATCGCGTATCATAGCAAAGTCAGGTAACAAACCTGTCCACCAAAACACCAGCGATACCGACAGATAAGTAGAAATCGCAAACACGTCCCACAAGAGTGGAGAGTTAAAGTTAACCCAAAGTGATCCGAACTGGTTTGGAATAGGCACCACCCAGTATCCCAGCCATGGGCGCCCCATGTGTATTACAGGGAACAACCCTGCCTGTACCACAGAAAATATGGTCATAGCCTCAGCCGAGCGGTTGATCGCCATTCTCCATTTCTGACGGAACAGCAACAACACAGCGGAAATCAGTGTTCCTGCGTGACCGATACCTACCCACCAAACGAAGTTGGTAATATCCCAAGCCCAACCAACGGTTTTATTGAGCCCCCAGGCACCGATCCCGGTAGAAATGGTATAAATTATACATCCCAGCCCCCAGAGAAAGGCTATCAAAGCGATAGAAAAAACAATCCACCACTGCTTGTTTGCCCTGCCTTCAACTGGCCTGGCAACATCAACCGAAACATCGTGATAACTTTTATCTCCGAGTACCAGGGGTTTACGTATAGGTGCTTCGTAATGCGACGCCATCTTACTATTTTAATTTTATTACTCTTTTACTTACTGTTAGTGCATTTCTGTCGGCCTTTTCTTTGCCGGCAGGCTTACTACTTACTTATGCTTCTTCTGTATTTCTCACCTTAACCTGATAGAACACATTTGGTTTAGTTCCTATATGCTCCAGAAGGTGATACATTCTATCGTCTTGTTTCAGAGCTACTACCGTATCCTCTTCATTGTTTACATCGCCAAACACCATAGCACCGCTACCACAGGCTGCAGAACAAGCTGTTTGGAATTCATCTTTGCGAACTGCTCTTCCTTCTCTCTTGGCATCCAGTATGGTTTTTTGAGTCATCTGAATACAAAGTGAACATTTCTCCATTACCCCTCTCGAACGCACTACTACATCAGGATTCAGAACCATCCTTCCGAGATCGTCGTTCATATGGTAGTCAAACTCGTCGTTGTTGTTGTACAAGAACCAGTTAAAGCGTCTCACTTTATACGGACAGTTGTTCGCACAGTAGCGAGTACCCACACATCGGTTGTAAGCCATGTGGTTCTGACCTTGACGACCGTGAGAGGTAGCTGCAACAGGACAAACTGTTTCACAAGGAGCGTGATTACAGTGCTGACACATTACCGGTTGGAAAGCCACTTGCGGATTCTCGGCAGCTATTTCCAATTCCAAGAATGTGTCCTTAGCTCCTTTGGGCAATTCGTCTTTCATCACATTATCTTCCCCAAAGGTATCTTCAGAAGAATAGTAGCGGTCGATACGCAGCCAGTGCATATCTCTCGACTTTCTAATCTCGTCTTTCCCTACTACCGGCACATTGTTTTCGGCGTGACACGCAATCACACAAGCCCCACAACCTGTACAGGCATTCAGGTCGATCGCCAAGTTAAAGTGATGTCCTATAGAAGTGTCAAAATCATTCCAAAGGTTCGCATTAGAAGCCTCAACTTCTTGGTGATTGAGCGACACTACTGGAGCTATATTCCACTCGGCAGCATCTTTAGTATTAAATATTTCGAGAGTGGTTTCTTTTACAATATCACCACGTCCCATCAAGGTATTGTGCAGCTGTACACAAGCAAACTCATGTTCACCAGCAGCCTTTTCAATAGTAACCGCTTGTACAGCATTAAAATTCTCATACAATTTATAGGCGTTGACTCCAACTTGCATTTCAGATTTCAAGCCTTCTTTTTTACCGTATCCGAAAGAAAGCCCTATAGAGCCTCGAGCCTGACCCGGCTGAATAAGCACCGGCACTTTTTCGATAGTAACACCATTTACTGTGATATTAGCGTAGCTACCGTTGAGTCCACCATTGGCCACATGCCTGTTACTAAATCCTAAAGCATCGGCATCTGCGCGAGATACGGTAATATAGTTGTCCCAAGACACTCTCGTGATAGGATCGGGAAACTCTTGCAACCAAGGGTTATTGGCTTGTTGTCCGTCACCCATTCCCGTTTTAGGATACAAAGTGAGTTCGAAATCACTTCCAGTTGCAGAAGCCAATCGTCTAACTGCAGCGTTTATATCGGTTGTAGTAGCCGTAATCTCTTCCGCTTCGTTTTCGGATGTAGATGATGTTTCTACATTGGTCACTGTAGCTGTAGCTGCAACAAAGACACCGTCGTGAAGAGCCTTGTTCCAAGATTGTCCTCCTAGAACATCATCTTCCCAGTATGCCTTTATATAATCGTAATACGTCTTGTCTTCTCCGAGCCACTTCAAAAGCGCGTCTTGCAACTGTCTCGTGTCAAACAACGGACGAATAGCGGGCTGCATAAGACTGTAATGACCTTGCTTCATCTCTACATCACCCCAAGATTCCAAATAATGCGGTGCAGCTGCGATATACTGGGCAGCTATTGCGGTTTCATCTTCCTTCATAGAGAAAGCCACAGAAAGTCCAACACTATTCAACCCCTCAGCAAATCCGGCAGCGTCGTGCAGTGTATAAAGCGGATTTACACCACTTGTGATAAGTGCCCCTACTCTTCCCGCTTTCATATCTTGTATAAGCTGAGTAACGGCAGCTGTATTCCCCTGGCGAAGTAATCTAGGAGATTTTACATCGGAAACTACACTTCCGAGCAACTCGTTAATTTTCAACACCAGCAACTGAGCATCTACATCATCTATACCTGTAATCACTACCGCATTTTTACCCACTTTTCTAAGTTGGGCAGCAGCAGCTTTAACAGCTTCATCGGCTTGTTCAGGAAGATCGCCAGAAACAGAAGCTCCACTCAAATATCCGTACAATTTAGCCAAAGCCACTTTTTGTTGAGTGGGCTTCAACGGAACTCTTTTATCGGCATTTGCGCCGCTAAGCGACATATTAGCTTCAAACTGTATATGTCGCGACATTTTTCCATTAGTCGGTATTCTCTTAGCCGCATATCCGGTATCGAAACCTCCTCCGTGCCAATCTCCCAGAAAATCGGCAGCAAAAGACACTATAAGATCGGCTTTAGAGAAATCGTAATCTGCAAGAGCTCTTTTACCATATTTGGCAGCAAAGGCTTCTAATGCAGCATTTTCTGAGATAGCGTCATACTGAACGTGCTTTACGTTGCCGTACTTTTCAGCAAATTCAGCTATCAGTTTGTTTGTAGAAGGACTGGCATAGGTTTGTGTCAACAATACAATCTGCTTACCACTCGCTTTAGCAGCATTTAGACCTGCAATAACTTTTTGATCCAGATCGTCCCAACTTATATACTCACCACCAGACTTAGGCCCTTGCACTCTCATCTTGTCGTAAAGAGAAAGCACAGAAGCGTTTACCCTGGCATTTGGAGACCCCATAAACGAAGCATCGCCATTAGCCTCTATTTTTATCGGGCGTCCCTCACGTGTTTTTACCAACACACTGGCAAAATCAAAACCATCAGCTATGGTAGTTGCATAGTAGTTTGCAACACCTGGGCGAATCTGCTCCGGCTGCACCACATAAGGTATAGCCTTTTTCACAGGCCCTTCACAGGCGACTAGTGTAGCGGCAGCAGTACTAAATCCAACGTATTTGAGAAAATCCCTTCGTGACGTAGAAGAGTTTTGGAGATTTTCCTTATCCCCTAAAAATTCGTCTACAGGTATCTCCTCAACAAACTCATTCTGTTTAAGTGTCTCTACTACAGAATTGTTTTCATCCAATTCTTCGACACTCTTCCAGTATTTTCTGTTTGACGCCATGTCTTATATATAATTAACTCTTTTTAACAATAAAGGCACAGTACACTGTACCCGTGATTTTTATTTAATAGTGGCACTTACCGCACTCCAGAGCTCCCATTTGTGCAGCTGTAAGTTTTTCCACTCCATATTTCTTAGACAACTCTTCGTGTATCTTCTCGTAATACTCGTTACCCTCCATACGAACATCGGTAGTTCGGTGACATTCTACACACCATCCCATGGTAAGTGGAGAATACTGGCTCACCACTTCCATTTCCTCTATAGGTCCGTGACACTTTTGACACTCCAATCCAGCCACAGTAACGTGCTGAGAGTGATTAAAGTAAACGAAATCTGGAAGGTTGTGTATTTTAACCCATTTTACCGGTTTGGTCTCTCCGGTATAGGCCTGATTTTGCACATCCCAACCAACAGCTTCGTACAATTTTTGGATTTCGCCATCGTAAAATGCCTTGCTGTGCTCTGCGGTAGCTGTTTCCGGTGCAACCTCCATAATATTCTTATGACAGTTCATACACACGTTGAGCGAGGGTATTCCTGAAGTTTTTGAAACCCTTGCAGAAGAGTGACAATACTTACAGTCTATCTCGTTATCTCCGGCATGTATACGGTGTGAGAAGTGTATAGGCTGTACCGGCTCATACCCTTGATCTACCCCTACCTGCATCAAATAGCCATACACAAAATAAGCTGACACCAACAGCAAGAAAATCACAGAAACAAGCACTAAGAACTGGTTTTTGGCAAAAGCTTTCCACAGCGGTAATCTGGCCTCGCCCTCTCCAGGCAACTCAACCCCCTTGGCTTGAGCTATATTCTTTAAAGCCTTGTTTACCAGTACCAACATGACGACCAGCATACCAAAAACGAGGATCAGCGCCACAAGCACCACCTCGTTCGAAATACCAGAAGACTCTACCGCCACAGCTTGACCTGCCGCCTCACCCTGTGGGGCTACTGCAGGAGCAGGTGGATTCTCGGTATAAGCCAGAATATCATCTATATCCTGCTCAGACAGCTGCGGGAAAGTATTCATCGCAGCACCGTTAAACTCCTCAAAAATAGCTATCGCATCAGGATCTCCAGATTTTCGAAGGGCCACATTATTCTTAATCCACGCGTGCAACCACTCTCTGTCGCGCTCCTTAGTAATACCAGCAAGCGCAGGACCAGTCATTCTCTGATCCAATTTATGACAGGCAGCACAGTTGGAGTTAAACAACTGTTTCCCTCGATCAGGGTCACCTTCTTGTCCAAAAAGAGTTGTGGAAAACGCCAGCAGAATTGCCAGACCAATACTTAGAATCCTTGAAACAGAATTGCGGTGTATCACCTCTTTCATATCCATATTGTGTATTATCTCTCCTTTATTTCGCCTGTTTTTTTCGACGGAAGTCAACAAAAAAACACAGGCTCTTAAAATCCGATGACAAAAGTACAATATACTCTCCATTTAGGACATGACCACCCTACTATAATAGATAATTTATATTAGTTCTAAATAATATTAACTGTGAGATTTCAAACGAATAAATTACTTTTGCACAAAACCGTATTCATTATGAGATTTTTATCCCGACAAAACATTTTTAGCTGTCTGTCACTTTTGCTGATCTCCCTTACGACATCTTATGCCCAAGAAGGGAAAATTAATATCAAACAAGACGCCAAAGTTGAGAAACTTCTTACGGCAAGAATGGAGCTCAACCAAGACGACAGCGCCGACGAGCGTTATCGCATTCAGATTTACAACGGCAATTTGGAAGGAGCTACAAAGGAACAATCCAATTTTAAGAAGAGTTTCGACATCGACTGCGATATCGCATTCAAGACTCCAACATACCGCGTTTATGCCGGAAAATTCAGGACCCGTCTTGAGGCAGACCGACATCTGATAAAAATTAAACGCGAATATCCCAGCGCTTTTATTATAACACCTTAGCTCGAGTGGTTTGGGGTTTGGAGTTTGTTGTTTGCTGTTTGTTGTTTGTAGTTCGTAGTTTTAAAAACAACTCAACTCCTCCCTTTAGACAAAGGGAGGTGGCATGACGGAGGGTTTTGAAAACCCAAACGATTGTATATTTCCCAAACGTTTAAGATAAAACAGCAATGTTTCGGGCTTGTCAAAACTCCCTGTCCAGCGAAGCTGTCTACCCCTCCCCGCCTGCCGGCGGGCAGGTTTGTCTAAAGAGGGGAGTTTTTTTATGCTAAAGATGCTTTATCTTGGGTGGTGAATCTCTCCACTTCGGTCGATATAACAGTGGCTGTCAAAGCGAATACGCTAAAAACAAAAAGGGCTGTCTCTCATCGAAAGACAGCCCTTTTTTATCTCAACGCAACCCTTATTTCAGGCGCTTTTTCACTTCCACTTCACGGAACGATTCTATTATATCTCCTTCCTTGATGTCGTTGTAATTCTTGATTTGCATTCCACAGTCATAGCCCTTCGACACCTCTTTGACATCGTCTTTAAAGCGTTTGAGAGAGCTCAACTCACCGGTAAAGATAACCACTCCGTCACGAATAAGACGAATACCGGAGTTCCTGTATATCTTACCATCGGTAACCATACAACCTGCGATAGTACCTATTTTCGAAATCTTAAATGTTTCGCGAATCTCGGCAGTTCCTGTAATTTCCTCTTTCAATTCAGGAGACAACATTCCTTCCATTGCATCCTTAAGGTCGTTAATCGCGTCGTATATGATCGAATAGCTCCGTATATCTATTTCCTCCTTATCGGCTACAGAGCGTGCATTACCCATCGGCCTTACGTTAAATCCGATAATAATAGCATCTGATGCTGAAGCGAGCAAGACATCCGATTCGGTAATCGGACCTACAGCCTTGTGTATAATATTGATTTGTATCTCTTCGGTTGAAAGCTTTTGGAAAGAGTCGGTAAGTGCTTCTACCGAACCATCCACATCTCCTTTGAGAATGATATTGAGCTCTTTAAAGTCGCCCAATGCAATACGTCTTCCAATCTCGTCGAGTGTAATATGCCGCTGTGTTCGCACGCTTTGTTCTCGTTGCAATTGCGTTCTCTTAGTCGCGATCTGCTTTGCCTCTTTTTCGTCCTCAAAAACGTGAAATTTATCTCCCGCCTGAGGTGCGCCATCGAGTCCGAGTATAGATATAGGCGTTGATGGCCCGGCTTCTTTAACAGATTTTCCTCTTTCGTCTTGCATGGCTTTTACCTTACCACTATGCCTTCCGGCAAGCACGTAATCGCCTATGCGAAGTGTACCTCCTTGAACCAATATGGTAGCCACATATCCTCGTCCTTTGTCGAGAAAAGCTTCTACTACTGTACCGCTAGCTATCTTGTCGGGATTGGCCTTAAGCTCGAGAATCTCAGCTTCAAGCAATACTTTTTCGAGCAATTCATTAACTCCTTGCCCCGTTTTTGCAGAAATATCTTGCGACTGTATTTTACCTCCCCAGTCCTCCACGAGAAGGTTCATCGATGCCAGTCGTTCTTTAATTTTATCGGGACTTGCAGTGGGTTTATCCACCTTGTTTATCGCAAATACAATGGGAATTCCCGCTGCCTGGGCGTGACTGATAGCCTCTTTGGTTTGAGGCATCACATCGTCGTCGGCCGCAATCACGATAATGGCGAGGTCGGTAACCTGTGCACCCCTGGCTCGCATGGCAGTAAACGCCTCGTGCCCCGGTGTATCTAGAAAAGTGATTTTTTGTCCGTCAGGAAGCACCACACCATAAGCACCGATGTGCTGGGTAATTCCTCCACTTTCACCGGCTATCACATTTTCGTGTCGGATATAATCCAGAAGTGAAGTTTTTCCGTGGTCTACGTGTCCCATAACGGTTACAACTGGCCCTCTCGGTTTCAATTCCTCCGGACGATCTTCTTCATCTACAATCGCCTCTTCGATATCTGCAGTCACGAACTCCACCTCATATCCAAACTCGTCGGCCACAATACTGAGTGTCTCAGCATCCAAGCGCTGGTTCATAGTCACCATGATTCCGAGCGACATACAGGCTGATATAATACTGGTTGTAGGGATATCCATCATGGTAGCCACCTCTGCCACAGTAACGAATTCCGTCACTTTCAGCACCTTGCTTTCCAGCTCTTGCTGTGCAAGGTCTTCGGCAGATTTCTGGCGGTGTATATCTCTCTTTTCCCTTCGGTATTTGGCTCCCTTAGATTTATTGGTTTTCCCTTGGAGTTTTTCCAAGGTTTCTCTTACCTGTTTTTGTACTTCTTCCTCGCTGGGTTCAACCTTATCAGCGACAGGTTTTCTTCCTTTTCTCTTCTGGTTTGCTCCGTTTTGTCTGTTGTTTCCAACATTCCCCCCTCCGGGGCTTTCCTTACTTATTCTCTTGCGTTTTCGCTTGCGGTCTGTATTCCCCGGCTTGTTGTCATTACCATTAGCTCCTTGTCCTGCTGGCTTCTTCTTCTTAGGCCTCTCGAACTTGGAGAGATCTATTTTCTCTCCGGTTACTTTCGGACCTGAAAGCTTTTGGTACTGCGTTTTAAGCTGTTCGCTTTCCACTTCCTCATCCTGAACGATAACCTTGTGAGTCACCTTTTCTTCTGTAGCTTTTTCCACAACCTCTTGCACCGGCTTATCATCTTCATCCTCAACTAATTCCTTTTTTACTGAAACTTCGGAAGCATCTTCTTCACTCTTATCCACAGTGTCAGAAGACACTTCTTTCACCTCTACCTCCACTTCTTTTTCAGCGGGTTTTTGCTCATCAGCTTTGGGTGTTTCAACCACAGGAGTATCTGGCTCTTTCGCATCGCTGTTTTCGTCGGCATCTGCGACAGTTTCACCCTTCTTCTGGTCGAGATCTATTTTTCCGACTGTCTTAGGTCCGGTAATCTTCGCTTTAGCCTTAATGACCTCTTGCCTTTCCTGTTCCTGACGCCTTAATTCTTGTTCGCGTTCGAGTTCCTGACGAATAGCTTCCTTCTCCTTTCGCTTCTCTTCTCCCACTTCCTTAGAAGCCACTTTTTTACTCTTATCCGTCTGAAACTCTTCCAAAAGCACCTGATATACCTCACCTGAAATTTTGGTAGTGGGCCTGGCTTCCACTTCATATCCTTTGGAAGACAGGTATTCCACTGCTCTGTCCAGTGAAATGTTCAGTTCTCTCAACACTTTATTAAGCCTCAATGTTGCGTTTTCAGCCATAAATATTTTTTTAATCCTCTTATTTTAATTCGACGCGATTAAAGCGATATTACACATAATGCCAGGATAACAACCACTTTGGCATACATTCAATCAAAGCCCGGAAATCAATCTTCAAACTCTTCTTTGAGGATACGCTTCACCTCCAAAATAGTCTCTTCCTCCAGGTCGGTACGCTTTAACAGGTCTTCTACATCTTGATCGAGCACACTCCTTGCGGTATCGAGTCCGATCTTTTTAAATTCATCAATTACCCACTGCTCAATTTCATCGGCAAACTCTGTGAGCTCCACATCTTCTTCCACACCTTCTCTAAACACATCGATCTCATAGCCCGTTAAGAATCCGGCGAGCCTGATGTTATATCCTCCTTTTCCGATAGCCTTGGACACTTCTTCCGGTTTAAGTATTACCTCTGCCCTTTTGTTCTCTTCATCGAGATTGATAGAGGTAACTCTTGCCGGACTCAACGCCCTGCTGATAAACAACTGTGGATTGCCCGTATAGTTGATCACATCTATATTCTCATTGCCGAGTTCTCTCACTATACCGTGTATTCTCGAACCTTTCATTCCCACACAAGCTCCTACGGGGTCTATCCTGTCGTCATAGGAATCTACTGCTACCTTAGCTTTCTCTCCCGGAATCCTCACCACCTTCTTAATTGAAATCAATCCGTCAAACACCTCTGGTATCTCTTGTTCAAAGAGTTTTTCCAGAAAATCAGGTGATGTCCTAGACATGATAATGGTCGGCTTACTCCCCTTGAGCTCCACATTTTCAATGATACCTCTCACGTTCTCTCCCTTGCGGAAAAAGTCGGAAGGAATCTGTTTTTCTTTAGGCAACACTATCTCATTACCCTCATCGTCTAGCAAAATAACGGCTTTATGGCGAATATGATGTACTTCTGCGGTATAAATTTCACCAATAAGATCCTTAAACTGCTTGTATATGGTTGTATTGTCGTGTTCGTGAATCTTGGATATAAGATTTTGACGCAGCGCTAAAATAGCTCTTCTTCCCAGATCTACCAACTTTACTTCCTCTGAAACATCTTCTCCCACCTCAAAGTCGGGCTCTATCTTCCGCGCATCAGTAAGTGAAATTTCCTGATTGGGGTCTTCAACTTCATCGTCTGCAACAACCACCCTGTTTCTCCATATCTCAAGGTCTCCCTTATCCGGGTTGATGATAATGTCAAAATTGTCATCTGAACCGAATTTCTTTTTCAACGCATTCCTAAAAACTTCCTCCAGGATTGCCATCAAGGTCACACGATCTATGAGCTTATCATCCTTAAACTCTGAAAATGAATCGATCAATGCAAGATTTTCCATGTCAAAAACTTAATAGTTAAAATGTTATGATCACTTTAGCTTCAGAAATACCTGAAAAGGGAATCTCTTTTTCTACTGTTACTGTCCTCTTCCCCTTTCCTACCGGTTTGGGCTCCCGCTGTTTCCACTCCAATACGATCCCATCTTCTCCTATTGCAGCAAGCTTGCCTTCTACGGTTTCTCCCGAAGCTATTGTTACGCTTAATTTTCGTCCTATATTCTTATTGTACTGCCTTTGATGTACCAAAGGCTCTGTGGCTCCCGGAGAGGTCACCTCCAACGAAAAATCAACCTCCTCCCTGTCGAGTCCGCCCTCGACAGCCCTGCTCACTGATATACAATCGTTGAGAGACACTCCCTCATCTCCGTCTATTACTATCTTGATCTGGTTGTCTACCGAAACGGCAAGGCTAATCAGAAAAAGTGAATCTCTTTCCTCCAGAGCTTCTTCAAGAAGATTTTTTACTCTTTCCTTCAACATCGATAATCTTTATAAAAAGAGGGGACTCAAGTCCCCTCCAAAAAAATTTCTCTTTTTCAACGGCGCAAATATACGACTTTTGATTTACAAACAACAATTGAAAGCCAATAAATTACCGTATAAAATGCAGATACAAAAAGAAAACATTTCAAGACTTTCCATTTTTCAATGAATTCCTATCTTAGCGAAAAACTTTAGAGTCATGGAAAAACATCGATGTGGCTGGTGTGTGGGCGACCCTCTTTACGAAAAATATCACGACTGTGAATGGGGCGTTCCCGTATACGATGACACGAAGCTATTCGAATTTCTCATACTCGAAACTTTTCAGGCCGGTTTGAGCTGGATTACTATTCTGCGTAAGCGGGAAAACTTTAGAAAAGCTTTAGACTGTTTCGATTATCGAAAAATAGCACTCTACAGAGAAGACAAGATTCAAGAACTCCTGAACGACAAGGGCATTATACGCAACAAGCTAAAGATACATGCAACAGTGAGCAACGCCCTTGCTTTTATCGAGGTACAGAAGGAATTTGGAAGTTTCAGCAATTACATCTGGGGTTTTACCAACGGTAAACCCATCCAAAACAACCTTTCCGATTACCGCAATACTCCTGCCAACACTCCCCTTTCAGACCGCATCAGCAAGGATATGAAAAAAAGAGGCTTTAAATTTGTGGGCACTACTGTAATCTACGCACATATGCAGGCCACAGGAATGGTAAACGACCACGAAGTAGATTGTTTTCGCCATCTCGAAGTACAGCAGTAACAGGTGTAACTCTTATCGCAAATCTCCACTTTCTTTAGCCAGCATGCTGACAAAAGTTTTTCGAGGTATTTCCCTCGCCCCTAGACTGGCCAAGTGTGCTGTATACACCTGACAATCTACGAGCTTGTATTTTTTCTTCTTCAGCTTTTCGACTAGAGTGATAAATCCCACTTTCGAGGCATTGCTCACCTTAGAAAACATACTTTCCCCACAGAAGATATGTCCTAGATCTATACCGTACAGGCCACCTACCAGCTCCTCTTCCTGCCAAACCTCTACCGATACCGCAACACCCAATTCATGAAGCTTGATATAAGCCTCTTTCATTTCGTCGGTAATCCAGGTTCCGCTCTGTCCTTTCCTGTTTATGTTGGCACAATGTGCAATCACTTCGGGGAAGTTGTGGTTAAAGGTTACCTCAAAACGACGGCGTTTTAACAGCTGTTTCATACTTGAAGACACTCTGAGCTCTTCCGGAAAAAGTACCATACGCGGATCCGGACTCCACCACAAAACAGGATCTCCCTCTGCAAACCACGGAAAAATACCGCAGCGGTAAGCGAGTAACAACCTTTCGGGAGACAGATCGCCACCAAGGGCCAAAAGCCCGTCTTCTGCAGCTAAAGCTACAGGAGGAAACACTAATTCCTTATCGAGCAAATACATAGAAAATGTACTAAAAACACATCAATTTAATAAAAAGACATTTTATGTTTTGATTTTAATTTTATTTTACACATATTTGTCTCTGTCTTTGTGAACATTTATTTTTCATCATTGCTTTTTGAGTTTATCACAAAGGCAAACCTAAAACCACAACATTAAGTCCCGATTCAACCATCGGGACTTTTTTATGTGCAAAAACAAGCTATTCTATCGCTTATTGCGAATAGGCGACCTGGCCATCTTTTAAAATCAAGTAACATACCACAACAAGCAAACCCGTTTGGAGTGATCTGTGTACCTAGTAGAGCGGTCACCAAATCGACTCCTTCGGTCGACTCCTCGTGATAATGGGATGACGAGGAGACGAGGTGATAAGGAGACTGGGAGAAATCACTACGAACTACAAACTAATCAACTACAATACGTCAGAACCGGAGATCTCTCGACAAGCTCGGGATTGGGATCTTTGGCGTCATTCACTAAATTGCCATCTTTTTTAAAATGGCAAATCGTCGTGCTCTTCCTCGTTAAAATCGGTTGCAGGTTCAAAAGCATCGGAAGGGGGCACAGGGGGCATTCCTGGAGCAGCTTGTTCGGTTTGTAAATTTTCTATACGCCAGCCCTGTATCGAATTGAAGTACTTGGTCTCTCCCTGCGGATTTACCCATTCTCTACCCCTGAGATTTATCCCTATTTTTACCGGTTGCCCTACCTGAAAATTGTTGAGTAAATCGCATTTATCTTGAATAAACTCTACTAAAATATGTTGAGGGTACTGTTCTTCTGTGGTTACTACTACCTCTCTTTTCCTAAAACCGTTACTTCCATAAGTTTTGGTTTCATCAATCAGTTTAATTCTTCCTTGAACTTCCATAAATACTATTCTTTATCGTTATTTCACTCGTTTAATTACACTTTATCTGAACTATTTTTCTACATCTGCGACATCAAGGTCAAAATCAGCTTGCCCGTACCGCGGTGCCAAAAGTAATTTCCATGCAGAGAGTACATCCTCAGCTCTGAGAAATTCGCGAGCCCTCTCGTGTATTCGATTTTCGTCGTCCGAGCTCAGTAAACCTCTAATTTCTACCGATTCTTTTACAAATTCCAGAATATCCTTTTCTTCAGGCAGAGCTTCTATATTTCCGAGCATTCCCAAATCGTTTCCTGTAAGTACTTCACTTCGCCTTATATGGTCGGGTATCTTATCTACCCCTATCCCCAGTGAAGAAAGCGGTTTAGGTATTTCAAAAAAACCACTTCTGGCTCTGGAATAAAAGCTCCCCCCGGCTCTGGATACCAAATCTATCTCATATTGATCTATATACCCTTCATCGTTCAGCACTTTTTCACTGATATGCATTTTCACCACCTCACAAATCACGAGGTTTCCCGCACCTCCTCCGGTTCCTAAGGCTACTATATCATTTACCCTACATTCGAACTGTACGGGCGATTCTGCAACCCGGAATGGTCTTACCAAGTCTGAAGGCAACATGCTGAGCCCCGATTTTACAAATTCATTCACTCCTTCGGCGTATTCTGTACTCGACAGCGATGCCTGATGAACCAGATCGTAATTCACCACATTGATTACCACCTCTCCAATCCTTTTCACATTTTCAAGAGTGTGTTTTGTGGTGTTGTCTCTCACCCTCCTACTCGGCGAAAAAATCAGCACAGGCGGATTGGAACCGAACACATTAAAAAAACTAAAAGGAGATAAATTGGGAACCCCTTTTTCGTTAATTGTACTGGCAAAAGCGATGGGTCTCGGCGCAACAGCACCGAGCAACAAAGCGTGAAACTTTGCTGGTGAGATATCTGTGGGCGCTATCGAATACATACTTCTCTCTATAAAAAACAAAAGTAATTAAACATTGAGAGAAATAAAATCTTTACTATCCTTAGAATCGTTTTTTCTCTAAACAAGGCCTGTATCTCCGATATAGAGGTACTTTAGCTAGGTGCTGAGACAGAAGCAGACTCGGAACAAGCTAATACAGACTAAAAAATTTTAAAACCACTTCAAAACAATAAATTCTTCGCTTTTCCTTTATATTTACGGACTTATCCACAATATAGATGACATCTAAAAGTAGAAACATCACCAAATGGATACTGATTGGCACTTCGATGCTGATAGTCTCTTTAATCCTTTGGAACACCTATGCTTTTTTTCAGCGTTTCAAGGAGGAAGAACGGATCAAGATGAAAATTTGGGCAGCCGCCCAAGCCGAATTGCTGCAAACTTCCGATTTGGAAAAAGATTTGGGCGATTTACCGCTACAAATACTCACCAACAACACCAGTACTCCCATGATACTGGTAAATATCAACGGTATTATCACTCCGAGTAATATGGACGAAAACATCATTAGTGACCCGGAGGAGATTCAGCGCAAAATACGAGAGTTCTCCAGACAAAATGATCCGCTGGACATCAGTTATAAAAACGAGAAAATCGCCATGCTGTATTACGGGAACTCTGAGGTGTTGACCAAGCTCAAATATTACCCTATTGCCCTGATTCTTATCATCATTCTCTTTATCGCTGTCATCCTCTTGTTTTATCAAACCTCGAGAATCTCAGATCAAAACAAGTTGTGGGCAGGTATGGCCAAGGAAACGGCACATCAGATTGGAACTCCCCTCTCTTCTCTGGTGGGTTGGTCGGAGATTCTAAAAAGTCAAGACGCCGATCCGGCTATTCTCGGAGAAATCGAAAAAGACATCATTAGACTGCAGATTATCACCGACCGTTTCTCTAAGATAGGCTCTACTCCGGTACTCTCCACCCTCGATGTAGTAGAAGAAGTGAGAACGACATTCGAATATCTCAGAGAACGCAGTTCGAAGCTGGTTTCTTTCGAACTCATAATTCCCGATCGTCAGATTATGGTCAATATCAATCCTCAACTCTTTAGCTGGACCATAGAAAATCTCGTAAAAAATGCCATTGACGCCATGAAGGGAAAAGGGAATTTAAAAATGGAAATAAAGGACGCAGGAAAACAGGTGCTTCTCCTAGTGAGCGACACCGGAAAGGGAATTCCGAAAAATTTTCACAAAACCATTTTTTCTCCGGGTTACACTACCAAAAGAAGAGGCTGGGGCTTGGGATTATCGCTGGTACAGCGTATTATAGAAGATTATCACGAAGGAAAGGTAAGGGTATTACACTCCGACCTAGGCAAGGGAACAACCATGCAAATCACGCTAAAAACAGTTTTTTAACGTTAAGTAAAAAAACAAAACCACCAAACCATGTCTTTATCTGAAAAACGCGTTGTCATCAAAGAAGCTGCACTCACCAACAACTGCCCGGTATGTTATAACGACTCTGGATTGTTGCTTGTATTTTATCAAAAACACATCGAAACTTCCTGGTATAAAAAAATCACCGGAGAGGTGAACAGTGATCTACAGTGTAAAAAATGTAAGTCGACCATCTACCCAGTAAAATGGACCGAAGACATAGAGCGAGTTATCGACTATTACACCAAGACCATAATTCCCGAAAAACGTCGTTTTCGACTCACTAAAAAATCGTATTATATCGCCGGTATCCTCTTCGTACTCATCGGAAGTCTATTGGCACTCTATTATTCCGGGTATTACGAGGAGTTTTTTACAGCTGCTCCCTAATCTTTGCAGCGAGCTCTCTAAACTCATCGTCTGTCATAGACACCTTGTGCTGAAAGTTGATGTCTCTCATCTCATTAAGCGGTATGAGATGTACGTGTACATGAGGCACCTCGAGCCCTACAACTGCCATCCCCACTCTTTTACAAGGCACAGCCTTTTCTAGGGCTATCCCTATCTTTCTGGAAAAAGCCATAAGTCCGAGATAGCTCTCTTCGTCGAGATCCAGCAACTTGTCTGTCTCTTTTTTGGGAATACAAAGAGTATGCCCTTTAGCGTTGGGATTAATATCCAGAAACGCAAAATAATTCTCGTCTTCCGCTATTTTATAGCTGGGGATCTCTCCCTTGATAATACTGGTAAAAACACTGCCCATAACCGATGCTGCTTTATTGATTACTACTCCGGCTCTGGTGCGACACAGACTTTTCGGACTGTGCTGCACCGGAAGCCTTGTGGAGCTTTTTTCTCGTTCCGCCTAATGTAGCGGTTGATACTGATAAAAATAAAAAATCCTTTTTTGAACCCGGTCAAAAAAGGACTTGTTTTTCAGAAAAAAAACAGCCCTATTCTCTGCTGATCTCCAGGATTTCAAATTTCAGCGTTCCGTTGGGGACCTGGATTTCGGCTATATCGCCAACTTCTTTTCCCAACAATCCCTTTCCTATGGGCGAACTCACCGAGATTTTGCCGCTTTTGAGATCGGCTTCGCTCTCGGCTACCAAGGTATATTTCATTTCCATACCGTTGGCCTGATTTTTTATTTTTACTGTCGACAGCACCAACACTTTGGAGGTGTCCAGCTTTGACTCGTCTATAAGTCTGGCATTGGACAGCAATTCTTCCATTTTGGAAATTTTCATTTCGAGCAAACCCTGAGCTTCTTTGGCAGCATCATACTCTGCATTCTCAGACAAATCTCCCTTGTCCCTAGCTTCAGCAATAGCTTGAGAAGCCTTGGGTCTCTCCACATTTTTCAGCTGGTCCAGCTCTTCTCTGAGCTTCTTTAGTCCTTCAGCTGTGTAATAAGATACCTTACTCATAACTTCAAAATTTTAAATACAAAAAAATCCCCTTCTAAAGAGGATTCATAGCAAATATACAAAATTTTAATCACCGAGGATATTTAAATGCAGGGAAGTCGGAGACCTCAAAATATTCCCGGTAAACGGCATGGAATATTCGAAAGGAAGAACAAACGAGCGGATTGCGAACACCGCACCAGTTTGATATACCTGCCTATTAATTGTTGTACACCCTTACCGTGCTACCGGTCACCTGTGTTTGATAAAACAACAAATCGTAAGTGCGTTCTTCGCCGTCCTCGGGACGGTTGATCATCTGACCGTTAAACAAGTTGTACTCATAATCGTCGCAAGGACAAACGCAGTTGGTGCCTCCCTTGATTTCCATAGTAGAACAGTCGTTGGGTGAATGGTTGGGGCAACTGGCTTCCCAGGCGTAATACTCGGCACCGGTATTGATGACAAATATCCCTCTGAGCCCTACTCCCTCATTGGCTATATGTACGGCATTACCAGGGGTATTAAGACCGTTGTAGAGCGGGAGGTTCAGATTGATATCGTAGCTGAATTCTAATTCTACAAGATAGGGGTTTCGCTCTCTGTTATCGTCACTACAAGAAGTGAAAAGAAATATAGCAAAAAAACTGAGGACTGAGATAAAGAGTTTCACCGATTACTGATTTAAAATTATGGAAAACGATTTGGCATTCTACGGTAAAGTTACGGTCTTTTTGCAAATCAGTAGATAATGTTTGCAAAAAACAGTATAAACCAAAGGGCGATAACTGTAATTTGTCTCTCAGTTAAAAACAAAATACAGCCATCGCCCTCTGTGCTTTACGGCTATAACTACCTTATATTTTAAGGTTTAGACCAACTAAGAAATTAATCCCGGCCTGAGGATAGTAGTAGGGAGATAAAGGATCGTACATAAATCCGTTAGATTCGTATTTCTCATCCAAAATATTATTAACCAATCCACTAATGGTAACCGACTTAAAGAACGCCACATCTTTCAGCTCATACGACACATTGATGTCGTTTATAAAATAGTCGGAAAGCGCCGCCACTTCTCTACCGGTATTGTCCATATACTGTTTTCCAACATACTTCGACAACAGCGACAGTTGCAAATTGTCTACTGGGCTAAATACAATGGCATTTCCCGCTATAACTCCAGGAGAAAAAGAAATCTCTGTATTTCCCATTTTCTCCACCCCTCCAGCTGTTTCGTTCACATAGTCTATATTGCGATTGTCGCTCAGTGCAATGTTGGGCCGTATTGTCCAGCGGTCGGAAATTATTACCGTTGCATCTACTTCCAGTCCGATCCTGTAGCTATCACCGCTGTTCCGGCGTATAGGGGCACCCACATCGTCGAGCTCGCCGGTAAGTACTAGCTGATCTTTATAGCGCATATAGTAAGCGTTTGCATTGAGTTTGACATTGCTAGACAAATACCTCCATCCCAGCTCAAAGTCGTTTAGGTATTCCGGTTTAGGATTTCCTCCTTTGTAGTCACTCCTGTTGGGTTCTCTTCCCGCTCTACCATAAGAGAAATAAAGATTATTCCCTGGACTAAAAGTATAAGTGACTCCAGCCTTAGGATTGAAAAAATTAAAAGTATCATCTACCAGACCAGTTTCTTCTCCGTTGGCTTCATATCCGATACCGCGATATTGTATATCTCCAAATAGGTTCCAGCGATCGGTCAGTTTGTAATTTACCTTGGCAAAAACATTGGCATCGGCTTTCAGAGAGTTGTCGTCGTAATACCGGTCTCTGATCTCACTCTGCGAAGCATATCTCGCCCAAATAATTTCACCGAAATGATCTCCTTCATACTTATTCCAAGCTCCTCCTACTACTACATCAAGTGATTCGTCTTCGTAGTGAGCCGAAAAGGTGGTTCCATAAAAATCATTGTCTAACCACTCTCTGCCAATCAGGTCGGTGGTATTTATAGTGCTTCCCCCTACAACAACAGGTGTCAAACCGTAATCGGCAAAATCTTGATCCTGTCCGTATTGCTCAAAATAGCCTCTTCCATAGGTGTAGTGAAGCGCCAGGTTGGTACTCCAGCGATCAGACCATCGCTGATTCCAGTGCAACTGGGCGTGGTCTTGTTTGTAATCGTCTACCTCATTGTCGTAAAAGCGGATATTGCCGTCGTCGTCGGTGTACTGTCCGGCAGAATTGTACCGCCTATTGGTTTTCATAGTCTCCGCATCGATACCGTTCCACGACTGATAGGTGGTTTCGTGCCCACCGAATACCAAGGCCTTTACTAGCGTATTCCCATCAACATAAGCTCCTTGTAAAAAATACGATTTTAAATCGGACGAAGCCCTGTCGACATAACCGTCGGAACGGAGTACGGAAAGACGTCCGGAAACTTCAAAATGATCGTTTAGTTTTCCAGTAGTAAACTTCAGGGTGTGTTTCCTGGTGTTAAAGCTACCGAAGGAATTGGCAATTTCCCCTCCGGCTTCTTCGGCTACAGCATCGGTAAGCAGATTCAGACTGGCGCCAAATGCACCCGCTCCGTTGGTTGAGGTTCCCACACCTCGCTGCAACTGCATATTCTCTACCGAAGAGGCAAAGTCGGGCATATTTACCCAAAAGCTTCCGTGTGATTCCGAATCGTTAAAGGGAATACCGTTTATGGTAACATTTACCCGAGTAGCATCGCTACCCCGCACTCTGATTCCGGTATATCCAATACCGGCTCCGGCATCAGAGGTAGTGACCACAGAGGGCAAATAATTCATAAGTGAAGGAATATCTTGCCCCAGGTTTCTCGAAGCGATATCTGTCTTAGACAAATTGCTAAAGGTTACCGGGTTCTGAGCAGTGACCCTCACGGCAGATACCAGCACCTCATCGAGAGCCACAGAATCGGATACAACGGTATCCCTCACCTTTGATTCTTGTGATAAAACACATTGTCCGCCAAGTACTGACAAGGCAACAGCCGCAAGTTTGCGACTTTTGGACACACAAAACAACTTTTTCATTCGCAACAAATTTTGCACGAATAAAAAGGGGTCATTATTCTTTGGTTAAAATTAGATTACTCCCAGACCGAGGAATCGGATTATTGTCAATTCCCAAGCGCAGCTCCGTACTGGTTAGTCTGTCCGATCGCTCAGTGGTTCAGCTCTCCTACTCGCCGGCAAGTAGGTTTACCAAAATGTCCACTGGACATTTTCTTAACGCCTGGAATTTTGACAACCCGCCAACTGGTTATCACATCAAAAACGTCCTTCTGACATTCTCCTGTGATCGGGTTGCCCCCCGCCAGCTGGCCCCTTCGCTAAAAATGTCCACTGGACATTTTCTTAACGCTCGGTCCTCCCTAAACAGCATTACCTGTTCGAGGTTCTATGGGTATGATCTCAGCTCGCTCCTGTACTGTTCAACAGTCAGTGTTTAAGCACCCCTTTTGAGATATATGAGCCGCAAAGCTACGAGCTAAAAATATATTTCCCTTGTTTTTTCCTCTTTTTTTTCACGAGAATATCAGATGGTTTTCAAAACCTTTATTAAAATCTTTTTTATGCTGTCGTTACGAACTGATTGTTAATGTATTCCTTATTTTTGTACCATGAATACGAAGAAAAGCACTATTACTTATAAGGTATTGCTCAGCTATATCGCCCTTGCCATTATTATCGCTGCAGTGGGATGGTTTGTCTATGCCGAGTTTCAAATCTTCACCAAACACCAAAACAGCAATGCTTTTGAAAGCAAGAAGCTGCTTATCACCAGTTCGCTAGTAGCTCATTTATATCAAACAGAAAGCCTCGCCAGGATAACCCTTCAATCGTCCTCCTCTAGAAATTTTAATGCCTTTATGGACGAAACCACCATCTTGTATGGAGAGATAGACTCGCTCAAGCCACTGATCGACAATGAGAGTCAGGTAGAATTGCTGGACAGTGTCAAGATATTGTTAGACAAAAAAGTGGATAATATCAAAGAGCTCAGAGCACTTAAACAAAGGGATGAAACCGATGTGTCCCTCGAAAAAGCAATAGCTCAGATTACACAGATGCAATCGTCTAACCAAGATCTCGGCATTGAAGACTTTGTAGTAAACCCGGATAGTTTACAGGATTTTCAGAAAAGTGCCATCCAAAGTCTGGTAGACCTTTTGAACGAGAATATCCCCGTCGATACTGCCAGCAGGGAAAATCGGGAAAGAATTGCAGATTCTGTACTCAATGCATCGAAAGAACTCTTAAAAGACCTAAAAATCAAGACGACCAATATCAAGAAGTCGCTCACTGCCAAGGAAGACGAGCTACTGCGAGACGATATTACCATTTCGCAACAACTTCGCGAAATACTGTCGTCTTTTGAAGGAGAGATTATCAACACCAACAATGCCCTGAGCCAACAACGAGACCTCGCGCTTAAAAAAACCATTCGGGTGATTACCGTAGCTGCCGTTTTGGGGTTGTTGCTCACCATTCTCTTTTCTTACCTCATATTAAACGATTTCTGGAAGAGCCAATCATATCGGAAGCAACTGGAAAATGCCAAAAACACCACAGAACAACTACTGAAAAACCGAGAACAACTCATCTACACGGTAGGCCACGACCTCCGCACTCCCCTGAGCACCATTATAGGATATACTGACCTACTGCACAATTCGGATATCAGCGCCAAACAAGAACAGTATGTCTCTAGAGTAAAAAACGCCTCTGGCTATGTGAGAAATCTTGTAGACGACCTTCTCGACTACAACAAACTGGAGGCGGGAAAAATAAAAATCGAAAACACCTTGTTCTCTCTAGAGAACATTATTTCGGACACTGCTGAAGAAAGCGGCTCACTCTACCCCAACAAGAACATAGCACTTATCATAGCGATAGAACCCCGTCTGAGAACACTGCTCATGGGCGACCCTTTTCGCATCAAGCAGATTTTGACCAATCTCATCGGTAACGCCTATAAATTTACCGAAAGCGGACATATTAAAATTAAGGCAGAAGTACTGGAAAAATTTAACACCACCTACAGAGTACGTATAAGTGTAGAAGATACAGGAATCGGAATCAGAAAAGACAAACAAGAAGTCATCTTTAACGAATTTACACAGGCGGAAAGCGCCATAGAAAAAAAATACGGAGGTACCGGACTCGGACTCACCATCTCCCGAAAACTGGCATCACTTTTAGGTGGATCGCTTGAATTGAAGAGCTGGGAAGGCAAGGGAAGTGTATTCACGCTGAAGATTCCCCTTCAAATCCCCTCAGAAAATAACAGTACTCCAATAGAAGACAAGGTTGCAATTCCACAACTTCCCAAAATCATAAAGGCCATTTTGATCGACGACGACGAGTCGGTACTTAGCTTGACCGCAGAGATTCTCAAACAACAATCTTGTGAAGTACACGATTTCACCAAAGCTTCTGAAGCCTTGGAATACTTAAGTGACAAAGACGATTACGATGTGATATTGACAGACATACAAATGCCAGATCTAAACGGCTTTCAGTTTCTCGAGGCCTTGCAAAAAGCTGGCAAATCGGACGAAAACAAGCCGGTGATTGCCATTACAGGCAGAGCCGACCTCAACCGGGAAGAATATCGAAATGCCGGGTTCTCTGAAGTACTGCAGAAGCCCTTTGCCCCCGGTACTCTTATCGCTTGCATTTCTAAAGCGCTGAAACAGGATATTTCTACACCATCTCCCGACATAAAAACAACCACTGCTCAGACCATTCTCACTGAGGGTAATACTTCTCTCTATAATCTGACCCCATTGAAACAGTTATTGCAATTCGACGAAGAAGCTCTCCGAGAAATTCTGCAGACCTTTGTTGAAAGCACGGAAAAGAATGAGAAAACCATAAGCGAGCAGTTCAGACATAAAGACAAAGAAGGCATTCAGCAAACTGCACACAAGATGAGTCCCATGTTCAAACAAATAGAAGCTCACGAAACTGCATCCTTACTAGAAAAGCTGGAGCATCATATAGACGATATTCCAGAAGCTGAGCTGGAATTACTCTTAGGTACATTACAGCGTCAGCTTGCGGAAATTACAGAACAGATAACGGACAAATACCTGTAACGTCTACGGTTTACAACTCGATATTGTAAAGCTTGAGCTTGTTGTACAGGGTTTTCCTATTCATTTTTAAGAGTTCTGCCGCTCTACTCTTGTTGTTGTTAGTTTCCTTAAGCGCGTTGAGAATCATATTTTTCTCGTTTTTCGTTTTAAAGAAATTGTAGTCCACCCTTTGGTTTTCTTCTTGGAATATCTCTTGGGGAAGTGCTTCTTTGAGAATGTAGTCGGAAGCGGTGAGCAGCGTTGCTCTTTTAATCACGTTCTGTAGTTCGCGAATATTTCCCGGCCAACTGTAATTCTCAAAGGCCTCTGCCACCTCAGGAGAAAAGCCCAAAACACTTTTGCCGAGCTGTCGATTGGCGAGTTCCAAAAAATGTTCAGCAAAAAGCATTAAATCCTCTTTTCGATCGGAAAGCCCCGGCACATTGATAGAAAACTCATTGAGTCTGTGAAACAAATCTTCCCTAAAGGTTCCTTTTCTCACTGCGGCTTGCAGGTCTTCATTGGTGGCTGTTATGAGTCGAATATCTACCTGTATCTCCTTATTGCTCCCTATTCGTTTTACCTTTCTTTCCTGAAGAGCTCTAAGCAGCTGAATCTGGTTTTCGTAGGAGAGGTTTCCCACCTCGTCCAAAAAAATAGTTCCTCCGTTAGCGGCTTCAAAATGGCCTATTTTATCGTTAACCGCTCCTGTAAACGAGCCTTTTACATGCCCAAAAAACTCGCTGGCTGCAATTTCTTTGGGGATGGCTCCACAGTCTACAGCAATAAAATTCTTATCCCTCCTAGCGCTTTTGTCGTGTATACTCTTGGCTACAACCTCCTTACCGGTACCACTCTCTCCAACGATAAGCACCGACATATCGGTGGGCCCCACTAGATTTATATACTCGTTGAGTTTTCGAGAAGCCACACTCGTACCAGTCACAAACTTCTGTCCTTGCGCAGGCGAGGTCAGATTCTTTTTCGAAGACTGTTCCTTAGGCTCAGATTGAGGTATTTCAACGCCGGACAAGGC
Organism: Sinomicrobium sp.; assembly: GCA_029266035.1. Lineage (GTDB taxonomy): Bacteria > Bacteroidota > Bacteroidia > Flavobacteriales > Flavobacteriaceae > Sinomicrobium. The sequence goes on from JAJUFH010000015.1 coordinate 58,611, forward strand.
CTTGTTGATAATGATGAGTACTTCATCGGGATTAAAAGGCTTTGAAATATAGTCGAATGCCCCTTTTTTCATCGCCTTAACCGCAGTGTTGATATCTGCATAACCCGTCATCAACACCACAGGAGTTTCAGGAAAATCCTCCTTAATCTCCCCCAACAGATCGAGTCCGTCGTAATTGGGAAGGCGTAAATCTGTTATCACCAAGTCGAAGGATTGCTTCGATATTTTGTCTTTGGCTTCGGCTGCTGAAAAACTGGTAGAGACTTCGTGCCCGTTTTTTGCAAGAAATTTTTCCAGCACCTTGCAAAAGGTCACATCGTCTTCTATAATAAGTATTTTGGGCATTAATTTTTTATTTAGCGTTAAGTCAAATACTGTATTTCTCTATAAATATACGCTTTATATCTGGAAACAGTAAAGCAGCTTTATTTTTTTGCAAAATTACAAGTCTCGACAATTATTACGCTAAAAAGAGTGTTTTTTTAGAAGAATAAATACAGCTTAGATTATTGCCGAATAGCCCTAAATACAGGAAAGTGTAATGAAACAGATTATTGTCTAACAATTTCAAAAGAAAAGAGACTGCAAATGCAGCCTCTTTTACTAACCAACCTAATCTTGGACACAAAATACTTTTGTATCCACTCACCGTTTTTTTCAGCATACTTATATGCTTCGATTATATTTTATATAGACCACTTTGCGCAGTGTGCTAACCTTCATCTTTTGTCACGGTATAAGAAATAACAATGCCATTCCCCGCTCATGTTCAAAAAATAAATTTAATTTACTGTAAATCAGCATTTCAATATCAAAAAACAAAAACATTACAGCCCCTATTGTGTAAGGGAAAATGTATAAAATTGTAACGACTGAGTAAACTTTACACACTTAACACCATTTTGTTTCTCGTTTCGAGATAGGCGTAAAAAAGAACAGACCTCCTAAACTGTGGAGATCTGTCCGCTAATCTGAACGCAATCAGACTAAACTTGAAAATATATAAAATGTAAAATAAGGGACTTGTTATTTCGGCATCCACTCTCCAGATTCGCTAGCGTACAATGACACAGCTGTTCCGTCTATGTCTACCTCAAGTTTGTACTCGTTGTTGTCGTTTACAGAAGCTTTGTCAAGAATTGCATTCCGATAATCTAATGCCAAGGCATTTTTTACTGGCTGAGGAAGCTCACTGGCAGAAATCTCAGTGTACTCTTCCTGCAGTACAACATCCATAATCCCATCGTGAAAGATTGGAACTGTGGCATTGATTGCTGTTAAACTTCCCAGAGCTAATACTGATGTAAAAACCAACTTTTTCATAATACCATTTTTTAAACTAACTTTTGTCACGCTTGGTATTATGAAAAAATAATGCCTTGAAAGAGATTTTGAAAACAAAAAAACACAACACACTAAAAAACAGATATTTAAATAATATCTATTCTAAAAACAGTCCTAGAATTCATGTGTAATTTTAAAAAGTATACACATAGGTTGTATAAGGTTTACCCAAATACTACTCACTAAAAACGCTGCGTTCTCATTTATTTTCTAACTTGATGTGCCCGTTTGAGCAGGTCGTTGACTGTTTTGACTGGATTAAAGGTGGTAAGTGGTACCTCTACAAAAACCGAATTCCAAAACGCCATTCCTCCATTCCACAATCCCGGACGTTCCAACGCCTTCAACTCTTTACCCTCAGTAGTTTTTTCTACTATAAACGCCTGTCGTTCGTCTACATAATCTGGCAGATTGAACTCCTCTCCCTTGTAATTTCTAATTCCACATACTATATCTACCGGATTGAAATGCGTAGCCCCATTCATAATTTTCAGCTGTCGGCGATTTCCTAAATCAATCTGTGCCGACTCTATAATCTGTAGCGACACATTGCCATCTTCGTCCTTAATCCAGAAAGGCCCTCCTCCGGGATCTCCTTCATTGCGCACCATACCGCATACCCTCAATGGACGATTCAATTTTTCCATCAGATGCTCAATCTGATACTGCCGAGTGTACTTGTAAAAGTCGGGAGCGGTATAGGTGTTGAGTTCTTCGTGAAGAAAGGCTCTTATCTCCAAAATTTGCGTCTCGCTAATCTCGGTTTCTTCCAACATTTTAGCGTATTTGAATATCCGTTGCTGATAATGAAGTAGTATTCCCGCCAACATTTTCTTATACTCTGCCATTTCGTATTTGTAGCGGTATACCACCACATTATCAATATTTTTAATAAATACGATATCCGCCCTCTGATCGTTCAGGTTTTCTATCAGTGCGCCGTGCCCCGAAGGACGAAGTAATAAGCTACCGTCTTCTTTGCGGAAAGGTTTGTCGTCGGGAGTCACAGCTATGGTATCGGTAGAGGCTTTCTGAAAGGAGAAATCCACATCAAAATCAACTCCGGTCTTTTCTCTTACACTGCGGATAATACTATTAAACGCCTCGTCAAACTTGCTAAAGTGTTCTGGAGAAATCGTAAAATGGAGTCGTGCTCTTCCCCTAGAGACATTGTAAAGTGCCGCCTCGTACAAATGCTCTTCAAAAGCGGTAGCAGCGTGGGTGCTGTATTTGTGAAACGGCAGCAAGCCTTTGGGATAAGAGCCCATATCAAAACCCTCCTCCGACAGCATTTCACGAACGAAGAGATATTTCTGCCTATCGTCGGGAAAGTGTTCAAAATCCGCATACCTTTCTTCGAGAGCCTTCACAACATCCTCATAGAACGGAAGTTTCTCTACGCCCACAAAAAAGGTTTGCATATCCTGTCCGTTCTTTCTGTTTACGTATGTATTAAAGGTTTCCCGCTCTGGATTAAATCCGTCCAAAAATCGAAACAAAGCCTTAAACATTCGAGTAGCTGCACCCGAAGCCGGGACAAATTTCATAATATCTAAAGCCTCTCTCTGTTCTTCGTACAACGAGATATAGTACTGTCTCTGAGATTCAGATACCGGAATAACTCCGTTGTGCAAGGTAGCCGAACGCAAGAGGTTGACATAGGGTATTCCTTCTTTAAAAGTCTCTATCTGTCGGAGTATCTCTTCCGGATTAATTTCCTTTTCTTCGAGCAGTTCCAAATCTTTTTCCGTAAGCATAGTGGTTGTCAGTGTTACGATTAAATCTATATGGATATATATTGGAATATCATTTACAACGATGAAATATGAGCAATAGCTTGTTTCAAGCGTTCTTGTCTATCTCCTTTCAAAACGACATAAGGCAACTTATATTTTACAAGAGCTTGTCGAAAACACTCAAACATTTCGAGACGCTCACCCGGTTTGTCTCTCAGATCATCTTCTTCCCAGGGGACATCAATATAAGTCAAAAAGTACAATGTGTATCTATTCTGCAATGCAAATTTCTCAATAAGGGAATCGCAATACCCGTAATACACCTCCGAATACACCTTGAGCTCTAGCAAATTAGTATCGCAAAAAAGCAGTTTATCGGCCTTGCTCCCTCTATCATTTTCAAGTTTCATCTGTCCGATAGCTATGGGCAACATATCTTCCGGAGTGCAGGTTTTCCGCTCGCGATCCCATTTGTCTTGCAGGTATTCACGCATATATTCTGGCACCCATTCTGTTTTGTAAAAAGATGCCAATTGTCTTGCTAGTGTGGTCTTCCCCGTAGATTCCGGACCGACCATCACTATCTTAACAAGCGCTCCGGATTTTTGTTCAAGTTTTTCTTCCATGCTAAATATCCGTATACGGCAACAACTGTAAACAAAGCGTATTGCAGCGATGTAAACACCAAGCCCTTATACATATAGAGCGGTATCGAAATGAGATCTCCTATAATCCAATACGTCCAGTTTTCAAGTTTTTTACGAGCCATAAGCCACATCCCTACAAAGAAAATAGCAGTTGTCAGCGTATCGACATAGGATGCCCAACTGTCTAGACGGCCGGAAAACCAATATATTCCAAAAACAAAGACTATAGCTAGCACAAACAATACTACCGACCATAATTTTTCCTTAGTTGTAGTACGTGTTACAGGGATAAAATGTGTGTCGTCTACCTTGCGAGTCCAAACGTACCACCCGTAGATACTCATAGAAAAATAATATGCATTGATCAGCATATCGCCCAACAAGCCATACACCCAAAGGATATACACAAAGATGGCTGTACTCACTATTCCGGTTGGATATACCAGTATATTTTCCCGCTTTGAGTATACCACACTCAAGAAGCCGAATATCACGGCTATTATTTCCAGTACAGTGAGATGTAGGGGCACCCCGTCGTACTGGGCAAAAATCCAATCAAAAATGTGGCTCATAATCGCTTCGATCCGATTTTACAATTTTCATATACAGCAAGCCACGCTCTACCAGCTCAAAGGCTTCCTTGATCTCTGAAGTCAACAGCGTCATAACCTTGTCGTAATCTCCGTACACCTGTGTACTCAACGGGTTTTCCAATACTGTGAGTCCGGAGGCTCTGAGTTTTTTAATAAAGTGAATAATCGCATCTTCATACTCGTCCTGTAGTGGAGTCAAGGTCAATTCAACCGAAATGTTCATAACTAATCATTAATTTTTAGTGTTCTATCGGGCAGTAAACCAGACAAAACGAATTACAATAATACATCTTATACCGAAGCTTCTCTCAGAGCATAAGCACAAGTAAAACCTTCAAACTCGAGAAACGATATGCGGTATTTCCGAAGCCGATCTCTGTAGTGTATCCACGATGTGGTCTCTTTTTCTTCCAAAAGAAAAGGAATGACCTTGGTGTGATCTTTAAAACTCATACCCTTTACAGCAAAAATCTTGTACAGGCTCTCTTTGGCACACCATATTACCGTCAGTTTCCTGACGATGTCTTCTTCGGTCAGATAACTGTACTCATAGTCTATAAATTTATCTGCGATAAGTGTTATTTTTTCACGCTGTTTCTCAATGTCTATCCCTACCGGAACACTGCTGATAATCACTGCGGAAAATTCGAAAGAATGCGTTATAGAGATGTGTTTACCATCGGTCAAGTGAGGTTTTCCGTTGAGGTCGTAGTAAAGATCTTTAGCCTCGTAACCCGCTTCCTTAAGCAAGTGTCGCACACTGAGAAACCCTCTGCGATGGATATCGGACTTCATTGAATTCACCCGTTGCAGGCATCTCGGGGTGGGATGTATATTTTGCAGTAACTCCTCGTAGCTCTCTTCTATTTTCCAAATCCGTATCGAGGTATCTTCACTTACTGTTATCGTCTTGTACAGCGGCATAAAAATCCAATTCTGAAAGCCCTTAGGCTCTACATTAACCAACTCATATCGAGTTCAAAGCCAAAAAATTTGCAAAACAAACTATAGGCTTCTATATTTTACATAGATAAAGTTATTCCTTAACTTTGCACCCTCTTTTTCTTCAACAGAAAGAAGAGGACAAATCGCTAAAAAAACAAATATACGATTATGAATACAAAAACAGCACCCTACACTGCATATAAAGTGAAGGACATTTCACTGGCCGAATGGGGAAGGAAAGAAATAGAGTTGGCAGAAGCCGAAATGCCCGGTTTGATGTCACTCCGCAGAGAATACGCAGACGAACACCCCCTGAAAGGAGCTCGTATTGCCGGGTGTTTGCACATGACCATACAAACTGCAGTACTCATAGAAACCCTGGTAGCCTTAGGAGCCGAGGTGAGCTGGAGTTCTTGTAATATCTTCTCTACTCAAGACCATGCCGCTGCCGCTATAGCCGCTGCAGGTATCCCCGTATACGCGTGGAAAGGAATGAATGAAGAGGAGTTTAACTGGTGTATAGAACAAACGCTTTTCTTCGGAGAAGATCGCAAGCCGCTCAATATGATTTTGGACGATGGGGGTGACCTTACTAACATGGTACTCGATGAGTATCCCGATCTCGTATCCGGCATCAAAGGACTTTCTGAAGAGACCACTACCGGAGTACACCGACTGTACGAGCGCATGAAAAACGGAACACTTCCTATGCCTGCCATAAACGTAAACGACTCGGTGACCAAATCGAAATTTGACAACAAATACGGATGTCGAGAAAGCGCAGTAGATGCCATAAGACGGGCTACTGATGTTATGCTTGCCGGAAAACGCGTAGTAGTGTGTGGATACGGTGATGTAGGCAAGGGAACTGCTGCATCTTTCAGAGGCGCCGGAGCCATAGTAACCGTAACAGAAATAGACCCTATCTGTGCGCTGCAGGCAGCGATGGACGGCTACGAAGTTAAGCGCTTGGAAAACGTAGTTAGTAAGGCTGATATCGTGATTACCACTACCGGAAACAAAGACATAGTAACAGGGCGTCATTTCGAAGCCATGAAAGACAAGACCATAGTGTGCAATATCGGACATTTTGACAATGAGATCGATGTGGCTTGGTTGAACAAAAATCACGGGGCTTCTAAGGTGAATATCAAACCTCAGGTAGACAAATACACCGTAAACGGCAGTGACATCATACTGCTCGCCGAAGGCCGACTGGTAAACCTGGGCTGCGCTACCGGTCACCCGAGTTTTGTGATGAGTAACTCCTTTACCAATCAGACCTTGGCGCAGATAGAATTGTGGAACCACAGCGACAAGTATAAAAACGAGGTGTATATGCTGCCCAAACACCTGGATGAAAAAGTGGCTAGACTCCACCTTGAAAAAATCGGAGTAGAGTTGGAAACACTCAGCGAAGAACAAGCAAAATACATAGGTGTTACGGTAGAGGGACCATTCAAACCGGAATACTACCGATATTAACAGACATACAGGAACAAAACGCAGCTTATCGGATTGTTCCAGATGACACTCCATCAAAAAAGGCTGTTTCCACATCGATGGGGCAGCCTTAAATTTTAGCCGTATTTATGGCTTGGGAAAAACCTATTCCTTATTTTAGCACAAAACACAGATATGAAGATTATTTCCTATAACGTCAACGGAATCAGAGCTGCGATAAACAAGGGATTTTTCGACTGGCTGCAAAGTGCCAACCCGGATGTGTTGTGCATTCAGGAGACCAAGGCCATGAAAGAACAATTAGACCTTTCTCTTTTTGAAAAAGCCGGATACCCCTATCACTACTGGTTTAGCGCCCAAAAGAAGGGTTATAGCGGTGTGGCTATACTGTCTAAAACAGAGCCCGATCACGTAGAATACGGTACAGGTATCGATTATATGGATGCCGAAGGCCGGAACCTCCGCGCCGATTTTAAGGGAGTGTCTGTAATGAGCCTATACCTACCCTCCGGAACCAATATCGAACGTCTGGAGCACAAACTGCAGTATATGGCCGATTTTCAGGAGTATATAGACCAACTGAAACAGGAAAAGCCTAATCTGGTCATCTCCGGCGATTACAATATCTGTCACCGTGCCATCGATATTCACGACCCTGTGAGAAATGCCAAAGTATCTGGTTTCCTTCCCGTAGAGCGAGAGTGGATAGACAATTTTATCAACAGAGGATTCATCGACAGTTTCCGGTATTTCAATCAGGAGCCCCATCAGTATTCGTGGTGGAGCTATCGTGCCAATGCCCGCGCCAACAACAAGGGATGGCGTATCGACTATAATATGGTGAGCCAAGCCCTGCAAGAAAAACTAAAAAGAGCACTTATACTGCCCGAGGCAAAGCACAGCGATCATTGCCCTATTGTAGTAGAACTGGACGTTTAATCTATAATTCCGGAGGAACAAACTACCTTATAACTCTTGTTCTCCAATTTAACTCCGCACCCGACAGAGAAACACATCCTTTTTTAGTACTTTTGACCGGCATAGAAGGCACTGCCTTCGCAATTTCAATACTGAATCTATGAGTGAAATAAGACATAACTGGACCGAAGAAGAAATACTCGACATATACAACAAACCTTTGATGGAGCTGCTATACGAAGCTGCTACCGTACACCGAAAATACCACGACCCCAATACAGTACAGGTATCTACCCTACTATCTATTAAAACCGGAGGCTGTCCGGAAGATTGCGGATACTGCCCACAGGCTGCACGCTATCATACTAATGTAGAAGGCAACGACCTGATGAGTGTACAACAGGTAAAAGCCCAGGCCCTTCGCGCCAAATCGGCCGGAAGTTCGAGAGTGTGTATGGGAGCCGCATGGCGAAATGTAAAAGACGGACCGGAATTTGACGAGGTACTCGAAATGGTGCGCACCATCAACAAATTGGATATGGAAGTTTGCTGTACCCTCGGTATGATTACCGAAAATCAAGCCAAACGCTTGGCTGAGGCCGGACTGTACGCCTACAACCACAATCTCGATACCTCAGAAGAATACTATAAAGAGGTTATCTCTACCCGCGGATATGAGGACCGACTGCAAACTATAGACAATGTGCGCAAGACCAATGTTACTGTGTGTAGCGGAGGGATAATAGGTATGGGAGAAAAGCTGAAAGACCGAGCGGGAATGCTGGTCGCCCTTTCCACACTAAACCCACAGCCGGAATCGGTACCCATCAATGCGCTTGTGGCGGTAGACGGTACTCCCATGGAAGACCAAGAGCCTGTCGAAATATGGGAAATGGTTCGTATGGTAGCCACTACCCGTATCGTAATGCCCGAAACTCAGGTGCGACTCTCCGCAGGACGTACCAATATGAGTCGTGAAGGACAAGCGATGTGCTTCTTTGCCGGAGCTAATTCCATCTTTGCGGGAGATAAGCTGTTGACTACCCCCAATCCGGATGTGAATGAAGATATGGAGATGTTTAGAACTCTCGGACTGAACCCTCAAAAGCCCTTTACCAAAAAAGTACAACCCCAAACAGTGGAAGCGGAAAACTCTGCGTATACCGCTCTAGATGAGCGCCCTAAATGGAGTAGACCGGGGCACACTATAGAGCGCAACGAACTGGCGAGACAAAAAAACAAATAATTATTACAAACTTCTCAAAAAATTATTAGATTTGCATCCCGTTTCAAGCCTCGGTGGCGGAATTGGTAGACCTGCCTTTGCCGGCAGGCAGGCGCGCCGGAGAAAAAATTTGACGTTATGTTCTATGTCTACGCAATATCGAGTTTGAAGAGATATTACATCTATGTAGGCATGACACAGAACCTAGAAGAAAGGTTCAACAGACATAACACAGGACGTGAAAAGACAACGAGGCCATACGCTCCTTTCGAATTAATTTATTGGGAAGAAGCTAAAACGAGATTAGATGCAAGAAAGTTGGAAAAATACTGGAAGTCTGGCTCTGGCAAGGAAAAATTAAAAATA
>JAJUFH010000027.1 GCA_029266035.1 Sinomicrobium sp.
AATTCTTTGTAATTTCATAGACACGTAGAATAGAAAAACCCCGTTTTTTGGCACTTTGGCCAATTTTCGGGGTTTTGTTTCTCTAAATTACGGATTAATTCACTGAATTACAAATGTTTATTTAATTCTGAATGTACCTATGCTAAACTTCATCGGATAGGGGGAGTATTCTCTTATTCTTATTGTATCGAAGGCGAAATCTATTCAAATTCAAAACTTATCTGCGTCCTGTCTTTATCGTCTTCTTTTTTACCTTCTACACTTTCTTCATCTACCACTTCTATATCTTCTGGTTCTAATTCTTCTGGCACTTCATAGGGCAATGGATCGAGAAGGTTGATTTGTCTTACTTTATCTGTGGTCAACTGGTTTCCAAGAGCCTTGATTCCCTTCACGGATATAAATTCTTCGAGGTTGACAGTCAGGTTTTCTTTGGCTTGTTTTCCCCTGGGTTTTACAAACTCCACTTCAGCCATCGGCTTCCAGTCGGTAGAGACAACTTCGAGCTGCGATTTGGGGTGTTCGGTAATAAAGAGCTCTTCTCTATTGCCGTGTTCTACGAGGAATCGCTTCACAAAATAGCGTTCTTTTTCCCCGTCGTAATAAATGGCAGAAATGGGTTTTTTAGGATTCCATTTTTCAAGTACTATCATCTCGTCTTCAAAGTGTGTAGACAGCTCGGGAGTTATAGTTTTGACTACCCCGGACTGATTGATAATCAGCAGGCGATCTTCACCTCTAAATGCTCCGAGAAGTTCTCCTCGCCCGTCTACATTAAGTCGTTGTACGGTATCGTCAAACCATATTTTTCTCGGCTTCAGGGTAGATACTCCTTTTTCTTTCAATTCGATGCGCTTCACAGCGTATTTAGTAACCAAATTTCCCTTAGACTGTCTTCCCTTGATCAACACATCGGCAAAATCAATATCCCATTTGAGTTTTTTAATGCTACCTGCCTGTCGCAAAAACACGGTAATCATTTCAGCTTCTCCGTTGGGATTAGCTGAGAAATAGAGAACAGACGATCCCTTCTTGCCCTGAGTCAAATCGTATTCCCGGTCTCTCGTTATAGAAGTGACATTAAACCTCTTGATATAGCTCGCTCCTCCCTTTCCGTCTTTATACACCAAATTGTATACCGTTCGCTTGTCCTTTTTTCTAAAGACTGCCGCGTGAATTATGTTTTTCCCCACAAAGGTTTTGGCTTCCACTTTGGTCACCATCATCTTTCCTTCTGCAGTAAAGACAATAATATCGTCTATATCACTACAGTCACAGATATACTCGTCTTTGCGCAAAGAGGTACCGACAAAGCCTTCTTCTCTGTTTACATATAGTTTAGCATTGCGCATTACTACTTTGGTAGCTTCAATATCGTCAAAAACGCGCAATTCGGTTTTTCTCTCCCTACCTTCACCATAGGTCTTTTTAAGTCGAGTAAAATAATCTATAGCATATTCAACAAGGTGTTCCAAATGGTGTTTTACCTCTGCGATATCTCCTTCGAGAGCATCAATTTTCTGTTGGGCTTTATCGATATCAAACTTAGAGATCCGCTTGATACGGATTTCGGTAAGTCGAACAATATCTTCTTCGGTCACCGCTCGTTTCAAGTGTTTAATATGCGGCTGCAGCCCCTTGTCTATCGCCGCTATGACCCCTTCCCAGGTCTCTTCTTCTTCAATATCGCGGTATATCCTGTTTTCTATAAAAATGCGTTCAAGAGAGGCAAAATGCCATTGTTCTTCCAGCTCTTTAAGCTGTATTTCCAATTCGCTGCGCAGCAGTTCGACGGTGTTATCAGTAGACCGTTTCAACATTTCAGAAACTCCTATAAACAGCGGCTTATTGCCTTCGATAATACAACCTAGCGGAGATATTGAGGTTTCACAGGCCGTAAAGGCATATAGCGCATCTATGGTCTTATCGGGAGAGATCCCCGATGGCAAGTGCACCAGAATTTCCACTTCAGCCGCTGTGTTATCTTCAATCTTCTTGACCTTTATCTTCCCTTTGTCGTTGGCCTTGAGAATAGAGTCTATAAGCGAGGAGGTATTTGTACCGAAAGGTATTTGGGTAATCACCAAAGTATTCTTGTCCAACTGAGATATTCTCGCTCTTACCCTCACCTTTCCTCCGCGCATACCGTCGTTGTAATTGGTAATATCTGCAATCCCTGCAGTAGGAAAATCGGGGTATAGTTTAAACGACTTGCCTTTGAGGTGCTTTATAGAGGCATCTATCAGCTCCAAAAAATTATGCGGGAGTATTTTGGTCGACAGTCCAACAGCGATTCCTTCAGCTCCTTGAGCCAGTAATAGAGGAAATTTGACCGGTAGGTTGACCGGTTCTTTCTTTCTTCCGTCATAACTCAACTGCCATTCTGTAATCTTAGGGCTGTATACCACTTCAAGGGCGAATTTAGACAGTCGGGCCTCGATATACCTAGGTGCTGCGGCTCCATCGCCGGTGAGTATGTTTCCCCAGTTTCCCTGAGTATCTATCAGCAGGTCTTTCTGCCCTATTTGCACCATGGCATCACCAATACTAGCATCTCCGTGCGGATGGTACTGCATGGTGTGTCCCACAATATTGGCTACCTTGTTGTATCGCCCGTCATCGAGTTCTTTCATCGAGTGAAGTATACGTCGCTGAACAGGCTTAAAACCATCTTCAATTGCAGGTACGGCACGTTCGAGAATCACATAAGAGGCATAATCCAGAAACCAGTCTTTGTACATTCCCGTTACTCGGGTTATGGAATCCGCACCGGCATCTTCGTTATTGAGATCCTGATTGTCTATATTTTCGTCCATGCAAAGGATATTTTATAAGCTAATAAATTGATTGTCGGTATTGCAAAAAACTACATCCGTAAAAACCAGTCACTATTCATCTTCCACTAGATCGAGCTCCACTTTCAAGTTATTGATGATAAACTCCTGTCTGTCTGGAGTATTTTTTCCCATATAGAACTCTAGAAAACTATCTATAGACATCGCCTTGTCGAGCATTACGGGATCCAGTCTTATATCTTCTCCAATAAAATATTTAAACTCGTCTGGCGATATTTCCCCTAGTCCTTTAAATCGAGTGATTTCAGGGTTTCCCTTCAACTTGCGAATTGCCTGTTGTTTTTCTTCCTCGCTGTAGCAATAGATAGTTTCTTTTTTGTTTCGCACCCGAAACAGCGGAGTTTGGAGAATATACAAATGTCCTTCCTTTATCAACTCCGGAAAGAACTGCAAAAAGAAGGTGATGAGAAGCAGTCGGATGTGCATTCCGTCTACATCGGCATCGGTAGCGATTACAATATTGTTGTAACGGAGATCTTCGAGCGATTCTTCTATGTTCAGTGCAGCTTGGAGCAGGTTGAATTCCTCATTTTCATAGACCACTTTTTTAGACATTCCGTAGGAGTTCAGCGGTTTTCCTCTCAAGCTGAATACCGCCTGAGTATTGACGTCTCTCGACTTGGTAATAGAACCAGAGGCAGAATCTCCCTCTGTGATAAACAAGGTAGTATCTAGACGGCGATCGTTTTTCATATCGGCCAGGTGAACCCTACAATCTCGCAATTTTTTATTGTGAAGGCTCGCTTTCTTTGCTCTTTCCCTCGCCAGTTTACGTATACCTGAAAGCTCTTTTCGCTCTCGCTCTGCCTGTAATATCTTGCGCTGTAGCTTCTCGGCAGTTTCCTGATTTTTATGGAGGTAGTTGTCCAGCTGTGTTCCGATAAAATCGTTGATAAAGGTACGCACCGTAGGCAATCCGTCACCCATATCGGTAGATCCTAACTTGGTCTTGGTTTGACTTTCAAATACCGGCTCCATCACCTTTACCGAAACAGCTGCTATAATCGACTTGCGAATATCGGCAGCCTCGTAGTTCTTGCCGTAAAAATCGCGGATTGTCTTTACCACCGCTTCTCTAAAAGCTGCGAGGTGAGTTCCTCCTTGAGTAGTGTTCTGTCCGTTTACAAAAGAGTGGTACTCCTCGCTGTATTGGGTTTTGCTGTGGGTCATAGCCACCTCTATATCATCTCCTTTAAGGTGGATGATAGGATACAACATATCATCGGTATTGTTGTTGTCTTCGAGCAGGTCTTTGAGTCCGTTATCAGAATAAAACTTGTCGCCGTTGAACACTATGGTAAGCCCGGGGTTCAGGTACACATAGTTTTTCAACATACGCTCAATATACTCGTTGCGGAACTTGTAGTTTTTAAAGATGGTATCGTCGGGTACAAAAGAGACCTTGGTACCTCTTCTTCGTGAGGTTTCTTCCAGCTCCTCTTCTTCGATAAGATTGCCCGATTCAAATTCTGCCGATTTCGACCTTCCGTCGCGGGTAGATTCTACCCTGAAATACGACGACAGGGCATTTACCGCCTTAGTACCGACCCCGTTGAGTCCCACCGATTTTTTAAAGGCGCGGGAATCGTACTTTCCACCCGTATTCATTTTAGACACTACATCTACCACTTTACCGAGGGGAATCCCTCGTCCGTAGTCTCTCACTATCACCTTGCTCCCCTGTACGCTAATCTCGATGGTCTTTCCTGCACCCATCACAAATTCGTCGATACAGTTGTCTATCACCTCTTTGAGCAATATATAAATACCGTCGTCGGCGCTGGAACCATCTCCCAGTTTACCGATATACATCCCGGGGCGCATTCTGATATGCTCCTTCCAATCCAGTGAACGTATATTATCTTCGGTATACTGTGACGATTGCGACATATTGAAAGTAATTTGGTTCCGTCGCTAATATAACAACTCCCGACAAATTATAAAAGGTGGAAAAATTAAATTAATCAACAATAAACCCACTCTTATTGTTGATGATTTGTGGTACTGGCTAAGAGATTACCACCTCAGCTCCTATAGTCGACCTCCCGTAGTGACACCACAATATCATTCAGAACAGAGCCCTCGCGCAGTACCTGTCCGCCGAAGGAGGAAGGAATCTTCCCCAAAGCGCAAAGAACCTTAAACAGCCAAATATCTAGACCCAAGATTCCTCCGATTGTCGGAATGACACCGAAAAGCAAACAGACTACGAACTACGAACTAACCAACTATCAAGCCCTACACATTAAACCTAAAATGCATCACATCTCCGTCTTGTACTACGTATTCCTTACCTTCCACTCTCATTTTACCAGCTTCCTTAACCTTGGCTTCATTGCCATAGGTCACATAATCGTCGTAGGCAATGACCTCTGCTCGAATAAATCCTTTCTCGAAATCGGAGTGAATAACCCCAGCCGCCTGTGGTGCTGTAGCCCCTACGGGAACGGTCCAAGCACGTACCTCTTTCACCCCTGCCGTAAAATAAGTCTGCAGATCGAGAAGTGTATAAGCGGCGCGGATGAGCCTCGCTACTCCGGGTTCATCCAAACCGATATCTTGTAAAAACATCTGTTGTTCTTCGTGATCTTCCAGCTCGGCTATATCGGCTTCGGTAGCTACGGCCAATACGATAACTCCGGCATTCTCGTCTTTTACAGCCTCCTTTACCTTCTCGACATACGCATTGCCTTCCTTGGCAGATGCCTCATCCACATTACACACGTATAGTATGGGCTTGGAAGTAAGTAATTGAAAATCTTTTATAATCTCCGTTTCATCTTCATTCACCTCTACTGCCCTTGCTGAAATACCACTTTCCAAAGCCGTCTTGAATTTCTGAAGTACCGCTTGCTCCTTTTGAGCATTCTTATCGCCGGTCTTGGCAGCTCGATTTACTTTTTCGAGTCGCTTGTCTACAGTTTCCAAGTCTTTCAGCTGTAACTCTATATCTATGGTTTCTTTGTCGCGAACCGGATCTACACTACCGTCTACATGGACGATATTTCCGTTGTCAAAACAGCGGAGCACGTGAATAATAGCGTGACATTCCCGTATATTTCCCAAAAACTGATTTCCTAGTCCCTCTCCCTTACTCGCCCCTCTCACCAGTCCGGCGATATCGACAATTTCTACGGTAGCAGGGAGCACCCTTTCGGGTTGCACCAATTCTTCCAGTTTTACCAATCGGCTATCGGGTACATTGACCACTCCCAGGTTGGGTTCTATTGTACAGAAGGGAAAATTGGCACTCTGTGCCTTGGCATTGGACAAACAGTTGAACAAGGTCGATTTTCCTACATTGGGCAATCCTACTATTCCGGCTTTCATTATTTTCCATATTTTTTGCGAGTGCAAATATAAGAAACTGTTCAGGTTTTTCACTTCTTCAAATTACTCCTTTTCTGCGAGGGTGAAATAAATGAAAATTCGTAATTTCGTCCCTTTGTCCAAAGCTGTCTATTTACGTATTTTATATGACAAATCACGAAGAGTATATTGAGGTTCTCGGAGCCCGTGTACACAACCTTAAAAATATAGATGTAAGTATCCCGAGGGAGAAATTGGTTGTGATTACCGGTCTGTCCGGCAGCGGAAAATCATCTCTTGCCTTCGACACCATCTACGCCGAAGGACAACGCAGATATATAGAGACCTTCTCGGCATACGCCCGTCAGTTTCTCGGTGGATTGGAACGTCCTGATGTTGACAAGATTGACGGTTTATCTCCAGTTATCGCCATCGAACAGAAAACGACTTCCAAATCGCCCAGGTCTACTGTGGGCACCATTACCGAAATATACGACTTTCTGCGATTGCTCTACGCCAGAGCGTCGGACGCTTATAGCTACAACACCGGCGAAAAAATGGTGAGTTACAGCGACGAGCAAATACGTGCACTTATCACCGAAGATTTTGACAGTAAAAAGATATACCTCCTCGCCCCTGTTATAAAATCGAGAAAGGGGCATTATCGAGAACTCTTCGAACAGATTGCCAAACAGGGCTTTGTAAAGGTGAGAATAGACGGTGAGGTACGGGATCTCGAACGGGGTATGAAAATAGATCGCTACAAGACCCACGATATAGAGATTGTGATAGACCGCCTTCAGCTAAGCGCCGATCCAGAGGTTCAAAAGCGACTGTCGGACAGCATCAATACCGCCATGTACCACGGAGAAGACGTGCTCATGGTCATGGAACACGGCAGTGAAAATACGAGGTATTTCAGCCGTTCTCTCATGTGTCCTTCTACCGGAATCTCCTATCCTGCGCCAGAGCCCAACACCTTTTCTTTCAACTCTCCAAAAGGAATGTGTCCGCGCTGTAGCGGTCTCGGTAACGTGAGAGAAATCAACCTCAATAAAATTATTCCCGATCGGAATATTTCGATTAAATCAGGAGGTATCGCTCCTTTGGGTGAATACAAAAGATCGTGGATATTCAAGCAACTGAAAATCATAGCTGAACGCTTTAAGTTTAAACTCAACGACCCTATCAATGACATACCAAAAGAGGCGATTAATGTGATTTTATACGGGGGTAACGAGAAATTTTCTGTAGTATCGAAAACCCTCGGGATAACCCGCGATTACAAAATCGACTTTGAGGGCATCATTAGCTTTATCGAAAATCAGTACAACGAAAACAGCTCAGCTTCTGTAAAACGCTGGGCCAAGGAATACATGGACAAGGCAGTATGCCCTGAATGCAGTGGATCCAGACTCAGAAAAGAATCGATGTACTTCAAAGTTCACGACAAAAATATTGCCCAACTGGCAGCTATGGATATCTCTGAGCTCCATCAGTGGTTTCTCAAACTTCCCGAACAGCTTTCCGAAACACAGTTTAAAATCGCTGAAGAAATCATCAAGGAAATCAGCACCAGACTACAATTCCTTCTCGATGTAGGACTCAATTACCTCTCGCTAAACCGAGGCTCAAAATCGCTTTCGGGAGGGGAAGCTCAGCGCATTCGCCTGGCTACGCAAATCGGTTCTCAATTAGTAGGCGTACTTTATATTTTAGACGAGCCCAGTATAGGCCTGCATCAACGAGACAACGAACGACTTATCAATTCGCTGGAATCTCTTCGAGATATCGGAAATTCCGTATTGGTGGTTGAGCACGATAAAGATATGATAGAAAGAGCAGACCACGTGATCGATATAGGTCCGAGAGCCGGACGCCACGGCGGAGAAATCATCTCTCAAGGAACTCCAGAAACACTGAAAAAACACCATTCGCTAACTTCCGATTATCTCAATGGAACACGTGAAATTAGCATTCCGAAAAAAAGGCGGGAGGGTAATGGTAAATCACTTCTACTCAAAGGCTGTACTGGTAATAATTTAAAAGATATAGATGTCGAATTTCCACTCGGACTTATGATTGGAGTGACTGGAGTTTCCGGTAGTGGTAAATCTACTCTGGTCAACGAAACCCTCTACCCCATTCTCAACACTCATTTTTTTAATGCGGTAAAAAAACCGATGCCGTACAAAAGCATCAAAGGATTGGAACACATCGACAAGGTAATCGACATCAACCAATCGCCCATAGGAAGAACACCGAGGTCTAACCCCGCTACCTATACCGGGGTTTTTAGCGAGATCCGAAATCTGTTTGCCAAGACTCCCGAAGCCATGATAAGAGGGTATAAACCCGGACGGTTTAGCTTTAACGTTGCGGGGGGGCGATGCGAAACTTGTAAGGGTGGTGGTTTGAAAGTCATAGAGATGAATTTCCTACCAGATGTATACGTAGAGTGCGAAACCTGCCAAGGCAAACGATTCAATCGCGAAACTCTCGAAATACGCTATAAGGGGAAGTCGATATCAGACGTGTTGGATATGACCATCAACGAGGCCGTCGATTTCTTTGAGAATATTCCGAAAATATACAGAAAATTAAAAACCATACAGGAAGTCGGACTGGGATATATCACACTCGGACAACAGTCTACCACCCTTTCGGGAGGAGAGGCACAGCGGATAAAACTGGCCACTGAACTCTCGAAAAGAGATACCGGAAATACCTTTTATATTTTGGACGAACCCACCACCGGACTGCACTTTGAAGACATCAGGGTGCTGATGGAGGTACTCGATCAACTCGTAAATAAAGGGAATACCGTGTTGATCATTGAGCACAATCTCGACGTGATTAAGAAAGCTGATTACCTGATCGACATCGGTTATGAAGGAGGCAAAGGCGGCGGTCAGGTTGTAGCAAAAGGAACTCCCGAAGAAGTGGCGATGAATACGAAAAGCTATACTGCGAGATTCCTCAAAAAAGAACTCGGACTAAAATAGCTGTCCTAACGTATACCTACTTGAGCATCGTTTAAAGAGTCACCCTAAAAATTGACTTGAGTATAAGGATAATAAAAACAAAATTATATATGTTTACGATTTGAAGTAGTAATCAATAGCATTCAAGCCCCAATAACCTAATAACACAATAACCTAGTAACCCAGTAACCTAATAACCCAATAACTTAACAACAATATGGGCAAAATACAACAAAACAGAAGCTGGAACGCGATAAAGGCAAACGACTCATGGGCCATTTTTAAAATCATGAGCGAGTTTGTAAACGGATATGAAAAAATGAGCAGGATAGGTCCCTGTGTATCCATTTTCGGATCTGCCAGAACCAAACCGGGGGACAAGTATTACGAACTTGCCGAAAAGATTGCATACAAGATTGTCAACCACGGTTACGGAATTATTACCGGTGGAGGACCCGGAATAATGGAAGCGGGAAACAAAGGAGCCCGTCGAGGGGCCGGAACTTCGGTAGGGCTCAATATAGAACTCCCTTTTGAACAACACGACAACCCCTATATAGACAGTGATAAAAACCTTCATTTCGACTATTTCTTTGTCAGGAAAGTCATGTTTATCAAATACGCACAGGGCTTTGTAGTCATGCCAGGAGGATTTGGTACTCTTGACGAACTCTTTGAAGCCATCACACTTATACAGACCAAAAAAATAGACAAATTCCCAATCATTCTAGTCGGTTCCGAATTCTGGGGCGGACTTTTTGAGTGGGTCAAGGAAACACTGCTTGAAAAATACCACAATATCAGTCCGGAGGACATGGATCTCATAAAGATAGTAGATACTGCCGATGAGGTGCTGGAAGTTATAGATGCCTTCTACAAAGACAGCAGTCTGAGTCCTAATTTCTAATCGCATGCGGCAATCACCCCGTACATCGACATATAATAGGTTGTACAATACGCTCAATCACTTGATGTGTATTGCCGGGTATTGCTGCTTGTTTATCGCTACAGCTGGGCTACAACCCCTCTGTGCCCAGAACAGACAAACCATTACTGCACGGTTGCATCCGGAAACCCACACGATAAATATTCAGCAAGAAATTGTTTTTCACAACAACTCTGCAGACACCTTAAACAATATTTATCTCTCCGATTGGAACAATGCTTATTCCGGTAAAAATACTGCATTGGCCAAGCGCTTCGGTGAAGAATTCGATAAAAGTCTACATCTGGCCAAAGAAGAAGTAAGAGGTTTCACTAAAATTATAGATATATCCGACAAAAATTTTCATTCCGTACACTGGGAGCGATCTCCATCTAAAGATCTCGTAAATGTACAACTCAACTTCCCGGTTTATCCCGGTGGCAATGCGCTGTTAAAACTTTCATATACGGTAAAACTACCCTCCGATTCCTTTACCAGATACGGTTATGACGAACAGGGAAATTACAGAATGAGATATTGGTACCTCACACCAGCGGTATACAATGGAGAAGAATGGGTAAAGTACAGCAACAAAAATTTAGACGATTTGTATACCGGAAGAACAGATTACAAAGTGATTTTCAATTACCCTGAAGACTACACTCTCACTTCCGATCTCGACATTGAAAAAGACGGGACTGTATCGGGCATACACCAAACCGTTTTGAGGGGCGACAATCGCTATGATGTAAAATTATACCTAGAGAAAATCAATTCTTTTGAGCGCTATTCATCCGGACGATTGTCTTTGGTGACCAATCTGCAATCCGACGAATTGACCAGTGGGGAAAAGGCGTTTTTTACAGATCGCATCGGCAGCTTTATCGACGACCATCTCGGTCCCTACCCCCATCAAAAACTGATGGTCACCGAAACGGAGTACCTCAAAAACCCCCTCTATGGTCTCAATCAACTACCCGATTTTCTCCGTCCTTTTCCAGAGCACTTTCAATACGAACTAAAACTCCTTAAAACCACGCTCAACAACTATCTGGAAAACACCTTATTCTTGGATACCCGCAAAGACAAGTGGATTGCCGATGCCATTCAGATCTACCTGATGATAAAATACGTAGAGACCTATTACCCCGACATGAAACTCCTCGGAAAGTTGTCGAATTGGTGGTTGGTGAGAAGTTTTCACCTAGCCGAAAAGGGATACAATGATCAATACCCACTCCTCTTTATGCTGATGTTGAGCAAAAACATCGATCAGGCGCTGGCAACCCCAAAAGACGAACTGATAAAATTTAACGAAAAAATCGCAGGAAAATACAAGGCCGGACTAGGGTTGATATACCTCGAAAACTATCTGAGTGACGGCAGCATGCCTCAAACCATCAAAAAGTTTTATCGCGACTATCGGCTCAAATCGGTCAGCGTTGTCGATTTTGAAAAAAGTCTTAAAGAAAATTCATATAAAAATATTGACTGGTTTTTTGACGAATATGTGAGTACTCGAAACAAGATCGACTTTACTATTAAGAAAGTAAAAAAGACCTCCGACTCCATATGGGTCACTGTGCGCAACAAAGAGCGCACCAATGTTCCCATATCGCTCTTCGGTGTCAGGAACGATACCGTTTTGTCAAAATACTGGTTTGCCAACATAGCTGGCGACAGTACCTTTCGCATCCCGAATAACAACGAAAAAAGACTGGTACTGAACTACGACAAGATCATTCCTGAATTCAACCAGAGAGATAATTGGAAATCACTAAGGGGCTTTTTCTCGCAAAACAGAAGGTTGAAATTCCAATTTTTTAAGGATGCCGAAAACCCCTATTACAATCAGATATTCTACGTCCCAACAGCCTCATATAATTTTTACGACGGTGTAGTGATGGGGATGCGTCTTCACAATAAGACATTCACTGAAAAACCCTTTCTGATAGACGTAGTTCCATCGTTGGCCACTAAAAATAAATCGCTGGTAGGCTCCGGTGTTATCGGCTATCGAAACTATCTCAATTCGGGCAATCTTTACCTCACTTCCTTTTCCTTGAGGGGATCGAGTTATCACTACGCAAAAAACCTTAGATACAGCACCATAACCCCCACTATAAGCCTTGGATTCCGAACCGATGATTTCCGGTCCAATATCAGAGAAGCCCTCACGCTGCGCTTTGTAAATGTCATCAGAGAAAAAGACGAAACTGTAGTATCTGACAACGACAATAACGATCCTGATTACAGTGTATTCAACGCTAGGTATTCCTATTCCAACAACGGGATTATCAATTATTTCTCCTGGTTTTCCGACTTACAAGTGGCCAACAATTTCTCCAAACTCTCTTTTGATGTAGAGTACCGAAAGTTGTACCAAAACAACAGCCAACTGAACATAAGACTGTTTGCAGGAAAGTTTATTTACAACGACACCAGCAACGATTATTTCAGCTTCGCACTCGATCGTCCAACCGATTACCTCTTCGATTTCGGTTATCTGGGCAGGTCGGAGACTTCAGGTATTTTAAGCCAGCAAATCATCATAGCAGAAGGTGGTTTTAAATCGAAGTTTCGCGACCCTTATGCCAACGACTGGATGGTGACTACCAACGCGAGCTTTAATATCTGGAAATGGGTAGAGCTATACGGAGACCTAGGGGTCATCAAAAGCAAATACGAACCCGCGCGTTTTGTGTACGATTCGGGTATTCGACTCAATCTCGTAACCGACTACTTCGAGTTGTATTTCCCTATCTATTCTAACAACGGTTGGGAAATCGCACAACAAGGCTACGATCAGAAAATACGATTTATCGTTACCCTTCAACCCAGAACACTTTTAAAGCTCTTTACGCGAAAATGGTTTTAAGGGAATGATAGGCTGAAACCACAAACTAACCAACAAAATCCATCAAAACCCGAGATCGTCACGTCGCCTCCTTTGGTCGGCTTTTCGCAATGGATATACAGGTTATCTGGGAGATATGGGATGACACTAGGCCATCCTCTACTAGGTCATCTTCTACCTTCTGTACACATTAATTTCCCTTCATTTTGTCTTGACGCAAAACAAAAGCACAATTCTGTTATCTTTGCCGCTGTTACAATTATTATTACAATTATGAGCCTAGAAACAGAATTACGTCAGCGCAGCGGTGATGTTTGCGAATTGAGTGGAGTTACCGAAAACTTAGGTGTATACCAAGTACCTCATGCCCCAGTAAGTGGTGCAGATGCTTGTATCCTTATCAGTGAAACTTGTCTCAATCAGATTGAAAAGCCTGAAACCATTGAAGCCAATCACTGGAGATGCCTCAACGACAGTATGTGGAGTCAGGTACCCGCAGTGCAAGTGGTTGTATGGCGCGTGCTTCAACAACTGAAAAGCGAAGGATGGCCTCAAGATCTACTCGACATGATGTATATGGACGACGAGACGATGAAGTGGGCAGCTGCAGGAGTAAATAGCGAGGAGGACGGACAAGAAAACGGTACACACAAAGACAGCAACGGTGCCGAATTACAATCGGGTGACACTGTAGTACTGATTAAAGATCTCAATGTAAAAGGCACATCGTTTACCGCCAAACGAGGAACAGCTGTACGGAAAATATCCCTTGTACACGACAATCCCGAACAAATAGAAGGACGCGTAGAAGGACAACAAATTGTTATACTGACCAAATTTGTGAAAAAGATCTGATTTGTCAACCCCCTAATTCCAGAATCTTTAAATTACATAATACGCAACAAAAAAGTGCTTTTATGCAATTAAATGTGTTTTTTGTTAAAAAATAACGATTCTAATTGTCAATATTTCATCGCACAGCACTCTATTGCCCTTGCAAAAGAGGAATGTTTTGCCTATTTTTGTGAACCTTTGCTAAAACAACGATATGCATACAGAAACAGATTCCCGACAAGACATCACTTTCGATGATTTCAAAACGCAAGTCCTACAAGACTACAGGATAGCTGTTACCAGTCGGGAATGTAGTTTACTGGGGCGCAGGGAAGTACTTACCGGAAAAGCCAAATTCGGAATTTTTGGCGACGGCAAGGAGGTTCCACAATTGGCGATGGCCAGAGCATTTCGAAATGGAGATTTCCGAAGTGGATATTACAGAGATCAAACTTTTATGATGGCCATAGGTGAGTTTACTCCCAGTCATTTTTTTGCCGGTCTCTACGCCCATACCGACATAGAGAAGGAACCTATGAGTGCTGGGCGACAGATGGGAGGGCATTTTCTCACCTATAGTATTGACGAAGAAGGAAACTGGAAGGACCTCACTCAACAAAAAAACAGCAGTAGCGATATCTCCCCTACCGCCGGTCAGATGCCGAGGCTTTTAGGACTGGCACAGGCCTCCAAGATATACCGACAGGTTCCCGAAACCAATAGCAAGGGATTTTCTGAAGGAGGTAATGAAGTCGCTTGGGGAACCATTGGCAACGCCAGTACTAGTGAAGGTCTGTTTTTTGAAACCATCAATGCTGCCGGAGTGCTGCAAGTACCTATGGTAGTCAGTATTTGGGATGATATGTACGGTATTTCGGTACACGCTAAACATCAGACTACCAAAGAAAGTATATCCGAAATCCTCAAAGGATTTCAAAGAGACGACAAGGCTGGAATAGAAATAATGGTGGTTAAGGGATGGGACTACCCCGCGCTGATAGAGACCTATGAAGAAGCTGGTAAAATTGCAAGGGAACAACACGTCCCCGTACTTATTCACGTTACCGAGCTCACACAGCCACAAGGTCATTCTACCTCCGGGTCGCACGAGCGTTACAAAGATAAGAAACGCTTGGACTGGGAAAAGGAACACGACTGTAACCTCAAGATGAGAAGTTGGTTGATAGACAACGGCTTTGCCTCTGAAGAAGAACTCGCAACGCTCGAAAAGGAGGTCAAAAAAGAAGTTAGAGAAGCTAAAAAGACAGCTTGGAGCGATTTTACAAATCCGATAAAAAGGAAAAAGAAAGAAGCGGTAAGCCTATTGGACAAACTCGCGGGAGTATGTGCCAACAAATCGTTTGTCAGCAAGTTGAAAAATGACCTTATCTCCATAGACGAGCCGGTTAAAAAAGATATTCTATCGCTGACGAGAAAGGCTATGCGCTATGTGATAGGAGAAACTTCTCCGGAAAAAGACGCCCTATCTGTATGGATAGACAATTACCTTAAAGAAGAACAGCCCAACTACAGCTCTATGCTGTACAGCGAGCTCCCCAACAGGGCTACGAATATTGAAGAAATTGAACCCGTATACGGGGATAATCCGGAAATGGTGGACGGGCGTATCATTATCAGAGACAATTTTGACCGTCTTTTTGACAAACATTCCAATATACTCGTATTTGGTGAAGACAGCGGTAATATAGGTGATGTAAATCAGGGTCTGGAAGGATTGCAAAAAAAGTATGGCGAATACAGAGTTGCCGATACCGGCATCCGGGAAGCTACCATTATAGGACAGGGAATAGGACTCGCTCTTAGAGGACTTCGTCCCATAGCAGAAATACAGTATCTCGATTATATTCTGTACGCCTTGCAGACTATGAGTGACGACTTGGCTTCCCTTCACTACCGTACTTATGGAAAACAGAAAGCTCCTGTAATTGTCAGAACAAGGGGTCACCGTCTTGAAGGAATTTGGCATGCAGGCTCTCAAATGGGAGGGCTCATTCACCTCCTTCGCGGAATATATATACTCACTCCGAGAAATATGACCAAAGCTGCAGGTTTTTACAATACCTTAATGGAAAGCGACGAACCTGCGCTTATCATAGAAAGCCTTAACGGATATCGACTCAAGGAGAGGCTCCCGAAAAACCTTGGAGAATTCAGAACCCCAATTGGAAAAATAGAAGTTGTCAAGGAAGGAAAGGATATTACTCTTCTCTCATACGGCTCAACATTCCGCATCGTAGAACAGGTGGCTAAAGAACTTTTAGAAGTAGGTATAAACGCCGAGGTTATCGATGCACAAACCCTACTCCCTTTCGACTTAGAGGGCGAAATGCTGAAAAGCGTAAAGAAAACCAATCGACTACTTATCATAGACGAAGACGTTCCAGGAGGAGCTTCTGCCTATTTGATGAGAGAAATCGTTGAAAAACAAGGGGCTTATCGCTTTCTCGACAGTAAACCTCAAACCCTTACTGCCCAAGAACACCGCCCTTCTTACGGCACTGATGGCGATTATTTTTCTAAACCCAATGCAGAAGATATCTTCGAAAAAGTGTACAGTATTATGCACGAAACCGACCCGAAACGGTTCCCTGCACTTAGGTAATTACCAGCTTTAAACATTCGTCTTGACGCAAACGCTGCAAATGAATCCTTTTATTGGAAACAAACTGCAGCAAATCACGTTCCTGAGGGGTCTAAAGCTCAAAATACTGTAAAAAAACCTGTATCTCATAGGATTTTTTTAGCAAAATTCTTTTCTTTACATCTGTTCAAAAATCATTTTCGAACTTTGTTAAAAGCTCTGAGACCCCATTATGAATATTACTATAGAAAACATTTTACTCATAGGTTCTGTTCTACTCTTTATCAGTATTTTAGCAGGAAAAACCTCCTATCGTGTGGGCTTGCCCACACTTATACTCTTTCTCGCCATAGGAATGTTGGCGGGATCTGAAGGAATTGGAGAAATTCATTTTAACGATCCGGGAGCTGCGCAATTTGTCGGAGTGGTCGCCCTGAATTTCATCATGTTTTCTGGGGGACTGGAAACCAACTGGAAAACCATTCGTCCCATACTCGGACAAGGGATCGCTCTTTCTACCCTTGGAGTTTTACTCACTGCGGTATCAGTAGGTACTTTCGTATGGGCTATTTCCGATTTCACCATATACGAAGGCCTGTTGTTGGGAGCCATTGTCTCTTCTACCGATGCCGCTGCTGTTTTCTCCATACTGCGCTCTAAAAACATTGCTTTGAAAACTAATATACGTCCAACCCTAGAGCTAGAGAGCGGAAGTAACGATCCTATGGCCTACTTTCTCACCATAGCTATGCTCGGGCTTGTTCTCAACCCTCAAGATAGTGTGTGGTCGGTTTTTCCCATGTTCCTACAACAAATTTCCCTCGGTGCCTTATTAGGTTTTCTAATGGGTAAAGTTTCCAAATTTGTCATCAACAAAATCAATATAGATTTTGAAGGACTCTACCCGGTACTGACAATAGCTCTGATGTTTTTTACCTTTTCTCTTACCGATTTTATCGGGGGTAACGGTTTCCTAGCTATTTACCTCTGTGCGGTATACCTCGGAAACCAAGACATCATACACAAAAAGACCATCATAAGGATGTTTGACGGACTAGCTTGGTTGATGCAAATCGCGCTCTTCCTCACCCTAGGTCTGCTCGTTTATCCCAGCCAAATACCTCCCATACTCGGGATAGGAATACTCATTTCTATTTTCCTTATTTTTATCGCCAGACCTCTCAGCGTATTTATCAGTCTCATGTTCTTTAAAATGAAGCTTCGCAGAAGGTGGTATATTTCATGGGTTGGACTTCGCGGAGCAGTCCCAATAGTATTTGCTACCTATCCCCTGCTCGCCGGTATCGACAAGGCAAATCTCATTTTCAACATTGTATTCTTTGTTTCCGTCACCTCCGTGCTAGTCCAGGGAACCACATTGTCTATTGTTGCAAAATGGCTGCACGTTGCCCTTCCTCATAAAGCAAAACGCAAAACTCCTGTAGACATCTTTCTTTCCGATAGTGCCAAATCGGTACTCGAAGAGATATATTTAGAAAACGACAATCCTTCTATTGGCAAGAAAATTGTAGATCTTCACTTTCCTAAAAATGCCATTATCGCCATGATTAAAAGAGACGACAAATACATCACGCCCAACGGAACTACAGTGCTAGAGGAGCAAGATGCCCTGATGGTACTGGCAGAAAACCGGGACGGTATGGAACAGGTTTACGCCACATTGAATGTATACGACCAAGAGGAAGACGCTTAACGCTACTCCTCAACGGTTATTTCCACAGGCTCTCCATTGGCAACACCGCTTATTTTTTCCCCGTTATACTGCAAAATATAACTTCCGGCCTTGTCTATTTCATAGGCCTTTTTAAGATTAAAAGTTATGCTTACTTTCTGTCCGGGTACCAAAGTATGATAGGTGTCTTCCGGAGCGGGTGTTACGCGCTTTACCATTGGTCCGAGATAACCTACCTCTTTCCCCTCACTATCTGTAACTGTCAAAAATTTACTTTTAATCCCCTCAAAAGGAGTGTGATAGGCAGTAAATTTCAAGGTGTCCTGAGTGGGATTTGTCACCGTAAACCTAATCGTTATATCATCCTGCAAGTTCAAAGTCTTGCCATCAGTTCCTATAGTGGCGTATAAACCGGTGTATGTCGGTTTTGATTGCTGACATTGTGTGGTTAAAACGAGAACCCCTATCAACAAGGTAATATTGAAGATTTTTTTGATCATTTTACTCTGATTTTAGATTACAAAATTATTAAAAATACTGATGTATCGGTTCGTTTTACGCTTTTATACGACATTCTATCGTCAAAAAAATACCTCTCCCCTTCACAACACATCAGGCTGCGATTGTAATATTTGAAGAAAATATTTTTTGCCATGACTTTTTTTGTATCCGACAAATTAAACATTATTCGTCTTAATCGCGTATTTTTGATACTGAACTCATTTTGAATCACGATCAAAAGATATGCCAGAAAACAACCACGAAGCCAGATCGCTATACGAGCTTTACGAATATTTGGGCTTACCCATTCAAGATATTCGAAAGTGGGAAGGCTTTAGTATACACAACTTGAAAGATACCGGTTTTGATTTGCCCTATGAGTCTCCTTCCTTTCGCCCCGACTATTTTTCCTTTCTGTTTGTAAAGAACGGCAGTGGAAAATATACCATTGATGAATATGAGTTTGAGGTAAAACCAAAATCCGTCTATTTTACTAATCCAAGTAACTACCGTACATTTAGCTGGAAAACTATTGAAGACGTCTACCTCATCACCTTCGACGAACTTTTCCTCAAAAAGTATGTCAGTCCGGAAGTATTTGAAGAATTTCCTTTTCTGCTGACGGAAACTGTTAGTCCTAAAACAGTAAACCACGACTTTTACGACGCGGCCGATAAATTATTTAAAGCGATACGACAAACCTATTTAGAAGGAGCTACTAACGACAAGCACAAGATTGTAGGCCATTTACTGGCAGTGCTCTTATATCGCGTAAAAGAATACTTCTAGAGCGATTACAACCCTATCGATGAAGGCAACAGAAGCTCTCAGATTGTAAAAACGTTTAAGAGAACACTGGAAAAACACTACCGCGACCTGAGTGCGGCCAAGGTAGAAAGAGTATATAAGGTACAGGATTATGCAGATGCCCAAAACCTCAATGCCAATTATCTGAGCAATGTGATAAAAAGCAAAACCGGTAAGCCCATCACCAGCTGGATAGCAGACAAAACCATAGCCGAAGCAAAACTACTCTTGGAAAAATCTACTTTGAGTATTAAGGAAATAAGCTATCGTTTGGGATTTTCGGAAACTGCACATTTTAGCAATTATTTTAAAAAACACACTGCGATGAGTCCCCTTACCTATAGCAAACAACATTAGGCCTCCTCCCCTGTCTGTAATATTTGCAACGAATACTGTAGTACCCGCAATATCCAAGAGTCTTATCTTCATACCTTTGTAGTGTAAAAATAAAAAGTACAGAAATGAAAAATTTAGCAGACAAAGTAATTCTCGTTACCGGTGCATCCAAAGGTATAGGCGCTGCAGTAGCAAAGCGATTGGCACAGGCAGGAGCCAGTGTTATCGTAAATTATGCCGGAAGTAAAACCGAGGCAGAACAAGTTGTAAAAAGTATTCAAACCGAAGGCGGATCTGCAGTAGCAGTTCAAGCAGATGTGAGTAAGCCCGAACAAGTAAAAGAGCTCTTCGACCGGTCCATCGAGCCGTTTGGAAAAATTGACGTATTGGTCAACAATGCCGGTATAATGATTACCAAGCCCATCAAAGACACTACCGACGACGATTTTACACGACAGTTTGACATCAATGTACGAGGAGTATTCAACACCCTGCGCGAAGCAGCTACCAGGCTTGCAGATCACGGGAGCATCATCAATTTCTCCACTACAGTAAACCGCTTGATGCTACCTACTTATGGTACCTATGTGGCTACAAAAGCTGCGGTAGAACAACTCACACGTGTATTTTCTAAGGAAATAGGCAGGGGTATCAATGTCAATTCAGTTTCTCCCGGACCTACCAATACCGAACTCTTTATGAAAGGAAAACCACAGGAAGTGATCAATCACCTAGCCTCAATGAATCCGTTTGGAAGAATAGGCGAACCCGGCGATATAGCTGAAGTAGTTGTTTTCCTAGCAAGTGACGAGGCCAAGTGGATCAATGCGCAAAACATAGGTGTGAACGGTGGAATGGCTTGATGTTGTTGGTTTGGGGTTTAGTTGTCGATATGAGGCAGGGCGTTGTACATATCGAAAGTGCCCTCTGTGATCTCGATGACCTCTCCGGTTGCATAGCCTTGTTTCATACCTTTTAGTGTGGCTGAAAAGCTTCCTTGAAGCCGGTTTGTTTTTCGTTGTTCCACAGTGCCGTCGCTTTTTTCAAACTCGGTGATGGTCAATGTTCCCACATAGGGCGAACCCGCAGGATCGGCGCGTGATACAAAAGCAATTTCCGAAACAGCCTTGTTGTAATAATGTATTTCGGCCGTACCCGGTGCCATTCCCGATTGGGTAATTTCAGATGCTATCGGGTAAGATCCTAGGGGATTGTCTATTTTGTCGAGAGGCAAGCGAAGCGTAATAGAAAATGTTTCCCCCTCGCCCGATTGCATGGCAGTCAGCAATATATCATACGAATCGTCGATTTCATCAATGGTCAATCCCGGTTCGATAAACTTTACTTCAAAAGAATCGTCGGTTTCCCACGGTATACCATCTACCCTCATTTTCAGATAACTGTCAAATGAACTATTGTTTTTGTCACCATCACCCTTAGAGCAGGATGTTATAAAAGCATAAGCAGTAAAAAGCAACCAAAGGGCCTGGGTTAATTTTGTTTTCATCTTTAATAGATTTTTGTCAGTTTTAGAGCTATTGGTCGCAATCGCAGTTTACTCCGGTGACAAACACACCTCCCGAAGTGATTTCATTGTAGTGGGTACGGTCAAGAGAAAATTCAGCTTCCACAGATACCATCCCTACTTCTTGCGAGTTTTCTACCCCTCCTTCCCATTTTATAACTGTTCCAGTGATACTCAACTGTATCCATTGCCCAGAGTTTTCCTTTACAGTTAAGGTAATTTCTCCTTTATTATTAAATCTTCCTTTGTCATATTCAAATCCGTCAAACTCACCAACACTTAATTGCAATGCATGAAAGAAGTTGGCCGTATACGTTGTTCCCACAGGGGTATCTCGGTCAAATTGTACACCATCTTCCGACATAAAATCGAATACTGGGTCTGTATCCCCGTTAGCTTTGGTCTGTCCTATAGAAATATTTAAGCTTGATTTTCCGTCGGGTCCGGTTGCTGCGTTGAGCACTATATAATCCTGTCCAAACTTATTCGGAAGAGTGGTCTGTCCGTCTATGGTAACTTTGTACCAACACTCCCCCTTGGCTTCTTTATCCTGATTCTCTTCTTTTTCTTTAGAACAAGACGTCACTACAAAGCCTATGCAGAACAGCAATATTGTTTTTTTTAAAATTATTTTCATAATTCGTCGTTTAAGTTTTTACACTAAGTCAATTATATTACCGTTGTTTTTTCCTTTTAAACAGCGGAGTTTATTGTGCCTGTCAGGCAATGACGGAGGAGCTGTAGAATAATAATCACTGCCGACAGGGCTTAATATCTCATTCAGAAATTCACTCTCGATTTAGGGCAACACTATTTTAATTTGCCTTTTTATAAGTGTATTCCCTAGTTTGAACAACGACATCAGAGCCTCGGTTGTACACCTCTGCTTTTTCAGGATAGCCTTCTTCATTGTATGTATATTCAAAAATCTGATCTGTCACTACACCAGAGGAAGTTGTTTTCACCGCTTGAACGTTGTTGACTGCGCTTATCTTCCAAGGCCAGGGAAAACAGCTAAAATGTCCATTCATATCGTCGTAATCACTATTCTCAATAATACTATTTGTCGAGACCATGTTGGCTACGGTCAGGTTTCCTTTGTCGTCAAAAGTGTAGGTATTGGTAACCGAACCTTCGTCGTCTTCAGAAATAAAGGTTTCAGAAACAGTGTTTGCAGCATAGGTATATCGAATAGTAATTGGGTCACTGTCGTCATTCGGGTCGTACAAACTACCCGACACGGGTTTGTCGCCTGCTTCATAGGTATAATCTTCTCTTAGATTAGCATTGCCATCTGGCTCGATATGGTCTAACCTAATCAGTCTACCGGAATTGTCGCGACTTATGTCAAAACCAGCCTCAGTATCGGAAAACCTTACAGCAATAAGCAAATTTTGATCGTTGTACTGATAGCTCTCCACGATTTTCCCATTTACCTTAAACTGGGTCAGCAAAAGCGTATTGTTTTCATTACCAGTTGTAGGGTCTGTATAACAAGGACTTTCTTTATCGTTGGGATCGCACTCATCGTCATCCTTACTATCTGAACAGGAGTTGAGTGTACTGGCTACCCATAACAGGCAAATTAATTTTGGAAATATTGTTTTCATAGTTTGTGAATTTTAAAGTGTATCATTAAAAGTTATAAGCGATATCGATGGCAGCTTCCGGCACGGGTTCGAACATGGAATTGTCGGGGATAAAATCCAATTGAAAGGTCGATACAAAATCACCTTTTGTATACCAGTTTTGAATGCTGAGAGGTATTTCTGCACTGTCCTTTTTCAATACTGCAGTAAGCATATATCGCCCTATCGGAATATCTTTGATATAGCCGTATTCCTCCCAATGAGGATCGCCGTATTTCAGCCTGAATTTTCTTCCCTTCGAACCGTCTATCAACAAACCTACAGGATTAAATATCAGTTCTATGTCTTCGTAATCATCCTCAAAACGATCTACAGTAAGTACGGTGAGCTGCCCCCCGTAAAAATAAGCTTCATTCTCAGGATCGGTTCGCGCCAGTCTCCACCTAAAATTGCGTATACCTCCCTCTTCTGAGAGCGAATCGTTATTGTCGGGATACAGTTGTATACTATAAGTTTCTCCGTTGTACTCTTTTTTAAAACAAGCATAGGCTACCCAGCTGCCAGTATGCAGCTTAATTTTGTAGGTACCGTCTTTTTTTGTTGTAGCTTGGAGATAAGAGTCCTTAAATTCTGTATTGTAGAGATAGATCTTTGCTCCGGCAATGGGATCGCCTTCAGTGTCGACCACCTTTCCCCTAGCATAGCCTGTTTCGATATTATACTTGTCATTGAGGTTATTATCTTCCTCGTCAAAGGAAAACGCAATAAGTATCAATATAACCAATACCCATATTTTAAGTTTTGTTTTCATTATCTTACAGTTTGGTTACTTTGTTTTGAGTGAATGGTGCTATTGGAACAAAACTACAATAGGCTTCCGGGCTGTTTTACCCCCAAAAGGGGGGTTTTTATTCGATTGGCAATACGCTATCTTTGTCTTAAGAACTAATTGACAATGAAAACTTTACTCCTACCCATATGAAATTTCACTACACTGCCAAAATACTGCGGCTATGCTTGCTGCTCATTCCGCTAATGGGCATCGGACAAAACTTGGATTCGTTGGAACAAGCGCTAAAAAAACAAGACATCACTGCAAGCGAAAAGATCAAGCTCTATGACGATTTGAGTTGGTTTTACAACAGTGTAGATGTAAAACGCTCACTGACATTTGGAAAAAAGGGCTTGGAACTCGCCAAAAAAAACGGCGATAAAAAAATGGAGGCCACCTTTTACAGAAATATGGGTGTAGCCTATTTTATGGGCAGTGTATACGATACAGCTACCATATACTTAGACAAGGCCAAACCGATAGCCTTGCAGCTAAACGACTACCGGATGCAGGCCTCTATTTACAATACATATGCCAATATCTATCGCGTTCAAAGCGCCTATGACAAGGCGATAGAAAACTACCTCAATGCAGCCCAAGTACTCGAAACCAACAAAGATCTACACAAGCTCACTCTGGTGTATTCCAATATTGGAGGTACTTACCAAATTATACACAATTATGAACAGGCACTCTTCTATTTAAAAAAAGCGGAAAAACTTGCAATACAAAACGGTGACGACGAAGGTCTGGTCTCCGTTTATATTTCCCTGAGCGACATTGGCCTCTACAACGATATACCAAAAGAAGAATCGATAAGCTATGCACAAAGGGCGATTGAACTTTGTAGAAAAATAGGTAATAAGTTTTCAGAAAACAAAGCGCTGCAAACCCTGGCAAAGATATATTACCATCACGATGATTACGACAAGGCAGAACCTCTTGCCTTACAATCGGTTAGCCAAGCAAAAAAACTGGGCTTTCCCCGACTTATAGCCGAGGGACTTAGCTTGGTTACCAGCATTTATCTCTATCAGGGAAGATATACCGAATCGATTGCAATAGCCAGGGAAACACTAAAAATCGACTCTACTGATACCAATATTTCCATAAGCGTGTATAGCAATTTGGCACAAGCCTATGCGTATCTCGGAAATCCTGATTCAACCCAAACCTACTTAAACCATTACCGAGTGACGGTCGATAAATTCGCCAACCAATCGTACCAAAGTTCGCTATCGGCTATGGAGGTTAAATACGAAACCGAAAAAAAAGAACTCAAAATAACCGCTTTGGAGAAACAACGTCAACTATACATTTGGCTCGGGATTGCAGGTACAGTTATTCTACTTATCGCTCTGGCCTTTGCCTTTATACGCTACCGACTGGCGGTAAGTCGCCGCAAACTGGCCGAAAAAGAAAAACAACAGCTGGAACAGGAAAGGCAACTGGTAGCAGTACAAGCCACGCTAGACGGCGAAGCTGCTGAGCGCAGTAGACTGGCCAAAGACTTACACGACGGACTGGGAGGAATGTTGTCTGCTGTCAAACTCAACCTCCCACAGCTAAAAGGCGATGCTGCTGTACTGGAAACTATCGATGTAAACCGATTCCAGAAAGCGCTGGGAATGTTGGACGACTCCATTCAGGAGCTGCGTCGGGTGGCGCACCACATGATGCCTGAATCATTGCTGCGCTACGGTTTAAAAATATCGCTGTCCGATTTCTGCGATGCCATACCTGCTGCCGACTTCCACTACTTCGGGGACGAAGCTCGACTGCCTGAAAAATTGGAAATTATGGTGTATCGCTGTATTCACGAACTGGTAAACAATGCCTTAAAACACGCCGAGGCCAGTCATATCAACGTACAGCTTATACAGGAAGACGACCGTTTGTCGTTTACCGTACAAGACAACGGCAAAGGCTTTGATCAACATACCGCAACCGAGGGTATGGGACTTCACAATATCCGACAACGCGTCGAAGCCTTTAAAGGTCAACTAAATATCTATTCCACACCAAAAGGAACAGAAGTACACGTAGAATTAGAATTGACCCAAACAGAACAAGATGATTAAAGTAGCCATAGTAGACGACCATAAGATACTGACCGAAGGACTAAAAGGACTGATTGGAGAATCGGGAATAGCCGAAGTGGTCGGTATAGCACACAGCGCTGCCGAATGCCGGAGTTCCATCAGTTTCTGGAAACCAGAGGTGTTGATGCTCGATGTCGAACTACCCGATATGAGCGGTATTGAGTATTGCAAGGAGCTGAAAGAGCGCTTCCCGGATGTAAAAATACTCGCTCTGACTACCCATAACGAATACACCATAGTGCGACAAATGCTAGACAATGGCGCTTCGGGTTATCTGATTAAAAATGCTATGGCCGACGAGGTGCTTCAAGGCATAGAAGCCGTGGCTTCAGGAGAGGTATTTCTCTGCCACGAGATCGACCTCTTGATGAAGCGCCCCTCTGAAAAAAACATCTGGCTCACCGATCGAGAGAGAGAATTGCTAAAGCTGATCTCTGAAGGACTCACCAATGGAGAGATAGCCGACAAGATCTTCCTGAGCCCGGAAACTATCAAGGGATACCGCAAAAACCTATTGTTGAAATTAGGAGCAAAAAATACAGCCGTACTGGTAAAAATGGCCGTTGAGCAAAAGCTGATATAAACCGAAACCAAACAACGGCTTCAAACAGATCCTCGCTACATTTTTAGGGAAGGCTACAGTTTCTTGCCAGCTTTCAATTTCTATATTCTGTCTACAAAAATTGCAACTGACCGATTCAAAATTTTCACCAGGGTCTATAAACTCAACATTGTTTGTTAGGATCGACCTTATTTCATTTTCCGAAAATTCAGTAGCCAAGTATATTATTACTTCTTTCTGATGCTCCATTGAAGGTTTATAATTGGGTTCTAAATGTACAACCACAATTACGGTGTATTCGACTACGTCCCCAATCCACTCCGAATTGCTTAAAATTTGTACTAATCCGAAAATAATCGCTAATTTAACTCGCAACTAACATAATACTTAACCGTTGTCCACTAGTTAATGAAAAAATGGACTAAAATACCAGATATTGAACTCTATTCTGATGGAGGAGCTGAACCAAATCCAGGGAAAGGTGGTTTTGGAGTGATTTTATCATATCAAGGAAAGAGAAAAGAATTTTTTCAAGGTTATAAATTAACGACGAACAACCGAATGGAATTGATGGGAGTTATTTTTGGATTAGAACGATTAAAAACAGAATCTAATGTTCAAGTATTTACAGATTCTAAATATGTAATTGATGGAATAACAAAAGGATGGGCTGAAAAATGGAAAAAAAACGAATGGAAAAGAAATAAGAATAGTCCAGCAATTAATAGTGATTTGTGGGATAGATTACTAAATGCAATTTCTAAACATAACGTAGAATTCAATTGGGTAAAAGGACATGCAGGACATAGAGAAAACGAACGTTGTGATACTCTTGCAAATATTGGATTAAATTCCGAAGAACTTATTGAGGATGTAGGATACGAACCTAAAGAAATCTACAATATCCAAAATTCCCCTGCCAATAAATCGTTTACAAAGACAAAGAAAAGCAAGATTAAAATAGAAAACGTAGGTGACGAATGCCGAAAATGTGGAGAACTGGTAATAAAGAAAACACCAAAAAAGAAAAAAATTAAACCAGACCAATCATATTATTTTGAGTACTATCTTTTTTGTCCTTCTTGCAAAACTATGTATATGACAGAAGACGGAAAAAGAGAAATCGTTAATGAAAATAAATTGTTTGAATAAAAATAACCTTGACTAATAACACATAGCTACTTTTACAGCAGATTCTTATAGCTCAGGGTAAGTCGAATCCGTACGAAATTGCTAATGATAGTACGTATCCCAATCAACATTATTTACGGTTTTATAAAAAGAAAAATAAAACCAGTAGTCAACAATTACAATAAGTAGTTGCTTGTCCTTGCCTACTTCGGAAGTTAGCCACCACTCATCGCAATTGTTCATAACCTAAACCGTTATGATCTCATTTTCAAATAACACGTATTCAAAAATAAAAATAAACACGTATCTTTGTTGAAAAGATATATGATATGAATACGAAATTAACTTTGACAATAGAAAAAGAGGTCATTGAAGTTGCAAAGGAATATGCAAAAGAGAAAGGACAAAGTCTTTCGGAAATGGTGGAGAACTATTTCAAGTTTGTAACACTAAAAAGAATTAAACTTAAAGAAAAGCAACTTTCTCCAAAAGTTAGAAAATTAAGAGGAATTATTAAAACAGAAAATGACCTTGACTACAAACAAATTTTAACCGAAGAACTTTCCAAAAAATATGGAGTATAAACTTTTTTTGGATTCGGACGTTGTCATCGATTTTTTCACAGACAGAGAGCCGTATGTGAATCCTGCAAGTGAACTTTTTGAACTCAATGAACAAGGAAATATAAAATTGTATTTGTCTGCAATAAGCATCAATAACATTTACTATATCACAAGGAGATTTTTAGGACATAAAAAAACACTTGAAGTCATCGAGATGTTAACAGAAATGACAGAGATTATCGGAACGACAAAAAAGGAGATTATTCAAGCTTTGAAAAATAATTTTTCAGATTATGAAGATTCCATTCAATATTCCTCTGCACTGACAATAAAAGATTTAGACGCAATTATTACACGAAATATAAAAGATTATAGAAATTCTTCGATCGCTGTTATGACACCATCGGATTTTCTAACAATGAAAGAAAAAAACGAGAAGTAACTACTTGTCATAGCATTGACAGAAAAAATGGGACGAAATTGATTTTCCACCTTGTCCCGTCAAATACGCTTTGAAAATAGTACCAATAAAAAAACGCTCAAGTGAACTTGGCGTTTTTTTTGGTACTATTTATTCGTGCGCTTCACAGAACAATTTTCGAACCATTTTATGCAGGATTTGAAGAAGTTGGTGGTTGAAAAAATCGGATAGTCCGGAACTCTACTGATAAAAAAACAGCATTGAGTTTTAGCTATACACTCTCTAAGGATGCCCATAGGGGATTAAGAAATTTAGGTATTAAGCAGGATTTCTATAACAGGACCGTATTTCTAAGAAGTTTTGAACGAAATTGCAGGGCGGTGTCATTTCCTATAGGTTATCTAAAGGACTTCGGAGCTTTGTTTTCGTGTGGTTTGATACATGAGTATAAATCTGGGTGGTTTTTATAGAATTGTGCCCTAAAAGTTCCTGGATAAACCGAATATCGGCCCCGGACTCCAATAGATGTGTAGCGTAAGAATGACGTAAGCCGTGTATCCCCACTTTTTTGCGTATGCCAGCCGATTTCATCGCTTTCCGGAAAACGGCTTGTACACTACTTTTGGAATACGCCCCGCCATAAGCCCCTTCAAACAAGAAGTTTTTGGGCTTATAAAGACGGTAATATTGTCTGAGCAAACCCAGTATCGATTCCGGAAGGGGTACGTAACGATCTTTTTTACCTTTGGCAGAAGCAATGAGCACATATCGGTTTTGACTGTCTATGTCCCCAATTTTCAGTTTAACCACTTCACTTACCCGAAGCCCCATGCCATAACACAGTTTTAAAATAAGCAGGTGTTTAGGGTTTTTTACCTGTTCAAAAAGTTGTTTTATTTCATTTTTGTTCAGCATTTTGGGTAAAAGCTGTGGTTTTTTGGGACGAGGGATATCAAAAAACATTTTGGGGCGGTGCAAAACCTGTTCAAAGTAGAATTTTACAGCATTGATTTTTCCGTTGATCTTACGCTCACTCATTTTTTCTTTTTGCACACAATAGAGAAAATAGTCCTTGAGCCGTTGTGGCGAAAGACCCTCCACCGGATGCTCGCCGATAAGTTTTAGCAAATGGGCAAATTCGGCCAGGTACATTCTGATAGTGTTCGGGCTATAGGCCTTTAGTTGTAGCTGATTTCTAAGACCTTTAAATGCCTTTTGGTTAACGGGGTGAATGTGCAAATCCAGTGTATGCCCCAAAGGTTTGGTCTTTAGCTCCAATTGTGTGCGGGTGGAAGGAAAATCAGGCAAGTACCAGGCTTTGTTGGTCTGGCTCCATTTTGCCGAAGGGAAACGCTTTTTGAGCTCATCCTTTAATTGTGTGCTGTAGGGAAAACGAATGAAGATAACTTTCTTTCCCCGGTGTTCACCGAACTCAAAACTATAGCTGTTTAAATCCATATCCCAAATGTTTAAGGGATAAAAGTAATCAATTTTTGATATACAAAATAATGAATGATATATAAAATGATGAATTAATAAAAATTTTCTAAACCTAAGTAAATACTGTTACTTTTTGCGATTAAGGTATTTTGTTAATAGAAATGGTTAATTGTGTATATTTGTGTGTTACCCAACATATAAAAAACGAGATTCCGAGATAAAATTTTATATCTTTGAAAATTATGAAAACCAATAAAATTGAATGAAATTAACAGCGGAACAACTCTATAAAAAACTTGTTGAAGACTATAAATTAATCGGAGAAACAGGAAATATAAAATTTACGGTTAAGGATTTAAGCATTTTAATACAAACAAAAGACACCGTTGGAAATTTACTTCAAGAATGGTTAAAAGCTTGGTTTCAGAAAGAACAAATTGACTTTGAAGAAAATACAAATTCTCAAACATTTCCAGACTTCCTACTTGACAAAGACGACCACAAAAAAGGACTTTTAGAAGTCAAATCCTTTGATTTCGATAGAGGCCCAGGATTTGATTTAGCAAACTTTGATTCTTATTGTAACTCGCTTTTAGACAACGCTTATCGAATAGATTCTGACTATTTGATTTTGGCTTATCAAATGAATAATGGAGTTATAAGCATTAAAAATGTTTGGCTAAAAAAGATTTGGGAATTAGCTTGTCCGAGTAGCACGTATCCTTTAAAAGTTCAAGAAAAGAAAAGTGTTATTTACAACATACGACCAAGTATTTGGTATTCCGACCGTTCTAAATTCAAGCCATTTAATAGCAAAGAAGAATTTTTATCGGCATTAAACAATACACGATACCAATATCCTCAAACAAGACATACAAACGGACATTGGTTAAGAAACGTCTTAAAAAACTATCAAGAGCATACAGGAGTTTCTTTGACAGTAGAATAAACCAAATTACTCTCATAAATTTCGGCAAGCTCTTTTGCAACGTGTTCCACAACAGGAACTGCAACCGTATTGCCTAATAAATCAAAGGCTTCAGTTTCTTTTACAGGTATTTCGTACCATTCAGGATAACCAAACAGTCTTAAGCCTTCTCTTATGGTTAATCTTCTTAATCCACCATTATCAGGAACGGCTAACCTAGAAACATCAGTTGCTACAAGTGTAGGAGCAATATCATTTGGGTCAAGAATTTTATTGATTTCAAAACTTAATTTTCCAGTAACAATATTGTAGCCTTTAGGTTTTGTTGTATCATAATCCCTATATTTCTTCTCACCGTTTTCTGTTATCTCACGAACCAGTTTTTTAGGATGTTCAAATCTTAAATATCCCTTTTCAACTAAATCATTCAACATTTCTTCTAAATTTTGAGATTGATAGAATGTAGATATTTGTTCAAGATTTAATGGCATTCCATCCATCCAATCAATACCAATTTTTTCAGCCCAATGCTTTTTCCGTCTTTCTTTAAACAACTTGTTTAATAAGACAATTTGTTCATCAGAGACTTCGCCTTTAATTCCAATATCCCAACTATGAATATTGTTATTTCCACCTCTTTTATCTTTAATAGATTTACCGTACAAATCTTCAATATCGAAATGGCTTAAAAGCTTTTTTGTTAAATCAGTATTCATTGTTTCAAGACCATTTTCCAATATGGACTTTAAAACTTTAAAGCTTTTAGATTCGGTTTTTATATTTGGCTTTTTATCTTTTGTTCCTACAATAAATATTCTTTTTCTTGATTGAGGTAATCCAAAATCAATGGAGTCCAAAACTTCCCAAGAAACCTCATAACCTAATTCATTTTCAAGCTTGTAAAGAATTGTAGATAAGGTTCTTCCTATTTCATCATTTTTATTTTCCAAATCGTGTTTTACAAGTCCTTCCACATTTTCTAAAATAAAACCATAAGGCTTTTTATCTCTCAAAATTCTTTCTATTTCAAAAAATAGTGTTCCTCTCGTATCAACAAATCCTTGACGTTTCCCACCAGCACTAAACGGTTGACAAGGAAATCCACCCAATAGAAAATCAAAATCAGGAATTTGCTTATTTTCAACTTGAAAAATATCGCCTACAAAATAATCGTGATTAAAGTTTTTAGATAAAGTTTCTACAGCATAAGGCTTAATTTCAGAAGTCATTACACATTCTGTTTCAAAACCTAAATCTTGAAATGACTTTTCAAAACCTAATCTAATTCCACCAAGTCCTGCAAATAAATCTATGAATTTTACTTTCTGCATTTTATTGTTTTTTTAGGTTATAATCGGCTTGAGGTTCAGCAGCAATTGCTAATTGACTTTCGTATTCTTCAATTTCTATTTTTTCACATCCAATTACTGTTAAGCATTGTAGAAAAAAAGCCGCACTAAATGAACCTCGACTGATTTTACTATCGATACTTGATTTAGTTTCTTCAATGCCTATTTGTTCAAGCATACTCGCCAAGTCCGAATTTGAAATTCCTCTACGAACCAATTCTGACTTCAATAAACGTTTGACTTTATCATTCCAATCTGACATAATAATAGATTTGTCTCGTTGCAAATTTGACTAATAATTTGTAAATATGCAAATAAAAAGGCAGAAATAAAAATACGTTGGGTAACAACGTGTATAAATAATAGCGGTTTAAGTACTTAAATCAAAGTGATTTCCGTAAATTTATCGTCAGTACAAAACCGAAAAGTTAGCGTGTTAATTCCGCTACTATTCATACACAAACCGTTGTATGCCATGCTGAAAAAACCACCGCACAAATAGCACATTTGGTTTTTGCCGACACACAGGCAAACGCTGAAAAACCAAAAGAGCTATTTTTTAGCCAACGCTCGGACAGAAATAGAAACTGAATTGAATGAATAAAAAAGACTTATCAGAATCGGACATAAAAGCAAAGTTTATCACTCCTGCAATACTGAATGCAGGTTGGGACGAACTGACTCAGCTTGGACGTGAGATATTTTTCACGGATGGCCGTATTTATGTGAAAGGAAAACTGACCGCAAGAGGAAAAAGAAAATTTGCCGACTACATTCTGTTCTACAAACCGAATGTGCCAATTGCCATCATTGAAGCAAAGGACAACAAACACTCAGTAAAAGGCGGAATCCAACAGGCACTTGGGTATGCAAATACACTTGACATTCCTTGCGTTTTCAGTAGTAATGGAGACGGTTTCTACTTCCATGACAAGACCGCAACTGACGGACAAATAGAAAAAGAACTTTCACTTGAAGAATTCCCAAGTCCTGAAACGCTTTGGGAGAAATACAAAAAATACAAAGGCATTGAAAGCAATGACGTTGAAGAAGTTGCTTCTCAAGAATATTTTCAAGACGAATCAGGTAGATCACCAAGATATTACCAGCAGATTGCGATAAACAGAACCGTTGAAGCTGTTGCAAAAAAGCAAGACCGAATTCTTTTGGTCATGGCAACTGGAACTGGAAAAACATATACTGCTTTTCAAATCATTTACAGACTTTGGAAAAGTGGAGCAAAGAAAAGAATCTTGTTTCTTGCTGACCGTACCGCAT
The DNA here is from genome assembly GCA_029266035.1 of Sinomicrobium sp. GTDB lineage: Bacteria > Bacteroidota > Bacteroidia > Flavobacteriales > Flavobacteriaceae > Sinomicrobium. The sequence goes on from JAJUFH010000027.1 coordinate 33,424, forward strand.
TAATTGACCAAACCGCGAGAGGTGATTTCAGGCATTTCAAAGATGCAATGACAATCATTAAACACAAGCAAATAGATACAGCTTACAATATTTATTTGGCTTTGTATCAGGGTTTGTCCGACAGCAAATCAACAGATGCCTACAAACAATTTAGCCCTGACTTTTTCGACCTAGTAATCATAGACGAGTGCCACAGAGGAAGTGCAAAAGAAGACAGCAAGTGGCGTGAAATACTCGCCTACTTCAACAAGGCAACTCATATTGGCTTAACTGCCACACCAAAGGAAACTACAGAAGTTTCAAACATTGAATATTTCGGAGACCCGATTTACACCTATTCTTTGAAACAAGGAATTGATGACGGTTTCCTTGCTCCTTACAAAGTGGTTAAAATCACTTTAGATATTGATGCAGAAGGCTGGCGCCCACCAAAAGGATATTTGGACAAAGACGGAAATCCAGTAGAAGACAGAATCTACAACAGAACTGACTTTGACCGTAACATCATTGTCGAAGAAAGAAGAAAATTGGTTGCAGATAAAATCACGGAATTTCTAAAAGGAAATGACCGATTTGCAAAGACGATAGTTTTCTGCATTGACATTGAGCATGCCGAAGGCATGCGAACTGCATTGGCTAACGCCAATGCGGATGAAGTTGTTAAAAACAGTAAGTACGTTATGCAAATTACGGGCGACAATGAAGAAGGAAAACGTGAGTTGGATAGCTTTATTAATCCTTCTGAAAAATACCCAGTTATTGCCACAACTTCAAAATTGATGACTACTGGAGTTGATGCTCAAACTTGCAAATTGATTGTTCTCGATAGCAATATTGGTTCTTCCACTGAATTTAAACAGATTATTGGTAGAGGAACAAGAATCAATGAAGAATATGGCAAGACCTATTTCACAATTATTGATTTTAGAAATGTTACCAATCATTTTGCCGACCCTGACTTTGACGGTGATCCTGTAATGATTAAGCAAGTGGGCGAAAATGATGACCTCACAGGCACAGAAGACGAAACTACCGAAGAAGTTATCACCGACATTATAGACGGAGAAGAAATTGAATTCCCTGAATATCCAGAAATCGAAGGCGGAGGAGACATTGTTGAAGAACCGAGAGTGAAAATTCGGGTTGATGGCGTGCAGGTAAGAGTGGTTAATGAACGAGTTCAGTATTTGGGTGCAGACGGCAAAATAATCACAGAAAGCATTCGGGATTATACCAAGAAAAGCGTTGGTGAGAAATTCAAAAGCCTTGATGATTTCCTGAATCGGTGGAATGCATCTGAACAGAAGAAAGTCATCATTGAAGAATTGGAAGACCAAGGAATTTTCTTCGAACCACTCAAAGAAGAAGTCGGAAAAGACTTTGACCCTTTCGATTTGATTTGTCACGTAGCTTTTGAGGCAAAACCATTGACCAGAAAAGAACGAGCAGAAAACGTGAAGAAACGCAACTACTTCACAAAATATGGAGACAAAGCCCAAGCGGTTATCAATGCTTTATTGGATAAGTACTCTGATGATGGATTGGTAACCATTGAAAGCACAGAAGTATTGAAGCTTGACCCACTCAACAAATTGGGAACACCTTTAGAACTTATCAAAGCCTTTGGCAGCAAGGCTGAATACATCAAAGCATTAAAAGAATTAGAAAACGAATTATACAAAACGGCATAAATGGCAAACGTAGGAGCAGTAGTAAGTAGCATCCGCAACATCATGCGTCAAGACAGAGGAATCTCTGGTGATGCACAACGATTGGAGCAGTTGGGTTGGATGCTATTCCTAAAAATAATTGACGACAAAGACCAAGAATTGGAAATCATAAAAGACAATTATGTTTCTGTAATTCCTGAAAAATTTCAATGGAGAAATTGGGCATCAGACCCAGAGGGAATGACTGGTGATGAATTGCTTGAATTTATTGACAGCAATGCACAAAGCAACAAAGGTCTTTTTGCTTCTCTTCGAGAATTGAATGTTCCTAATCATCCAAAACGTGCTGCTATTGTTCGTGAAGTGTTCGAAGGCTCAAACAACTACATGAAGTCGGGCTATGAAATGCGGAAAGTCATTAACAAGCTTAATGAGATTGATTTCAATAACTCGGAAGACAAACACATTTTCGGAAACATCTACGAAAGCATTTTACAGGAATTGCATGATGCAGGAAACAAAGGCGAATACTACACGCCTAGAGCCGTAACGCAATTGATGACCCAAATGACCAATCCAAAATTGGGTGAAAAGGTGCTTGACCCTGCTGCTGGAACGGGTGGTTTCTTAACGGCAGCCATTGACCATGTTCGAGAGAATTTTGTAAAAACAGTTGATGACGAACACATTTTGCAAAACAGCATTACAGGTTGGGAACTAAAACCTGTGGCTTATGTCTTGGGCTTGACCAACTTGATACTGCACGAAATGGACGTGCCCGACTACCACTACATTGACAGTTTAAAAAAAGAGTATAACAGCATTGGTAAAAAAGACCAAGTAGATGTAATTCTTGCCAATCCGCCTTTTGGAGCGAGTATAGCAGACGGTGTAGAAACCAACTTTCCTGCAACCTATCGTTGTAAGGAATCTGCCGACTTGTTTGTGATTTTGATGCTTCAATTGCTAAAACCAAATGGACGTTGTGCCATTGTTTTACCAGACGGATCCATAACAGGTGATGGTGTAAAAGCAAGAATTCGTGAAAAGCTTTTAACCGACACCAACCTACATACTATCATTCGCCTACCACAGACCACCTTTTTCCCTGCAATGGTAAGCACCAATTTATTATTCTTTGAAAAAGGCAGCCCGACCAAAGAAATATGGTACTACGAACACAAATTGCCCGAAGGACAAAAAAGCTACTCTAAAACAAAACCCATTCAGTTTGAAGAATTCCAACCCGTTATTGAGTGGTGGAATAACCGAAAGGAAAGTGATGTTTCTTGGAAGGTTGATGTAGACGACTTGAAAGATTGGGATTTGGATATAAAAAACCCAACCGTTGAAGAGAAGGAAGAACTAAAATCTTCTGCCGAAATTCTGGATTCGCTTAGAAAGAATTTTGAAACAGGAACATCCATGATTAATGAACTTCAAACTTTAATCAAAGGATGAAAGCAACGGATTCATATCGTCTAATCAATGAAAGTCCGTTAAAGGGTATCATTCTTTACTATTCAAATGTAGTACTGGAAAATATTAAGCCTGTAAAGCTTAAAACTGTAATTTCTGAGATACAAACAGGAAAAACACCGCCTAAGGCGAATTCCAAATATTATCAAAGTCAGGACATTGACTGGTTTAAACCCAGCGATATTGGAAGAAGTAAATATTTGGAAGAAGCGGAAGAAAAATTTTCAGAAATCGCATTAAAGGAAAAGAAAGGCACATTGTATCCGAAAAACACCTTGCTGATAATTGGCATTGGTGGCGGTGTAGGGCGTGTTTCATTGTTAAGGAACGAAGGTTCTTCAAATCAACAAATCACTGGCCTTTTATTTAATGATGAAATTTTTCCTGAATGGGCATATTACTACTACTTGGTACGAGAAGATTATGTCAAGTCTCAAGCGAAAAGCATGTCCTTTCCAATTTTAAATCAAGCAAAGATTAAGAATCTGGATTTCAAATATCCTTCAAAAAATGAGCAGATTGAAGTATGCAAATTTCTTGACCATTGTTGGGAGTGCTATTTGAACAATGCACTTCCTGAAGTTGAAACCTTTCAGATACCTCAGGAATTAAAAACATACACGATAAAGCAGTTTAGCGTTATTAAAATTGATGAAGGAATTAAAGGGTTAATTGAAAATCAAAAAGGACTTATTACCGAACTCAAACAAGCCGTTCTGCAAGAAGCTATACAAGGCAAACTAACCGTAGAATGGCGAGAACAAAACCCTGATGTAGAATCTGCAAGTGAGTTACTCAAACGCATCAAAGCTGAAAAAGCACAACTCATTAAGGATAAGAAAATACGAAAGGAAAAACCATTTCCGCCTATTACAGAAGATGAAATTCCTTTTGAATTACCTGAGGGTTGGGTTTGGTGTAGGTTGGGTGAGATTTTCCAAACAACATCTGGCGGAACACCGAACAGAAGTAATTCTAAATACTGGAATGGTTCAATAACTTGGTATAAATCAGGAGAATTAAATGATGGATCACTTTCAGTAAACTCACAGGAGAAGATCACTGAACTTGGTTTGAAGGAATCTTCTGCGACTCTATTTCCTGAAGGAACTCTTTTAATTGCTATGTATGGTGCAACTGCTGGCAAACTTGCAATCCTTAGGCGAGATGCCACAACGAATCAGGCTGTTTGTGGTTTCTACAAGAACCCATTAATTGAATCTGAATACTTGTTTAATTATTTAATGGCAAATAGGTCAAAAATGATTTCTGAATCTTGGGGAATGTCTCAACCGAACATTAGCCAGACCTATTTGAAAAATTTTGTTTTTGCTCTTCCACCTTTAGATGAACAGAAAAGGATTGTAGAGATGGTAAAGGATTTAATGGAAACAGTTGAGCATTTAAAATCAGAAATCACTCAAAGCGAACAACTAGCCCAAATGTTAATGCAAGCGGTTTTGAAAGAAGCATTTGAAAGTAAAAAAGAAGAAGCTCATGCCTAGACTAAAACAAATTACGATTGAAGGCTTCCGCTCAATTTCTGATCAAATCGTTATCAACTTCCCTGAAAATCAACCGACAGTACTGATTGGAGAAAACAACTCGGGTAAATCTAATATCATTCGAGCAATTGAACTCATGTTTGGCGAGTTTCACCCCAAGTATAAAAAGCTTGATGATTATGACCACTTTGACAGAGACACAAATAATCAAATAACTATTGAGGCACAAGTTTCAGGTTTTGCAGGGCGTCTTGGCAGAGCTTCAGAATTTAGTTGTGGCGGGTTCAATTTTAGAGCAAAGAGAGGGAGTGAAAATGACTTTGCAGCGGTTCAAGCAGAAGACGGTGGCGAGAACGTATATGTGAGCACAGCACTACGTGAAGAATTGCTTTGTGTGGTAGTCAACTCGGAGCAAAATTTGAATTACCAATTAAGCTATTCAACCAAATACACCTTGTTATCTCGTGTTACAAAAGCCTTTCACGACAAACTCACAGAAGATGAAGAAAAGGTAAACCGCCTAAAAGGTTTCTTTGAAGAAATAAAGAACACGTTTCTTGAAGTTGAAGAATTCAACGCTTTCAATACAAATATGTCTGCTCTCGCTGAAAGTGTTTTATCAAACATGACTCATGCACTTGCGTTTGACTTCTCTGCTTATGACCCAAGTAATTATTTCAAGACAATGCGGGTTCATCCAACTGAAAATGGAGAAACTAGAGCCTATGAAGAATTAGGAACTGGACAGCAGCAGATTTTAGCACTTTCATTTGCCCACGCATACGCCAAATCATTTCTTGGTCAAGGTTTAATTTTCGTCATAGATGAACCAGAAGCACATCTGCATCCATTAGCTCAAAAATGGCTGGCAAAGCAGATGTTTAAAATGTCGGAAGATGGCTTGCAGGTAATTCTTACCACTCATAGCCCCTACTTCATTGATTTGAAATACATCAATGGAATTAATCTTGTTCGAAAAAGTGAAGGTTCAACGTATGTAGTTAGCAATGATGCTCAATCACTTTACGATCATTGTATTGCAACTGGTTCTAATCCAGGGAAAACTCAATTGGCAACAGTAGTTCCATTTTACGCAAATCAAGCGACAGCTCATATTCTGACAGGCTTCTTTGCAAACAAGATTGTTTTAGCTGAAGGTTTAACTGAAGAACTTTCTCTGCCAGTTTATTTTTCTCGTTTAGGTTTTGACCCGACTGAATACGGAGTGGAAATTATCGGAGTGAATGGTAAAGGAAATCTAGCCAAATGGTGGCGACTTTTTACACTCTACAAAATCCCAGCCTACATCTGCTTTGACAATGACGTTCGCTCAAAAGATGACGAAAATGGAAGTCGCAGAAAAGATGCTTTGAAAGCGATAGGAATTCCAGAAGCAGATCTTAATGGAGTACTTGGAATTGATGACTGGAATATTTCTGAACAGTTCTGTGTGTTCGGGACTGACTTTGAAACCACAATGAGAGCTTCATTTGACGACTATGCTGAAATTGAAACTGAACAGAAAGAATTATTGGGAAGCAACTCAAAACATATTATCGCAAGAGAGACAGCAAAACGAGTAGCAATTGACGTTGAAAGTGCTGGACAACAAAGACTTTTAGAAGTGATTGAACGAATAAAAGCATTGGAAATATGATGCCAACCCTACGCATCCATACACATTTGCAAGCCGCTCAAAGCCAACGCATCAGCCAAAGCTTGACAAAGAGTGTGTCTGAGCCAACGCACGGACGAAAAGAAAGCACGGGCATACAACATTGTATAAAAGCAATAGCGGGTGAAGTGGTAAAATCAAGGTCTGTGCATTTAATAAACTTTGGTGGTGGCAGACAGGTAATCGCTCCGAAATCCGCTACTGCTCTTATACTTGACCGTTGGCGGTAATTTGAAGAAACAATTAACAACGAAAAACATTCAAGAAAATGAAGCTATAAGTAACTGTAAGATAGAATAAGAATTGAAATATCCTTTAATACGCAAAGTAGAAAGGGCGATTGTTAATATTAAAAAATTTGAGTTATGTATATAAATTCTATATTTTTATTCCTTAAAAATCAAAGGAAATGACACAATTTAAAGGACAAAATATCATAGACTTTTTGAAAGTTTTCCCGGATGATGCTTCCTGCAAGCGCTATTTGGCCGAGTTGA
>JAJUFH010000028.1 GCA_029266035.1 Sinomicrobium sp.
GTGAAGCCACCAAAAAGTGGTCTATGCCCATCAGGAACTGGGGCATTATCCTAAACCAGTTCCTCACGATCTATGAAAAAAGGGTCAGGCTTTAAATAGCCCAACCCCTGTTATTTTAAACTTACACACTTAACGGGATAGTGTCTCCTTAGGGGATACTTTCCTATTATACCTTCGTTATTTGATCTTACGATTCGAATTCCTTAAGTGTTTTACCATCTTTATTTTTCCATTCAGTCAAACCGTTTGCATTTCTCCCCATGACCATTACTGCCGCGGTAGAAGGGCTACTAAAAATGTAGTCATCTGAAAACTCTAAATAATCATCTTTGTCAACAAGCACTCCTTCATCGATCAATTTTTTCCTATAGATAATAAAATTTGGAGACATAGACTTCACAATTGTCGCTGCTGCTTTAGAGTTTTTAAACACCACAAAACCATCAGATGTTGGTTCACCCTGTCCATCTGCCCCTCGAGCTGCTTTAATAAAAAATAACTCTTGTTTCTGTTTAGGTTTAAATTCTCTCTTTTCCTCAAATACTTTATGTCCGAGAGTATTTACAAGCATTTTAATGTACTCTATAAATTCTTCCATTTCAGCTCGGTCTGGCTCTGAAATGGACGATTGTGTTGGAATTATTGAATTATCAACAGTGTAGCGATTTGCAGATTTTGCGATGTCATGAAGACGATTCTCTAAATATTTAATATGAGCCTTATTTAAGTTTTCATCTTTACTGATAAAAACAATTGCTTCATTCCAAAAATCCTTTTGGGTCAATTGTTGATTTAGCCTTTTTAAAATAGATTCAGCTTCGCCGATATAAACTTGGTCTTTCCCTGTGTCATCTTTTCCAAAAAGTAAATATACTCCTGTACTTGTCAGATCATTACGATCGGTACATTCCTTAATTTTAATTCTTGGAATTTTATATGCTTTTCCAGACCAATTGGAAAGTTCACAACTCATCCGACCATTCGGATCTCCGTCAATGAGAAATATTCTTATTGTTTTACCAAATTTCATTTTATACCATCTGTCATTTTACTGTAAGGGCTGGATTCCAAATATACGCAATAATTTATTTGTCCATTTAGGTACTAACACAGTAAGAACCTCCGATTGCTCGGGGGCTCTGTTCACCATTGGCTAAGATTGTTCTGAACCAACTGCCCCTTCACGTTCCAATTCCTTCTCCTTTAACTTCTCCAACACTTTCTCCTGCACCTCATCCACAATCCGCCAATCTTTAGCAATATAAATATCTGTCACCCGGTTCCCTTCGTCCACATGATTCAGTGCCAATGCCACATCATCCTTGCTCACCCTACAGTCGTTTCGTGCAACAGTCGCAAAGGTATGACGAGCCCAGTAAAAGGTAACACCCGATAGTTTTTGAGCGGTCGTAATTACCCCAGACGTTACGGATATTCAGAGAATTCAAAAAACAATACCACCAAAACAGACCAAACTTTGTATTTTTTAATAGTTTGGTCTGTTCAAAAGTGGTTTGTATAGTGTGAATAAAGGATAGTCCAACCTACATCAATAGGCTCGTATTACTGATTCCCCAATATAATAGGTGTTCCGTCTTTTCCGGAGCCTATAACGATTACTTTTGCGTTGTCTGACCTCGATAACTCTAAGGTGGCTTGTATGCCTTTTTCTCGGAGGATCTGGTCGGTGAGTGAGGCGTTTAGAATGCGGTTTGCATTGGCTTTTCCTTCGGCTTCTATGCGTTGGCGTTCTGCTTCTTTCTCTGCTTTTTCTATGCGGAATTCGTATTCCAGTGACTCTTGTTCTTGTCGCAGTTTGGTTTCTATAGCGGCTTTGATGGTGGCGGGAAGTGTAATGTCTCTTACTAGCACTTCATTGAGCTGTACGTATTGTTCGTCCAGAATTTTTTTGGTCTCTTCCTGAATTTCGTTTTGAATGACATCTCTCTTTGAAGAGTAGAGCTGTTCGGGGGTATATCTTCCCACCACACTTCGCACGGCAGAGCGTATTGCCGGTCGTATTACGCGATCTACGTATTGCTCTCCTTTTTCGCGGTGCAGCGATCCCAATTGGTCGTAGGAAGGTTGGTGCCAGGCGGTGGCATCTACGCCAATTTCAAGTCCGTTTGACGAGAGGACGAGCATTTTTTCTGAGAGTTCTTGCTGTCTTACTTCATAGACAAAAACCTTGTTCCACGGCATTACAAAGTGAAATCCTTCTCCCATAGGCGGACGGTCGGTAACTACACCTCCGCCAAAAGTACGGTATAGCACTCCGGCTTGTCCCGAACCGATGGTGATGGTCGATTTGGTGATGAGGATAAGAAATAATACAATTCCGATAATCAAGGGAAGTCCGATTTTTGGTAGTTTGTCCATTTTATTTTGATTTTAGTTAGAATTTGTTTTAAGTGTACAGCTTAGATTAAGCCCCTGTATTTGCGCAAAAACCACTCTGTAGAAAGACAGACAATAACGATAAAAAGCAGTATTTTCCAATGGATAAGCGGAACGCTTTTGTCAGTGGTTTTTAGAGTGGGTTTTAAATCGGGGTTTTCCATCAATATACGATACATATCGCTTAGGGTATCGGGATAGAGCAGTTCTCCTCCTGATTGAGTGGCAAGCTGTTGCAAGCTGTTTGCATTGGCCCCGATATGTTGTTGCTCTAAGTCGAAACTGAGGATACTAAATGTTCCCGATCTTTTCAGTTGTTCTCCTTCTACTGCCAAAGTGAATTTGTAGTCCCCCGCTTCGAGATCGTTGAGGTCTGCCTGGTAATAATTATTGCGAAGCAGCATGGGGTATGTTTTGTGAAAGGCAGTGTCTTTGGCCGATACATCCAGCGTCAGTGCGGCATTTGGATTGAAAATATAGTTTTTGTCGAAGTATTGCGCGCTTACCACAACGGGAGTACCGCCTTTGTAAAGCGTTTTGTAGTCGACTTCCAATCGGTCTCTCTTTTTATCGGAGGCCAGATAGAAAACCATCTTTCCGATAAAATTGTCAAACTTTTCAAAATTTCCATTTTCCCGGTAGTCTTGCATCCGCCACTTCCATATATTTTGTCCGAGTAAGACAGCCTGACGTTTTTGATCTTTGTCTTGAACAAACAGCAGGGGGATATCGGTTTCTGTACCTCTTATTTTCTGGTGGAGCAGTGTTTCGTGTGGAGTGTTGATGTTTATATCTCCAAAAGAAACTAATAGGGGAGGGTAGTGCTCAAATCCGGGATCTTCGGTGGTAAAGGGAGTAAAGAAGGTATTAAAGCTGCCTTGAACTTCTTCAAAAAATCCGTTGTTCTCATGGGCGAAATCCGACTGTATACGGTTCAGGAAATTCCAGTCGGTATCTTTTCCCGCAATGATAAAAGTGTTTTTAGAAACTTGTTTGAGTTGCTCAAAAATAGGGGCAAATGCGGCAGTGGGCTGATATAGTATTAGGAGTTGATAGTCTTCCAGGCGAGCCCCGTCGATATCGGTGCCTGAGATACTCACTTTTCGCTCTTCATTTTTTTCTATACTGCGTTTTAAAGCTCCGAGATCGGGGTGGGGCATATCGGAAACAATGAGGACTTCGGTCTTTTGATCAATGACTTCTATACCGAATTCTTCGGTATTGTTTGCCGTGTTTTTTTCTTCGTCTAAAGGAGTGAGCGCTACCTGGTAGGTGAGCACTCCCTTGCTATCAGCCTGGAGGTAAGTTTCTACAAGTTCCGATTTTTTCGCAGGAGAGAAGTTCAATTTTTTGGAAACAAGGGTGTTTTTACCGGAGGAGATGATAAAATTGGAAGTCACTTCTCTTTCACCTTCATATCGGACTAGCACTTCTACCGGAAATTTATTTCGGAAGTAGGCATAGCGGTTTAGGTTGATTCTGTCGATACTGAGATCGTCGTAAGTAGCGGTATCGCCTATGGCTATCGGATATACCGGAAATGGGTATTGCCTGGTAGAAAATCGATAATCTTCTCCGTAGGTCTGATTGCCGTCGGAGAGTAGTAATACAGTGGCTCTCTTACCTCTGTAAATATCCTTGAGAGCGGAGAGCGAATTGCCGATGTCGGTTTGAGGAAGGTCAAAATCTGGGGAATCTCCCTGTTGTAACTCTGCTCCGAAGGTGTAGAAATCGATGTCGAATTTTGCACGCAATTCTTCGTTTTTCTCAATATTACTGACGATGTTTTCAACGCTTTGTCGTTGTTTGAGAAAGGCGATAGACGACGAATTGTCTACGAGTACGGCAAGGGTAGCTTTTTCCTGTTGGGTAGTGGAGCTGTTTATCTCGGGGTTGAGCAACAGCAATACGAGTGCAAATACAGACAGAAAACGCAGAAAGACAAAAAGCAAGCCTTGTACCGACCTGCTTTTTGACCTGCCGTATTGGAAGAGAGCAACCGCAAGGGCTGCTATACCTGCGACAATACATTCTATTACATACATTTAATGTCTGTTTGATGGAGGGTTTTAGGTGAGCATACCCCCGTCTACATTAAGCACCTGTCCTGTGACATAAGCACTGAGGTCTGAAGCGAGGAACAGACAAACATTGGCTACATCTTCGGGGGTTCCGCCGCGTTTCAGTGGAATTCCGTCTCTCCATCCTTGAACGGTTTTTTCGTCGAGTTTGGCGGTCATTTCTGTTTCTATAAATCCGGGAGCAATAGCGTTGCACCTGATATTTCTAGAACCGAGTTCGAGGGCAATCGATTTTGTAAATCCGAGAATACCGGCCTTAGAAGCGGCGTAGTTAGACTGTCCGGCATTTCCTTTAACGCCCACTACAGAACTCATGTTTACAATAGACCCTTTGCGCTGTTTGAGCATGGTGCGCTGTACGGCTTTGGTCATATTGAAAACAGATTTTAAGTTGACTTCAATCACTTTGTCGAAGTCTTCTTCCGATATGCGCATCAGCAAATTGTCTTTGGTGATACCGGCATTGTTGATCAGTATATCGATGCTTCCGAATTCGGCTAGGACCTCATCGGCTAGCTTTGTAGATTCTTCAAAGCTAGCGGCATTGCTCTGGTATCCTTTGGCTTTTACTCCCAGTGCTATGAGCTCTTTTTCCAATTCGGCAGCAGCTTGAGCCGAAGAGCTGTAGGTGAATGCCACATTGGCTCCCTCACGGGCAAAGACTTCGGCTATACCTTTTCCAATTCCTCTACTGGCTCCTGTGATGATGGCTGTTTTTCCTTCTAAAAGTTTCATCCTTATTTAAAAATTTACGAGTCACTTAAGTTCTTTCCGAAATTGGCGGATAATGACCCTGTTTGTCAATCACCCGAGCTGTTCCTTATTTATTTAGCGGAATACTATGGGCTTTTATTTATTTCGTTTTGAGTACCGGCATATATCGTACAGGTTCAAATATAGCAAATTGATGTAGCACAAAACAAGCAAAATGACGCTGCGGTATAAAAAAATCCGCCAGTACGAGCTGACGGATTTTTAAAATGTATTATTCTGTGGTGCACTCCGGGGATTATCCCAGAACCTCGGCAACCTTTTTTCCTATTTCAGCAGGAGAGTCTACCACATGCAGTCCACATTCTTTCATGATTCTCTTTTTGGCTTCTGCAGTGTCATCCGCTCCACCAACTATAGCTCCGGCATGTCCCATAGTTCTTCCTTTGGGTGCAGTTTCTCCGGCGATAAAGCCCACTACGGGTTTTTTATTTCCGTTTTCTTTAATCCATCGTGCAGCATCGGCTTCGAGTTGTCCACCTATCTCACCTATCATAACGATACACTCAGTTTCCGGATCGTTCATAAGCAATTCCACGGCTTCCTTAGTCGTAGTTCCTATAATAGGGTCACCACCAATACCAATAGCGGTAGTGATACCCAATCCTTGGCGAACCACCTGGTCGGCAGCTTCGTAGGTAAGAGTACCTGATTTAGATACGATTCCCACATTTCCCTTCTTGAAAACAAAGCCAGGCATAATACCCACTTTGGCTTCACCTGGAGTGATAACACCGGGACAGTTAGGACCTATAAGACGGCAGTCTCTACCTTGGATGTAGTCGTAAGTTTTAATCATATCGGCTACCGGGATACCTTCGGTAATAGTAATAATTACTTTAATACCGGCATCGGCAGCTTCCATAATGGCATCGGCAGCAAAGGCCGGTGGTACGAAAATAATGGTTGTGTCGGCTCCTGCTTTATCTACTGCTTCTTTTACAGTGTTGAATACCGGACGGCCGAGGTGTTCCTGTCCGCCTTTTCCGGGAGTTACTCCTCCCACTACATTGGTGCCGTATTCTATCATCTGTTCGGCGTGAAATGTACCTTCACTTCCGGTAAAACCTTGTACGATTATTTTCGAATCCTTGTTAACTAAAACGCTCATTGTATTTTGTTTTTAATAGGCTATGCAAAAATAGAGTTTTATATGAATAAACCAGTATTTCCAACCGCTTAATATTTCTTCTTTTTTTCTGGTTATTATTTGTGTTTGCACGGTTGGTAAAGGGTTGGCTACAAATCTGATTTGAGCTGGGCTATTATTTCGGGAATTTTCCTGATAGCGGCCAGCTCCTTGTATTTTTTTCGGGCTTCTTCTGCCGGGTAGCCGAAATAGGTGGTGTGTCCTTCCAGCGATTTGCTGATGCCCGACTGTGCCAGTATAACTGCTTTGGTTCCTATGGTGATACCACTGGCCATGCCTACCTGTCCCCAAATGGTAACTTCGTCTTCTATCACAACACATCCCGCAATTCCGGTTTGAGAAGCGATAAGGCATTTTTTGCCTATTACGGTATCGTGACCAATATGTACCTGATTGTCTATTTTACTGCCTTCTTTTATCAGTGTACTTCCTGTTACTCCTTTGTCTATGGTACACAGAGCTCCTAGGTCTACATGATCTTCTATAACTACTTTTCCACCGGAGAGAAGTTTGTCATATCCCTCAGGTCGGTTTTTATAATAAAAGGCGTCGGCCCCTAAAACAGTTCCGGCATGTATGGTTACGTTATTGCCAATCACGGTATTGTCGTAGATAATTACATTGGGGTGAATAAGGCAGTTGTCACCTATTGTCACATTGTTTCCCACAAAAACTCCCGGTTGAATCACAGTGTTTTTCCCGATACTAGCTGTGGGGGCAATATTGGCTACAGCCTGACGAAACGGATTGAAGTGGAAGGTGAGCTTGTTGAAATCGCGAAAGGGATCGTCGGAAATGAGTAGGGCTTTGCCCTCAGGGCAGCTCACTTCTTTGTTAATCAGTATAACAGTAGCAGCCGATTGCAGCGCTTTGTCGTAATACTTAGGGTGATCTACAAAAACGATATCTCCGGGTTCTACAACGTGAATCTCATTCATGCCGTGTACCGGGAAGTCATCATCGCCTATGTAGCGACAGTTTAAGATATCGGCGATCTGCTGTAAGCTAAATACCTTGGGGAACTTCATGAGATATAGGGTGTTATTCTTTGACCCGCTCTATGTAGGTCCCTTTTTCTGTTTCTATCTTTATCTTGTCTCCTTCGTTGATAAACAGCGGTACATTTACGCTGGCACCGGTTTCTACTGTAGCGGGTTTTGTGGCGTTGGTAGCGGTATTTCCCTTTACACCGGGCTCTGTATGTGTCACTTCCAGAATCACGTGGGCAGGCATTTCAGCTGAAAGTGGCATGCCGTCTTCAGAATTGATAATAATAGTCACTATTTCGCCTTCCTTGAGTAAATCAGGTGAGTCGAGTGCACTTTTAGGGAGAGAGATCTGATTGAAGTCTTCGGTGTTCATGAAGTGGAATTGGTCTCCCTCGGGATACAGGTATTGAAAACTATTGGTCTCTACGCGTACATCGTCTATCTTATGACCGGCAGAGAAGGTGTTGTCTATGGTTTTTCCTGTGGTAACACTCTTCAGTTTGGTGCGTACAAAGGCCGGACCTTTTCCGGGTTTAACATGGAGAAACTCTACGATTTTATAGATATCGTTATTGAAACGGATACACAATCCTTTTCTGATATCTGAAGTTGTTGCCATACTTTTAATTTTATTGCTTATTTCTGTACTTCAATTCTTTTGTTTATTACCCTGCAGTAAAATATCCTTTCATAATTCCGCGTTGTGAGTCACGGATAAATTGGAGGATTTCATCTCTTTCAGGAGTAGCTTCCATCTCGGCTTCTATAATTTCGATAGCCTGGGTATTGTTGTAATTTTTCTGGTACAGTATTCTGTATATATTCTGTATTTCTCTGATCTTTTCAGTAGAAAAACCTCTTCTTCTCAGGCCGACAGAATTGATGCCGACATAAGACAGCGGTTCTCTAGCGCCTTTTACATAAGGAGGAACATCTTTGCGCACCAACGATCCTCCGGTTACAAAGGCGTGATTTCCGATGGAACAAAACTGATGCACTGCTGTCATTCCCGCCAAAACAACATAGTCTCCTACGGTGATATGCCCAGCCAGGGTACTGTTGTTCGAAAAGATACAGTTATTGCCCACTATACAATCGTGAGCGATATGGCTGTATGCCATGATGAGACAGTTTTGTCCGATAACGGTCTTCATACGGTCTGAGGTGCCTCGATTGATAGTCACACATTCCCGAATGGTGGTATTGTCTCCTATCTCGGCAATCGTTTCTTCTCCCTGAAATTTGAGATCCTGTGGTGTGGCCGAAATGACAGCACCCGGGAAAATATTACAGTTTTTACCTATACGGGCTCCTTCCATAATGGTGACGTTAGATCCTATCCAGGTTCCTTCTCCTATAACCACATTGTTGTGAATTGTGGTAAAGGGTTCTATCACCACGTTTTTGGCTATTTTGGCTCCGGGGTGAACGTATGCTAAGGGTTGATTCATCTGTTTCGATTAATAGTTTAGGAAGGTTTAAGTATTCCTAATCATTTTTTACTTTTACTATCTGTGCCATCATTTCCGCTTCTGTGGCGAGTTTGCCATTGGCATAAGCATAACCCTGCATATGGCATATTCCCCTGCGTATAGGTGAGACCAGTTCGAGTTTAAATACGAGAGTGTCTCCCGGCCGTACTTGTTGCTTGAACTTTACATTGTCTATCTTCATAAAAAAGGTGAGGTAATTTTCCGGATCGGGAACAGTGCTCAGCACCAGTATTCCTCCGGCCTGTGCCATAGCCTCAACCTGCAGTACTCCGGGCATAACTGGTGCTCCGGGGAAGTGACCGACAAAAAAGGGTTCGTTCATGGTCACATTTTTTACTCCTACCACATGGCTTTCGGAGAGCTCTAGTATTTTATCTACCAACAGAAAAGGAGGTCTGTGAGGTAGTTTTTTCATAATGTCTACAACGTCCATCAGTGGCGCCTGATTGAGATCGTATTTTGGCACCTTGTTTCGCTTTTCAATCTTGATGATCTTAGACAGTTTTTTGGCGAATTGAGTGTTTACAAAATGCCCGGGTTTGTTGGCGATCACCTTTCCGCGGATGCGGGTACCCACCAATGCTAAATCTCCAATCACATCTAGCAACTTGTGTCTGGCTGCCTCATTGGGGTAGTGCAAGGTTAAATTGTCGAGAATACCGTTTGGTTTTACGGAAATAGACTCTTTGTTGAAAGCTACTTTCAGCCTTTCCATAGTGTCTTGTGAGAGCTCCTTGTCTACATATACGATGGCGTTGTTTAAATCGCCCCCCTTGATGAGTCCGTGCTCTAGTAAGGTTTCTATTTCGTGGAGGAAGCTGAAAGTTCTCGCATTCGATATTTCTTTCCCAAATTGGGATAGTTGTTTGAGTGTGGCGTTTTGAGTACCCAATACCTTGGTGCCAAAATCGACCATAGTAGTCACCTGATATTCATCGGCGGGGATTACTGTGATTTCACTTCCGGTTTCTTCGTCCATATACGAAATCACATCCTTTACGATATATTCTTCTCGCTCTGCTTCTTGTTCTACGATACCTGCACTTTGGAGCGCTTCGACAAAAAACTTGGAAGACCCGTCCATAATAGGAGGTTCGGGCGCATTGAGTTCTATCAGAACATTGTCAATTTCCAGACCTACTAATGCGGCCAACACATGTTCGGAAGTGTGTATTTTTACACCTTTTTTTTCGAGATTGGTCCCTCTTTGCGTATTGACTACATAATTGGCGTCTGCTTCAATTACAGGACAGCCCTCGAGGTCGATTCGCCTAAAGGCATAACCGTGATTTTCGGAGGCAGGTTTAAA
The DNA here is from genome assembly GCA_029266035.1 of Sinomicrobium sp. Classification (GTDB taxonomy): domain Bacteria; phylum Bacteroidota; class Bacteroidia; order Flavobacteriales; family Flavobacteriaceae; genus Sinomicrobium. The sequence continues at coordinate 10,191 of JAJUFH010000028.1, forward strand.
AGTCATAGTAACTTCGAGCCCCGTGTGAAGACCTACACCCTGGAGCGTTACTTCTTTTGCAATGGTGCGTTGCTTTGCAACTCTTACATCACTCATTATCGTTTCGTTTTTTATCGAATTGATGAATAGTTTGTACTAATTTTGGAAGGTTCCTGAAGTGGACGTACGATTTGTTGTAGTCTCCGAGGTTGAAGGCTGGCGATCCCTGCAAGGTTTCGTCGTCTTGTACGTTTCGGGTTATTCCGGATTGTGCTTGTATTCTCACTCGGTTTCCTATACTGAGGTGGCCAACAATACCTACCTGACCTCCTATTATGCAGTTACGTCCTATTTTCGTAGATCCGGCAATTCCGGTTTGTGCGGCGATTACGGTGTTTTCGCCTATTTCTACATTGTGGGCTATCTGAATCTGATTGTCCAGTTTTACCCCTTTTCTTATAAGGGTAGATCCCAGTGTTGCTCGGTCTATGGTTGTTCCGGCTCCGATATCGACATAGTCCTCGAGTATGACATTACCGGTTTGAGGTACCTTAGAATATATGCCGTTGTCGTCGGGAACAAAACCAAAACCGTCAGCTCCGATAACCACACCACTGTGAATGATACAGTTATTTCCGACTACCGTTTCCGAATAGATACGGGCTCCGGCAAATACGATGACATTGTCGCCTAGGCTTACATTGTCGCCGATATAGGCATTGGGATATATCTTGCAATTGTTTCCTATGCGTACATTTTCACCGATATACGAAAAAGCACCTCGGTAGATGTTTTCGCCGTGTGAGGCGGTCTCCGAGATATAGGAAGGCTGTTCTATTCCTGTCTTGTTTAACTTTACCTGATTGTAGTATTCCAACAGTTTGGAGAATGACTTATAGGCATTTTCTACCTTGATAAGCGTGGTAGACAGTTCCGATTCAGCCTCAAAGTCTCTGTTTACAATAGTAATGGAGGCTTTTGTGGTATATATGTAGGATGTGTACTTTGGATTGGCCAGAAAAGTGAGGTCGCCTTCTAGACCTTCTTCTATCTTGGCCAATTTTGACACCTCAACATCGGGATCACCTATAACATCTCCTTCTAATATACCTGCTATTTGACTTGCTGTAAATTTCATCCCTGCAAAAGTATAAAAAAAGTAAATATCAAATTAGCGGGCTGTTTAGTTAATCGGGAAAACCTTAAAATACACTGATTTTAACCGATAAATAAGTGTTGCTATTGCTTTAAATTGTGTTTTCTCAATGACTTTTTCGGGTATTGGCAATATTGTTTTTTTGTTTGGGATAACAGACGTAATACTTGGTTACTGACTTAGACAATGCCTTGATGTTGAGAAGGTCTGATGCTTTTTCTACATCGGAAACCTTACCTTGTTTGGTAAGTATTCTGATGTTTTCGTGATTTGTGCTGTAAGCGAGATTCTTCACCTGTCCGCTAAAGACGAAATACTCGGCCGTTTGGTCGGAAACGTCAAACTCATCTCTGAAATTTCGGATGTATTTTTTGAGTTTCTCGTCAGAGATTGGTTTTTTTCGGAATTTTATGCGGAGCAGATCTCTGTTCAACAACATACTGCACAGACGTGAGAGTACAAAATCTTCGTGAAACTGCCATTCTTTCATGGCAGAGATAATATCGTTGTCGTCAAGTCTTGCAAATATATCGAGAATCTCCGGTGAAAAATTGTCCAAATCTACCTTGTGTTGGAGAAAATACTCCAAGGCGGTACTCGATTTCAACGACACGCCTTCCGAGACCAGTTCTTTAGCTCTTTTCAAAACCCTAATCAGCAGTTGTTCTGCTGCGATTCCGGTTTTGTGCAGATAGGCCTGCCAATACATCAGTCTTCTGGCAACCAGAAATTTTTCTACAGAGTATATCCCTTTTTCTTCTATGACCAACTCATTGTTTACTACGTTCAACATAGAGATCAGTCGTTCCGAATTGATATTTCCCTCTGCCACTCCGGTATAAAAACTGTCGCGTTTCAAATAGTCGGTGCGATCGATATCGAGCTGACTGGAAATGAGTTGATGCAGAAACTTTCGAGGATGCTGTCCGCGAAAAATTTTGATAGCCAGTGTTAAACGTCCGTTAAAATTGCGGTTGAGCTCTTCCATAAAGAGCAGTGAAATCTGCTCGTGACTCACATTTTCCACTATGCTGTGTTCCATAGCGTGCGAAAACGGACCGTGACCTATATCGTGCAACAATATAGCGATGAGCAGAGCTTCTTCTTCTTCTTTTGAGATTTCAATCTTCTTAAAGCGCAGGCTTTGTACGGCTTTTTGCATCAGGTGCATACAGCCCAGTGCATGGTGAAACCTAGTGTGGTGTGCGCCGGGATATACGAGGTATGAAAGTCCCATTTGGGATATTCTTCTCAGACGCTGAAAATACCTGTGTTCAATAAGATCGAAAACAAGAGCGTTGGGAATGGTAATAAATCCGTAAATTGGGTCGTTAAATATCTTGAGCTTGTTGGTGTGTTGCATATACAAGTTTTGAGGTAGTCTTGTCAAGTAAAAGACTGCCTGATGTTTGACATAAATGCTATAAAAATACAAATATACGTGATGAGTAAGATAAAAATACTGTGGGTAGATGATGAAATTGACTTGTTGAAACCTCATATACTCTTTTTGGAGAGCAAGAATTACAGTGTATCCACCTGCCAAAGTGGGGCAGATGCCATAGAGGATATAGATGGGAATAATTACGATATTATTTTTCTAGACGAAAATATGCCGGGACTTTCGGGTTTAGAAACGCTTATGGAGATCAAGGCCAAGCGTCCTAGCATACCTATAGTCATGATAACCAAGAGCGAAGAGGAGTACCTGATGGAGGAGGCTATAGGTTCTAAAATAGCTGATTACCTTATAAAGCCGGTCAACCCCAACCAGATATTACTATCGCTCAAAAAGAACTTAGACAATTCTCGACTGGTCTCTGAGAAGACGACGGCCAATTACCAGCAGGAGTTCAGAAAGATAGCTATGGATATGAGCATGGCCAATACCTATGAAGATTGGGTGGAACTGTACAGGAGACTGCTATTCTGGGAGATGGCACTGGAGGATATAGAAGACATAGGGATGGTAGAGATTCTCGAATCCCAGAAAACGGAGGCCAATAGTCAGTTTGGGAAATTTGTCGAAAAAAATTATCCTGGATGGTTTTCGGGAGAAGAAAGCCCTGTGATGTCTCATACGCTGTTTCGGGAGTTAGTGTTACCTGAACTCCAGGGAGATAGTCCGACACTGATGGTGGTGATAGACAATCTGAGATACGATCAATGGCTGGCTATTTCCGATACTGTAAACCTGTACTATAAAAAGAAGAGTGAGTTGCCGTATTGCAGTATTCTGCCCACCGCGACGCAGTATGCCCGAAATGCTATTTTTTCTGGTTTAATGCCTGCGGAAATGGAAAAATTGTATCCAAAATTGTGGAAAAATGATACCGATGAAGGGGGGAAGAACTTGTTTGAAGCAGATTTTCTTCAGGAACAGATACGAAGGTTGGGATTGAATATCAAGTGGGAATATCACAAGATATCCAGTTTGAAGGCAGGAAAGCACTTGGCACAAAATTTTAAGTCTCAGAAGGAAAACGATCTCACTGTGATTGTGTATAATTTTGTCGACATCCTCTCGCATGCGAAAACCGAGATGGAGGTCATTAAAGAGCTAGCATCCAACAATAAGGCCTATCGCTCGCTTACTAAGAGCTGGTTTAGGAATTCTCCGCTGTTGGAGATTGTGCAGCAGTCTCAACAACTCGGATTCAAACTCATAATCACTACCGATCACGGTACGATCAATGTAAAGAATCCGTCTAAGGTAATCGGGGATAAGGAAACCAGTTTGAACCTTAGATACAAGACAGGGAGAAGCTTGTCTTACGACAGTAAAGATGTTTTTGCAGCAAAACACCCGGGAGATATTCATCTTCCTTCGATAAATATGAGCAGTTCCTTTATCTTTGCCAAAGACGACCTTTTCTTTGCGTACCCCAACAATTACAATCACTATGTGGGATACTACAGAAACACCTATCAGCACGGAGGAGTGTCGCTCGAAGAGATGATAGTGCCTTTTGTGGTGCTGGAACCGAGATAGTAAAGCGTTTGAGTTTGTCTCGAATTTTAAATTTGTTTACGTGAAAAAAATCGTTTATTCGTTGCAAGACATCGATGCTGTAGCCTCTGGGATATTAGATGAAATACAGGGGAAAACGCTGTTGTTTCGCGGAGATATGGGAGCGGGAAAAACCACTTTTATCAAAGCTTTGGCGCTCTGTCTCGGAGTGGAAGATATGACGGGCAGTCCTACATTCGGACTGGTTAACGAATATCGGGGCAGAGGTGGTGAAAGGGTGTATCACTTCGATTTTTACCGGATAGAAGACGAGACTGAAGCTTTGGATATGGGAGTGGAGGAGTATCTCTATTCGGGAGATTGGCTCTTTGTAGAATGGCCCGAAAAAATAGAGGGGCTGCTTCCCGAAGATGCGGTAAATATTTATATAGAACAGCTGGAAGACGGTCAAAGGGCTATATCTTTTTGATCGACAAGCTAATTAAAAAGAGATAGATAATATTATGACTCATGTATAAAACATTACTTGAAAATATAGGGAATACCCCTTTGGTGGAGACTACACAATTGATATCTGGTAAAGCGGTGAGATTGTTGCTCAAAATGGAAGGGAATAATCCCGGAGGGAGTGTCAAGGATCGCGCTGCCTACAATATGATAAACAGTGCGCTGGAACGGGGAGATATAAAAAAGGATTCCAAACTTATAGAAGCGACTAGTGGGAATACCGGAATAGCGCTGGCGATGATAGCCGGTTTATTTCACTTAGATATCGAACTCGTGATGCCCGAAAATTCTACAGAAGAAAGGGTGCAAACGATGAGGGCTTATGGGGCAAAAGTAACGCTTACTCCCGCAGATAGGGGGATTGAAGGCTCTCGTGATTATGCAGAGAAAAAGGTAAAAGAACAGGGGTATGTGTCGCTCAACCAGTTTGAAAACGACGACAACTGGATGGCGCATTACAAAACTACCGGTCCGGAGATTTGGAAGGATACCGAGGGAGAGATTACGCATTTTGTGTCGGCTATGGGGACTACAGGGACTATCATGGGGACTTCCGCTTACTTAAAAGAACAGAACCCTGAGGTTAGCGTGGTAGGAGTTCAGCCTACCGACAATTCGAGTATACCCGGAATACGAAAGTGGCCGGAAGCTTATTTGCCAAAAATCTTTAATCCCAAAAGAGTAGATAAAATTATAGAGGTGAGCGAAGAGGAAGCGAGAGAAATGACGCGAAGACTTGCTCGTGAAGAAGGGATATTTGCCGGCATGAGCAGTGGTGGGGCAGTATGTGCCGCATTAAAATTGGCCGAAACACTTACAGAGGGAGTTATCGTAGTTATTGTATGTGACCGGGGTGATAGGTATTTGTCGTCCGGACTTTTTGGGGAGTAGTTTATTGTTTGTGGTTGAAAAAATGCAGGCCTGTAAGCCGGATTCTGTCGAGTCTTATCATTTATCTGGGATATCGGTTGCCCGATAGCTCTAACCGCCTACCCTCCGACACTCGCCCTGAGGCGATTTGGACGCGCAACCCTCAGATGTCGGTTTACATGGCGTTGCACCGCGTAGAGTTTACCTGATTTCACTACAGCCTTACCTGTACATACTTTCTGTTGCACTTGTCCTTCCCCGAAAAATCGGGGCGACGGGTGTTACCCGCTACGCTGCGCTTTGGTGTCCGGACTTTCCTCTCCCTTTTGGGAGCGATAAGACGGCCTGCGAGGCAAAGGTACGAAGCCGGGAGAAAAGAAAAAGGCTTTTATTTCATGAAATCTCTTACTTCTTTTCTGACGTACTGCAAGGCGGTGGCGGAAGGAGAGGTTTTTTCCATCATTTCGTTGAGCAAAACCTCGCGGAGTTTTTCTGGAGAATCCGGGCTGGAGGTCATACTCGCCTTTCTCACAAGTTGAATAGTGCTGTTTTTTGCCGTTTTTATAAGGTTCCAACACTGATCACTCATATAGATTTGCTGTGTGAGATTGTGGTCGTACTCTTCTTCTATACTCTTGATGATAAGGGCCTCGTAGTCTTCGGTGCTCATATTGGGCGAAGGAACTACCCGCAACAACAGCTTGACCGGGTCTGTGCGTTCTAAGAAAAGAGTCATGCGTTCATAGGCCTGTAGCCTGATGGGGAAAGTGTGTTTCTGCGCTTCTCGCTGAAGCAGAAATTGTCGCTTTAACTGTTCGTTTTTTACAAACTGCCTGAAGAAATAATAAGCGACAAGGCCGGTAATTACTGCCGGGAGCAGGTAAAATAAAATATCGGTTAACTGCATCGCAATACTGTTTTGTCGGGATTTTTACCTCCTCTCGGGGCTATCCCGTATTTGCTAATTGGTGTTACTCTCTGGTGTATCTGTTGTCCCTTTGGGTTCGAATGGTGTCTGTCTCGGCAAAATAGTCTATCATCGCATTGCGAATATGATAGTCTAACGGAGTAGAACTGAGAGCATCTAAGAAAAAATTCATATTGTCGCCCCCGTTCATCAAGTAGTCGGAGGTGGCGATATAATAGCTCCTATTCGGATCCAAAGGTTTTCCACCTACGAGAAATTCCTTAACAGCTCCTCTCTTGTCCAGTTTTATCTTAAACCCACTGATGGGATGTGCTGTTTTGTTTTTTGCGAGATAAGCGACCATTTCTTTCATTTTGGCAGCCGTGAGTTCTTGTACTACCACAGAATTTTCGAAAGGCATAATCTCGTAGCCGGTTCTGGCTGTAACATGACCGGAAGGAATTGGAGCTCTTATTCCTCCGAAGTTGAGAAGTACGCCGTCTACGTCTTTTCCGGTTCGGCGCTTGAAAATATCACTGGATTTTTGCATTACCACATCGGCCATCAGATTTCCGATAGCAGTGTTTAGTTCCCCGTCAGACTTGTCTAATTCAAAAGGATTGTAAGCTAATGGGGCTTTTAGATCCTCGTCTATATGATCTCGATAGGGTTTGATATAGTTGTCTATGGTGTCGTTGGAAGAGAGCTTGTCACTGATGTTGATTTGTTTCCCCTCGATACGGAGAATTTGATTGTTTGTAACATCAGTTTCCTGTTTGCAGGATAAAAATAACAAAAAAGTTGTAAAAATAACAAAATGTGTTATTTTTATGTTATTAAGTTGTAGGTTATCGATGTTTTTGTGCATAGTAATGTGTTACATTTGCAGTACAAAGCTAAGGTATATGTTTTTTGAGAAATACAAGGAGAAAGCTGCCTATAAAATTCTTAAAAAAAACTTTCACACTTTGCGTTAGGTGAAGGTGCTTTGCAAGAAAAGGGGATAGTGTCGGTGGCCTGTTTGGTCGATTTGGACGACTTTGACGATGTGGAAGCCTTATTGCAATTGTCGGATAGTTTGAATGTAGCTCGAGAGCAGTTTAGTATATTGGGATTTACCCGAAGCGACGAAGCTCGCGAAGAGATAAGGGATATTGTTGTGAGAAAGACCGATTTGGGATGGAGAGGTAAGATTCGTCACAAACAATATTCTGAAATGAAGGAAGGACACTACGACCTCTTGCTCAATTATTACGGTAGTTCTTGTCCGATTTTGGCACTGGTTTCTACAGAGGTAAGAAGTTCCTTTCGAGCCGGATTGCCTGGAGCTTACGAAAAACTAAACCATTTGACCGTCAATGTTAGTCCGGATAATTTTTCGGAGTTTAAAAAAGAGTTAGTAAAATATCTCATCATATTAAATAAGATATAGGATGTCAAAATTCACTGGTACGGGGGTGGCGTTGATAACCCCGTTTAACGAAGATAAGAGCATAGATGTAGCCGCACTTGAGAGTGTGGTAAACCACTGTGTAGAAGGAGGAATTGATTATCTGGTAGTTTTAGGAACTACGGCAGAAAGCGCTACACTGAGTGCGGAGGAAAAGCAGTTGGTGAAGCAAACTGTGATCGACACCAATGCGGGGAGACTTCCGCTGATACTCGGGGTGGGAGGCAATAACACTGCAGAAGTAGTAAGCGAACTGAAAACCTCAGAGCTTTCCAATTTTGATGCTGTTCTCTCGGTGTCTCCCTATTACAACAAGCCTACACAAGAAGGAATATATCAGCATTTTAAAACCGTTGCAGAAGCCTCACCAATACCGGTTATACTGTACAATGTTCCGGGGCGTACGGCCTCTAATATGCTGCCAAGTACGGTTTTGAGACTGGCTGAATTGGACAATATTATCGGCATAAAAGAAGCCGCTGGCGATATTGTTCAGGCCATGTATCTCATCAGGAATAAGCCCGAAGATTTCCTTGTGATATCGGGAGATGATATGATTACTTTGCCCATGGTACTCGCAGGGGGAACAGGGGTTATTTCGGTAATAGGGCAGGGTTTTCCGGAACAGTTTTCTAGAATGGTACGTTTGGGACTCCAAGGAGATACCCGAGAAGCATACGATATTCACTACAGCCTGATGGAGGTTATAGACATGATTTTCGAGCAGGGCAATCCGGCTGGAATAAAGGCGGTGCTAAAGGCATTCGGTCTGTGTCGAGATACTGTGAGATTACCTCTGGTAAAGGCCGATAGCAACCTCCAAACTCGTATTGCAGCCTTTGTAGAGAAAAACGCAAAGTTGGTCTAGGAAGGTATTTTGTCGGTAACCACAGCAAACCGATTCTTGTAGGGATAGGGGCCTAAATTTTAAAATTGCGATAAAATTAGTTCTTATTCTTTTCGGGAATAGGGTTAAATTGTATATTCGGCGACAATTAGTTTTGTATTATCCGATTATTGGCTAATTTTGCAGCTGAGTTTATCGGCTGATGCTGTATATGGTTTTGAGATGAAAAACCGCTAAAAACCAGGTGATTATTGATGAAAAGACTTTTATATATTGCAATTGTTGCTGCTTTGTCGGGGGCGTGTAGTGAATTCCAGAAAGCTCTAAAAAGCGAAGATGTCAAAGTAAAATACGATTTGGCAGAGAAACTCTATGAGGATGGAGATTACAAAAAAGCCAATCGACTCTTTGAACAGATTGTCCCCCAGTATGCCGGTAAACCACAAGGCGAAAGAGTAGTGTATTTTCACGCCAATTCCTATTATCAAACAAAAGATTACTACCTTGCAGCTTATCAGTTCGACAGGTTTTCAAAGTCGTATCCGAGAAGTGATAAGGCAGAAGAGGCTGCGTTTCTCGGGGCGAAAAGTTATTATATGCTATCTCCTAAGTACAGCTTAGATCAGACACAAACAAATACGGCATTAGATAAATTACAACTGTTTATAAACAGTTATCCGAATTCGGAATACTTGGACGATGCCAATGTTTTGATAAAGGAATTGAGGTCAAAGCTGGAAAAAAAGGATTTGGAAGTTGCCAAGCAGTACAACCGAATCAAAGATTACAAGGCAGCAATCAAGTCTTTCGACAATTTTTTGTCTAATTATCCGGGAACAGTATACCGGGAAGAGGCTATGTACTATCGGATGTTGTCGTCGTACAACTTAGCTGTAAACAGTATATATGCTAGACAGGAAGAGCGTTATAATGATACTAAGGAAGCCTATAATACATTAAAGAGATACTATCCGGAAACGCAATACATTGATGAAGCCGACAAGATGATGGCTACAGTAGAAGAAGAATTAGAACAATTTAGCAAATAAGAAGAGTGCAATGAGCAATTTGAGAAAAACAGAAGCCCCGGTTTCTACCATTACCTTAGATAAGAATAAGATAGATGCCCCTACAGAAAACATTTATGAGGCCATATCGATCATTGCCAAGAGGGCAACGCAGATCAATGCGGAGATCAAGAAAGAACTGATCGAAAAATTGGAGGAGTTTGCCACCTATACCGATAGCCTTGAGGAAATTTTTGAAAACAAAGAACAGATAGAAGTTTCTAAGTTTTATGAAAAACTTCCAAAACCTCACGCTATGGCTGTAGAAGAATGGTTGAACGATAAGGTTTACTTCAGGGATACCGAAAAAGAAGCATAGTAAAGATGTCAGTGTTAAGCGGCAAGAATATCCTTTTAGGCATTACCGGGGGCATTGCCGCTTATAAAACCGCTTTTCTCGTACGGCTTTTTGTAAAAGCCGGTGCAGAGGTTAGAGTGGTTATGACCGAAAATGCCAAGGAGTTTATTACTCCACTCACCCTGTCTACTCTGTCCAAAAACACCGTAATTTCTACCTTTACAGACGAAGAAAAGGAGGGGGAGTTATGGAACAATCACGTCGAATTGGGGCTGTGGGCTGATTATATGATTGTAGCTCCGGCAACGGCCAATTCGATGGCCAAAATGGCTAATGGGGTTTCCGATAATTTTCTTCTCGCAACATATCTCTCAGCCAAATGTCCAGTGTATATCGCTCCTGCGATGGATTTGGATATGTATAAACACCCTTCTACTCGCAATACACTCCAAACCCTACAGGAATTTGGCAATGTGATTATTCCCGCCGGCTTTGGAGAACTGGCTAGCGGACTTATAGGAGAAGGTCGTATGGCAGAGCCGGAAGAAATAGTGGCATTTGTAGAAGATCATATCTCGTCGTCTTTGCCACTACGCGGTAAAAGAGTGCTGATTACGGCCGGACCTACATACGAAGCCATAGATCCGGTCCGCTTTATCGGAAATCACTCGTCTGGAAAAATGGGAATAGCGCTCGCGCAAACTGCAGCCGATCTCGGCGCTGAGGTTACACTGGTATTAGGTCCCTCATCACTAAGTGTAGAGCACCCCCTGATCGATGTAGTAAACGTGGTGAGTGCAGAAGAGATGTACGTAGCAGCGCACCGCGTTTTTGAAGAGATGGATATTGCTATACTGGCCGCCGCCGTGTCTGATTACCGACCTTCCGTGGTTGCCGATAACAAGATTAAGAAAAAGGATGCTTCACTTACGCTGACTCTCGAACCGACCAAAGATATTCTGGCTTCGTTGGGCGTTGTGAAAAAACAACAGTTCCTCGTGGGATTTGCACTGGAAACAGATCGCGAAACTGAAAATGCACTCGAAAAACTCAAGAGAAAAAATCTGGATGCTATAGTGCTGAACTCTATGAGAGATGAAGGAGCCGGTTTTGGAAAATCTACCAATAAGATTACTTTCATAGATAGAGAACAGCATATCAAGGCCTTTGAACTGAAATCAAAGACAGAGGTAGCCCTCGATATTTTTAGCGAAATAGGACGGAGGATAGGTGTGGAGGTAACTTTTTAAAATCAGTTTGCGCTCTCAAAAGTTAAATATTGCCACTACAGATTACGAAAGTGTTCAAAAGGCAGTTAAAAACATGAAAGTCAATGATTTTGAAGACGGACTGGAGTATTACTCTGCACTGCAGTCTAGTTGTGGAGTAATTATTACCGAAGAGGTCGCTGATTTTTACTTTTCTGAGATTCCAGTTTATAATTCAACTTCTTTTTTAGAACTCTTTTAGAACGAGTAATATCCTTATAAAAAACAACGCGATAAAGGTTTTGACAGTTTTGTGTATCTTTGTTTGTGTCAAATTTTTGTGTAAAATTCAGACCGATAAATTGTAAGCTGTTATGTATAAACGACCCAATGTTGCACTGTTGAAAAAAAATGTGTTTTCACTGTGTTGCTGTTTGCTATTTCCTTTGTGTATATCGCTCTATGCACAGGAGCTCAATTGCAGAATTGTGGTCGATGCCGCTCAGGTAGCACAGAGCAATAAGCAGGTGTTTGAGACCTTGGAAAAAGCGCTCAACGAATTCGTAAACAAGACTAAATGGACCAACCGCGAGTACGCCCAACAGGAAAGGGTGAATTGCAGTATGTATATCACAATTACGGGTTATGAATCCGATCGCTTCGGCGCCAATATACAGGTACAATCGTCAAGACCGGTTTACAATACCGCTTATGAGTCTCCCGTATTTAACTTTAGGGATACTGACTTCGATTTTCAGTATATGGAGTTCCAGCCTTTGTACTTCAACCCTAATTCTTTCGAATCGAACTTGGTTTCGGTAGTCACTTATTACGTCTATGTTATTCTCGGACTCGATGCCGATAGTTTTGCTCCAGAAGGAGGATCTGAATTCTACGCACAGGCTAGGAATATTGTAAATTTGGCACAAAGCGGAAATTTTTCAGGATGGAAGCAGACGGATGGCAATAAGAGCAGGTGGGGATTAATAGACAACTTACTGTCTAATCCTTTCAAGAGTTATCGCACTGCGCTGTACGAATATCACCGCATGGGACTCGATAGGATGACCGACGATCCGGCTGCGGCAAAGGAGTCGATGGCCAGGTCGTTTAAATACCTCGAACGCGTCAATTCGACCAGACCTAATTCTTTTTTACTTCAGGTGTTTTTCGATGCTAAAAAAGACGAAATTATCAATGTGTTTTCCGATGGTCCTAAAGTGGATGTGGTAAGTCTTAAAAATTCGCTGAATAAAGTGGCCCCTGTTTACGCGAGTTCCTGGAACAATATCACTTTTTAGCTATAAATAATTTTACTGCTTAGGAGCCTTGTCTTTGTGTTTCCACCTTCTGTGAGTCCAGAAATAGTATTCGGGTGCTTGGTGTATCTGTTTTTCTACTTCCTTTAGAAAGAGGTCGGTAATGCCGTAGTCGGGTACGGTTTTGGGTTCTGTACTCAAGGGTACAAAAGTAGCCTGATAATGTCCTCTTTTCCGTTTTTCTATGCGTAGGTATACCACCGCCAAGTCGGTGCGTTTTGCCAGTATTTCGGCTCCTACGTGAACCGGAACCTTGATCCCCATAAAATCCTGCCAGTAAAGGGCTTTGCTCGCCATGGGCGACTGATCGCTGAGAAAGGCGTAGATGGCGTGAATATTCTTTAGCTGGTTGCGGCGGATAACTCTGATGGTCTCTCTAGTCTCTATCAGTACAGTGCCAAATTTTCCTCTTATTTTTTTTACTAAACGATCGAAATAAGGATTCCTGATTTGCTTGTATACCGCATAGCCTTCTGAAGAAACACTGGAGTTGAGAGAAACTGTCCACTCCCAACCTGCATAATGGGGAAACATCAGTATAATGCTCTTTTGTTCTTCTATTTTTTTAAAAGTATCTAAATTGGTATATACAAATCGTTTATCAATTGTTTTTTGAGATGCGGTCAGCGTTTTTATCATTTCCAGAAAAAGGTCGGTCAGATGGTGGTAAAACTTTTTTTCAACGGCCAATCTTTCAGCAGGAGAGAGTTCTGGAAGAGCGAGTTTAATATTGTTTCTCACCGTTTTTTTACGATAACCTACAAGTCGGTATACCACGATGTACAAGAAGTCAGACAAAAGGTATAACAATCGAAAGGGAAGCATAGAAATACACCACAGTAGGGGGTATGCGATTATAAAAACCAGAAGCTGCATGACGATCTCGTAATATTTCCGGCAAATATAATTATATTTGGACACATAAGGTTTCAAACAGTATCAGATGAGTGAACTTAACTTGGTAATGATTGCGGTAATTGCCGCCAACGTATTGGTGTCTATAAAAGGCTTTAACGACCCTTCATTTTTCGAACGTTACAAATTCCACATTCGTCCCATAAAGAGAGGAGAGCGATTGAGAATGCTTAGTTCGGGATTTCTACACGTCGATTTTACCCACCTTCTCTTCAATATGTTTACCTTCTATTTTTTTGCCCCTGTGGTCATGTTTCACTTTAGCAATGTGCAATTTTTGGTTATATATCTCGCCAGCCTTCTTGCCGGTAATCTGCTGTCTTTTCAGTTTCACAAAAACGAGAGTGAATACAGTGCTGTAGGTGCTAGTGGGGCAGTAACAGGAATTATTTATTCGGCCATACTGCTCAATCCGGGCATGAGTCTTTACTTCTTTTTTATTCCCATTCCTATCCCGGCTTATCTCTTTGGAATAGGCTATTTGCTGTATTCTATTTACGGAATGAAAAACCGAGTGGGCAATATAGGGCATACCGCTCACTTTGGTGGTGCTGTAGGAGGCTATATACTCACCCTTGCATTTTATCCCGTACTAGCTGTACAGAATCCGCTTATGACGGGTTTGTTGGCTCTTCCTATTGTGCTCTTGTACATACTGGGAAGAACCGGAAAGATATAGGTGAGTAAACGAATTTTTACCAGAAAAATTTAATGTATTTCGCGATCCTTGCCTCCTAAATAAGGACAATCTTTGAGTTTTTGCATGCTTTCAAAAGGCACCTTTACCTTGTTGTATTGATAGGTGGCTGCAAGGGTTTGGGTGAGGTTGCGGTCACCCACGCTAATGTCTACATCGTACATGGTAAACTGGCAGGGGTGTTCGTAACCACAGGCATGGGTTATTTCGAGTAATTCTTTTCTAAAAGTGTCAAAATACTGTGCCAATCGATCTGATTTGAGCGGTATATTAATACCTCTCTGTAGCCATTTGCTCTGCGTAGCCACTCCACTGGGGCATCTGTTGGTGTGACAAGCTTGAGCCTGTATACAGCCTATACTCATCATAGCCTCTCTGGCGACATTGATACAATCAGCTCCCATGGCAAAGGCCATAGCTGCTTTTGCCGGAAAACCGAGCTTCGCACTGGCTATAAAGACGATACGGTCTGCAATGTCCATTTCTTTGAATATTCTGTACACATCGCTAAAACCGTATACCCAGGGCAGAGAGACGTGGTCGGCAAAGCTGGGAGGTGCAGCACCGGTTCCACCTTCTCCTCCATCTATGGTGATAAAATCTGGTCCCTTTCCAGTTTTTTTCATCAATTCAGCCAGTTCCTTCCATTCGTCCAGTTTACCTATGGCGGCCTTTATACCAACCGGTAAACCAGTTTCTCTTGCGATGTCTTCTACAAAATTTACAAGTTCCTTCACTGTGGAAAAAGCAGTGTGTGCCGCCGGAGAAATAACGTCTTTACCCATGGGAACATGTCTGATCTCAGAAATTTCTTTGGTGATCTTTTGAGCGGGGAGTACCCCTCCTTTTCCCGGTTTTGCTCCCTGCGACAGTTTTATTTCAATAGCGCGTACAAAAGGATTGTCTTCGACGAGTTTTTTGAGCTTTGCCATAGAAAAATTTCCCTCGTCGTCGCGAATACCAAAATAACCGGTACCGATTTGAAAAACGACATCCGCACCGTTGGAGTGATAGGGAGACAGCCCCCCCTCACCAGTATTGTGATAGGCTCCGGTTTTTTTCGCACCTTGATTCATCGAAGTCACTGCACGAGCCGATAGCGAACCAAAACTCATGGCAGAAATATTGATTACCGATCCCGGGCGGTATAATTTTTTTCTCTTGTGATATTCGCCCATTACCTTAGCACAAGGCAGAAAGTACTTGTCGGAATAGTTGGGATGATTTTCCTTGACCTTAAACGGAATAAATGCATTGTTGACAAAGATAAACTGATGTGAATAGATATCTCGATCGGTACCGAAACTCTCGTAGTTGTTTTCGTTTTTTGCAGAAGCGTATATCCAGCCTCTCTCTATACGGTTGAAAGGTAGTTCTTCTCGATTGTTGGCAACGAGGTACTGCCGGAGTTCCGGACCTATGCTTTCGAGTAAATAGCGCAAATGCCCTACTATGGGAAAATTGTGGCTTATGGTATGCGATTTTTGGACAAATACATCGCGAATGGCTACAAGGACAAGAAAAATAAGAACCCATCCCCACCAAGGGATATTACCCAGGAAAAGCAAAGGTGCATGCATAATGGTCGATAATTTGAAAATAAAGGGCGAGTGCCGCCTTCTGTTGTTAACTTACAGAACAAAGATACTAAAATTAAATACGAATCCGGATGCCCTCGCCCTTTATATATTTATAATAAACCTTTGTTTTCCTCTCGTTCCCAGAACGGAGGTGGGGTTAGTCCAAGTGCTCTGAGATACACATACCCCTGTCCGCGATGGTGTATTTCATTGTCTATAAAATACAGTAAGGAAGCGTATATAGGGTATTCATATAGACCAAAAGCCGACTCCACTACCTCAAAGCGTCCTTCCGGTATCTGTGGCCAAAGTGTGTCGATACGCTCTGTGGTTTTATCCCACAACTTGAGAATTTCCTCCTTGGTTTTTGGGGTAGGTATACTTTCCATATCTTCCCATTTTCCGGAAACAATTCCTTCTATCCCGGGTAGCGCGATCTTAATCATTTCCATCGCCATTTCAGAGAAGGGACGCATACCTCCTATACTGAAGTGATAAAGGTCCTTTTCAGGAAATGCTTCTATGACTTGTCTGGTCAGCCTTCGATGTCCTTGCCAATGAGTGTAAAGCATTTCTGAAGAAATTACATTTTGCTGATTGATGCTGTTCTCTTTCATAATATTGATGTTTTATGGTTTCTGATACAAAGAAAACAACAGCGAGTGACAGCCCTTTGTCAGTAGTGTTTTAGTTGATTAGTTTTTAGTTTTTGGTTTGGGTAGAATAAATTGTCTTTGTGCGGCGTCGCTTGTGAGCGGTATTCCTTTTTAAAAAAAATTATTTGCTATTGTAAAGTATTGCGCTTTATTTTTTTGACTTTTAGTGTATTGTGTACCCTTTTGTGGTCTTTAGTATCGGTGAGCATACCGTATGGCTACTGAATGAGAATTGAAGGTATATTATGTTTGTAGTGTGGTAAAACCCTTTCGGACAGATGACGATTTCGATATTTGAATCGGTTCAGTGTCCGTTAGCATTTAGTATCTTTCAGGGGGGTGACTAAAATTTAAAAAAGTTTATCATGATATATTGCGATCAGCTTGCTCTCGCTTACCGAGGGAATGCAATACTCGATTGTATAAGTTTCCGTCTGCCAGAGGGAGCTTCTTTGGCAATAGTAGGGGAGTCGGGTTCTGGAAAGACTACGCTTTGTAGGATACTTGCGGGTAAGATACAACCTTCTTCGGGAACATACGGTGGTATATCGAGCGTGGAAATGGTGGAACAGCAAGATCAGTTTCTCGCCATTTCCGGACGGGGTAATACCCATTACAGTCAGCGGTATGAAGCCCAAGACAATTCGGGGATGCCGGAGGTGTACACTTATCTGAAAGTTGTAGCCAAGGAAACGGGAGCTTCTGAGGAAGTGCTTGAGCAGGCGATTTCCCAAACACAAATAGGGCATATACTGAAGCGCAAGCTACTTCAGTTGAGCAATGGAGAGCGAAAGCGCACCCAATTGGCTGCAGCTTTGCTAAGGGCTCCGAAACTGCTTATTCTCGATCAGCCCTTTGTGGGCTTAGACGCTAAGTCGAGAGCGCATATCGACAGCTTGCTGAAAGAGCTCTCCAAATCTATGACGCTTGTCATTATCTGTGGGGGAGAACAAGTGCCCGACGATATAGACAAGGTGTTGGAGCTAGAGAAGGGGCGGCTAAAACAGTATGTAGATAGAGCGCATTACACTGCAGTGGCAAATAAACAGGTGGTGCTGAAAGACAACAGTTGGTTTGAACAACTACGGCCTTATGCTACTAGCCGAAAGTACGATGTGGTGGTAGGAATGGAACAGGTGAATGTCCATTTAGGCGGACAACACATCCTCAAAGATATCGATTGGACGGTGAAGTCTGGAGAACGTTGGGCGTTAACAGGACACAACGGTGCGGGAAAAACTACGCTATTGAGTCTTGTCACAGCCGATAACCCTCAGGGGTATAACAACAAGCTAATTCTGTTCGACCGAAGGAGGGGAACAGGAGAGAGTATCTGGGATATCAAAAAAGAAATAGGTTTTGTGTCGGCGGAGCTCCATCTCTATTTTTTAAGAGGAAAGGGAATATTAAATACCATTCCCGGAATTAATGGCAGGAATAGGGAAACCTATAGTAGTCTGAGTTGTCTGGACGTTATTGTTTCCGGGTTTAAAGATGAGGTAGGTGTGGTGAGTAAAGCTTCGGAATACCAGTTGAATCTGGCCGAACAATGGTTGTCTGTTCTCGGGCTCGAGCGTTTGAAAGAGAGTAATTTTGCTCATGCCTCATTGGGCGAGCAGCGTTGTATACTCTTGGCTAGGGCACTGGTAAAATGTCCTTCACTTCTTATTCTCGACGAACCCTTGCAGGGATTGGATGAACAGCAAATTGCATATTTTAAGGCCTTGCTCAACCGACTTTGTGAAGCGCTGGGTACGACCATGATATTTGTGTCGCATTACAACGGTGAGATTCCGGAATGTGTGAATAACAAACTGACCCTCGACCAGGGGAGGGTAGTGGAATGCGGAGTGTTCAATCGGGGCAATTAAAGGATGTTTGATATACTTTGTTCTCCTTTTGGAACAAAAAAGCCTGACAGCTTGATTGAGAAGCTGTCAGGCTTTATTTATTTTATCTCTTATTATTCTGCGGTTCCGATGATTTCGAGATCAAAAACCAGGTCTGCATTGGGAGGTATTATCCCGCCGGCACCAGCTTCTCCATAACCGAGATGTGAAGGGATAAAGAGCCTGGCTTTGTCGCCTATATTCATCTGTAACAAGCCTTCTCTAAAGCCCGCAATAAGAGGAGAATCTTTTCCGTAAAGCATCGGGATAGGATCGTATCCACCGCGTTGTTTTCTGATAGGATCTACACCGCCGAACTTTTTAGCTATATCTTCCAAGTTTGAGTCAAACAATTTTCCGGAGTCGAGGTAACCGGCATAGTTAACTTCTACATAGCTTCCTTCCTGTGGTTTTTTGCCGTTTTCAGCTTTGTTTAAGAAAAGTACTTTCAAACCGCTGGGGAGTTCTTCGGCTTCGTTTTTTTGCGTAGCGAATTCCTCTGCCATGGTATCGGCAGCTGCCTGTATTTGCTCTTCTTTTTCGTTTACCTCGTCAAAGTACTCGTTCATTACTTTTACGGCATCAAACTTTTTAGCTTCCTTGCCATTTCTTATAATGGTTACGCTTTCCATAACCACGTCTTCTACCGGTTTGTCATTGCCCGGAGTGGTTTTTACATTGGCGATACTGTCTACTACTTCCAGTCCCTTTACAATTTTTCCAAACACGGTATGAATACCGTCGAGGTGTGGGGTAGCGGTATGCGTAATAAAAAACTGACTGCCGTTAGTTCCCGGACCGGCATTGGCCATAGAGAGTATCCCTTTGCTGTCGTGTGTCAGACTGTCTACAATCTCATTTTTAAATTTGTATCCGGGTCCACCCATACCGGTTCCGGTAGGGTCTCCTCCCTGTAACATAAAATCTTTTATGACCCGGTGAAAAATTAGTCCGTCATAATATTTTTTGTTTTTCAAACTGTCGACCACAAAGGGATTAGTCCCCTCTGCCAGAGATACGAAGTTGGCGACGGTTACCGGAGTTTGCTCATAGTACAACTGCAGTATCATTTCACCTTTATTGGTCTCTATATCGGCAAAAATGCCATCGCCGAGATCCGAATGTTGTGTACTTTTGCATCCTAGCATAACCACTGCCAGCAGTAAGAAAATCAGGTTTAATTTTTTCATTTGCGTATTGTTTATGGTTTTCATTATTCGATGTGTTCTGTGTTAGTTTGTGTTGTACTGTCTTCCGCCCTTTTGAGAATATCTATCAAGCTCACTGTACTCTTTATCGGAACATTAGTTCCGATGCGATTTTCGTCTCCGTGATAACCATATCCCAAAGCTGAAGGGAACAGAAAACTAGCAGTTTCCCCTTTTTTAAGCAGCTTTATCGCTGTTCTGAGTCCGGGAAAAAGGGCTTCCTTGTCCACTTCAAAAGTAATGTTTCCTATTTCTTCACTACTGTAAACCACGCTGTTGTCGAGTAGCCTGATATCGTAATTGACAACGACAATATCGCCAGTTTTTGGAGTATAGGTAGCCGTGCTGTCTCTCTGAGTGTAGTAATACCAATATCCGTTGGAAGAGGAGAGGTAGTGATGCAGACTGTCTTCGGCTATAAGTTTCTGTATGTGCTCCTGTTCTGCCGCCAACAGGGCTTTGTTCCGCTCCACTGATTTCCTGAAAAACTCCCCTGTCTTTACCTGAACAGGTCGTCTGGCTTCCGGTTCATTACAAGAGAGGATGTTGTTGCACAGTAACAGTGCGAAAAGAATTTTGAGATGTCTTATGCCGAGGTTTTTCATACAGTTAGCATTGCTTTGTAATCGCGCAGTAGGTCTGTGAATTTCTCGACGGTTTTTTCCATAGACAAGTCACTTCTTCCACCGGCTGCATTGATATGTCCACCTCCGTTATAATGCTTACGCGCGAAATCGTTTACCGAAAAATCACCTTTAGAACGCAACGATATTTTGATAAAGTTTTCTAAGGTGTCTTCGATAAAAATAACCGCAAAACGAACTCCCTTCAGCGATAGTCCGTAATTGACAAAACCTTCGGTATCTCCTTTTTTAAAACCGTATTGTTCCAGTTCTTTTCGAGTAAGAGTGATATATACGGTGTTGTATTCTTGGAGTAATACCAAGTTTTTTAGGGCAGTTCCCAAAAGGTGTAAACGGCTCAGATTGTTGGTGTCGTACACCGCACTGTGAATCTCTGCATTCTGTGCTCCTCTGTCGATAAGATCGGCAATAACCCTATGGGTAAGGCTGGTAGTAGAGGGGAAGCGAAACGATCCAGTATCGGTCATAATACCCGTGTACAGACAGCTAGCAATTTCTCTACCAATTGTATTGTGATGCCCCATACTATCTATAAAGTTGTAAATCATCTCACAGGTAGACCCAATTTGAGGATCTGAATAGACGTAGGTGGCGTAGTTATCCGGCTGTTCGTGATGGTCGATCATCACAAAAGTGGCCTTGCTCTTTTCAAGGTCTTCTTTCATTTCTTCCACTCGATTTAAGGAGTTGAAATCGAGGGTGAAAATCAGATCGGCCTCTTCGATCAGACGTTTTGCTGTATTTTTCTTTGTTTCAAATTTAATGACTTCACTGTCGCCGGGCATCCATTTGAGGAAATCGGGATATTCGTTGGGAGCAATTACCGTTACACTATGGCCTAGAGACTTGAGATAGTGGTACATGGCCAATGAGGATCCCATGGCATCGCCATCGGGATTTTTATGAGGTATAACGACCACGTTTTGCGGTCTTTCCAGCACGGATTCCAGTTCTTGTATATTTGTATTCATAAGGGGCTAAGATACGACTTCTGTCGGTTTTTTATAAAAAATAGAACTTTACTTCATCAGGAGGTTGTCTGGGCATTCAACTGTGTGACAATCTCAATACTCTGCACTGCTTCCTTTACATCGTGAACTCTTAGGATGCCGATTCCCTTCAATAGTGCTATGGTGTTTACTACTGTGGTACCCGACAGTGCTTCGTCGGGTGAGATATCGAGCAAGCGATAAATCATAGATTTTCTGCTCACCCCGACCAGTACAGGTAGTCCGGTTTGATGTAGCAATTCCATTTGGTTGAGCAATTCGTAATTGTGTTTTAGCGTCTTGGCAAAGCCGAAGCCAGGATCGATGATGATATCGTCAATTCCGGCCTCTCTTGCCTTTGATATCTTTTCGGAAAAGTAGTATAGAACTTCTTTTGCTACATTGTCGTATTGCGGATTTTGCTGCATGTTTTGAGGGGTTCCTTTCATATGCATCATAATATAGGGAACGCGTAGGTCGGCTACGGTGGCAAACATTTCCGGATCCAGATTTCCCGAAGCTATATCGTTTACTATCGCAGCACCTTCCTGTACGCAGATTCGAGCTACAGAAGCCCTAAAAGTGTCTACCGATATCAGTGTGTTTGGAAAGTGTTTCAACACTGAGCTGACCACCGGAACAATGCGCTGTTTTTCTTCCTCTTCAGAGACGTGATCTGCTCCGGGACGGGAACTGTAGGCGCCTATATCGATAAAATGCGCTCCTTCATACAGCATTTTTTCAGTCTGTTTGAGTATGGCGGATTCCCGCTGATACCGCCCTCCGTCAAAAAATGAGTCGGGAGTAATGTTGAGGATGCCCATCACTTTTGGGCTACTGAGGTCGATAAGTTTTCCTTTGCAGTTGATAGTCGTCATAAAAAAGTGGGCTATATTATCGCACCGTAAAATTAGGGCAATATTTTTAGCTTGTAGAGACTGCAATGCTAAATTTTCCCAATAGGGTTGAGCATTTCAAAAAATTAATCGAAATTTACACCAAATACTCAAATCGATATGCAGCATACATCAGCGCAGTACGACGAGGTGATAGCCACCTGTAGAGAACTGTTTACACACAAGATGAAAGATTACGGCAGCGCTTGGCGAATATTGAGACTGCCTTCACTCACTGATCAGATTTTTATAAAAGCCCAGAGAATACGCAGTCTTCAGGAGAAAAAAATGAGAAAGGTAGACGAGGGAGAGGCTTCTGAATTTATCGGAATTGTCAATTATGCAGTGATGGCTCTCATACAGTTGCAAAAAGACGTGGCCGCTCAGCCAGATATGGGAGTCGAAGAAGCCACAGCATTATACGACAGTATGACTGCCGAGACCAAAACTTTGATGGAAGCCAAAAATCACGATTACGGCGAGGCTTGGCGAGATATGAGAGTGAGCTCGTTTACTGATCTCATTCTTCAGAAGATACTCCGCGTAAAACAGATTGAGGATAACGAGGGTAAAACCACGGTTAGTGAGGGTATAGCAGCCAATTACCAAGATATGATAAACTATGCTGTGTTTGCCTTGATTAAACTAAACTCCTAAGAGATAAAGACGGAGGTCTTAAACAAAAATTTACAACTATGAAATTTGCAGTATATATATCCCGTCTTATCGTAGGCGTGTTGTTTATTATAAGTGGGGGAATAAAAATTAACGACCCCATGGGGTTTTCTTTTAAACTGGAAGAATATTTTGGTATAGATGTGCTCAACCTGCCGTTTCTCGCACCTTATGCGCTCAGTATTGCCGTGTTTTTGGTGGTGGTTGAAGTTTTACTTGGTGTGATGCTGCTGGTGGGATACAAGCCGAAATTCACGGTGTGGAGCTTGTTGTTGATGATAGTGTTTTTTACTTTTCTCACCTTTTATTCCGCTTATTTTAACAAGGTGACCGATTGTGGCTGTTTTGGCGATGCCATCAAACTCACTCCTTGGGAGTCCTTTAGTAAAGACGTAGTGCTGTTGTTGCTCATATTGATTCTTTTTGTAGGCCGGCAGTATATCACTCCTTTAATATCAAAAAAGGTAGGGATGCTGGTTACTGTGGTAGGTCTTTTTGCATGTGCTCTCTTTGCACATCACGTGTTGAATCACCTGCCTGTGATAGATTTCAGACCTTATAAAGTGGGGGCTAATATAGTAGAGGGGATGACAGTTCCCGAGGATGCGCCCAAGCCGATATACGAGTATTCCTGGAAGTTTGAAGTAGATGGAGCGGAAAAAATAGTGAAGACAGAAGGCGATTATCCGGATGTAGACGGTAATTTTATAGGGGTTGATACCCGAGAAGTTCAGGCGGGCTACGTACCTCCTATTCACGATTTTACCATAGAGAAAGGCGGAGAAGATTACACCGGTGAAATGATGGAAGAAGACCGACTGATTATGGTTATTGCCTACAATATGAGCAAAGCTGATCTCGAGGGATTTTCTGCTGTTAAAGAGGCTACAGATCGCGCTATTGCTGCCGGATATAAGGTGATAGGAATGTCGGCTTCGGGAGAAGAACGCACGGCTTCGGTCAAGGCGCAGTACGATTTGAATTTTGACTTTTATTTTACCGATGAGACTACGCTAAAGACTATTGTCAGGTCAAATCCGGGGATAGTTAGGTTGCATCGGGGTACCATAGTTCAGAAACTGCATTTTAACGATGCTGATGAACTGGAAACAGCTGCGGAATAGGGTGTACTCCGAAATATTATTTTAAATTTGTGGAGCTTTCACTTTTACGAGTAAATTAAGCCGATTGTTATGAAAAAAATATTTGTGGCCATTTTCGTTGTGGCCTTTCTTCTGACGTGCCCTGTTGTTCGTTCGCAAGAGTTTTCTAAGGAAGCTCTGAGCGATGTTTTTCTCACTACCGATGGAAAGGATATCTCCTTTGCCGAGGTGTTGGAAAAATACAAAGGGAAAACCCTGTTTATAGATGTTTGGGCTTCCTGGTGTAAGGATTGTATTGAGAGTGTTCCTAGTCTGAGAAAGCTTAAAGAGCAGTATACAGATGTGGCTTTTCTCTTTCTGTCCCTCGACCGCAGTGTGGAAGGATGGCATAAGGGAAGAGAAAAACATCAATTGGATTACGGAGATCATTACTTTATCAAGGCCGGTTGGAAAGGCAGTGCCTTTTGTAAAAGTATAGAACTGGACTGGATACCTAGATATTTGGTAGTAAATCCTGAAGGAGAGATTATACTTCACAAAGCCATTGAAACAGACGATAAGCAATTGATAAACACACTAAACCATAGCATGCCATGAGAAGAAAAATTGTTGCCGGAAACTGGAAAATGAACAACGATTTAGGACAAACCGATGAATTGTTGACAGAACTTTTGAAAAAAATGCCTGAGACCGAGGCTTCGGTCATGGTGGCGCCTTCATTTATCAGTCTAAGGGTAGCTTATGACGCTTTGATACAAAGCCCAATAGAAGTTATTGCACAGAATATGCACTTTGCCGAGAGCGGAGCATATACCGGAGAAGTATCGGCTGAGATGTTGAAAAGCGCAGAGATCGATACGGTAATCTTAGGGCATTCGGAGCGCAGGGCTTATTTTAATGAAACCGATGAGACTCTCGCTAAAAAAGTAAGCACAGCCATAGCGCACGATATGACGGTAGTATTCTGTTTTGGTGAGGAACTGACAGACCGCAAGTCTAACAGGCATTTTGAGGTAGTGGAAAGTCAGTTGAAAAAGGGCTTGTTCCACTTGGAGTCTCAGGCGTGGAAAAATATTATCCTCGCATACGAGCCGGTTTGGGCTATTGGTACCGGAGAGACCGCTACTCCTGCTCAGGCACAGGAAATGCACGCCTTTATCAGAAAAACTGTTGCTGAGCAATACAGCAGTGATATAGCAGATAAGGTGTCTATACTCTACGGAGGAAGTGTAAAGCCCGACAATGCAAAGGAGATATTCTCTCAAGCCGATGTAGATGGTGGACTTATAGGGGGGGCATCGCTCAATGCAAAGGATTTTATCGCTATTATAGAGGCGATCTAGGTATGAGTCAATCGTAAAATTGAGATGGATATACAATATATAGGCTGTTGTTTTAAGGTAAATCCGGTGCAACCGGCTACAGATATTCTCATAGCGGAATTGGGGGAGGTAGGTTTTGAGAGCTTTGTAGAAAACGAAGACGGACTCAATGCTTATATCCTCAAAGATCATTGGGATCCTAAGTGTTTAGACGATATCTATGTCTTGCACAGTGGAGAATTTGAAATCAGCTACGACATAGAAGAAATAGCACAGGTAAACTGGAATGAAGAGTGGGAGAAAAATTTCCATCCTATTACTGTAGATGGGCGCTGTACAGTGAGGGCGCCCTTTCACAGTAATCCTAATACCGAATACGATATTGTGATAGAACCCAAGATGAGTTTTGGGACAGGGCATCACGAAACTACCCATATGATGATACAACATCTGTTGACACTCGATTTAAAGGGCAAAGAGGTGCTCGATATGGGTTGCGGAACCGGGGTTCTCGCTATATTGGCAGAGAAACTCGGTGCCGTAAATATCGATGCCATTGATATCGACAACTGGTGTTATCTCAATTCGCTGGAAAATGCAGAGCGCAACCACTGCCGAGAAATTACGGTCGCGGAAGGAGATGTAAGCTTGCTGGGTGATAGGGATTACGATGTTATCATAGCTAATATCAACAGGAATATACTACTCCAAGACATTCCTGCCTATGCCGAATGCCTCCGTCCGGGAGGAATTCTCCTGCTCAGTGGCTTTTACAAAGAGGATATTCCGCTTATCGACACCTTGTGTCAAAAACTGTCTATGACTCAGGAAGGGGAATTGGAACAGAACCACTGGGTCGCCCTTAAATACAGAAGAAGATAGTCGCGAAAATACAAATGACCTAAGGCTTACTCCTTTGGATTTAATTTTTGTTTAACTTTGCATCAGCGTTACTTAAATAGCTTTGTTACTTATTACATCGACTGCAAACACTATGGGATCAGAAAAAAATATGCTTGCACATTATCCGCATCTGGGATCTTTCAGGCTTTCTTTTCAGGAAGATACCGAAGAAGATGTATTGGTGTTAGAGGAGGTAGATCGTCAGAATGAGATCGTACTGTACAACGACGATGTCAATACTTTTGACTATGTCATCGAGATGCTTATCGATATTTGTGATCACACCCCCGAACAGGCGGAGCAGTGTTCTATCATTGTGCACTACAAAGGAAAATGTACGGTAAAGACAGGCTCTTACGAAGACCTTAAACCGCGTTGTTCCATGCTACTGGAGGGCGGACTTAGCGCAGAAATTATCTAAACATAGGTTTCTTCCCGTTCAGATTAACTACAATTTATATTTAAACATCAACTGTTAGAGCTGAGTGTGATCTCTTGGTTCAGATTTTTTAATCGTCAAATACACGGGTGAAATAGCGTTACACCGATGCGCGAATACAAATTGAATCGAAGAAAATAAAAGAGAAAAAGTAAAAGAAAAAAAGAAGAGCGGGAGACGAGGTTCGAACTCGCGACATTCAGCTTGGAAGGCTGACGCTCTACCAACTGAGCTACTCCCGCTTATACCGTATTACCGGTGTTAACTTGATAAGAACATTTTGTTAAATGCGCTGCAAATATAAGTAAACGGTATTATTAACTCCAAGAAAAAAAAGCATTTTGAGTAAAAAAAATGTGGAAACAATAAAGCTTTTTCAGATTTTAAAAACTATCTTTTTTATACACAATGATTTGCAAATTATTGCTAAAATAAGGAGGTAGCGAAAAAAAAACGAATTAATTTTATGTTTTCAAATTTACAGACCATTTTGCGGTCAAATTACCAACTAAGAACTAATCAACTATTATTGAGTTATTGGGTTACTAGGTTACTAGGTTATTGGGTTGGGTACTTAGTATTGAGATGTTAGTGACCACAACTGACTACGCCTGAAATAGGTTGCCCTTTTTCGCAAGATAATACAACATGAAAAAATCAGGAACCCGACGAGTTTTTGACTTGGATTTAAAATTAAGTTTGGTAAGTCAGATTGAAAAGGGAGAATTAAAAGTATCAGA
>JAJUFH010000043.1 GCA_029266035.1 Sinomicrobium sp.
CAAAACGAAGCAAAAAGTCAAGAAGCCTTTAATGAAATTTTCCCGGCTATCGCGGGAAACCAGCTGAATTCCCGCTTCACGCTCTTTTTGCTGCGCAAACGCGATTCCGCGGGAATACAGCTTATTTCTGAAAAGGCTTCGAATTTTGGAAAATCGTGGGGGTTGCTCGTGCAAAGCAAAAAAACAAAAGCACAGAAAAACGAAAAAACAGAAAAACAGAAAAATACTACGAACCACCAACTAAAAACTAACAAACTAAAATCCATCTAAACCCGAGATAGCCATGTCGCCTCCTTAGGTCGGCTTCTCGCAAGAACATCGTGCATTACCGAGTCTCCTCATCGCCAAGTCTCCCAGTCTCCCAGTCTCCTCGTCCCTCTATCACCTCACTAGCACCATCACCCTTTCCGTTCGAGCAAGGCCATATAAAATCCGTCAAAACCAGATTCGGAGGCGAGTATTTTTTTGTCGGTCATCAATTCAAAAGACTTTCCCTGTTCTGATTTTAGGAATTGCTGTACTTGTTGTTGATTTTCAGATGGGAGTACAGAGCAGGTAGCATAGACCAGTTTGCCACCGGTTTTGACCATTTTGGAATAGCTTTGAAGGAGTTGCTGTTGTGTTTCTCTTATGCGATCGAGGAATTCCGCTTGTAGTTTCCATTTAGAATCCGGATTTCTTTTCAGTACCCCCAGTCCGCTGCAGGGGGCATCGATAAGTACGCGATCTGCTTTGTAGTGTAGTTTTTTGATTACCTTGTTGTTGTCGATAATGCGGTACTCTATGTTGTGAATGCCATTTCTCCTCGCTCGGATTTTCAATTGCTTCATCTTACTCTCGTAAAGATCCATGGCGATAATCTGCCCTTTGTTTTGCATCAGTCCGGCAATATGCAGGGTTTTTCCTCCTGCACCTGCGCAGGCATCGACAACTTTCATTCCGGGTTGAGGGTCGAGTAAGGGGGCAACCAGTTGAGACGATGCGTCTTGCACTTCAAATAGTCCCTCTTTAAACATAGGGGTGAGGAATACATTGCTTCGTTCTTTGAGAATTAGGGCATCGGGATAGTCTTTGTGTATTTCGGTAGCGATGCCTTCGCCGTCGAGTAGTCTCTGTAGTTTTTCCTTACTGGTTTTAATGGTGTTGACTCTCAGTACTACCTTAGCCTGTTCGTTTTGGGCAGCAATTTCTTTTTCCCATACCTTTTCTCCTAATTCTTCAGCCCCTGTTTTGTCGATCCAATCGGGTATAGACTCTCGGTATACGCGTATTTTCGACAAGCTTTCAAAACGTCCTTTAATGCGTCGTGCCGGAGTACCTTCCAGTTGCTTCCAGTCGGGTAGTTTATATCCTCTCATTATGGCCCATACGGCAAAAATACGCCACAGATTATCCCGATTAAAGGGCTCTTTTACATCGGCAATCTCAGCGTAAAGGCGCTTCCATCTCACGATGTCGTAAATCGTTTCTGCCACAAACCTGCGGTCGGAACTGCCCCAGCGCTTGTCCTTTTTCAATGCGCGAGCCACCATTTTGTCGGCGTATTCGCCCTCGTTGAAAATGGCATTAAGAGCATCGATTACGGTAAATACAAGATTTCTGTGAAGGCGTATAGACATAAGATGTAGATTTTTTCAGTGGGCAAAGATAGTGATTAAGTTGCTTAGTATGCTCTCTGTACAATGCTTAAATCAACTCTTAAAATATACTCTAATTCTTGTAAAACTGACATATTGTCGGGCTAAAATAGTGGCTTTTTCGGATGCTAATCACTTGGTGATCACAGAGTGTTGGCAATGATTTTTTGTTATATTTTATGTTTAAGTATCGATGTTTAAAAATCTGGTAATTAATACAATAACTGTTTTGTAAAACTAATAATCTCATTTTGAGAACTACATTTTTTAACTACCCGATTTCAACTAATCAACTACAACGACGTCTTACTCGGTCTGACTTCTATTTTACTGGGTAGTGTTCTGGCCGGCATGCGCAATAGGTCGGCTACCATTTGTCCGATATCTTCGGGTTGTATTTTCCACGCGTCGGAGGCATCGGGGATATTTCCGTTAAAGTAGGTCGCGACCGATCCGGGCATTATGGTGGTTACTTTTACATCGTAAGGGCGCAGGTCGAGCATTGCAGCCTGTGTAAAGCCTACTACTCCAAATTTGGTGGCATTGTACAGGGCGCCTTTGGCAAAGAAGTTTGTTCCTGCAAGACTGGCGATAGTGATCAGGTAACCCTTGCTCTTTTTCAAGGCTTCTACTGATGCTTTTACGGTGTGGAATACTCCTGTTAGATTGGTGTCTATCGTATTGTTCCACTGTTCGAGAGTGAGCTCGTCTATAGCGGCGTATTGTCCGATACCGGCATTGGCAACCACTACATCCAGCTGTCCCCAAGCGTCGAGTACCTTGCTAATAGCTGCCTCTTCAGAAGCGAATTCGCGTACGTCGGAAGCGATAACCATATAGTTGTCGCTGTTGTCGGTAATACTTTTCATCGCTTCTTCACCGGTTTTTACATCCCTGCAACTGATAGCTACTTTCATACCGCTGTTCAATAGTGCTTGTGCAATACCGAGGCCTATCCCTTTAGAACCTCCTGTGATGTATGCTGTTTTGTTTTTCATATCTTATAGTTCTTAGTTTTTAGTTTGTCATCTCGACCGCAGCGCAGAGGGAGGGTTTTGATAGCTTGAATTTCCGGAGTAGCTCTGAGGATTTGGGATGTCGCTAGGCTTTCAAACCCTCCATCATACCTCCGTTATGCCACCTCCCTTCGTCTGAAGTTAGGTGTTGGTTAGGAGAGCATTCAGAACGAGAACCCACTCGCCACCGTTCAGAAAAAATTACCAAACCCCAAACTCCAAACCCCAAACCACAAAAACATCACTCCGCAAGACTTTACGAGGCGATGTTTTTTATGTATTGTGCAATAGAGAATTACTTTCCGAACAGTCCTCCGAGCAGATCTCCTACGCCTCCTTTTTTACCTCCGAAGGCCATTCCGGCTATATCGTCGAGTACGCTGCCGTCTCCGTCGGAATCGAGCAGAGAAGTAACCAGGCTCTGATTTTGTTCTCCCTGCCCGCCCATGAGATTACCGAGTAGTCCCGATACACCTTCTGCAGAATTGACATTTTGGCTTCTAGCTTGCTTACCTAGGTATCCCATAAGAATAGGAGCTGCTATTTTTATGATTTTACTCACAGCACTTGTACTAACTCCGGATTTCTGGCTGATGGCATTTTCTACCGTCGATTGTTTGCTGCCAAGAATATGTCCGAGAATCCCGGCACCGTCTTGTTCGTCTTCTTGATTGATACCTCCGTCGAAAAATCCACCGAGGTTGTCGAGTATACCTCCTCCGCTGTGCTTGCTACCTGAGAGTGCACCGAGTAGGCTAGAGGCTCCTTCGGGAGAAGAAGCATTTTTCTGCATGGCTCCCATGAGTACGGGGAGAGCCATAGACAATACGCTGGTTGTTTCCTGTGTTGAGGTTCCGGCCTCACCGCTAACTCCTCCGATGATTTGTTTGCCAAGGTCGCTGTTCAAAAGGTCTGCTATACCTGCCATATATTTATTGTTTTAGGTTTTAGTCTTAGCAAGATACAAAAAAGTCTCCTCAAATGATCAGAGGAGACTTTTATAAATTTCAGTATTGTCGATTATCGCACTGATTACGACTTTAAAATGCTGATAATTTGCGTTGCGAGCTCTGTACCAATTCTGCTTTGAGCCTCATTGGTGGCAGCACCGATATGAGGGGTAAGCGAAATTTTAGGATGCATAAGAACTTTTACGGCTGGAGTGGGTTCGTTTTCAAAAACGTCGAGCCCTGCAAAAGCCAATTTTCCGCTGTCTAGAGCTTTTACTAAAGCTACTTCATCAATTACACCTCCACGAGCCGCATTTACTAGGGCAGCACCGTCTTTCATAAGTGATAGTTCTTTTTCTCCTATCACGTATTCTTTCTGTGCCGGAACGTGAAGGGTGATAAAATCAGCTTGTCGGTACACCTCTTCAGGAGATATAGTTTCTATTTTTACACTTACCGATTGTCCGTCAAAGAAATCGACAGTAATCTCAGTTTCTTTTACAAATTTGTCGGCAACGACAACTTTCATACCTACACCCAGAGCAATTTTGGCAACTTCAACACCTATGCGTCCGATACCGATAATACCGAGGGTTTTTCCTCTGAGTTCGACTCCTCCTCCATAGGCTTTTTTGAGTTGGCCGAATTTGGTTTCTCCTTCCAAAGGCATATTTCTGTTAGCGTCGTACAGGAAGCGTACTCCTCCGTACAGATGTGCAAATACCAGCTCGGCAACAGACTCTGAAGAAGCTGCCGGGGTGTTGATTACACTAAGACCTTTTGAGCGTGCATATTCTACGTCTATATTGTCCATTCCAACGCCACCTCGACCGATAATTTTGATACTGGGACAGGCGTCTATAAGGTCTTTTCTCACTTTGGTGGCGGAGCGAACCAGTATAACGTCTATACTGTTTTCGTTGATATAGTTTATAAGCTGTTCTTGGGCTACTTTGGTAGTGATTACTTCAAAACCTCCCTGTTCGAGGGCATCGATTCCACTTTGGGAAATTCCGTCGTTAGCTAATACTTTCATTTTGTATTGTTTTGTGTGCCTGTTCCACTTTGGGAATGGCCTGTGGTTTATATTGAGGATTATCCTACTTTTTTCTCCAGTTGTTGCATCACTTCTACCAGTACCTTGGCGCTTTCTACAGAGAGTGCGTTGTACATTGAAGCTCGATATCCTCCTACACTGCGGTGACCATTTAGGTTGTTGATGCCCGCTTCTTTCCAAAGTGTGTCAAAAGTGTCTTTATGAGCTTCGTTTACTAGGTTGAAGGTAGCGTTCATCGGGCTTCTGTCTTCTACTGCTGCAAAGCCTTTAAAAAGCGGATTTCGGTCTATTTCACCGTAAACCAAAGCTGCTTTTTCCCTGTTCAATTTCTCTATAGCTGGGATACCCCCGAGATCTTTGAGCCACTGTAAGGTAAGCATCGACACATACACAGCAAATACCGGAGGCGTATTGAACATACTGTCTTTGTCTAGATGAGCTTTATAGTCGAGCATGGATGGGATGGTACGGGAAACTTTTCCTAGTATATCCTCTCTAATCACCACCAAAGTAGTACCGGAAGGCCCCATATTTTTCTGTGCTCCTGCGTAGATGAGGTCGAATTTGGAAAAGTCTAATTGTCGTGAGAAGATGTCAGAACTCATATCGCAGGCCATCGGAATTCCGGTATCGGGAAATTCTTTAATCTGGGTGCCGAAAATGGTGTTGTTGCTAGTAATGTGAAAATAATCGGCATCTTCAGGGATGCTGTATGATTTTGGGATGTAATTGAAATTGGCGTCTTTTGAAGAAGCCACCTCTACAACTTCTCCCATTATTTTAGCTTCTTTTATAGCCTTGCTGCTCCAGGTGCCAGTGTTGAGATATGCGGCTTTTTTTTCCAGGAGGTTGTAAGCTACCATTAAAAACTGGAGGCTAGCACCTCCTTGCAAGAATAGCGCCTTGTACCCTTTGCCTTCCAGACCAAGCAGTTCGATAGCAAGAGAACGTGCGGTTTCCATTACTTCGATAGCATCCTTGCTGCGGTGTGATATTTCTATCAACGAAAGATCTAATCCGTTGAAGTTGAGTATCGCCTCGGAAGCTTTTTTCATGACTTCCTGTGGAAGGACACATGGTCCGGCACTAAAATTGTGTTTTTTCATTTACGTGTATTTGACAAAAAGTTGTGTTGAAAGAATTCGGTACAAAAATGCTAATTTTAGCCTGAAAAACAGGAAAAAAAATCAGAAATATTTGTTATATCTCTAACAGGAAATCGACAGTGTCTAGTCCGTCTGCATAATCCTTCAGTCCAGGCTTTTGGGTGTTTCCGAAAGAGATTTCAGATTCCGAAAAGCCTTCGGCTACAACACATTGAATTTGTTCGGCCTCTGCCTTTAATTTTTTCTTTAGCTCCCCTGTGTCTGAATAGGTTTCGTAAAAGAGAGTGGCAATAGGAGATCCGTAGCTTTTATCTTCCTTAAGCATCAGAAAACCATTGTCTTGTAATTTGAAAAGGCTCATCAGATACACGGCTTTGTTGTAGTCGTAATTATTGGCGTATTTCTGAATTTCTATAATGTTTTTATAAGGGTATATCGCCTTGAAAAAAAGGTCGAAGTCGTATCCTTCCGGCACAAATAATTTTGATACATTGCGGCATCCGAGTCCGAAATACCTAAAAATATCTTCGCCTAGAGCTTGCAGCTGATCGGGAGTTTCGTCGCCCTTTAGCACGGCCACCGAATTTCTGTTTTTTCGGATGATATGGGGTTTTTTTCCGAAATAGTACTCAAAATACCGTGCGGTATTGTTGCTTCCTGTGGCGATCACGGCATCGTAGTCTTCTATACGATCTTCAGTAAAAGTGATTTTTCCCTTCAATTCCGGTTGTATGTGCTCCAAATATTTGGCGAGAAAGGGGAGTAGGTGTTTGTCGTTAGAGGACTGTTTAACGATGACTGAATGCCCACAGAGCAGCACACTCATAAAATCGTGAAAACCGACCAAGGGGATATTTCCGGCCATGATAACTGCGACACGCTGCGGTTTGGCCTGTTGAAGAGTGTATGATGAGAGCCAGTCTTGTAATTTTTCTTTAGTCAATGCCATCCCCCATTGTTGGAAGGCAAAAGCGAGGTTTGAGGGGGTAAACCACCCGTTGTGTACTTCGGCGAGGCGCAATTGTTGTTT
The DNA here is from genome assembly GCA_029266035.1 of Sinomicrobium sp. Classification (GTDB taxonomy): domain Bacteria; phylum Bacteroidota; class Bacteroidia; order Flavobacteriales; family Flavobacteriaceae; genus Sinomicrobium. Next base: position 6,797 of record JAJUFH010000043.1, read on the forward strand.
AAAAGCTTCGAAAAAGAGGTCGTTGTGTGCTACACTTTCGTCACGACTAGGAGTTTCTGTTCCGAACTGAGCCATAAAAGCTCCCAATTGTACAAAAGCATCTGTGTTTTTTTGCATGGCATTCGTTTGTTTTTAGATCTCGAAAAACAGTGTAAAAGCAAACTTATCAAGGGATTAAGCCCTATGTGATAAGTCCGAAAAAGCTTGGAAAAATGAAAAGTCTAGTTTTTTTGTATAGAATTCCTTTTCGCCGTATTTTTGCGGTACAAAGTTACACCAAAAAGAGAAAAACATGGCAATTATCATAACCGATGAATGTATAAACTGTGGGGCTTGCGAACCTGAATGCCCAAACACAGCCATTTACGAGGGTGCAGACGACTGGAGATACAGCGACGGTACCTCTCTGTCGGGCGATGTCGTGCTTCCCAATGGAAGTGCGGTGAATGCCGACGAGGCCCAGGAACCTGTATCTGATGAAATCTACTTTATTGTTGCAGATAAATGTACGGAATGTAAAGGCTTCCACGAAGAGCCACAATGTGCCGCGGTATGTCCGGTAGACTGCTGTGTGCCCGATGAAGACCACGTAGAGACCGAAGAAGAGCTACTCGGTAAACAGCGCTTTATGCACGGAGAGTAGCCATAGCGATACAATTTTAAATACAGAGCCGTTCCTTTTTAGGGGCGGCTTTTTTTGATGCCATTCAGAACGTAGTGAACCCGCCTGTCCGGCCGGCAGGGAATCTCGTTTCAAGCCTAAAGAATCTTCAACAGCACAACGCTTCCTCTCCACACATTCCTTTTCTTCATTTTGTCTTGATACAAAACGAAGCAAAAAGTCAAGACGAAACCCATGTAACTGCGCGCCGCAACGCAGCGAACAGTATCAAAGCCACTAACTGGAGGAGATAACAACAAATCGCACTACACTAATTTGTCTATGGGGGAGACGCAAATTTTTGCGTCTCTACAGCGTCTGGTTTATATCATATCGCTGTTCTAGACATCGCCTTGAAAAGGTAGTTGCCCAGGGAATGAGATGGCCACGTCGCACCTCACACTTCGCGGGATGCTCCTCGCCATGACACATCTCACCATCACCGCATCACCCCATCTCCGTGTCAATGCAACCCCAAACCATAAACAACAAACAACGAACTAACCAACTAAATCTAAAAATCAAGTTCTATTCTTCGATGGGGCAGTGTTTAAATCACTATCTTTGTGACTTTATAAATTGTAATACTTCGGTTTTTAACGCCGATCAATCTAACTGATTACCCCAGTCAGTCTCTCATCGAAATTTTTATATGAAAAAAGGTGTACTTGCACTACTTTTTGCGGTGCTTGCTTATGGGACTTATGGGCAAGAAAAAAATATCGATACCTTATTTGAAAAAATAGATCGCACATACGGGCAAACGCCCGATTCTGCAAAGGTTTATCTACATCAACTTTTACGGTATTCCCCTCAGCTTTCCGATAGTCTGATAGCTCGAACTAACAGCAAGTTGGGTACTACTTTTGGGCAGCTGATGATAGTCGATTCTACCAGGTTTTACTACCAAAGAGCGGTAGAAAAAGCACAGGATATCCCTCGCGTTTTAGGTGATATATACAAACAATGGGCGCAATCGGAGCGCATAATGTCCAATTTTGACAAGGCCTTTGAGGTTGTAGATCTATCGGAGAAATACTATAGAGAAAGCAATTATATGCCCGGAGTGGGTTTAGCTTATATAGAAAGGGCATCGAGTTATAGCTATATGTCTAAACATAAAGAGGCAATGGAGTGGCTTAAAAAAGCTATTGTACTGTTTGATGAGATTGATGAGGAAAAAAATAAGGTGTTTGCAGAACAGGAATTGGCCAATAGCTATGTAAATACAGGAGAATTTGAGTTTGCAAGAGATTTGTACGAGGCTATTTTACCCGATGTGAAAAGTAATACAGCAGTGATAAATTATTACTTTACGCTTACAAATTACGCATACTGCCTGAGCAGGCTGGGAGTATATGACAAAGCGGAAGCAAGCTATGGAGAGGCGTTAAAGTTTTTTAAGGACAACAACAACGAGACATTTCACTATTACGTATTGTCAAAATTGGGCGAAATCTACCTCTATGGTAAAAAGGATTACCGCAAGGCAGTCACCTACTTTAGCAGTGCTTACCGCGGAATGTTAAGAATTAGGTCTGTTTATTTAAAATCGACTACTGTAGACTATTTGTCCGCTCTCCGCCAAATAGGAGATATGGAAACCGCTATGGAAGTTGTCAATCAAATAGAGCGGTTAGATCGAGCCAACTCTTTGCAATATAGCGATGAGATTCAGGTGAGTTATCTCGAGAGGATCAAAGAAATTTATTCCGGGACGGGCAATTACAAAAAGGCTTTAGAGACTTTGGAAAAAGCAAATCAATTGCGAGATTCTATAGATAGGAAGAAAGATAAAATCGAATTAAATAGAATTCAAGAACAATATCAGAATGAATACCAACGCAAGGAAAACGATATACTCAAAGACCACAATCAACTTTTAGAACGGCAAAATCAAAATAGAAACATCATTATCGTCCTTGTAGTGGTGCTCAGTCTTATAGTTGTTATCGCCGTTATTTACGGTTATCAAAAACAAAAAAAGAAAGTCGCTTAAAAACCGATGTAGTAGAAAGCTTGCAGCAGGTTGAAAAGCATTTGAAAGAAAAGTTGAAAATTCAAACCGATTTAGATAAGGAGCGAAGAGAAATATTGGAACACAATGAGAGGGAGCTCGTGGTCAACGCGATGAAAATTGCCGATATAAAACGCAGTATTGCTGATATATTGGAAGAGTTTAAAAACGGATCGAATGATCAATTGCTGAAAAGGAAACTCCGTCGACTACTCAAAGACGAAGGAGACTGGGATTACTTTTATAATAAGTTTGTTCAAGTACATCCCAATTTTTCAGGCCAATTAAAGCGGATTTACCCAGATCTGACAAAAAACGATATCGATTTTTGTATACTTCTAAAACTGCGACTTACCAATAAGGAGCTAGCTAATATGCTAAACATTAGTCATAAAAGTGTCATTTCAAAAAGGTATCGACTTCGGAAGAAAATGAGTCTCAGAGAAGAGGATACCTTAGAAGATGTGATAGGGCAGATATGAATTACTACCAACTGTCGAACTAGTCAAAAGCGATGAGGTGGTTTGGAGAGAGTCGATTTCATTCAGAACACGATGTACACCGATGGCCAGTTTACCGGTAGGAGGGGGGAGAATCTCGCTCCAAGTTCAAATAATCTTCAATATTAGCCAAGTCTCTTCCACATAAGACTCTCCTTCCACAGTAGATTTTTTAAATGATTTCGGGATGTTGGTAAGGCTGCATTTTTAATCGTAAATACCTTTGGCCACAATTTTTGTTTTTAATCGGTTGTAACGTCCATTAAAAATCACTAGGGGAGATTACAGTGTTAATTTAAGTGTTTAATCTCAGCTGCAGTTTTTGTGGTTTTAGCTTCTTTTTTTGGTGCTTATTGAGCTGAAAAGTCATTTCTTTAATTTGCTTTTTGTATATCGTGTATTTTTCTTATGTTTTTGATTTGTAGTTTTTTATGTTTTTATTTGCGAGCATTGTCTATACGAATAACACCATTGAAATCACTCTTGTCTATACTTTGTCTATTCTGTTTTGTTTGAGTTTTGTTGTATGTACACTTCTTTTGTACAAAAATTGCTCAAATACTAATACTTTACGATTTGAGACTTTTTTAGACACTCAATAATAATAAGTCGCAGTTTATCGATTAAAGTGGTATTGTGTCGAAAGTAGGAGGTGCCCTATCCTTTAAAGGGAGGGTAAGTGAGTAAATTTGTTGCAAAATATCAGCTTATAGGAAGAGAATTACGCTAACCACATTTTTTGTTTTGAATTTGTTTAAGGTACTACAAAGTTTACAGTAGTGCCCCTCTTTCCTATTGCCTCTTTTTAAGGAGTTAAGTTAATTGTAAATCACTATATATAAGTTCTGTAGGACGATCTGCAGGCGAAAATGTTCACTAATTTAATCTATGTAAGATGAAAAAATTATACGTTTTAGTATTTTTTCTGACCATTGCTTTTTCCGGTCATGCTCAAGTAGGGATCGGAACTCCTATGCCCGATAACTCTGCTCAACTTGATATTGTGGCTCAAGACAAAGGTATCTTAATCCCAAGAGTGGCGCTTTCCGATACCCGCGACATGACCACCATTGCAAGTGGTAATGTAGAGAGCTTACTGGTTTTTAACACAGCAACTTCAGGCGATATCGCCCCCGGATATTACTATTGGTTCGACAACAGCTGGCACCGGGTAATAACAGCAGAAGATATGGCCAGTGGAAATGTGTTAGATAATATAGTGGTGTTTAATCCGCTTACCCAGCAATTCAACTTTATCAATGAAGCTGGAGATCAAGTAAGTATAGATTTAGAGGCAATTAATGTAGCTTACAACAACACTACTAGTGGACTTACAGCAGGTAATGTACAAGCTGCAATTGACGAAGTAGTCAACCGTATCAACAGCGGAGCTGGTGTAGAGTTGGTGGACAACGATAATGGCACAGTATCACTTGTTGCTGACAATGGCGATGTATTGAGCACTGTTAACAAAACTTTGGTATCGGACAACGGTAGTGGAGTTTATACCATCGATACCGGTGACGGCGCTCCTGTAACCATCGACACCAACGCCAATGCGCTGAACTACGACAACAGCGGTAGTGGATTGACAGCTACCGATGTTCAAGGTGCTATCGATGAGATCAAGACTCAATTAGACGGAACAACCGATGTTCTAGTAGACAACGGAAATGGAACATATACCCACACCGCGGTAGATG
>JAJUFH010000045.1 GCA_029266035.1 Sinomicrobium sp.
AGCATTTCATTGACTGACAAAACCAATCTTCGAGACCTTTTTACCAAAACTAAATTTCAATATGACAAAGAACGAAATAGCCTTAATGGGCAAAATTTATTTAATTTTTAACTCGTCCCAATTTTAATGGGACACTAGTGGGTAAAACCAATAAAAAGAGGGTATCGTTTTTACAAACGGTGAGAAATTGGATAACGTATATTTTGGGGTTGTCAATTTTGTAGCGATAGTTGAGGGTGTTGGATTGTGTACAGTTTTTCCCTGTAAAAATAATGTTAAATTTAATATGATTTCTTTAAACAACTATTATTTACGAATATCTATAAACTTTCTTCTCTTCATTTTGTCTTGATACAAAACGAAGCAAAAAATCAAGAAGCCTTTAAGGAAATTTTCCCAGCTATCGCGGGAAACCAGCTCAATTCCCGCTTCACGCTCCTTTTGCTATCGCAAACGCGATTCCGCTGGAATTAAGCTTATTTCTGGAAAGGCTTCGATTTTTGGAATAATCGGAATGTCAGCGCTATAAAACGAAAATGCGAAAATGCAGAAAAGCGAAAAAACACTAAGAACTAAGATCTCCAAAATTCTCTATTTCCTTTTTCACTTCTTCCAATAATTGCTTTTCAGTTGGCAGGTATAATTTGTACTGGCTGGCAACGATTTGTTTTTGTCCTTCGGGTAATGTGAATTTTACCACCGAATCATTTTTATCAGCACAAAGCAAAATTCCAATAGTCTGGTTTTCGTGAGGCTGTTTTTCTGTTCTATCGTAATAGTTCACATACATTTGCAATTGGCCAATGTCTTGATGTGTTAATTTATGTGTTTTAATTTCTATAATGACAAAGCACTGTAATAAGCGGTTATAAAATACCAAATCCACAAAAAACTCATCGCCCTCAATATGTATTCTTTTCTGCCGTGCAACAAAGGAAAATCCGTTACCTAACTCCAATAAAAATTCTTGTAAATGTGTTATGATGGCGCTTTCCAAATCTTTTTCATAATAAGATGATTCCCTTTTCAATCCCAAAAACTCTAAATACATTGGATCTTTGATGATTTCTTTGGCATCGGAAGGCAACTTTTCCTTCTTGGCAACAGCTAAAACACTTTCTTTGTCATTGCTCGACAAAAGACGTTCGTACAAACTACTGTAAATTTGCCTTTCCAACTATCTTACCGTCCAATTATTTTTTATTGTTTCAGCAATATAAAACTCTCTTTTATCTTGACTGTCAACACTTAAAAGTAGCTTATATTGACTCCAACTCAATTGTGTCCGCAGTGTAGACACAATTGGGAAAGTGCGGTAAAACTGGCGATACCAATTTAACTGTCGAGTTGAAAAACCACTACCGAACTCAGGTTGCAATTGTTCTGAAAGATATTTGATAAGAAATGTTCCATAATCAGCTCGGTCTTTACCTTGTTGTTCTTCTTCAAAAATACGCCTACCTATATGCCAGTACATCAGCGTTCGCTGATGGTCAACAGCACGGATAGCACTATCTCTAGACTGAGCTATGATGGCCTTTATGTCTGTTAATATGGACTTACTTGTAAGCATAATGTAAATGTTAAAAAATTCCCTCCTATGTCGTAAGAGTAAATATACAAAAAAGGAGGCTTATAATGAACGAGATATTAAAAGTAGCGTCTGGGTTATATCATATCGTGGTTATACACATCACCTTTAAAAGGTAGTTGAATCCACAATAAACACCTAATAACCTATCAATTACAAATCGTCTGAACCGAAGATCCCTTCCTCCTTCGGCGGACAGGCCGAGGGTCGGGATGACAGTAAAAAAGCAAAAACACAGAAAAACGAAAAACCACTAAGAACTACCAACTAATCAACAACAAATCGCGCCACACTAATTCGTCTATGGGGGGAGACGCAAAATTTTGCGTCTCTACAGCATCTGGTTTATGTCATATTGCTGTTCTACTAATCGCCCTGTATAAGGTAGTTGGGGCCATACTAAACAACTATGAACTAATGGATTGTTATTGGGTTATTAGGTTAATGAGTGATAACTAATCACCGAGTCTCCGCGTCACCGAGTCTCCGCGTCACCGAGTCTCCGCGTCACCAAGTCTCCGAGTCAACAAAAACCCTTCCTTCATTTTGTCTTGACACAAAACGAAGCAAAAAGTCAAGAAGCCTTTAACGAAATTTCTGAAAAGGCTTCGGGTTTGGGAAGTATCGGAATGTCGGCGCTACAAAACGAAAATGCGAAAATGCAGAAAAGCGAAAAAACGAAAAACCACTACGAACTACAAACTAAGAAAACTATACCCCCTTTGCTCCTACTCCTATAGTATATACCTCAAATCCTTTGCCTTCCAGTTTTTCACTGTCTAGCACAGCTCTTCCGTCGAATACAAATGAGGGGCGTAGCATATCGTTGTATATCTTATCCCAATCGTAGGTCTTAAATTCGTCCCATTCAGTAAGTACTGCTATGGCATGGGCATTATCGGCGGCTTGATAGGGGTCGTTGACCACGGTTACCAGCCTTCTGTTTTCTTCTTCACTTCGGGTATTGAGGTAATCGAGATCGGCATAAATTTGTTCTTCTGTTACTTTAGGATCGTAAACTACAATTTCTGCTTGTTCGTTGAGCAGATAATCGGCCACATAAATAGCGGCAGACTCGCGGGTGTCGTTGGTGTCTTTTTTAAAGGCCCAACCGAAGAAAGCGATTTTTTTGCCAGACACGGTATTGTAAAGCGTAGTAACGATATTGTCGGCAAAGCGCCTCTTCTGATGGTCGTTCATCAGTATAACCTGCTCCCAGTAATCGGCCACTTCGTGTAGTCCGTAAGACTTGGCAATATACACCAAATTGAGAATGTCTTTTTGAAAACACGATCCTCCGAAACCTACGGATGCTTTTAAAAATTTTGGTCCGATACGGCTATCGGTTCCTATAGCTCGGGCTACTTCATTGACATCAGCCCCGGTTTTTTCACAGAGTTCGGAAAGTGCATTGATAGACGAAACCCGTTGGGCTAGAAAAGCATTGGCGGTAAGCTTAGACAGCTCGGACGACCAGAGGTTGGTAGTGAGAATATTTTCTTTAGGCACCCAATGGGCATACACCGCTACCAAGGCCTCTATCGCTTCGGCCGACTCACCGCCTATAAGCACCCGATCGGGAGCGTGAAGGTCCTGTATAGCTGTACCTTCGGCGAGGAATTCGGGATTGGAGAGAATTTCAAATTTCACTCCTCCATTAGTGCTACCGGTATTGTGTAGTATACTTTTCAACGCCTGAGCAGTACGCACCGGAAGGGTTGATTTTTCTACGACTATCTTATCGTCTTTGGCAACCCTGGCAATCTGCCGGGCACAGAGCTCGATATACTTTAAGTCGGCTGCCATTCCCTTGCCTTTACCATAGGTTTTGGTAGGGGTATTCACCGAAATAAAAATCATTTCCGCTTCGTCGATAGCCCTGTCTACCTCAGTAGAGAAAAATAAATTTCTCCCTCGAGCTTCTTCCACCACCTTGTCTAATCCAGGTTCATAAACCGGAAGTTTATTTAAATCTTTATCGTTCCAGGCAGCTATTCGCTTTTCGTTGATATCGACTACGGTAACCTGTATCTCCGGACACTTTTGTGCTATTACCGCCATAGTGGGTCCGCCGACATATCCGGCACCTATACAGCAGATCTTGGTTATCTTTTTATTCATCTTATATAAATACTCTGTCAAGTATACTGACACTCAAACGGACAGCTCTTTTTTTAATTTTTCAAAAATACTATTCTACAGTGGTAAAACCAATTAAAATTAATTTCTCTTTTTACAAACGACAGTAAAGCGAATAAAGTATGTGAGTAGAGAGGTGTGAGGAATTAGTAGGGAGATATTAGTAGTGAGATATGAGTATTGGCTCTAAGTATAAATCTTCAATAGCACAACAGTTCTTCTCCTTTTCACCCAATCACCCCACCTTCAAGTCTCCGCTTCAACACAAAACCCTTCCTTCATTTTGTCTTGATACAAAACGGTGCAAAAAGTTGAGACAAACCCCATGTAACTGCGTGCCGTAGCGCAGCAAACAGTGTATCGAAGCCAACGACTGGAAAAGGCAACAACAAATCGCACTACACTAATTCGTCTATGGGGGGAGACGCAAAATTTTGCGTCTCTACAGCGTCTGGTTTATATCATATTCCTGTCTACATATCGCCTTGAAAAGGCTTCGAATTTGGGAAATATCGGAATATGGTTCGTACAAAACAGAAAAACGAAAACCCTACCAACTAAGAACCACGAACTAGCCAACTACACAAAGATTGCCAAACCGCCTCCTTAGGTCGGCTTCTCGCAATGACACCACACATCTCCTCATCACCTCCGCGTCTCATCACCTCCGCGTCTCCAAATCTCCTCATCACCAAATCTCCTCATCACCGAGTCTCATCACCTCCAAGTCTCCCCATCACCGCGTCTCCGCGCCTCCAAATCTCCTCATCACCAAGTCTCCTCACCTCCACATCTCCACATCTCCGTGTCACCGCGTCACCGCGTCAGCAAAAACCCCACTAGGTCTTCCTCAAATAAATAATTCGGGAATCGCAAAATAAGCTTATTTTTGCGCTATGTCTAGAAAGAATAGAAAGCCATTGATTGAACAGGTAGAGGTGATCGATGCCGGAGCGAAGGGCAAAGGGATTGCCAAGGCGCCCGACGGTCGTGTTATTTTCCTCTCTAATGCTATTCCAGGGGATGTGGTCGATGTGCAAACCACTAAAAAGAGAAAGGCGTATTACGAAGGGAAAGCGATTAATTTTCACAGGTATTCCGAAAAGAGACAGACGCCGGAATGCGAGCATTTTGGCACTTGTGGCGGATGTAAATGGCAGAATATGGGCTATGAACACCAGCTGTTTTACAAGCAGAAAGAGGTGGAAAACAATCTGACTCGCCTGGGTAAGATAGATCTTCCGGAAACTTCTCCTATCATAGGGTCTGATAAACAGCTGTTTTACAGAAACAAAATGGAATTCTCCTTTTCCGACAGCCGATGGCTTACTCGTGAAGAAATAGAAAGCGGTGAGGTACCGGAATATCGGAATGCCTTAGGATTTCATATTCCGGGAATGTGGGACAAGATACTGGATATAGAAAAATGCTACCTACAAGCCGACCCCTCAAACGAAATCAGAACGGCAGTGCGCGATTTTGCGCGGAAAAACGGATTGGAGTTCTTTAACCCCAGACAGCAAACAGGTTTGCTGCGTACCTTGATGATTAGAACTTCGTCTACCGGAGAAATTATGGTGCTGATACAGTTCTTTGAAAATCGGGCGCAAGATATCGCTTTGATGATGGATTTTCTCAAGGATAGCTTTCCGCAAATTACTTCCTTGCAGTATGTGATAAATGGAAAAGCAAACGATACTATCTACGATCAAGAGGTGATTTGCTATCACGGACGCGATCATATATTTGAGGAAATGGAAGGTCTTCGCTTTAAAATAAATGCCAAGTCTTTTTATCAAACCAATTCGCCACAGGCCTACAAATTGTATCAGGTAGCCAGGGAGTTTGCGGGACTTACGGGCGGCGAACTGGTGTACGACCTCTATACCGGTACCGGCACTATTGCGCAGTTTGTGGCTAAAAAGGCTGGAAAAGTGATCGGGGTAGAAGCTGTTCCGGAAGCCATTGAGGATGCTAAAAGCAATGCGCAATTAAACGGTATTGAAAACGTTAGCTTTTTTGCAGGGGATATGAAAAAGGTATTCAACAAGGCGTTTATAGATCAACACGGTCGCCCCGACGTGATTATTACCGATCCGCCCCGCGATGGTATGCACAAGGATGTGGTACAGCAAATATTGGATATAGCCCCGGAAAAGGTGGTTTATGTGAGCTGTAACAGCGCTACTCAAGCCAGAGATCTGGCCTTGATGGACGAATTGTACCGAGTGACTCGAGTACAGCCTGTAGATATGTTTCCGCAAACTCACCATGTAGAAAATGTTGTACTTTTGGAAAAGCGTGGATAATATAGCTGCAATGAGATCATACAGATCTCAAATCGGAACATCCCATTCAAAAAACTAGATTAAATTTGAAATGAAACTCAATATTACTGCAAAAAAAACGCTTATAGCTCTTTCTGTAATCGGCTTGGCTGTCATGCTGTTTCTGGGATGTGAAAAAGACGATATATGTCCGGAAGACTCCGCTACCACCCCGCTTTTGGTTATCACATTTCACGACAATAGCGACAGAGATTTGAAAGAGGAAGTAAACACTCTTAGTGTATACGGACAGGGGATGGATACTCCTGTAGATACCTTTAGAGACAGTACGGCTATCGATTCTATCGCACTTCCGCTCAAATTGTTTGAAGATGAAACCGTGTATGCCTTTACACTCAACTCTATACAAATTACTTCAAGCGGTGATACACTGCGTATAAAAAATGCCGACACCCTAAGGTTTCGCTATCAAACCGATCAGCACTTTATATCTAGAGCCTGCGGGTTTATTACCACTTATTCCGGTCTGACTGCCGAAAGGGATATGGACGACGATCAGCAGTGGATATCTTCGTTGGAAGTCGTTACACCTACTGTAGAATTACAAAATGCTGCCCATGTCAAGATATACCATTAGTATTGTATGCTTGCTGTTTTCTCTAGTGCTCAAAGCTCAGGAAAACGACCCCGCAACAACAACGCCTGAAGCTCCAAAAGACAGTGTTGTGTTTGAGGAAAAATACGGCATTAGAGTGGGTATAGACCTGAGTAAACCCATACGGTCGTTTACCAGCAGTAAATACAATGGCCTAGAACTGATGGGCGACTTTCGACTTTCGAAAAACCTATACGTGGCGGCTGAGTTGGGAATAGAGGAATACACTTCTCAAGAAACGCTCTACACCTTGTCTACTTCGGGCAGTTTTTTGCGTGCGGGAATAGACTACAACCTCTATGAAAACTGGTACGGTATGGAAAATATGATCTTTGCCGGAGCTCGATTGGGGGTGAGTGCCTTTAGTCAAACTCTGGACGAATACTATATTTATACCACTAGCCCCTACTGGGGAGAAAACCTTATTCCGGGTAAGGACGAGAATATACTCGGCGAGTACAGCGGACTCAACGCTCAGTGGTTGGAAATCCTCTTCGGAACTAAGGTGGAGTTGTTCAACAATCTCTATGTAGGCGCATCGGTAAGACTTACCTATCTGCTAAACGACACTCCACCCGACAGTTTTTCTAATCTGTGGATTCCGGGATTTCAAAAAGTGACGGACGACAGTAAGTTTGGACTCACCTTCAACTATTCGGTATCCTACTTGATTCCTATATTTATCAAGACCAAAAAAGGTGCGCTAAACAAACAGGAACCGATACAGCCCGAAGCTGAACCCGATCCTATGCAGCAATATCCGACGCAAAACCCAATGCAAGATCCGATGAGAGACCCTATGCGAGATCCGATGCAATATCCTATGATGAATTAACGCACCAGCTTGGGAGGGCTAAACGACCATTTTTTAAATATCCTTTCTCCCGACGGGGTTTTTACCACCCAAAACCTAGGTGATACGAGCACAGCGATTAGTGCTGCACATACCATCGCCCAAAAGTGAGCTTCGGGAAAAATATACTTCAGTAAGGCAAACGATATCACAAAGGGGATTCCAAACCCTATAAGGTTGTACAAAAAAGCTTTGTGCTTGTTTTTCATTGTTGTGGGGTATTTGGTTAATGATTGGTTTTAAATTATTTATTTGTTGTTTACATTGTTATTCTTTTGATTGCCATTTAGCTTTTTTACTTCCTGCATACATCTCGTATTTTACAAATCTGCTCTCTAACTTACCGTTGTAGAGTTTTATCCTGCGCGAGGGACGAAGGCCTACCGATTTTAGTGCATCTGGATCGGAGGTGATGAGCCAGGCTTCGGTGCCGGAATATTTCCTTTTTAAAGTATTGCCTATATGGCTGTATACCTCTCGTATATCTACAGCAAGGCGTTCGCCATAGGGCGGATTGAACACCATGTGTAACTTGCCCTCTCCTTGTTTTTCAGATTCAAAAAAATCTTGCTGCGACAGCTGTATATAGTCGCTTAAATTGGCATTTTTTACATTATCTGTCGCCTTTCTCACTGCCGACGGTGCCTTGTCGAAAGCCTGAATTGTATGGTGAAATTCTCTGACTTTATTAAGGCTGCTCTCGGTAACTTTTTCAAAGAGCTCGCTGTCGAAGTCGGCCCATTTTTCGAATGCAAATTCCCTGCGGTTGATATTAGCGGGAATATTACAGGCTATCATCGCCGCTTCTATAGGTATGGTTCCGCTTCCACACATGGGGTCTATAAAGTCGCACTGTCCGTCCCATCCGCTCAACAACAACATTCCCGCTGCCAAAACCTCGTTGATTGGTGCGATATTGGTAGCACTGCGATACCCACGGTGATGTAGAGAAGCTCCAGAACTGTCGAGCGAAATAGTGCATATATCGCTCTGGATATGTACATTAATCCTCAAGTCGGGATGCTTGATGTCTACATCCGGACGCCTTCCTTTCATCTCCCGAAAACGGTCTACTACAGCATCTTTTGTCTTGAGTGCGACATACAGAGAGTGGTTAAACTTCTCTGAATGCACCACTGCGTCTACCGCAAGGGTATTGTCGACGCTCATAATATCTTCCCAGCGGATCTTTTTTACAGTCTGATACAAATCGTCTTCGTTGCGCACCCTAAACGACCGCAGAGGTTTTACAATCTTCAAGGCAGTTCTCAAACACAGATTGGCCTTGTACATAAAACCTTTGTCGCCAGTAAAGGAAACACTCCTCACCCCTGTCTCTACTCCAATAGCCCCGAGCTTTCGAAGCTCATCGGCCAATATCTCTTCAAATCCAAAAAAGGTCTTGGCGACCATACTGTAATTATTTGCCATTTCTCATCGCTTTAAAAGGCAAAAATACACTAATTTAGTCCCTTCGCTATAAAGTCTTTTAAACTTTTGCACATAAGACTTTGTAAACATAATGTTTTTTTTTGTTTATTCCATGTTTTAAGGTGAATTTTCACAATGTCGCACTCAACACATATAATAAATTACATTCTTCCGGTTATAGCAGTTATAGCGGGATTCCTTTTTGTGCTCTTTATGCGACCGCAAAAAGAAAAAATATTTAAGCTTTTACTGGCGTTTAGCGGAGCCTTCCTGCTTTCTATTACGGTGTTCGAACTGGTCCCGGAAGTGTTTGAAGATCACTCCGGAAAGACACCGGGTATATTTATTATGTGTGGTATATTTTTGCAGATATTCTTAGAATTCTTTTCTAAGGGGGCTGAACACGGACATATACATCACTCTCCGGGGCATAAGTCTTTTCCGTGGATGCTGTTTATAAGTCTCAGTATTCACTCTGTATTGGAAGGGATACCTATTTACCATCACAACACACTTATATACGGTATAGTAATACACAAACTGCCAATCGCAATAGTGCTGACTACCTTTTTTGTAAACAGCAATATCGATAAATGGAAAATGATGGCATTTATGATACTCTTTGCTTTTATGACTCCTCTAGGTACTTTTTTAAGCACTAATCTCCATCTTATTGAAGAATTCTATATGCCTATAAACGCGTTGATTATCGGAATCTTTTTACATATCTCTACTATAATACTCTTTGAAAGTGCCGAGGGGCATAAGTTTAACATTACCAAACTAGTAGTAATTATAGCGGGTATACTCACCGCTTATGTGTTGTAATTATGTTTAGCAGAGAGGAATCAAAAAAATTACGTCAGGAATTCTGGATTTCCTTCGGAAAGTCGTTTCCACGAAAGTGGATTCGCTACCATACCGGCATAAAGGATTTTTCGTTAAAATTTCACTTCGACACCAAAAAGGCGATGGTATCTATCGATATAGAATCTGCCGATAAAGAGGAGCGTTTATTGTATTTTGAGAAACTAAATGCACTCAGCGCAATTTTTAAAGAAGAATACGTATCTGATGCTGTATTTATAGAAGACTACATCTTAGACAACCACAAGGAAATATCGCGTATTTACGTAGAAAAAACACAGGTATCTATTCACAACAAAGACAGCTGGAGAGACTGCATGGAATTTCTGAATGAAAAAATGCTTCGCTTTGAAGCATTTTTCTTGGAATATAAGGATTATATAAAAATCTGATTATCCATAGAGACGTACGGGCGAATTGCAATTCGCCCCAACCGCCCCCAACCGGCCCCAACCTTAGCCATAAAAAAAACCCCTCACCACGATGTGATGAGGGGTTGATAAGAAGGCGGCGACATACTCTCCCACTAATGCAGTACCATCTGCGCGCATGGGCTTAACTTCTCTGTTCGGAATGGTAAGAGGTGAG
>JAJUFH010000019.1 GCA_029266035.1 Sinomicrobium sp.
ACCTCAACGAGTTTGCTTTTAGGTTAAATCGTTCACAATCCAAACAGACCATTTTTCATAAAGCTATTGAAAGGATGGTAAAACATCAACCCATATATCAATATCAAATTACACAGAACTTAAATACATAACTCAAAATATTAATATAATGCATTCAAATATATATTATTCTATCTAAATTTAATCACACTTCCTCCATCATCTCTGCAATAGAGCATAAATACTGTGCTAATTGGAGTTCTATAGTCATAATTTTCAGCCTTATTCCTCTAAAAAATAAATAAAAGTTGAAATACTTTCCTATTTCACTTTCACTACTTAAGCAAAAATATTTTATTCAAACCGCTATATCCTGTATATTTACCTTTGAAAATATTCATTACTCAATCTGTTCTATTATGCATATCGCCATAGCCGGAAACATCGGTGCCGGGAAAACGACCTTGACAAGGCTGCTTGCCAAGCACTTTAAATGGGAACCTCAGTTTGAAGATGTTGTAGACAATCCTTATCTGGACGATTTTTACAACCAGATGGAACGCTGGAGTTTTAACCTTCAAATCTACTTCCTCAACAGCAGGTTCAGCCAGATATTGCAGATAAGGGAAAGCGGCAAGACAATTATACAGGACAGAACCATCTATGAAGATGCCTATATTTTTGCTCCCAACCTACACGCTATGGGGCTTATGACAAACAGGGACTTTAAAAATTACCGTGCCTTGTTTGAGTTGATGGAGAGTTTGGTGCAACCCCCCGATTTGCTCATCTACCTGAGGAGTTCGATTCCGAACCTCGTAAATCAAATACACAAAAGGGGAAGGGAATACGAAAGTTCTATTTCTATCGATTATCTGAGTAGACTAAACGAGCGATACGAAGCATGGGCACATAAATACAACAAGGGAAAATTTTTGATAATTGATGTAGATAAACTTAATTTTGTAGATAATCCCGAAGATTTGGGATATGTTATTGAAAAAATAGACGGGGAACTGAACGGATTGTTCTGACAGGGCCCGGGAAAGGTAGTTGTTTCTCACAAAGCCCTAATGGCATACCGGCATGTGTTCTCCACATACTCTAAATACTTATGTCAAATGGAAGCTACGAAACACAAACGCCCAAAACACAAAGGTTCTCCCAAACTGTTCAATAATCCTCTTTTAGAGAAACTGACCCATACCCACATTTCTTTGCCTCTGATTATTTTTACGGTAATTGCTGCAGCACTTATCTATTACGGCATAGTAGAAAAGGGGTTTCAGGTGCCGGAAATGATACTGCTCTTCTTAGCGGGACTCATTTTCTTTACATTTATAGAATACTTGATGCACCGCTATCTGTATCATATGCCGGCAACTACAGAAAAGCGAAAAAAAGTAGCCTATACCATGCACGGTGTACACCACGACTACCCTAAAGACAAATCCAGATTGGCCATGCCGCCCTTGCTCAGTCTTATCATCGCTACAGTATTCTTTATTATTTACCGCGCCGTGATGGGAGATTATGTCTTCGGCTTTCTGGCTGGTTTTCTCATGGGGTATACCGCCTATCTCGGGGTGCATTATTCAGTACACGCCTTTAAGGTCCCCAACAACTTTTTAAAGGTACTGTGGTATCACCACTCTATTCATCACTACAGGGAACCGGATCGGGCTTTTGGGGTTTCTTCTCCACTTTGGGATCACATCTTCGGTACCATGCCCAGAAAACCCGGAAAAAACCCGGAGGTAAATCAGCTATAGGTATTCCGAACCTATTAAAACACAAACTGCCATCTCCTGAGAACAGGGATGGCAGTTGTTATATCCTTGGATATTTCCTTTTCTAATATTCTTCGTTATTCTGTTGTTTTTTAGATTCCTCTCCTTCTGTCACATAAGCAATAAGCTTTCCGTCGTCCTTTACTTCTTTAACTTCTGAGTTTATCACTTTTTCTATCTCCACAGAGGCACCTCTCTCCTGCTCTGTATTAAGAGAGAGCTTGTCGGAAGTTGTATGCCCTCCGAGAATCGGCGCAATGACCAAGCCTACAAGACAGGTGAGTTTGATAAGGATATTCATCGATGGTCCGGAGGTATCTTTAAAAGGATCTCCAACGGTATCGCCGGTAACGGCTGCTTTATGGGCGTCTGAGCCTTTATAGGTCATTTTCCCGTCTATTTCCACTCCGGCTTCAAAAGACTTTTTAGCATTGTCCCATGCACCTCCAGCATTGTTCTGAAAAATAGCCCATACCACTCCCGAAACTGCAACGCCGGCCAT
Source organism: Sinomicrobium sp. (assembly GCA_029266035.1). Lineage (GTDB taxonomy): Bacteria > Bacteroidota > Bacteroidia > Flavobacteriales > Flavobacteriaceae > Sinomicrobium. Next base: position 2,272 of record JAJUFH010000019.1, read on the forward strand.
ATAGCTTCCCAATGCTTCAGCTCCCATTATAAAGCCTATGGCTATGGGCGATAGTATGGCGATAGCTCCTGGCAATATCATTTCTCGAAGTGCTGCCCTGGTAGAAATATCCACACAACGTCCGTAATCCGGCTTTCCGGTACCTTCCATAATCCCAGGAATCTCTCTGAACTGTCTTCTCACCTCCTGAACCATTTCCATTGCTGCCTTACCCACACTCTGCATGGCCAAGGCCGAAAAAATAACAGGCACCATACCTCCTATAAAAAGAGCGGCCAGCACATCGGCTTTAAAAATATTGATTCCGTCTATACCCGTAAAAGTCACATAAGCTGCAAAAAGCGCCAGAGCTGTCAATGCAGCAGAAGCTATGGCAAAGCCCTTACCTACCGCAGCAGTTGTATTTCCCACAGAATCGAGTATATCTGTACGTTTGCGAACATCGTCGGGAAGTTCGCTCATTTCGGCAACCCCACCGGCATTGTCGGCAATAGGACCGAAAGCGTCTATGGCAAGCTGCATAGCCGTAGTAGCCATCATAGCCGAAGCTGCAATAGCCACTCCGTAAAAACCGGCTAAGGTATAAGAAGCCCATATCGCAATCGCAAACAACAACACCGACGAAAAAGTAGACTTCATCCCCGTGGCGAGTCCAGCAATAATATTAGTAGCCGCTCCTGTGGAAGAGTTGTGTACTATATTGAGCACCGGTTTTTTACCCAATCCGGTATAGTATTCTGTAAAATAAGAGATTAACCCTCCTACTGCCAGTCCGATCAGTGTTGCGAAAAATACGCGGTTGGCAGACACTTCCTTAAATCCTTCTCCAAAAAACTTCATATTTAACTTATCCGGGAGCATCCAATCTATAAGAAAATAACAGGCGACTACCGTGAGCAGAATAGCCAGCCAATTTCCTGTGTTCAAAGCTCTCTGCACTTGTGGTTCTCGAGCATCGTTACTGCTTATTCTCACAAAAAATGTACCTATAATAGAGGCGATGATACCTACTCCTGCAATCATTACTGGCAACAGTATGGGTCCCATACCTCCAAAGGCATCGGTAAAGCTGCCGTTTACTTCGGTCACTTCTCGAATTACGTAATTACCCAATACCATAGAGGCCAATACCGTAGCCACATACGACCCGAAGAGGTCGGCTCCCATTCCGGCGACATCTCCTACATTATCCCCTACATTGTCGGCTATGGTTGCCGGATTTCGGGGATCATCTTCCGGAATTCCAGCCTCCACTTTTCCTACAAGGTCGGCGCCTACATCGGCTGCCTTAGTATAAATCCCTCCACCGACTCGGGCAAAAAGGGCTATAGATTCTGCTCCCAGAGAGAATCCGGCAAGGGCTTCGAGCACCACGGTCATTTCTGTATAAAAATCCTGTGCTCCGACGAGGAACATTTTGGCAAATACAAAAAAGAAAAGAGAGAGCCCCAATACGGCCAGACCTGCCACTCCCAATCCCATAACCGTTCCACCGGAAAACGATACTTTAAGTGCTTTTGGCAAACTGCTTCTAGCGGCTTGGGTAGTGCGCACATTACTCTCCGTAGCGATACGCATCCCTATATTGCCCGCAAGGGCAGAAAAGAAAGCTCCAAACACAAAGGCGATGATAATCACCCAATGAGTGGTTGGTACAAAAAAAGCTATAACTCCTAAAGCGATCGCCGCCAATACGACAAACACCGAAAGTAGTCGGTATTCGGCATTGAGAAAGGCGAGAGCTCCATCTTTAATACTACTCGAAATAGATTGCATTTTTTCTTCGCCGGCATCTTGCTTCTTCACCCACATCATTTTGCCAACCATAAAAATAAGACCGACAATTGCCATAATTATCGGTAAAAAAATCGTATTTGTTTCCATAATAAATTGTTGGTTTTTAAAAATAGACAGATAAATGTAATAAAAAGAATACTGATTTACCCATTACAATGTGTATATATTGGAACCAACACTAGTGATAGTACTAAAAACGTAGGTCACTACATTGCAAAAAAGCTCCTCTTTATCTGGTAAACCAACCATATATAAATGGACGGAAATTCTGTGTTAAACAAAAAAGCCATCTGGTGACAGACGGCTTTTTTACAGCTTAAAAATATGTTATACTTATGCGATACTAAAGAGTCCTTCTTCTTTGTTTTGAACTGCCTTAAAGCGTTCTATACATGCATCTATAATATCGTATGCCTCGTTGACATCTCCCCAACCACCTACATCAACTTTCTTTTGTTCCAAATCTTTGTACACTTGGAAGAAGTGTTCGATTTCCTTGATCTGGTGGGGGTTCATATCTTTAAGGTCGGTTAGTTTGTTCCAGATAGGATCGGATACCGGTACGCAAATAATCTTTTCGTCCGGTCCCTTTTCGTCGGCCATATGGAAAACACCTATGGGTTTTACTTCCATAACACATCCGGGGAAAGTAGGCTCGGTAACCAGCACCAATACGTCGAGTGGATCTTTGTCGAGTGCCAGAGTTTCGGGGATAAACCCGTAATCTGCCGGGTAGTGCATAGACGAGAATATCATCCGGTCGTAACGGATTTTTTTCAGTTGAAAATCGTACTCGTATTTATTTCTACTCCCTTTAGGGATCTCTATCAAAACGTCGAAAGACTTTAATTTTGCTGCGCTCATTGAGTTGTATTAAATGTATTAAGAGGGCGCAAAAATACGCAACACCAACTTAAAACACAATAGAAATCTGTTTTTAACATCACTCTAAAAATAGAATCCGAAAGTGCCGGTAACCGCAAACCTTCTCGCATCGGGTTCGTTGAGATAATTACCTCTGAAATTAAAATCGATTCGGAACACTCTAAAGATATTTCCTATCCCGAACGAATATTCCCAATACACCTTTTCGGAGGGAGCCTTCAACAACATCCCTGAGGGGCTGCTAAGTGCGATATTCTCATCCGACAATTCTCCCCATACTCCACGCACACCTACAATTTCTCTGAGGTTCAGCTTCCTAATAAGGGGTATTCTGGAAAAGATACGTCCGTTAAAATTGTGCTCCAGGTGCATGGATACGTAGGTGTCGGTGACAAATTCGTAGAAATCGAGATTGGGAAAGGTATTGAATATAGAAAAATACGTCTGATTTCCAGGCACCACACTCAAGAGTCCGAGGGGCACCTCTCCAAAAGTTTTCCCCGCCTCTATCGTAGTATAAAGTCGACCCACACCACCGACATTCCAGGGTTTTCTGAAGTAAAACTGTATTTTCTCGTAGTCGAAATCGCTATTTAAAAAGCCACTTACCCCTTTGGCGTAGTTGACAAAAAACCTTGCGTATTCGTCGTTTACATCCCGTCGTTCTACCCCGTAACCCGTCGTTTTCCTCCCCGGCGTGTACTCCAGGGAAGTGGTGAGTTCCAGTTGCTTGACCTGCGACGACACTCCGGAGGTGGCATCGGGGTCTACATAATCTAAGCTAAAAGCCTCGGGCAATGCCGATTTAAGTGTTCTAAATAACGCTCCCACCTTAAAGCGAAAATTCTTGGCAGGCTCCATTTCTACGTCGGCTGTGGTCAGATTTATATCGGTGAGTTTGTCGTTAGATCCCACTGTAAACACAGAAGACGACGCATAGCTCCTACCCAAAACATCATTGCTGGGAGTAAGGCTCACCCCTATTTGTTCTACATCTCTGCGATTTCCCGCAGATACAATCAGACGGTGCTCTCTGTTGAGCAACCATTTGGCCGAAATACCGTATTTAAATTTCTTGTCCTTAAAGCCATAGGCTCCAAAGCCCTCCAACCGCCACATATCATTAGGTCCGAAATAGGTTCGCCCTCCTCCTCTTATACGCACACCTTCGGCGTCGTTATATCCGAAAGAAGAAAAAATAGATCCGTAATCTAAGTTCCATTTATCAATCTCAACATAACCGGAGGCCAGTATTTCACCTACACTGTACAACTGTTTGAATTTAGGCACCGTTTTTAGGGTATCGAGCATACTGTATATCCCAGATTCGTTTTTGTTCAGTGCTTCGAGTCTATTTTCCCTCCAGAACACGTCGTCGCGTTCGTAAACCTGTTCGTCAAATCGATCTACTTCTTCACTGTAGAAGGATTTAGGTTTTTCTTCATCAAACACGTAGCGGTCGTACACCGTGGTTCGCTTGCCGTATATACCTCGCGATTCTTCCTTTTTACGAAGGCTGAAGTCGCTCATCATATAATCTCTAGTAAGCAAAAAGACCGAGTCGTTGAGCACCTCAAACTCCTGTTCTATATAAATTTCTTTTACCCAGTTGATATTGGCGCTCTTGGTAACCTGGAGATTGATTTTTTTTACGGCATAGGTAGTATCACTCACCCAGAAATCGCCCTTAAAGGTCAGTTCGTTTTTCCGCCTTGGATAGTAGATAATGTTGTAACACCATTTGTTGTCGATATATGCACTGTCGGCCAGGGCGTAATTATAGGTGTCGATTCCTACTCTAGAAATAGGGCTTACAAAGCTCTTGTCGAAAAACTTGATATAACTCTTGTAAATATCGTAATCGGCATAGAGATCTTGCACAAATGAGATTAAATTCTGATTGGTACTAAAGCCAGAATTCTTATTCCCTAGGAGTTTTTGCTTTTCTTTCCCTAACTTATTGTCGCCATACACCTTGTAAAATGCCTCATTGATAAATATAGGGAGATAGGTTTTGCCTGTTATGCGGGAGGTATCCATCTGATCGAAAATAAATTCCATCCCCTTAAACAGTTTACTTTCCATAAGACTGCTATCTATGGTGTTTAGGTCGAACTCTACCTTTTCATACTTGTCATAACGGTATTGGTCGAAGCCTTTCACCCCATTCTTCCGCTTTCGCTCCAACACTTTTCTCAAAAGATCTACAGCGGGGTTGTTCTTTTTAGATTGTTTACCTACAAAGACCACGACTTCTTTTAGCTGCTCGCCTTCGGTCAATTCTACTTTCATATTGTAGGTTACCTTTTTGTCGAGGGGAATCTCACGAGTAGTAAATCCAACAAAAGATATCACCAAAGTAGTGTGGGAATTAGGAGATTCCAGATAAAACCTCCCGTCGTCGTTGGTAATGGTCCCCTCCGACGAATCCTTAAAAAACACATTGGCAAAAGATACCGGAGCCCCCGATTCGTCGACAACAACACCACCTACCTTGGTCTGAGCATTCAAACCAGCCGACAAGAGTATCAGTATCGCTACAATAAATATCCTCATATAAAACTAAATCCTAAAACACACATAAAGCGAGCCTGTCACCCTGTAAACCTACAATTTTATTCCGGATTTTACAGAAGTTAAATGACTCCTTCTACAAATAAAAAAACTTCACCAACAGCATGCCGGTGAAGTTTATATAACGTAAAATCGATGATTTTATTTGTACAAAACCTTTTTTACCGCTTTTATCACATCTTCATAATTAGGTAACCACTCGGCCAAAAGTACTGGAGAATAAGGAGCCGGGGTGTCCGCAGTATTGATTTTTTCAATAGGAGCATCCAGATAATCGAAAGCCTGAGACTGCACCTGATAAGTAATCTCTGTAGACACATTTCCAAAAGGCCATGCCTCTTCGAGGATTACCAATCGATTTGTTTTCTTTACCGATTTCAAGATGGTATCGCAATCCAGAGGGCGAACCGTTCTCAGGTCTATAATTTCACAGCTTATCCCTTCTTTTTCGAGGGCGTCTGCGGCTTTAAAAGCCTCTTTTATGATTTTTCCAAAAGATACTATAGTCACATCCTTTCCCTCTTGTTTCACCTCGGCAACGCCCAAGGGCAGAGTGTATTCTCCTTCCGGTACTTCTCCCTTGTCTCCGTACATCTGTTCAGATTCCATAAAAATCACTGGGTCATTATCGCGAATGGCCGATTTGAGTAATCCTTTAGCATCATATGGATTGGAAGGCACAACCACCTTGAGACCAGGGCAGTTTGCATACCAACTTTCAAAAGCCTGAGAGTGCGTAGCTGCCAACTGTCCGGCTGAAGCAGTAGGCCCGCGGAAAACGATGGGAATATTAAACTGCCCACCACTCATCTGACGCATCTTGGCCGCGTTGTTTATGATTTGGTCAATACCTACCAATGAGAAATTGAAAGTCATAAATTCTATTATAGGCCTGTTCCCGTTCATTGCAGACCCAACACCAACTCCGGCAAAACCGAGTTCGGAAATAGGCGTATCCAACACTCTGTCAGGACCAAATTCGTCGAGCATCCCTTTAGAAGCCTTGTAGGCTCCGTTGTATTCAGCTACTTCCTCTCCCATGAGGTAAATCGACTCATCCCTGCGCATCTCTTCGCTCATGGCCTCGGCTATGGCCTCTCTAAATTGTATTGTTCTCATGTACTATAATATTGGTAATAAGCGAAGCAAAAATAGTAATAATTAAAATTCTATACCCTCGCAATCTCATAAATTTTACAAGCGATAAAAACAGCTCTTATATTTTGATTTCACAATGGTAAAAACCGTGAAAAAAACGATTGCGAAACTTAAAACATATTATGCGTGCATAGTATATTACAGAAATTATCTCTATCTTCGTAACCGTAAATAATTCAAAAAACAACAGGAATCTGAAGACTCGGGGCAGGTGTTGTAGCAATGGTATAAAACCCGTCTTTGTCTTCGATCGAACTTCAAAAAGTAGAAACATGAAGATATTAGTATGTATCAGTCACGTTCCGGATACCACTTCTAAGATTAACTTTACAGACAACGACACCAAATTTGACACTAATGGTGTTCAGTTTGTCATCAATCCTAATGACGAATTCGGACTTACTAGAGCCATGTGGTTTAAGGAAAAGCAGGGTGCTTCGGTAACCGTTGTGAACGTGGGTGGACCGGAAACAGAGCCAACGCTGCGAAAAGCCTTAGCGATTGGTGCCGACGAGGCTATCAGGGTAAATGCTCAGCCTACAGACGGTTTCTTTGTAGCGAGCCAACTCGCCAAAGTAGTACAAGAAGGAGGCTATGACCTCGTAATTGCCGGAAGAGAGTCTATAGACTATAACGGAGGAATGGTACCGGGCATGCTGGCCGCGCTCACCGGTGCAAACTTTGTAAATACCTGTATCGGACTGGAGGTAGAAGGCAATGATGCTACGGTGATTCGAGAAATAGACGGCGGTAAGGAAACTGTAAAATGTGCCCTTCCACTAATTATTGGCGGACAAAAAGGACTGGTCGAAGAAAGTGACCTGCGCATCCCCAATATGAGAGGCATTATGATGGCCAGACAGAAAAAGCTCAACGTGTTAGAAGCTGGGGAAACAAATAGCAGAACATCGGCTGCCAAATTTGAAAAACCAGCACCCAAAGGAGATGTGAAATTGGTTTCGCCCGACAATCTCGACGAATTAATTGACTTGTTACACAACGAAGCCAAGGTTATATAAATCCTTATCATCTAAATACAGCAAACATTTAATTTAATACCGCAAAAGATATGTCTATCTTAATATATACCGAATCGGAAGAAGGAAAATTAAAGAAATCTGCCTTCGAACTGGCCTCTTATGCCAAAGACCTGGCTAAGCAGACAGGCAACACGGTTACCGCCATTGCCATCAATACCGAAGACACCTCATCGCTGGGCAATTACGGAGTAGATAAAGTGCTTAAAGTAAAAGACGAAAAGCTCAACTCCTTCAACGCCCGTACCTATGCTGATGTAATACAACAAGCTGCCAAACAAGAAGGTGCAAAAATAGTCATCATAGGATCTACTACCAACGACAAATACCTCGCTCCTCTACTGGCCGTTCAGCTCGAAGCCGGTTACGCCTCAAACGCAGTAGCCCTACCGGAAAGCACGGAACCTTTTCGCATAAAAAGAACTGCCTTTTCTAACAAGGCCTTTAATACAACAGAAATTAATACAGACATCAAGCTGATAGGACTTGCTAAAAATTCATTCGGATTGAAAGAAAATCAGAGCAATGCAGTGGAAGAAGATTTTTTACCTTCTCTTAACGACACTGATTTTTCAATTAAACCAGAGTCTGTAGACAAAACAACCGGAAAAATAACCATAGCAGATGCCGAGATTGTAGTGTCGGGAGGACGAGGACTCAAAGGTCCTGAAAATTGGGGAATGATAGAAGAGCTCGCCAGCGTATTGGGAGCTGCTACCGCCTGTTCTAAGCCCGTATCAGATATGGGATGGCGCCCTCATGACGAGCACGTGGGACAAACCGGAAAACCCGTCGCCTCCAACCTATATATAGCAGTTGGAATCTCCGGTGCTATTCAGCACTTGGCGGGAATCAACGCTTCTAAAGTCAAAGTAGTGATTAACAACGACCCGGAAGCTCCCTTCTTCAAAGCTGCAGACTACGGAGTTGTAGGAGATGCTTTTGAAGTAGTGCCCGCTCTAATCGAAAAGCTAAAAGCCTTTAAAGCGCAAAACTCATAAGCGCTGTCCGAGAAAACTAAGAAGTAAATACAAAACACAATACCGGAGTCTGAAGTTTAGGGATGAATTTCCCTAAACTTCAGGCTTTTTACTTTTAATCCAATACTACTCTCCTTTAGAGAGTGAGGAATGGTAGTTTAATTTTAAAAGTACAATCTAAAACTTTCTTTTATTTAAAGAAAAATATTATAAATTACTATTTGATTAGTATTTACATCCCTCTCTACTGCCTTAATAAGCATAACCCCTATAAAACAAGTAGAATATAAATATTTGAGTTCAGTTCAAGAGCCCAAATTTTCAGAGGGTTCTTCAACCCCAGCGCCGGAACATTAAAATCTCACTTGGCAAGTCAATCGGCTAATCATTCTACATTAAAAAATATACTTCGGAGCTCATAATATTTTATCCTTTTTTGTACATGTGCTCTGAAAGACTATCTCTTCGGGCAGTGATCCCACTCAAAGTACATTTCTTGCTAAACTCTCAATACACAACAAGGTTAAAATATACCGGATATCCGTATATTGCATTTAAAAACGTAAATTCGCAGGCTCGCAACGAGGAATTCGCACGAAAATTTTTCATCTTTGCCTGAGGAACTGTTTAAAATTGTGACGAACAGCTTTATATTCGGTTGTACAGAAGCATGAGTTTAGTAAGATTAGACATAAAAGGAATATCGTATAGCCAAACCCAGAACGGCGCCTACGCTCTTATACTCAACGAAGTAGAAGGCGATCGAAAACTACCGATAGTTATCGGAGCATTTGAGGCACAGTCTATAGCTATCGCTCTGGAAAAGGAAATAAAACCTCCTAGACCGCTAACGCACGACCTTTTCAAAAATTTTGCCGATCGCTTTGACATTGTTGTCAAACAAGTTATCATCCACAAGCTTGTAGACGGAGTATTTTATTCGAGTATTATTTGCGAACGCGACAGGATTGAGGAAATTATAGACGCGCGTACCAGTGATGCCATAGCCTTGGCACTGCGTTTTAACGCCCCTATTTTTACCTATAAGAATATTCTCGACAAAGCCGGCATACACCTCAACTTTTCTCAGAAAGACAAGGAACAATCTGAACAGGAAGTCATTTCTGAAGAGATTGTCAAAAATATGGAAAACAGTCCCCAAACTACCTCGGAAGACTATAGCGCACTCTCGCTTCAGGAGTTACACAAGATGTTGGAAAAAGCTGTGAACAGCGAAGAATACGAAAAGGCTGTTAAACTTCGAGACGAGATCTCAAAAAGGGAGCATAAATAATAACGTCACATGATGCACAACACCTTCATCGTCTTACAGACCAGCATACAGCCCAGTGTGGGCTTTACCGCAAACGGTCTGGGAAGAGGGCTATTGGGACTGCTGGCATTGATAGGTATTGCCTACCTCTTTAGCAGCAACAGAAAGGCCATAAACTGGCAAACAGTAGGATTAGGTTTACTCGCACAACTTCTTCTTGCGATTGGTATACTAAAAGTTCCTTTTTTTCGAGAAATATTCAACGTACTAGGAAAGGGGTTTAATAAAATATTAAAGTTTACAGAAGCGGGCACACAATTTCTTTTCAGTTCATTCGTTTCCAATCAGATCGAAAGTCCGCTGATGAATTTTGCCATTACCATACTGCCTACCATTATCTTTTTTTCGGCGCTGACCTCCGTACTGTTTTATCTCGGCATCATCCAAAAGGTTGTTAAGGGACTGGCGTGGTTACTTTCAAAATTACTCAAAATATCAGGTGCCGAAAGTCTTTCGGTAGCTGGTAATATATTTCTGGGACAAACCGAGGCTCCACTTATGATAAAGGCCTATCTCAGCAAAATGAACCGCTCCGAGATTCTCTTGGTAATGGTGGGTGGTATGGCTACTGTAGCCGGAGGTGTACTCGCTGCCTATATCGGATTTCTCGGTGGTTCAGACGAAGCACTTCGTCTGGAATTTGCTCGACACCTGCTCGCAGCATCTGTAATGGCCGCTCCGGGAGCTATTGTCATTTCCAAGATATTACTCCCACAAACCGAGGGGGTGAATACCACTGTAGAGGTATCTGAACAGAATATAGGTTCTAATCTGCTCGACGCTATGGCTATTGGGACTACCGAAGGCCTTAAACTGGCTGTCAATGTAGCGGCCATGTTATTGGTGTTTGTAGCTTTTATCGCTATGATCAATTACGGTTTTCTCAAAATCGGCGAGATAGGGAATATCAACGAATGGGTAGCCGTACATACCCCCTACAATAAATTATCTCTCGAACTGATATTGGGCTACGCCTTTGCCCCCTTGATGTGGGTGATAGGGGTGGCACATGAAGATATAGCCCTTATGGGACAACTACTCGGAGTAAAGCTAGCAGCCAGCGAATTTGTTGGATATATTCAACTCGCAGAACTGAAAGATGCTACTCAGTCTATACACCTCACTTACAACAAATCCGTTATCATGGCCACCTATATGCTCTGTGGTTTTGCCAATTTTGCCTCTATCGGTATTCAAATAGGAGGTATAGGCTCGCTGGCCCCCGGACAACGTAAAAACCTTTCCGAACTAGGAGTAAAAGCTGTGTTGGGAGGTACCCTAGCATCGCTTATTTCTGCAACATTTGCAGGCATGATTATTGGCTGATGACTCTCGGGAGTACAAAGGGAATGTTAAAAACTCCTTTTCTGGCGGTTTCAAAAACCGTTACACAGTACAATTTGCTACCTTTGCACCAGCTTAACATTAAACTAAAGCAGTTGTATTATGTGGAGTTTTTTCAGTAAGTTCAAGTACCTAGGCATTACGCTCCTTATCCTTTCCGCCATTATTGTCACCCTGTTTTACAACGCTCTTAAACCCAAAGAAATTCTCCCTGTATACCAACCTTCTATGGTGAAATCTGAACTGGTAGACAGCACTATACAGTACGTAAAAAAATATCACACCATTGCCGACTTCAAACTCGTAAACCAAAACGGCGACACTATTACCCAAAACAACTACAACAACAAAATTTACGTAGCCGATTTTTTCTTTACCACCTGCCCTACGATATGCCCTATTATGACCGATAATATGACTGACATTCAGGAAGCAGTTGCCGATTACGACGACGTGATGCTGCTCTCGCATTCAGTTACCCCGGAAATAGACTCGGTGCCACAACTGAAAAAATACGCCTTAGAGAAAGGCGTTAACGACAAAAAGTGGAACCTTGTGACAGGGGATAAAAAGCAGATTTACCGACTTGCTCGAAAGTCGTATCTCGCCGTACTAAACGATGGAGACGGCGGACCATACGACATGATACATACCGAAAATTTTATCCTGGTCGACAAAAAGAAACGGATAAGAGGATTTTACGACGGCACAGACGATGAAGATATGATCAAACTGCTACACGATATCGAAATACTCCGAGGAGAAAGCTAATCCGATTGACCACTGCCACACCCCTCACTTGATAAGTAAAAAGTATGTTAAAGTTTTTTATTCTCTTTTCTTTAAAAAACACATAAGAAACTAATATACAAACCATTACCACCCATTTACAATATCTCGGCAACACACTTATTTTTGCAGACTGACTTTTTATATTACTTTTGACTTTAAATTCATTCTAAATAAAAATTGAAGACTACTATAGCACATCTGAAACGGGGTGAAAAAGGGATTATAACGCATATTCCTTTAGATCGTATTCCCATAAAACTTTTTGAGATGGGTTGCCTTCCCGGCAATGAGGTAGAGCTTCTACAGCTAGCTCCCTTTAAAGATCCGTTATACCTAAACGTCAACGGTTCTTTCCTTTCTATAAGACGGGAAACCGCACTGCTGATAGAAATTGAAAAAACAGAGGAAAACAAAACGGTATGACAATAGCGGGCCAGCAAATTAAGGTAGCACTTATAGGTAACCCAAACACGGGTAAAACTTCTGTTTTCAACCAATTGACAGGATTGAATCAGAAAGTGGGCAACTACCCAGGGATTACAGTAGAAAAGAAAGAAGGTGTATGTAAGTTGTCTAGAGGAATAAAGGCTCATATTCTGGACCTTCCTGGAACCTATAGCCTCAACGCTACATCGATGGATGAGAATATCGTTACCGAACTCCTGCTAAACAAAAATGACAAGGATTTTCCGGATGTCGCTGTGGTAATCACCGACGTGGAAAACCTGAAGAGAAATCTACTTCTCTTTACCCAAGTCAAAGATTTACAGATACCCACTGTACTGGTGGTCAATATGGCCGATCGTATGCAGCGCAAGGGTATCACACTCGATATTGAAAAACTCGAACAAAAACTGGACACCAAGATAGCCTTGGTCAGTTCGCGCAAAGGGACGGGAATCGACAGGATAAAGGAACTGGTACTCGACTATCAAAACCTGTCCAAAACTCCGTGTACAGATACCACCGCCCTCGATCCTGAATATTTTGAAAAGCTTCAAAATACTTTTCCAAAGCACGAGGTATATAAGCTCTGGATGCTCATCACTCAGGATACCAACTTTGTCAATCTGGATCGACAAGAAATTCCGGATACCACTTCTTTTAACACCAAATCGGAGCCTGAAATAAAGCGGCTTCAGCACAAAGACACTGTTTATCGATACAAGTTTATCAACGACACCCTCAAAGAGACTTCCCAAACAGATCTCAAGGCCGCCAAAGGTTTGCGGGCATCACTGGATAGAATACTCACGCACAAGGTATGGGGATACCTCATCTTTTTGGCCATTTTGCTACTCATCTTCCAGGCCATCTTTAACTGGAGTGCGTATCCGATGGACTTTATCGACGAGTCTTTTGCCTCTTTTAGCGAATGGGTAAAAGGAGCACTTCCACCGGGACTGTTTACAGATCTTATCGCTGAGGGACTTATTCCAGGGATAGGCGGAGTGGTCATTTTTATTCCTCAAATAGCCTTTCTATTCCTTTTTATTGCCTTGCTTGAAGAGTCCGGCTATATGAGTAGGGTAGTATTTCTAATGGATAGGAGTATGCGTCGATTTGGACTGAGTGGTAAAAGTGTAGTACCCTTGATTTCGGGAACCGCCTGTGCCATTCCGGCTGTAATGGCTACAAGAAACATAGAACATTGGAAAGAACGACTGATTACCATACTGGTATCTCCGTTTATGACCTGTTCCGCACGTTTACCTGTATACCTCATCATTATCGCTCTGGTGATCCCCAACGAAAAGGTGTGGGGCTTTAACCTGCAAGGTATCGTACTCATGGCTCTGTATCTACTCGGAGCAGTAGCGGCTTTGTTATCGGCATACATAATGCACAAAACTATGAAGACGAAGATCAAGCCCTTCTTCGTAGTTGAAATGCCCAATTATAAATTACCCCTGTTCAAAAACGTGATCATCACCGTAATTGAAAAGACTAAGAGTTTTGTATGGGGAGCTGGAAAAATCATTCTCGCCATATCTATAATCCTGTGGTTTATGGCCTCTCACGGACCTTCAGATCGCTTTGACAAGGCTGAACAGATCGTTACCGAAAAACACTCTGGAAGCACCATAAGTCCGGAGGAACTGGAAACTGAAGTGGCATCGTACCAATTGGAGAACTCGTATATCGGAATTGTAGGTAAAGCCATAGAACCTGTAATACATCCATTGGGGTACGACTGGAAAATTGGTATCGCACTAGTCACCTCATTTGCTGCAAGAGAAGTATTTGTAGGAACCTTAGCCACCATCTACAGCGTGGGAAGTGAAGAAGAGAATACGATAAAGAACCGCATGGCGGCAGAGATAAATCCCATAACGGGTGATAAGGTATTCAACCTCCCTACAGGGGTGTCACTACTACTATTTTATGCCTTTGCCATGCAATGTATGAGCACCCTAGCCATTGTAAAACGCGAAACCAACGGCTGGAAATGGCCTATGGCGCAGTTAGTTTTTATGACAGCTCTCGCATATGTAACTGCTCTGATAGCATATCAATTATTAAAATAAACAACTGAAAAAATGCCAGATTTTCAAACTGTATTAGTGTATATAGCTCTTGGGATAGCCATAGGTTTTTTGGTCAAAAAATTTCTATTGCCCTCCCAAAAAAGTAATAAGAATTGTGGAGGTGACCCCGATTGTGGCTGTCATTAACTGCACTATCCCAAAGCTACATCGAGGGCCATCATGACCATAAACCCTCCGATAAATCCGAGGGTGGCGATATCGGTGTATTTATCTTGTTGCGTTTCCGGAATCACCTCCTCTACCACCACATAGATCATTGCTCCCGCTGCAAAAGCTAGTGCATAAGGCAGTACAGGAGTAAAAAAACTCACCGCCATAGCTCCAAGCACTCCCGCCATAGGCTCTACGATAGCAGATAGTTGTCCATACCAAAAACTCTTTTTCCTGCTCATCCCCTGCCTTCGTAAGGGCATAGACACCGCAATTCCTTCTGGAAAATTTTGTATTCCTATCCCAATTGCCAGAACAACAGCTCCGGCTATGGAAGCCTCGGGAATTCCAGCAGCTACTCCTCCGAAAAGCACTCCTACTGCGAGTCCTTCAGGAATATTGTGCAAGGTTATGGCCAGTACCAACAAGGTGGTGCGATGCCAACTAGTCTGCACCCCTTCGGCCCTGCTCTCCTTAAAATTAATATGCAGATGTGGCAGCAAGCGATCGAGACCAAACAGGAAAGCTGCTCCCAACCCAAATCCGACAACGGCGGGCACTACCTTTGCAAAACCTTCACCCTGACTCATCGCAATAGCCGGGGCCAACAGGCTCCAAAAACTGGCAGCCACCATTACCCCTCCGGTAAAACCCAACATTCCGTCCAGTACACTGCGTCTCATGCTTTTAAACAGGAAGACCAAGGCAGCCCCGGCCGCGGTGAGCAGCCAGGTAAAAGTAGTCGCCAACAGCGCTCCCGCAACAGGGTCTATCGACTCAAAAAAAACAATCAGTTTATCAAACATAAATCATATCTTTTTTACGTAAAGATTATTTGCGGTTAGCGACGACACATTGAGTTGTCCGCGAACCGTATCGATCAACACAGAGTTGTCAAATGGTTCTTTTGAAAGCACTCTCAATTCGTCTCCCAACGATATCCCAAGCCTGTCTAAGTATCGTAAAAACTCAGGAGAAGAATTCTCTACACCAACACACTTCCCCCTTTCGCCAGCTCTAAGCGTACCGAGAAATACTTTGGAAGAAGGCTGTATATTACCGTGTTTGTCAGGAATTGGATCTCCGTGAGGGTCAATCGAAGGACACCCCAGAAAAAGATCGAGCTCCTCTATTAATTTATCAGATTTTATATGCTCCAGTTGCTCGGCAACATCGTGTACCTCATCCCAGGAAAAATTGAGCTTCTCTACGAGAAACACCTCCCACAATCGATGCCTACGTATCACATTTACCGCATAATATCTTCCTTCTTTCGTGAGCTTTGCCCCTCGATAAGGCTTGTATTTCACCAGTTTCTTCTCCGACAATTTCTTGATCATATCAGTAGCAGAAGAGGCTTTGGTCGCCATAGCTTCGGCCACAGCGTTAGTAGAAACCTCCCCCTGCACATCCTTGCCTAGATGATATATAGCCTTTAGATAGTTTTCTTCAGATAAAGTCATTGAGTTTTGTTTATGCAAAAATACATTTTTATTTGGTTAAATATATTTTTAGTCTAAACTAAATTTTAAAATAAGAAAAAAAGAACACCAAACAGCCTACGGCAACCTTATTTTGGGATAGGCCAAAAACACTCAATCACTTCAAAGGGATGTTATAAGAAAGTGGTGAGGTAGAAGTTAGACGCGCAATCTACCTATTAGAAATACTCTAAACCGTTCGCGTCATCAGCGTGCTGCCAAAGTCCAACAGCATCTGTTTATTACTGTCTTCTACCTTGAGAGGTGAGATACAATCAAAGGCCTTCTGTGTATAAGACCGAATCTCATCGCGCACTATTTCGGGTATTCCACTCGACCTAAACAGGTCTTTTACAGTTCTGATTTTCTCGTCTGAATCGGCGGGATTTAGTTCGTAGAGATCTCTCAAAAGTTGAGCGTCTTCGCTGTCTAGCCTTTCAAGAGCTTTGATATAGAGAAATGTCTTTTTATTCTCGGCGATATCGCCTCCTATTTTTTTTCCGAAAGTTTTCTCATCGCCAAAAGCGTCGAGGTAGTCGTCTTGTAACTGAAAGGCAATTCCGAGGTTTAATCCGTAATCGTACAAGGTTTCTGCCTCATCTGCACTAGCTCCGGCAATCAGAGCCCCCATTTTTAGGGCTGTCCCTACCAAAACGGCCGTCTTATATGTAATCATAAGGAGATACTCTTCCAAACTTACCTCTGCTCTCATTTCAAAATCGACATCGTACTGCTGTCCTTCACACACCTCTGCAGCCATTTGGTTGAATGCCTTCAAGAGGGCGATCTGTAACTCAGCTGTATAGTTTTCAAACAACTTATAACTCATAATGAGCATAACATCTCCTGAAAGTATTCCTGTATTGACATCCCACTTCTCGTGAACGCAAGCTTGCCCCCTCCGCATAGAAGCACCGTCCATAATATCGTCGTGGACCAGAGTGAAATTGTGAAAAATTTCGACAGCCAGGGCCGCATTCAAAGCGTCTCGGTAATCCCCACCAAAAAAATCGGCTGCCATAAGCGTAAGTACAGGGCGAAGTCGCTTACCTCCGAGATGCATGATATACGATACAGGGGCGTACAGTCCTTCCGGCTCTTTCTTAAAAGAATACGACTCTAAATACGCTAAAAATTTACTCTGATATTCGGGTACGGACAACATGAAAAAGAAATTTTAGGCTAAAATACACCACCCCCCACAAAGTACAAAACAATTTGTGTCGCTACAGGCAAATACCTCAGTACTATTCATTGCGCCACACCTGTTCTTTGATTGCAAAAAAGTTAAAGACAATACCACACTACCTTACCCCCTCCAGTACCCACAAAAAAAACCGCAGCCTTGTAGAGCGCGGTTTCTTTCTTTTCCTTATTGTATACACTATTTTTTCAACACCAAGGGTCTTGCGTCGTTCCAAGCTACCACGTTGACAATCCTACTATCCTCAAAGGTAACTTCATTCAAGGTTTTATCGGACCAGAAAAACCATTTTCCGACCTTCTGTCCTTCGTCGTATTTTCCAGTAGCTACCTTCTTACCTTCAATGTTGTATGATTGCCATTCTCCGTGAACTTTACCATCCTTAAAAAATCCTGTCTGGGCTATCTCACCATTATCGTGATAATAGGTAGCTTTTATCAAGTTCCCTTCCTTTTCAAACTTAGGCTTAATTTCAGCTTTCTGAGCAAAAACTCCTGCCGAAACCAACATCACCGCAAAAATCATTATCTTTTTCATAATACTATATCTTTTATATGATTATCTCTTGTGTTACCATTACAAATGTAATCTATATTTTACATTAAAAAAACATTTACATAACATTAAATTAACATTAACTCCATAAAACACTGATTTTAAAATATATATAATAATATTTTTTTGAGAATTCAATTAAGCATTGGGAAAACATATATCTTCTTACCTTTGCATCCTGCGTAATTATCTACGCGTATACACCTTAACAATAACGACATCAATATAATTGTAATACAATGTACAGAAGCCACACCTGCGGAGAACTCCGCCATGCTCATATCAACCAGACAGTCACTTTGGCCGGATGGGTACAGAAAGTAAGGGATAAAGGATTTATGATCTGGATAGATCTCCGCGACAGGTATGGTATTACTCAGCTCATCTTAGACGAAGAAAGAACTCCCAAAGCTGTATTCGACTTGGCAAAAACACTGGGCAGAGAATTTGTGATACAGGTAGAAGGAACCGTTATTGAAAGAGAGTCTAAAAACAAAAATATCCCTACCGGAGATATCGAAATTATGGTCAGCGGACTCACCGTTCTCAACAGTGCCGATTTACCTCCCTTTACCATAGAAGATCAGACCGACGGCGGGGAAGACCTGCGAATGAAATACCGCTATCTCGACATCCGAAGAAACCCGGTAAAAGACAAGCTTATGTTCAGGCATCGGGTAGCTATGGAAGTGCGCAATTACCTATCTCAACAAGGTTTTATAGAAGTGGAAACCCCTTACCTTATAAAATCTACTCCCGAAGGTGCACGCGACTTTGTCGTTCCTTCCAGGATGAACGAAGGTCAGTTTTACGCGCTTCCACAATCGCCTCAAACTTTTAAGCAACTGCTCATGGTGGGCGGAATGGATCGGTATTTCCAAATCGTAAAGTGTTTTAGGGACGAAGACCTCAGAGCTGACAGGCAACCGGAGTTTACTCAGATAGACTGCGAAATGACCTTTGTAGAACAGGAAGATATACTCAATATCTTTGAAGCACTTACCAAGCATTTGCTCAAAACTATAAAGGGTGTAGAGGTAGATAACTTTCCCAGAATATCGTATGCCGAAGCCATGCAAAAATACGGCAACGACAAACCCGACATTAGGTTTGGCATGGAGTTTGGCGAACTAAATACCTTGGCAAAAGGCAAAGGCTTTAACGTTTTTGATGCACAGGAGCTCATAGTCGGCATCGCTGTTCCCGGAGCAGCTGAATACACTCGAAAGCAAATCGACGCCCTTATCGACTGGGTAAAGCGCCCACAGATCGGAGCCAACGGACTGGTGTGGGTTAAATACAATACCGACGGCAGTTTTAAATCGTCTGTAGACAAGTTCTACAACTCAGACGACCTCTTTGCTTGGGCAGAAGCTACCGGATCCAAGCCGGGCGACCTGATACTCGTAATGGCGGGAGATGCTCACAAAACAAGAACGCAACTCAGCACAGTACGCATGGAGATGGCCGAACGTCTCGGACTTCGAAAACCGGAAGAATTTGCCCCTCTTTGGGTAGTAGACTTCCCTCTGCTGGAATGGGATGAAGAAACTCAGCGCTACCACGCGATGCACCATCCTTTTACCTCGCCAAAACCTGAAGATATTCCGCTTTTAGAGACCGACCCGGGCAATGCCAGAGCCAATGCTTACGACCTTGTACTAAACGGAAACGAAATAGGAGGAGGCTCCATAAGAATTCACAATTCCGAGCTGCAGAGCAAAATGTTCAAACTGCTCGGTTTTACCCATGAACAGGCAGAAGCCCAATTTGGGTTCCTTATGAACGCCTTTAAATACGGTGCACCTCCTCATGCGGGAATCGCCTTTGGCTTCGACAGACTAGTTGCCATACTTGGAGGACAGGAAAGCATAAGAGACTTTATAGCCTTCCCGAAAAACAATTCCGGACGCGATGTGATGATTAATGCTCCCGCTCCCATAGACGACGAACAGCTAGAAGAACTAAAGTTGAAACTTAACCTCTGACTTCAACAAAAAAATGACTCATGCAGTGCTATTCAGAAAATGCCGAAGGACAATGTAGAGGGTGTATATCACTGACAACGACATTTATCGTCGGAGACAAAAAGAAGAAAAAGAAAAAGTGCTGTAAAAAGTATAAAAAGAAAGGAAAAACACATTGTAAAGACTGTCCTAAATTGTAGTATATTTATACAAAAGGCTTAAGAATGCCAAAACAGAAAAAAAACCTACTCACCAAATTCTTAATCTGGCGTGCTAAACATATTTCGCAACGCCAGTTTATCTTTATGCTGAGTATTCTGGTAGGGTTTACTTCGGGTTTGGGCGCGGTGGTATTAAAAAACTTCACACACCTCATACAATACCTCCTCGAAGGGACACTGGTACAATATTACCATCACGCTTTTTACTTTATTTTCCCCATAATTGGTCTTACCCTCACCTATCTCATCATTAAATACGTGATAAGACACCCGGTAAGTCACGGCATCCCCTCTACGCTTTATGCCATATCCAAGCGAAAAGGAGTGATGAAACAGTTCCAAATGGTAGGGTCTATTTTAACGGCGCCTATCACTGTAGGTTTCGGTGGATCGGTAGGACTCGAAGGTCCCACAGTGGCCACCGGATCTGCGATAAGCTCTAATATTTCGCGATTGTTTCACCTCAACCAAGCCAACCGCACACTTTTGATAAGCTGTGCAGCGACAGGAGCTTTGGCATCCATATTCAAAGCACCAGTTGCCGCCATAGTCTTTGCCATTGAGGTATTTAGTTTAGACCTCACTCTGGCATCGCTACTCCCGCTGTTACTAGCGTCAATATCGGCTATCATCACTTCTTACTTCTTTTTTGGATCAGACAGTCTCTTACCCTTTCACATCACTGAGAATTTTGAAATTCGAGATGTGCCTTTTTTTATAGTCCTTGGAGCAATCTCCGGACTGGTGTCTATTTATTTTACAAAAGTTTATCACAGTACGCAAAGCCTCTTCGACCGTGTCAACTCTCCTATTAAAAAGCTTATTATAGGAGGCGCCTGTATAGGAATACTACTATTTTTTATACCTCCGCTATACGGAGAGGGTTTTGACGTAATCAACAATTTGATAAAAGGTGACCTGAGCAAAGCTCTAGACAATAACTTTTTCCAATTGAATGTAGATAATGTATGGGCTGTAATCCTTCTCCTCGCCGGACTGGTATTTTTTAAGATTATTGCCTGCTCTCTTACTTTTGGTGCCGGCGGCGTAGGTGGAATCTTTGCTCCTACTCTTTTTATGGGAAGCATTATGGGGAATTGTATAGCAAAGATTATCAACGCCTTGGGATTGGGAAATCAAGCCGTATCTGAGAGTAATTTTACGCTCGTAGGAATGGCCGGACTTATGGCAGGAGTACTCCACGCCCCACTCACCGCTATCTTTCTCATCGCAGAACTCACCGGAGGATACGAGCTGTTTATCCCTCTTATGATTACCTCTGCCATGTCTTTTGCCATCACCAAATACTTTGTTTCCCACTCCGTATACACCATGGAGCTAGCGCGAAAGGGAGAACTCATCACCCACAATAAAGATCAGGCCATACTTACCCTTATGGATATCGACAAAGTAGTAGAAACCAATTTTATCACCCTCTATCCCGACATGAACCTGGGAGAGATTGTTCACAATGCCGTGGTAAAATCGAACAGAAATATTTTCCCTGTACTCGACAAAGAAGACCATTCGTTGGCTGGTATACTGCTACTCGACGATATCAGACCTATTATGTTCGACCAATCACTCTACGAAGAGATATCGGTTTCGGATGTAATGAACCCACCTCCAGCCATCATCGACCTCGGAAAAGACAAGATGACAGAGGTGATGCAGAAATTTCAAGACAGCGGTGCTTGGAATCTACCGGTGATAAAAAACAACACTTATCAGGGATTTATCTCTAAATCAAAATTGCTCACGGCATATCGAAGAAAACTCATATCGTTTACTACCAGATAGGAAAAACCAAACAGAGTACATCGCACAACCATAACATACCTTCCAACAACGAAATCAGGCAAGGCTGCAACTGCTCATATCTAGATGTTCTGAAAATACTGAAAATCAATATTTTTTTCAATAAAAAACATTAATTTAACCTTTTGCATCCATATAAATCCTACATTTGTTACTCAAATTTTATTTATAATTTTAATAATGACAGGAACAGTTAAATTTTTCAATGAATCAAAAGGTTACGGATTCATTACCAACGACGAGACAGGCAGAGACATCTTTGTACACGTAACCGGTTTAAAAGGTGTTGAGCTGAAAGACGGAGACAAAGTAGAATATGTAGAAGAAGAAGGAAGAAAAGGGATGGTTGCCGCACAAGTGCAGGTAATCGGATAATCTATATTTTATTTTGATTGACTAAAGGTGTTTGCCAAAGCAGACACCTTTTTTATGCACGGCAAAATTTTATTACCGTTTATTTCTCTTTTCTCTAAAAAACTGTTGAAGCAAACCGGCCGATTCAGCGGCCATCACACCTTCTTTCAGTACTGTTTTAGGATGAAGCGACGCTCCCATCGCGCGAAAGCCACGCTCTGTATCTGCCGCCGCAAAAACCACTCGCGATATCTGACTCCAATACAAGGCGCCAGCGCACATCTGACAAGGTTCCAAGGTCACGTATAGGGTACATCCCTTCAGGTATTTTCCCCCTATAAAATCTGATGCCGCAGTAATAGCCTGCATTTCGGCATGGGCAGTAACATCGGTAAGTGTTTCGGTGAGATTATGCCCTCTCGCAATAATTCTGTCGTCTATTACCACAACAGCTCCTACGGGTACCTCGCCTTTTTCACTGGCCACTTCTGCCTCCTGAAGTGCCTTTTTCATAAAATATTCATCGTCAAAAGTAGTCGTCATACCCGCAAAAATACAAACGCTTCTCGTACTTTTGTATCACCATGTCAAAAAAACTGTTATCACATATAAATACTCCTGAAGATCTCAGAAAGCTATCGCCTGAACAACTGCCGGTGCTGGCCAAAGAGCTACGTGATTTTATTATCGATATCGTTTCGGTAAAGGAAGGGCACCTCGGAGCCAGTCTAGGAGTGGTAGAACTCACCATTGCACTACACTACGTTTTTAACACCCCCATCGACCAGCTCGTATGGGATGTAGGTCATCAGGCATACGGACACAAAATACTGACAGGGAGAAAAAATTTGTTCCACACCAATCGCCAACTCGGGGGTATCAGCGGTTTCCCTAAACGCGATGAAAGCGTATACGACAATTTTGGCACCGGACATTCGTCTACTTCCATCTCTGCCGTACTGGGAATGGCAATGGCCTCGACGATTAAAGGAGAAATCGAAAAACAACACATTGCGGTGATAGGCGATGCCTCCATAGCCAGTGGTATGGCCTTTGAAGGCCTTAATCATGCGGGGGTTACCGATAGTAATATCCTCATTATTCTCAATGACAATGCCATAGGCATAGATCCCAGTGTAGGGGCTGTCAAAGAATATCTGACCAGGGTAAAAACAGAGCGAAAACTGGCACAACACAACATCATTAAAGCACTAAATTTTGATTACAGCGGTCCGATTGACGGTCATGACATCAGTGCTATAATCGGCGAATTGACCCGTTTGAAAGACGTCAAGGGCCCCCGTTTTCTCCATGTCGTAACCACCAAGGGCAAAGGTCTGCGAAAAGCTGAAGAAAACCAGGTACTCTACCACGCCCCCGGAAAATTTGACAAAATTACCGGAGAGATTGTAAAAAAGGAGAACCCTGGCTACCTTCCTCCAAAATACCAAGATGTATTTGGGCATACTCTGGTAGAACTAGCTGAGAGCAACGAGAAAATTGTCGGGATTACGCCAGCTATGCCTACCGGAAGCTCTCTGCGATTTATGATGGATGCTTTTCCCAATCGAGCGTTTGATGTGGGCATTGCCGAACAACACGCCGTTACACTGGCTGCGGGGATGGCTACACAAGGACTTATTCCATTTTGCAATATATATTCAACTTTCTTGCAAAGAGCCTACGACCAACTTATCCACGATGTAGCCCTACAAAAACTTCCGGTTATTTTTTGTCTCGATCGGGCGGGACTGGTAGGAGAAGACGGGGCAACCCATCACGGGGTATTCGACCTCGCTTTCTTGAGGTGTATTCCCAACCTCATTGTTTACGCTCCAGCAGATGAAAGCGACTTGAGAAACATAATGTATACGGCACAATTGGGACTTTCGTCTCCAATTGCCATAAGATACCCGAGGGGACGAGGAGTAACCCCAGACTGGAAAAAACCTTTCCGGAAACTGGAAATAGGAAGAGGAAAACTACTAAAAGACGGCTGCAGAATCGCAATACTGAGTATAGGCAGTACAGCGCATAATGTAAGCCTTGCGATAAAAGGTCTTACAGATAAAGAACAATTGGAGGTCGCTCATTGCGATATGCAGTTCGTAAAACCTTTGGACGAAGCCCTGCTACACCATATTTTTAAAAGGTTTGACACATTAGTCACCGTAGAAGACGGATGTGTTTCTGGCGGATTTGGCAGTGCTGTATTAGAGTTTGCAACTGCATACGGGTACAAGGCTCAAATAAAGTGTCTGGGCATTCCAGATATCTTTATCGCTCATGGAAAAGTGAGTGAATTACAGGAAATTTTAGATCTCAGTCCGAAAAAAATACGAGAATTGATTTCTTTGCTACTCTGACCGTTATCCATACTTATTTATCGTGCAGAAAACAACATAATACAATCGCTATCGTTTAGGATATAACCAAAAATATTAAAAAATGTAAAAATAACTTGCACCACAATCACCGTCACCGTATTAAAAACTACAATAATGAAGAAGACCATTTTCCTAATCACAATTGTTTTGTACAGCTGTTCCACTAGGGCACAGGAGATACTCACCCCAATAGAGAGCAGTTCGTACAGCATTCACAATTTGCCAGTATATTTCCCTATCGACACCAGCGAAACTCGTATCAAGGTACTCGAAAGCATAGTACCTCCCCTTCCAGATCCTGTTTCTTATTGGTTGAAGGAAAACGAACTGGGAATCATCATGAGCCAAATTGCATTTTCCAATTGGAATGCCGGAGGTAATAATGCTATATCCGGAATATCGTCAGCTCACTTTGTGAGATGGTACAAAAGAGGCAACGTCAGCTGGAACAACGAACTCATTCTGAAATTCGGACTCAATGCCCAGGAAAATCAGAAACTGCGCAAATCGGACGATGCAATACAATTTAACAGTACCTTCGGCTATCGAACACATCCCAAATCGGATTGGTACTATTCGGCCAAACTCACCTTTAGTACCCAATTTACCAATGGATATCAATATCCCGACCGCGATAATCCGATTTCGAAATTTATGGCTCCAGGATATTTCTTTCTCGGTGTAGGTGCCGAATATTCTCCTACAGAAGAGAAACTGACCGCTTATTTCTCTCCCATTACTCAAAAATCCACTTATGTATTGGACCAAGATCTGGCCAACAACGGAGCTTTTGGAGTAGAAAAGGCCATATACGACTCAGCTGGCAATATGATTAGAGCTGGTAAGCAGGTACGTACCGAAGTGGGTATACTCGTAAACAGCAACTGGGAAAAGGAAGTGTATAAAAATATGACATTTACCAACAGAGTATCGCTGTACACCGACTATCTGAATGATTTTGGCAATATAGATATAGACTGGGAATTCAATTTCAACCTAGTGGTCAACGAATATGTAAAAGCTAATGTAGGAGCTCATATCAAATACGACAACGACGTAAAGACTCAAGAGCTGCAGTTAAGTGACAACAAAACCCTGGCCTATGGCCCCAGGCTGCAGTTAAAGCAGATACTCGGAGTAGGGATAAACTACGCGTTCTGATGGTTTAACACAAACTTTATCAACAGATACAACAGGAGGGCATCAACCGATTTGCCCTCCGTTAATCTTGTTGTAAATCCCAACTACACGACCGTCGGTAAGACTGGCTACAAAACAACTTATCCCTAGCAAACATCGGTAGGGCGAGGTAAATCCATGTTTGTATTTCTCAGGAATGAGTTGAAGAACCAGGCTGTCGTAATGTGTTTCTTTCCCTTCGAATTTCCTGATTGCGGCAGCACAAAAAACTTCCAGTAAACGCTCTACAATAGCATAGCCTGCAATCTCTTTTTCGACTACCTCTTCCGATTTGTATATCTTCTTTACACTAAGCGATATAATATCGTCTATCTGGGGCTTATACTGACTTTTGTCGAGGAGAGAAGTGTCGAACTCCCCTTTTAAAATAGCTTCTTCATTGGCAATAAACACCTTTGCAGATTCACCGATAAGGGTATTAATTGCCAAAGCTCGAAGGTAACTGATGCGATCTTCGGTAGTTTTCAGCTGACCGTATTTTGCCGTATTGATATGGTCTTTTACCAGTTTTATCAAATATTCCAATGCGTATACCTCATCGATTAGTCCTCGGTTTATGCCGTCTTCAAAATCGATAATGGTGTAACAAATATCGTCGGCGGCTTCAACGAGAAAAGCCAACGGATGTCGCACATAGGAAATATCAGTTTCACTCCTAGACAACAGGCCCAACTCCTCCGCCACTTCGGCAAAAGAGGCTCTTTCCGACTGAAAAAACCCGAATTTCTTGTCGGCTATATGCTTGCTGGGTCTGTGCGGTAGAGACTCTTTCGGATACTTGGTAAAAGCCCCCAAAGTGGCGTAACTCAAACGAAGTCCCCCACTAATTCCTTCACGGTTTTCTGTCAATATCTTAAACCCATTGGCATTCCCTTCAAAATCGGTAAGGTCTCGATATTCCTTAGCGGCCAACAAGTTTTGATACGCTGCACCCTCTCCAAATTTAAAAAAAGAGCCAATCGCCTTTTCTCCACTGTGCCCAAAGGGTGGGTTTCCTATATCGTGCGCCAGTGCTGCTGCAGCGACTATAGCGCCGAAATCACTGAGTTGATATCCGTGAATTTGTTGTAAGTAAGGATGTTTTTCCAAGAGTTTCTTCCCCACTATCCGCCCCAGACTACGCCCTACAACAGAGACTTCCATGCTGTGTGTAAGCCTGGTATGAACAAAGTCGGTCTTCGAAAGGGGGATAACCTGTGTCTTGTCTTGCAAACTGCGGAATGAGGAGGAAAAAATAATTCGATCGTAATCGACCTCAAACCCCACCCGAGTTTCCTTTTCTTCCTTTCTCAGCCTTTTATTGGTATCTCCATATCGTTTGAGCGACAGGAGGTTTTCCCACTGCATCATAGTATTTCTTGTATTATTTTTCAGTCGTTTAAGACTATCGAAAATGCCTTGTTTCTGGCAGAGACAAATGATGTTTAAAGATACAAAAAACGATCAGGATTCTTTGATGTTTCGAGCCACTTCTTCCAGCTCTTCATACCATTCTGCACCAAACTTTCGGATCAGTGCTTCCCGCACAAACTTGTACACCGGTACGTTCAGTTCCTTTCCAAGTGTACAGGCATCATCGCATATATACCACTTGTGATAATTCACTGCAGAAAATTGTGAATACTCCTTTACTCTAATAGGATAAAGATGACAGGAAACCGGTTTTTTCCAAGATATTTTCTTCTCGTTGTACGCCTGTTCTATACCGCATAGCGCCGTGCCTTTGGCGTCGAAGATAACATAGGCACATTCGCTGCCATTTACAAGAGGGGTTTCCCACTCTCCATCTTCTCCGAGTATATGAGTGCCTTGAGCTTCTATGGCCGCTACGCCCTCTTTTCTGAGGTAAGGCTTTACCTCGGGATATATCTGGTCGAGTACAGTGGTTTCCTCTTTATCAAGAGGAGCCCCGGCATCTCCGTCTACACAGCAAGCTCCTTTACAGGCTGAAAGATTACACACAAAATCTTCCTCCAGTATATCTTCCGATACTATGGTTTTCCCTAACTGAAACATAGAGCAAAGATACTATTATTTCAGGTTGTCTATATCGGATAGTCGCTATTCATTCCCATTCTAAAAAAATCTCATCCTAAAAGGTCGTAATCCGACGGATATGTTTACTTTTGTCATCATTTTAACTCGCTAAAAATATGCACTTTAACTTAAAGGAAATAGCGACTGCCACCATGATATTGTTTGCTATTATCGACATCATTGGCAGCATCCCTATCATCATAAGACTACGAGAAAAAGTGGGGCACATACAATCTGAAAAAACTTCGATAGTGTCCGGTATTATTATGATTGCCTTCCTTTTTGTAGGAGAACAAATCCTCAGTCTGATTGGTATTGACATTTATTCTTTTGCCGTAGCTGGTTCTTTTATCCTCTTTTTCTTGGCTATTGAAATGATTTTAGGGATATCTCTGTACAAAGACGAGGCTCCTGAGACCGCCTCGGTAGTACCCCTGGCATTCCCTCTTATAGCCGGAGCGGGAACCATGACTTCCATACTGTCGCTCAGAGCAGAATACCGTGTAGAAAATATTATTGTGGCAATTATCATCAATATTATTTTTGTGTACATCGTTCTCAAATCATCTAAGCGCATAGAACATTTCCTCGGGAAAGCCGGGTTCACCGTCATTCAAAAGATATTTGGAGTGATACTGTTGGCCATATCTATAAAACTGTTTGCCAATAACGCCTCTAATTTATTTTGACGAATAGAATTGGTGACGAGGTGAATTCGCAAAAGGGAGACTTGGAGATGTGGTGACACTGGAAAATAGGGAGTACTGTGATATAGAGAGTGTAAATGGATGAATGGAAATTCGAAGAACGTTTGTGAAGAACAATCGGGAGTTAGTGAATTCTTTGTAACTTTGCAGTGCTACAAAATAGATATCTCATGAAGTATTTTATCCTGACACTTATACTGATTGCCTTAGGGCTTATCGTATACAACGTCACCCTTATCGACTTCGGATCCCCGCTAGAAGGAGACAGCATCGTAGCCCTGATAGGGATAGTCGCAGCGCTCTGTGCTATTTTGCTATTGGTGATCTTTAACCTTGCAAAAAAAGTTCAAGACAAAGTAAACGACAAAAAGTAAGCTCAGCGGTAGCTGCACTTACTATTACTCGGGTATGTGTTCTGTCTCTGTTTCCGGATTGAGACTAAGTGCTATCACCTTTGTCACTGCCTCGTCGTCTGTATTCAGTATCCTGATATAAGCATTGCTGCCGTACAATTGTTCGGCTATGGTAGCTTTGATATACTTCTTGAGATTGTCTCTGTAATTGGAAAAATTAATCCGGGAAAAATCCACCCCTATCAAGGCTCGATTACGGCGACCGTAATCCACAAATTTGGCGATAAGACTGTCGTCTACCTGCACTTCCCGCTCAAATTCTTCTTCGGTATATTTACTGTACAGACTTCTGTCACTATCGAGATATTCAAACACAAAATACGAAAGGAAGCCTGTTTGCAATATATAATTTAAGGCTTCTTCCTCTAGATTCCCACCGAGAGGAATAAACACATCGGGAACTATTCCCCCTCCTCCGTATACTATTTTTCCCTTTGGAGTGGTAAACTTCAAAGAGTCTTCCACGTGAATACTGTCGGCCGTAATCAGTTCGCCATTGTAATACCGCTCGTAAAACTGATGGTAGTAATCGTCTATTCCATTTTCATACGAGCGCTGTATAGACCTTCCTGTAGGAGTATAATACCTAGAAACAGTAAGCCTTACCGAAGAGCCGTCTCCCAACTCCATTTCGCGCTGTACCAGCCCCTTGCCAAACGATCGGCGACCTACAATCACCCCTTTGTCGTTGTCTTGTAGCGCTCCTGCCACGATTTCACTGGCAGAGGCCGATTTTTCATCGATCAACACAAACACCTTTCCGTCTTCAAAATCTCCACGAGAAGTGGCGTAGACTTCTTGTTTTTCCCCTTTTTTGTTCTTTGTAAACAGTATGAGTTTTCCATCTTCGAGAAATTCGTCGGCGATGTCTTCGGCCATTTTCATATAGCCTCCGGGATTACCTCTCAGGTCGAGTACAAGTTCTGTAGCCCCCACAGATTTCAATGATGTCAGCGCTGTTTTGAATTCGTTGTAAGTAGACTCGGCAAAGCGATTTATCTTGATATACCCGAGACTATCGGTAAGCATATAAGCAGCTTCCACACTTTTTATAGGTACTACATCGCGTACTACATCCAAAGAGATCAAGCTATCCTCTTCCTTTCGGTACAGGGTTATGCTTACAGGATCTCCTTTCTTGCCTTTCAGTATATCTCGGAGCTCCTTCGAACTTCTGTGTTTTCCGAAGAGGGTGTCACCATTGGCATACAATATCCGATCACCCGATTTTATACCAGCTTTGAGTCCTGGTCCGTACTCAATAGGACGTATTACCGATAAGGTATCTTTATACATATAAAAACTCACTCCTATTCCAACAAAGTCACCCTGCATATTTTCGTTTACTTCCTCTCGATTTTCCTTGGGAATGTATACAGAATGAGGGTCGAGCTTTTCAAGGATAGAATTTACGGTGACATCTACAATACTGTCCGTATCTACCTGGTCAACGTATTCGTAGTCGATATAATCGACAAGCCTGTTGAGTTTTCGTTTTTTAGAATTATCGGAAAAGAAGCGGTGAGGTTTGCTGTCGAAATTGACCATTCCTCCAATAAGTATACCGATAGCCATAGCGACAGCTACAAGTAGGGGAAGCCATATTTTCGTATCGTTTCTCATGTTTCTTCTAGGACGGGAATATGTTTTAATTCAACGCCCGCTTTGGACAAAAATTGTAATCCGGAATCATCTTTATACTTTTCCTGATACACCACCCTCTTTATCCCTGCTTGATGCACCAATTTGCTGCATTCCTTACAGGGCGATAAGGTGATATAAAGGGTAGCTCCATTGCACGATTGTGTAGAAGACGCTACTTTGAGTATGGCGTTGGCCTCCGCGTGAAGCACATACCACTTGGTATAACCTTCATCGTCTTCACAAAGATTTTCAAACCCCGTTGGAGTACCGTTATAGCCATCGGAAATTATCATCCTATCTTTTACAATAATGGCTCCTACCTGCCTTCTTTTACAATAAGAAAGCCTACCCCATTCTCTAGCCATTCGCAGATAAGCACGGTCGTATTTTTCTTGTTTTTCTGCATTCATAAGTATATACACCAAGAGCGTTATAACAGTCCAAACTTACGATTTATTTGGCAGAAATTAGGGTTTGGAGAGGTGGAGTTTAGGGTTTGGAGTTTACAAATCACAAACAATCAACCCGTAAACAATCAACTCGAAATTATTCGTATTTTTGTAGTGATTTTTAAAAAATTGAATTATGTATCCGGAAGAACTAGTAAAACCCATGAAAGAAGACCTGACCAGTGTCGGGTTTCAAGAATTGTATACTGCCGACGAAGTTGATGCTGCTTTAGCTAAACCGGGAACTACACTTGTTGTGGTAAATTCGGTTTGCGGATGTGCCGCTGCCAACGCGAGGCCAGGAGCTAAAATGTCGTTGAACAATCAGAAAAAACCAGATCATATCGTTACCGTTTTTGCCGGTGTGGATCGCGAAGCTACAGACCGTGCCAGAAACCATATGGTTCCTTTCCCTCCTTCATCGCCTAGTATGGCTTTGTTTAAAGACGGAGAGCTGGTGCACATGCTAGAGCGGCACCATATTGAAGGTCGTCCTGCCGAGATGATTGCAGACAACCTCATCGAAGCATACAACGAATTTTGCTAAAAATCCAGAAAGATTTTAGCTTTAGGAGCAAAAGCCGTTTGGAGGAATTCAGACGGCTTTTTTGTTTCTAAATTTTCGGTATACCACATAGGCCAGTCCGGCCATAAGCAGATAAGGTATAGCCATGAGGTAAACGATGCCGTTGTTAATTCCCTTGGCAGCTTCTTGCCCACCACCACTTTCGAGTACTGCACGACACATGGCGCATTGTGCCTCTGCAGGTAAAAAAGCTAAAAGTAAAACAGTGAGTAAAACACAAGACCTGATATTCATATCATTTATTTTTTGAATCATCTGCCAAAAACAATAGCACTTCGTACAAAGTTACATATAATAAGGAGAAATCATCAAATACACCACTACTCCTGTAATGGCTACATACAGCCATATAGGAAATGTAATTCTAGCTATTTTCTTGTGCTTGTCAAAGCGCTTTGAAAGAGCCCTTACAAAGGTTACCAAAACCAGTGGAATGATTACAATAGACAGGAGAATATGGGTAATTAACACAAAGTAATACACATATCTTATCCAGCCTTCTCCTCCAAATGGTGTAGAGTCTGATGTCATGTGATATGCCACGTACATCACCAAAAAAGCTGTAGAAAGCCCTATACAGGTTTTCATCAATTTTTCATGTAGCTTGGCTTTTCCGTTCTTAACCGCCCATACGGCCAAAATCAGCAACACAGCGGTCAGACCATTTACCGTGGCATAAATTGGAGGTAGAAAACTCAGAGGTTCTACATTTGGAATTTTAATCCCAAAGAGTGCAGCTACTACTAACGGAATTGCTATAGAGAGGATTGCAATCAACTTGTTGTATTTCTTTTCTTCCATATCTACAAGTATCTCAATTATTTACCTGTCTCTTCAAGCAAGGTGGCTATATCCTTTTTGAGCATGGTGACTCCTTCATCTTCCAATCCGTCGTAGTACACCATGGGATTTCCAAATTTATCCTTTCTCGACCTTATATTACCCTTAGTGTCAACAAGAGCAAACATTCCCGAATGCTCGAAGCCTCCTTTGGCTTCAGGATTTATTCCGGCATAGAGGTTAAAACCTCCGTTTGCCAGTTCGTATATATCGTCTACATCGCCGGTAAGGAAGTGCCAATTGGGGTGATTTGCACCATACTTTTCAGCGTATTCCATCAACACTTCAGGGGTATCGTGTTCCGGGTTAATCGAAAAGGAAGCCACTCCAAAATCTTCTTCATTTCTAAATTCGTTTTGAATCTTCACCATATTTCTATTCATCACCGGGCATATAGTTGGGCAGGTAGTAAAGAAAAATTCTACCACATACACCTTACCTTTATAGGTTTCTTCTGTAATGGTGTCCTTGTGTTGGTCTACGAATTTAAAACCGGGGGCGGGCCCTATGGTAAGCAGTTCTTCACTCTCTACACCCGACACTCTATTACCCACATTGTGCCTATCCTGGTCTACGATGTTCCCGTTCTTTATTCGATCTACAATTTTGGGCACGAAGATAATCCCAAATATGAGAATAATCATGGAGACCCATACATATGTATACTTACCTTTCATGTCTATAAACTTTATTTCATCACCTTATTAATTAAGCTTTTTCAGATACGAATCCCTTCTACTTACACCTTTATTCTTTTTTAAGGCGAGGCGGTATTCGGCGAGCAAGACATTCATATCGTCTATCATTTTGTTGTTGAGTTCAGCTACCGAGGCGGCATCGTATCCATAGAGAGGCTTCTCTGTATCGTCATCTTTGTCTCGTCCTCTCAGATTACGGGCTCTATCGATTATAAAAATACGGGAAGTATTTAGATCTACATCCAGTACTCCTTGACTTCCAAGGCTGTAAAAGAGTTCTTCAACCGCTTTTTCTTCAGCAAAAACAAATTTCCACTTCCCCATATCGGTAAGTGGTGACAACTCTTCTCTCAGTGCTACGGCCTCTTTTTCTGTCTCCTCACTATCTGGAAGCACAGCAACAAACTGGAAGTCAGTAAACTGATAAAACCTCTTGTATATCTTCTGATTGGCATTAAAAACACTTCCTTTTACAGCTTCCGGATGCTTCCCTAAAAAAGCTAGTACTGTGACACTGCTGTCTAAAGACACCTCTGCTCCATCCAGCGATCTAAAAGTATCCACATTACCCACCTCCTCAGTGAGCACAGGGAGCTTTACAAAATTGTTTACTCCTGAAGCAAAAAAGAGATAGGCCACTATGGGTAGCACAAACAATACACTGAGTACTATATATTTTTTCATCTAGCTTATTAGTTTCTATTTATCAGCAAAATCACTTCGAAAATGCAAGATAGACTTTCGGTTATTTCACCTCTTAAAAGTACCACAACAAAAATAAAAAAGACGGTCTACAACCGCCTCTCTTATACTGTTAAATATATAAAAACCACACGGTTTCATATACTAAAAATCCCAGCTTATAAAACCTTCTCTCATCACCTCGTGTATGTAATGTCCTTCTGTTAGCAACAAGGCAATAAGATAGGGGATGAGAATAATCAGCGGCAATACAATAGACCAGCGAAAACTTCCTTTCTCTCCTTCGAGGTGCATAAAAGCCCAGGCGATATAATAAGCCTTTACCAGAGTAAGGATGATAAATATCCAGTTTAATATCTTCATTCCCACCACCATGGTCATAGACCATTCGGGTCTTATAATCCCGAGAATAACTTCAACTATAGTTACTACAGACAGTATAAAAAACACTGTCCATATTCTCTTGACGTTTGATGCGTGTGCGTGTGCCATTTTTGACTGATATTATCTGAACTCCAAAGAGAGTTCGTTAATGTTTTTGGTTAAACGAGATAGAAAAAGGTAAATACAAAAACCCAAACAAGGTCAACAAAGTGCCAGTACAACCCTACTTTCTCTACCATTTCATAGCTCTTCCTCTTTTCGTAAGTTCCTAGAATTACGTTGAAGAAAATAATGATGTTGAGCACTACCCCTGTAAAGACGTGGAATCCGTGAAATCCTGTAATAAAGAAGAAGAAGTCCGCAAATTGTTTGTTCCCGTACTCATTTCTAATGAGGTTGGCTCCTTCTACTACATGGACTGCACTTTTCAATTTTTCTGCTGATTGCTCTCTTGTCAACAGTGTTTTATGTCCGTGTTCGTTGAGTTTCTCGGTGCGGATAAGAACATTTTGGTTAGCGTTAAAACCTTCTACTATGTCGTTCACAGCATAAATATGCTCCGCTTGATCCACTTCAGCTGTTATTCCGTTGACATTCACGCTCTGCTTAGCTTCGGTGTTTGGCGTTGCAAAATCGCTCAGGGCAAGTCTTTTCCCTGTATCTGCATCCACAAACTGTAAAATCTGACCTCCTTTGGTCTCGACCGCTCCGTATGAACCCTGAATAAAATTTTTCCATTCCCAAGCCTGAGACCCGAGGAATATAAGTCCTCCGATTACGGTAAAGAACATATACCAAGCCACTTTACTCCTTTTCATCTGATGCCCGGCATCTACAGCCAACACCATAGTCACCGACGAAAAGATCAAGATAAACGTCATCAAAGCCACATAATACATAGGAGCATCTACTCCGTGCAGAAATGGAAAGT
This sequence comes from Sinomicrobium sp., assembly GCA_029266035.1. Taxonomy (GTDB): domain Bacteria; phylum Bacteroidota; class Bacteroidia; order Flavobacteriales; family Flavobacteriaceae; genus Sinomicrobium. The sequence goes on from JAJUFH010000019.1 coordinate 37,449, forward strand.
GATTAAACACCTCGTCTGCAATAGGCCAGGAATCGATAAATTTAAAACGGGTAAGCCCATAAGCCGCGAGGAATCCTGAAAATGTCAAGGCATCCGAGAGGATAAAATACCAGATCATCATTTTTCCATAACTGGCACCAAGTGGTCTATTGCCACCTCCCCATACCTTTCCTTCTGTAGCTGTTGTAACAGTAGCTTCCATAAACTAATACATATATGTTTTAAAAAAAACTGCCCAAATTTACGTTTTTTTCTTATCTAAAGAAATAGAAAAATAAAATGAGGTACACCCACAGCAAATCGAGGAAATGCCAGAACGTTACAGCCATTTCTAAACCAAGGGTTTGACCGGGGTAATACTTCTCTTTAAAATGATTATAAATTACCACCAACAGTACTAGAATTCCAGCTATCACGTGAGCCATGTGGGCTACAGTAATCGCATACAGAAACGAAGTGGTTACCGAACTCTGAGCTCCGGTAAAGTAATACCCATCTTCAATAACCTGTGAAAATCCGTAAAATTGGGATACGACAAACAGTGTAGCAAGCAGTAGGGTAATGAGCAGTAATACGCTACCTACTTGTCTACGTCCTGTTTGAATTTTATTTTTAGCAAGGTGAAAAGTAACACTGCTGGACAGGATAAAAGCTGTACTGACAAAGAAGGCTGTTGGCAATTCAAAATCCTGTAGCCAATCTGGTCTGCTTTTACTCACCACATAGGCACTGGTAAGCCCTCCAAAAGTCATAAGTATGCTTATCATACCGAACCAGAGCATCATTTTTTTTGCCCTGTCGTTCTTTTCCTGGAAAGTTCCCTGTGTCAAATCCATAATCAATTCTTAATCGCTATCTCCTACATTGCTTTAAGTACTCTGCACTTCTATACAAACTTATCCACCACATAAACAATCTGCAGTAAGGTGATATAGGTTACACTTGCCAGCATCAGCTTACGCGCTGAAGCATTATCTTTATTCTGATACAATTTCAGGGCGTAATAGAGCATTCCGAGACCGAGCACCCCTACAATTACAGCTCCAACCACAGACAGCTTGAGCTCACCGGTAAACCCTGTAACCGGAGCAACGGAAACAATTATCATCCAAATCACATACATAATAACCTGTACCGCTGTAGCCCTGTCTTTCTTTCCGGTGGGCAACATACAGTATCCCGCCTTTTTGTAATCGTCATACAGCAACCAGCCAATAGCCCAGAAGTGCGGAAATTGCCAAAAAAACTGCACCATAAACAAGGTTCCTGGCTCTATGCCAAAACTTCCACTTGCGGCTACCCAACCCAACATAAAGGGAATCGCTCCTGGAAAGGCCCCGACAAACACCGAAAGCGGTGTCTTGGTTTTCAAGGGTGTATAAACGCTGGTATATAAAAAAATGGATATCGCACCAAACATGGCTGTTTTGGGGTTTATAAGGTAAAGCATCACAATACCCAATACTGCACAAACCGTTGCGATAACAAAGGCGGTATTTACAGACATTCTCCCCGAGGGTATGGGTCTGTTTTTGGTACGCTGCATCTTGGCGTCCAAATCTCGTTCTACAATTTGATTATAAGCGTTGGAAGCTCCTACTGTAAAATACCCTCCTATCATTAACATCAGCAACACCTTGTAGTCTATGGTTGCTGCCCCCAAAAAATAACCGGCAACTGAAGAGAATACCACACTCAAAGACAGCCCTACCTTGGTCAACTGTCTGAAATCTTCCAGAACCTGTGATAAACCCCCTGTTTTTGTTGTTGTTCGTACTGCCGTTTTCATCTACGCGTATAAATCGGTTGCAAAGATATTGTTTAAATTGCAATTTCGGAATTTAAATAGGGTATTTTTAGCGCCTCTTCATCACTCTTCAAGGGCTTCTACCAAATCTTCCCATTCGGTTGTCAGTTCCGAGAGCTCTTTTTTCTTCGCTTTATAGGTGGTAAAAAACTGCTCGTCAGACGACACGCGGTCGTAATCTGTCGCAAGTGCACTGTCGGCTTTCGCAATCTCTTTTTCGAGTGTAGCGATCATACCTTCTACCTTGTTCAGTCTATTTTTTAGCGCTTTTTGCTTTTTCTGCTCGTCGTAGGTGAGTTTATTCTCCTTTTCTTCCTGAATTTTCACCTCTCTTTTCTGCGGTTCGGTTTTTTCTACCTCCCTAAAATTGGAAACATTGCGCTGTTCCAAAAAGAAATTGATATCTCCTAGGTATTCCTTGATTTTCCCGTCTTTAAACTCATAGACTTTATCGGTGAGCCCCTGTAGAAAATCCCTGTCGTGTGATACCAGCAGCAAGGTTCCTTCAAAATTTTGCAATGCCTGCTTCAACACATTCTTCGATTTGATATCGAGGTGGTTGGTGGGTTCGTCCATCACCAGCACATTGAAAGGATCGAGCAACATTTTACAAAGCGCAAGCCGGTTGCGTTCTCCTCCTGAAAGCACCTTTACCTTTTTATCTACTTCATCCCCCCTAAACAGAAAAGCTCCGAGCATATCTCTCACCTTACTGCGATTGTTATCGCTCGCAGCATCCTCCATAAGTTTAAGTACTGTTTGTTCTCCGTCAAGATATTCCGCTTGATTCTGCGCAAAATACCCCAATTGGACATTGTGTCCCAATCGGAGTTCTCCTCCATAGGATATTTCATCGATAATAATTTTGGCCAGGGTTGTTTTCCCCTGTCCGTTTTGCCCCACAAAAGCGATCTTACTACCTCTTTCTACCATGAGATCGATACCTCTGAGCACTTTTTTATCTCCGTAGTCTTTACTGACGTCTTTTGCTTCGACTACCACTCTACCCGGTTGTACAGAGACGGGAAAACGCACATTCATCACACTGTTGTCTTCTTCGTCTACCTCCAGCCGCTCCATACGGTCCAGCTTTTTTATCAGCGACTGCGCCATCGAGGCTTTTGTGGCTTTTGCCCTAAACTTTTCAATGAGGCGTTCTGCCTGCTGTATTTGTTTGTCCTGATTTTTTTTGGCGTTGAGCTGCTGCTCTCTAATCTCCCCTCGAAGCACGAGATACTGCGAATAGGGCTTGTTGTAATCGTATATCTTACCCAGCGAAATTTCTATGGTTCTGTTGGTTACATGATCTAGAAACATCTTGTCGTGTGATACTATCACCACTACTCCCGGATAGCGTTGTAGAAACTGTTCCAACCAGATAATAGACTCTATATCGAGGTGGTTGGTGGGTTCGTCGAGCAGCAGTACATCGTTGTTTTGAAGCAACAGTTTGGCCAATTCTATTCGCATCCTCCAACCGCCCGAAAAGGTATCGGTAAGTTTGTCAAAGTCTTTTCTTTTAAACCCGAGCCCCTGAAGCACTTTTTCGGTATCTCCCTGGTAATTATACCCTCCTAGAATTTCGTATCTGTTCGTCATATCGCTCAAGTCTACCATGAGTTGATGATAGCTCTCGCTTTCGTAATCGGTACGCTCGGCTAAGTTTCGATTCACTTCGTCCAACTTCAGTTCGAGCGACTTTATCTCTTCAAAAGCCTGATAAGCTTCTTCCAGCACTGTCCTCCCTTGCACAAAATCAATATCCTGTTTTAGAAAACCAATACGCACATCCTTATCTGATGCGAGTACTCCCGTATCTGGTTTCATTTCCCCAGAAAGCAGTTTCAACATAGTCGACTTTCCCGCTCCGTTCTTTCCTATAAGCCCTACCCTATCTCCTGAATTGAGACGAAAAGATACTTCTTCAAACAAAAACTCCCCGGAAAAGGATACTGATAAATTATGTATATTAAGCATTGTTATAACGTTTCTTAAATCACAGACTGTGAAGAACTCCTATCCTATTGACACAGCTCGAAAATCCGATGCAAATAAACACATTTTTTCGGCCTTAAGAAAATGAGATGGAGAGATTGGGAGAGGTGGAGATAGGGAGACGCGGAGATGGGGAGATGGGGAGATGTCATTCAGAACGGAGCCCTAGCGGAGTAATGAATCTCCCGACAAGTACACACAGACCATTCCCAAAAGGGGATTGTTTGTAATGGTAGTTGCCCAAGGGATAGTGTCTTCAAATATATTTAAGTGGTTTTTACAAAAAATAAATGACAATATTTAATAACTTTGCGACTTGTTTTTTCAAATATTTTTACCATGTTTAAAAAGGGAAGCCGTCTATACAGTATTTTTACCGGCACCTGTCCGAGATGCCAGGAAGAGAGTATGTACACTTACAAAAATCTGTATCACCCTGCCAAGACATTAAAGGTCGACGAACAATGTTCTCACTGTGGTCTTCGCTACAGGATAGAACCTTCTTTCTTTTACGGAGCCATGTATGTCAGCTACGGTGTGGGTACGGCTTTTGCAGTAGCGGCCTTTATCATTTCCTTCTTTTTCTTTGGCTCCGGCTTAAAAACGGCATTTATAGCCATTATGGCTACTCTTGTCGTCTTTATGCCAGTAATTATGAGAGTCTCGAGAAATATCTGGATCAACTTTTTTGTCCACTACGACCCCAATGCCGTTGAAAATCACAAAAAAAACACTGAAACAGAAGAAAAACAGCATATTTAAAACATCCTTTCACAACGTCAATCTCCTGTTCTACCCGGAATATCGCGCGTATCTCTTCCTAAAACGGTCGATGTCTATTGCAGCATCTAAGGCTATCCTGTCTTCGATAAACGCATAAAGCTGCTGCGCTGTAAAGGGCGCGGTCAAAGTTCCTCTGGTGCCCAATCCGTTTAGTATATAGGCATTGTGCTGCAGGGGGTGCCTTCCCACCAAAGGCCTTCGGTCGGCCACTGTAGGTCGTATTCCGGCTCGTTGATGTACAATTTCGTAGTCGCAGTGTATTATTTTGTCCAGTTTTTCCACAAGCTCTTTCCTCCCCGCCTCGGTCACCGCATTGGTTTTGTCGGTCCAGTCGTAGGTAGCCCCCACCACGTAGTGACCCGAACCTATTGGAATGAGAAATACCGACGATTTCAGAATATTTTTCAAATCGAGAGCCGGCGCCTTGATAGTGAGAAGTTCTCCCTTGGCTCCTTTTAGCGGCAAATAATTAAACAGTGGATTATCCACCATCCCATATCCTTCTGCAAACACTATATGTTTGGCTCGAATTCCCTTGTAAGTAACCTCTTGATCTGTAAACGACAATGCCTGATATTCGAAATCCTCTTTTCTCAACTGCTCCTCGTTGAGTGTAGCTCGATAAGCCTCAATCATTTTCTTTACGGCTATCCTGCCACTGTGTTTTACAACCCCAAAGCCATAAGGGGCATCGATACCTGATATGGGGTGGTGATCTAATTCGTCTGAGAGAAAGGGAGACAGTTCAGGTTTGTCTGCGGCTTCAAACCACATATTCTGCTCTTCCACGGAGGTAAATCTGCGGTACACCGGTATAGGATACACCAGCTGTTCCGACAGGTATTTTTCCAATCCGAGATAAAAAGGCATAGCCTCTCGCAATTGCTCCTCCGATTTCCAGGCAGCTGTAAATCGCTTTAGCACAACGGGATTGTACACACCACCAGCTACTTGAGAAGATTGCTGCAAGCTTCCGTCAAAAACTACAAACGACTTGTCGTGTGTTCTCAACTGTTCGCAAAAGGCCAGTCCGGCAAGCCCCAGACCTACCACAATATAGTCTGTAGTCATAGTACAAAAATAAAAAACACCTGTAGCTTTGCAGGCGTTCTTGTAATATCATATATCTATTTCGGCTGTTGTGCTAGCTCACTCACACGAGATGCACAACAGAGGTGCTCCGAAAAAAATTATTCGCTTTTCCAGACATCCTGTTCAAAATTGCGAATTTCTTCTTTAATTCGCTGTGCTTCCATAAGTTGAAACATGGCGTTATCAGGAATATAATCCCTAATCTCTCGATCGCCATACACATTGTCTTCCTTATAAATCACGGCATTAAACCTCCTCGCATTTAAAAGATGGTCGAAAGATATAGGTCTTCCCGAATTGTTCGCATTAAACGCTTTGGCTGCGTGAAGCACTTTTCTAGCACTGGGATACCAAACCCAAAACAATTCTACTAAATTAGAACCATCGTCTATACCCTGATCCATAAAATTCACATCTGGCGCTACCGGAGCAATACCCAAAAGACGGTACTTCAACTCACCTTGTCTCTTGTCAAAATACCACATTCCTCTTATTCTGTATTCTACTATATCGGCCGAACTTATCTCCCTGCGATCGATATACATTTCAGAAACCTGCTCTCCTGCGTTTACCTGTTCATACCCTAAGTCTGTGGTATCTACAGTTGCCAGTGTAGCTTCCAACTCTCCAAAATTCCTACGTTCAGTAAAATAGGAATCTGTGTAAATATCTTTGAGGTTTCCGTTTTTGATATTGGTTACCAGTACGTCGTAAAGCGACTGTCTACCCAAAGCTCCTGATGTTCCGTCTATAGGATAGTACAGTGGGAAATTTACCCTTTCGTTGAGATCTATTACTTCCCATACCATTTTAGACCACATAATATCTCTGTCTTCCACATAGCCGTACTCTAAGGGAACATCATCTCCTTCACTGATCTGAGCCTGAGATTTAACTCCTATATCTTCCGGCTTCGAAGCGTTGAGTATATTGGCCTGACCTGACATTTCCCAAGCGGTCAAGCTTATAAGAAAAACGGATAAAATCCCTTTCCAATTCATAATTTTTATTTTTTTCAACACACGGTCGCATCGATACCGCCTAACTTTTCTCAATACTAAAACGCAAATATTAAGCACCTATTTCGCCCTCTGTGTCTCTGTACTAAAACTTACTGTTTGACAGGTATATGCTCCTCACGAACAACAACGCAACAAACTGGAGATTATTGTATTTATCTCAACTTAATGACGGACAAAAATACAATTCAAAACATATAATGCACAAAAATAAACTCAAAAAGAGATTTTACACTATTACGCATGAGATTTTTTCCTAACAGATACAGAAAGTAACACAAGATATAAACGCATTAAGCTCAAACATATACCCTCAATAATTCGAATTTAAAATATTTAACAAAACATATCAATATTGTTGTTTTTATAAAAAACATTACATTTGAATTGTTATTTATTCGTATTTTAATAAGCTTAGTTTCGTCACCCCGACTTGCAACAACTATGAAAAAAGCATCCGCTATAAAAAATCCTGAAGGGGATGGTGTAGCATTTGAGGCTGTTGAAGTAATCGAGCGTTTAAAGCAACATCTCAATATCCGAACCAATGCCGCCTTGTCTGACATTCTCAATGTCAGACCAAACACTATCTCTACTTGGAAAAAGCGAAACACCCTCGATTTCCCCCGGGTTTTTGCGCCCTGCAAAACCTACAATATCGACATCGGTGCGCTTTTCTTCAATCAGGCGAGCAGAAGGACCTCGACACTTGAAAAAAATGGCGATTCAGGTTTTTGTGTTGTGAGCAGAAACTTCACATTTAGGTACGTCATAGAGTGTCACCTCAAAAGTTTTATCGACAGCCTTCCGAAGTTTAATTTTCCATTTATCAAAGGGGATAACATACGAGCCTTCCAAATGGTAGGATCGTCTATGGCCCCTGAACTTCAAGATGGAGATTTTGTAGTCGGAGAATATCGCGATATCGATATCTCAAAACTTTCAGAAGAGAGTATCTATGTGTTGGTCAGCAAGATAAGAGGAATTTATATCAGTAGGATATTCAAGAACCCATTAGCTCCAAATCACATCGTTTTAAATATGAATGACAAACTGGCAAAAGGACAAGACAAAGTAAAAATGCATTCGGAAGAGCTGCTCGAGATATGGGAGGTCATTTCTGTTTTTTCCCTTGATCTCATCGGACATAGGGGAACAAAAAACCCGTAGTATAGTGGTGAGCATCCTGCTATAGAGACACCTACCCCAGCTCTAAAAATTGCATGAGCCTATAACTGACTTAGGATTTCGCCGGATTCCCCTCTCATTCCTCTTCCTCATTCAACATATCCAAATCACGCCAATACTCCTCCATAATATACTTGACCTCCCCTTCGTTTAGCGGATTACTTATCGCAGCCACAAGTTGCTCGTATTCCTTTCGACTAATGGTATTATTTTTGAATTTCTCCAGCAAATCAGCTATCAAAGTGCAATCACTACTCATTTCTTTTGATTTTTATCCCCCAATATATCTATTCCAGAATGAAACATCTATTATTAGTACACCAGAGCACCTGAAAAGTCCCACTTCCTATTACTATTTTTTTTAAAAAAACAATTACCAAAAGGGTCACTTTACTTTTTTTATCTTTGCCGACATAGAAAAACTCACAAAAAAAACTTGAAGTACTATATTGTCATACCCGCTCACAACGAAGAGAAATTTATCGGCGAAGCTCTTGCTTCAGTATCGGCTCAAACGCTACTACCTACTGCCCTCATCGTTGTAGACGACGCCTCTACAGACCAGACGGCAAAGATTGCCTCTGCCTTTGCTGAAGAGCATCCCTGGGCAAGAACACTTCGACTTTCACCTAAGGGAGAAGGGCATCTTCCGGGAGGCAAGGTAATTCAAGCTTTTTACAAGGGACTGGAAACTCTGGACAACAATTTTGATTTTATTGTAAAAATGGATGCTGATGTTGTTCTTCCTCCAAATTATTTTGAGACTCTTGCTACAGTGTTTGCAAACGACTCATCGGTAGGGATAGCCGGTGGTTTGGTTTACATCAAACACAAAGGACAATGGATATACGAAGCTATAGCCGATAAAAACCACGTAAGGGGTCCCGTTAAAGCCTATTCCAAAAATTGCTTTGAAAGTATAGGAGGACTCAAGCCTGCCATAGGATGGGATACGGCAGACACCCTACTGGCTCGGTATTACGGCTTTGAAGTTCACACTTCAAAAGAACTTGTCATCAAACACCTTCGACCAACGGGAAAAGCCTACACCAAAAAGGCTCGATTGTTACAGGGGCAGGCTATGTACACCCTGAGATACGGCCTCCCGATTACTCTTATCGCCTCACTCAAAACAGCTTGGAAGCTCAAACGGTGGAAAGCTTTACTCTACAATACACAGGGATACCTCAAAGCCCGAAAAAACAAGCTGCCTTTCCTCGTAGATCAAGCACAGGGAAAATTCATAAGAAAGTACCGATGGCGGGGTATACTGTCCAAAATAGGATGGTCACAAAGATAGATGAACCACTTTTTTAGTGTCAAAAAAGTCCTCTTCAAAATAATCCGACAATGCGTATTCAACAGCTTTCGGAAAAGGCTTCAATTCTTCAGAAAGGTCACCTCCCTTTAAATACAATATCCCGTTTTTTAATTCGTGACGGTTATCTTTTGTCGTCGAATTCCGCACCCATCGCACAAAATCGGGCATATTAGTTACAGCGCGGCTAACTACAAAATCGAAGCGTTCTTTCACTTTTTCTGCACGTATGTGTTCCGCTCTTACATTTTGAAGTTCGAGCGCTTCTGCCACCGCCTCTACTACTTTGATCTTCTTCCCTATTGCATCGGTCAGATAAAAACGGGTATCGGGAAAAAGAATAGCCAGCGGAATACCGGGAAAACCGCCCCCCGTACCTACATCGAGTATCGAGCTACCAGGACAAAAAGCTTGCACCTTGGCTATCCCGAGAGAGTGAAGCACGTGACGTACATACAATTCGTCTATATCCTTTCTAGAAATGACATTGATCTTCGCATTCCAGTCGGCATACAAGGCTTCCAACTGTTTGAACTGTCGTTGTTGTCGCTCGGACAAATCGGGAAAATATTTTAAAATTATATCGGGAGAAGACATGGTTTTACTTTTGTACAAAAGTAAGCAAAACAAGACACAGCGCCGAAAACAATACACAAACAGAAAAAATTGTTAAAGAAGTTGTAGTTAGGGTTTAATTTATAGAATTATAGCTTCAAATCTGCAGGAAAAGCCATAATTTCGCACTTCAGATATTTTGATCGATACCAGTTTACTTGGTATTAACTTTAATAACCGATAAAACACAACTTATGGAACAAAAGCTATCGGAAAGAGTACTTAATATGGCCACTTCTGCCACACTCGCTATGGCAGCTAAGGCTAGGGAATTGAGAGCTGAAGGAAGGGATATCATCGGACTGAGTTTGGGTGAACCAGATTTCAACACTCCAGATTTCATTAAAGAAGCTGCCATACAGGCCATCAATGACAATTACAACAGCTATTCGCCAGTAGATGGTTATGCCGACCTCAAAGAGGCCATTATCAACAAATTCAAACGCGACAACAACCTCAGCTACAAACCGGATCAAATTGTCGTTTCTACAGGAGCCAAGCAATCTTTGGCCAATGTGGCATTGGCGATGATAAATCCCGGAGATGAAATAATCATTCCCGCTCCGTATTGGGTGAGCTATTCCGATATCGTAAAGCTCGCAGAAGGTGTACCAGTAGTAGTTTCCACCTCCATAGAAAACGATTTTAAAATAACACCGGAGCAACTCGAGGCAGCTATCACCCCCAAGACCAAAATGCTTTGGTACAGTTCTCCTTGTAACCCAAGCGGCTCGGTGTACAGCAAGGAAGAACTGGAAGCTCTGGCAGAGGTATTGAGAAAACACCCTCAAATATATATCGTCTCCGATGAGATTTACGAGCATATCAATTTTGCCGGAGGTCACGTAAGTATAGCAGCAATCGATGGTATGTACGATCGTACCGTAACCGTAAACGGTGTGTCTAAAGCCTTTGCCATGACCGGATGGCGTATCGGGTTTATCGGTGCCCCTGCCTGGGTGGCACGTGCCTGCAACAAAATACAAGGACAAATTACCAGTGGAACCAACTGTATTGCACAAAGGGCTACCATCACCGCTCTTGAGGCTCCGGTGAGTAAGATACAATACATGATCGACGAGTTCCAAAAGAGAAGGGATCTCGTGCTGGATTTGTTGAGAGATATCGACGGTTTCCAGATCAACGTTCCCGAAGGAGCTTTTTACGTTTTCCCTAATATCTCCTCGTTTTTCGGAAAGACACTGAGGGGGCATAAAATAGAAAGTGCATCCGACTTTTCACTTTACCTACTCGAGCAGGCCAATGTGGCTACAGTAACAGGAGAAGCCTTTGGCAATCCTAACTGTATCCGTATTTCTTATGCCGCTTCAGAAAAGGAACTCAGAGAAGCTATGAAAAGAATAAAAGAAGTACTGTCTTAATTTCTGAGAAATTAAGGCAGCTAAGCTGTAAAAAAGGCAGAATAGTTCGTATAGTGGTACGTGACATTCTGCCTTTTTTGGCTCATAGCCGTATCCACCCCTTCTACTTGTGATTTCCAGAAACATCTGCAATTCTGTCCTGCAAAATATCCCTATCTTTGTCAAAATTTTTCTAATGACTGAAAATGTAACTCCGTATAAAGATTCTGAACTGGGCAAAAAAGAACAGGTAACGCGTATGTTCGACACCATTTCTGGAAATTACGACGGACTCAACCGAGTGATCTCTTTCGGCATAGATATCAAATGGCGTAAAAAGGTCGTTAAATTGGTTAAAGAATGTAGGCCGAGCACTGTACTCGACATTGCGACAGGCACCGGAGATTTGGCTATCAACCTCGCCGAAACAGGAGCGGAAAAGATCACAGGGCTCGACATTTCACCCGGCATGCTTGAGGTGGGAAAACGCAAGATAGAAGAAAAACAACTGCAAAACACTATAAATATGGTGTTGGGTGACAGTGAAAACCTGCCGTTTGCCGACGACAGCTTCGACGCCATTACCGTAGCCTTTGGAGTGCGAAACTTTGAGAATCTCGAAAAGGGATTGAGTGAAATATTAAGAGTACTCAAACCAGAAGGACGTTTTGTAATTTTAGAAACCTCGGTACCCACCAAAACACCCTACAAACAAGGCTATAAACTGTATACCAAATACATACTCCCCCTTATCGGAAAACTGTTTTCTAAAGACCGTTCGGCCTATGCTTACCTCTCCGAATCGGCCTCTGTGTTTCCTCACGGGGAAAAACTGAACAATATTTTGAGTAAAACAGGGTTTATAAAAGTGCAACACCTCCCTCAAACTATGGGAGTTGCCACCATATATACAGCCTCAAAACAGCATTAACCCACCGTAAAACCCAAGTGTATGAACAGGACATTGCTCGGCTTTATCTTCCTTATGGCAAGTCATAGTGCGTTTTCTCAATTTAGAGAAAATCCGCTGATCAACCTGGAAAACTTCGACAAACAACCTGTGCATTGGGGCTATTTTCTCGGAATCAATCAATACAGCTTCAACTTCGACTACAAACAACTAAACGACGACTACAAGGATATACAGGTCAGTAAAAACATCGGGTTTAACGTAGGACTTATAGGAGACCTCCGCATCAACGATTATATGAACCTACGCCTAGAACCGGGACTGTATTACAATCAAAGGGATCTGTATTATTTAGGTATAACAGACGACAACGGTTATTTTAACGAAGTAGACGGCATCAGGGAAGTAAAATCCACTTATATTCACGTTCCGCTATTGCTCAAGGTGAGTACCAAACGCCTGGGCAACATCAAACCCTATATCGTAGGCGGATTTTCGGGAGCCATCAATCTAGGAAGCAATGCCGACAGTGATCAGGGTATAGAAAGCGGGGAATTCCGAATGAAAAAATACAGCTATTTCTACGAGATCGGTTTTGGAATAGACTTTTATCTGTACTACTTTAAGTTTTCTCCCTCTATCAGAGGTGTATTTTCACTGAATGACGAACACATACCGGACAAAGCCCCAGACAGCCCTTATACCAGTAACCTCAACAATATGCACAGCCGGGGTATTTTTCTCAATTTCACTTTCGAGTAGTTGGTTCCTCTTGCTGCAAACCGAGTTCATTAAGGCGAAAAACCTTATCTTTAGCCTGTGAATTGGGAACGGGCACTTAAGGATTTCAGGCACTATTTGCAGATAGAGAGAGGCTTGTCTGCCAACTCTCTGGAAAACTATTCCCTGGATGTAAAAAAACTGATAGGGTATTTACAGGAGCGCTCTATAAACGAATCCCCTATACGTATTTCTCCGGAAAGCCTACAGCGATTTGTCTACGATATCGCCCCAACCGTCAACGCCAGTTCTCAAGCCAGAATACTCTCAGGATTGCGCAGTTTTTTCAACTACCTCGTCTTTGAAGGCTATAGAGAAAACAACCCTATGGAGTTGATAGAATCGCCCAAAATCGGACGCAAGCTTCCCGACACCTTATCGCAACAAGACATAGACCGGATTATCGCAGCCATCGACCTCAGCACTCCCGAAGGAGAGCGCAACCGCGCCATGTTGGAAACCTTGTACAGCTGCGGACTTAGGGTTTCAGAGCTCACCGCCTTGCGCATTTCCGACCTTTTTTTTGCAGAAGGATTTATCAGGGTTACCGGAAAAGGCGACAAACAGCGCTTCGTGCCCATCGCTCCGGTTACACAAAATATTATTCAGCGATACAAAAGTGAGATAAGGGTACATATCCAGGCTCAAAAAGGACATGAAGACATACTCTTTCTCAATCGAAGAGGAAAACAGCTCACTAGAGCCATGGTCTTTACCATCGTAAAGCGGCTTGCCGAAAAAATAAATCTCGGAAAGAGCATCAGTCCACATACCTTTCGTCATTCCTTTGCCACTCACCTACTTCAAAACGGTGCAGATCTGAGAGCTATTCAGCAAATGTTGGGACACGAAAGCATTACCACCACCGAAATATATATGCATACCGACCGCTCTCAACTGGCTGATATTGTGAAAAAATTTCACCCTCGAGGAGCATCCTAAAGCACGACCTCAAAAACATTATTTCTTAGATGCCGAAGGCAAACTATCCTGATGTAGTGCACCGTACTTTTTCAGTATGGGAAGCACTTCGGGGATAGGCAGCGCTTTCATAATATGTCCTTTGAATCCCTTCATATCTTCTGCCATAAACAGAGAATTGTATATCGCTTCTTCTGTCGCTTCCAAGACCGCCATAAAAAGCGGAGACATATCGTCGTTGTGCAGCACAGGTGGAGTCATCGGTTTTTTTGGAGCTTTATAAGGAACAAAGGTGTCTGGATGGGTAGAAAACGCGATAGAATAGTCTCCACTCCCGTTTGATGAAAACGATCCTACAGCACCAAAGGCAAGGTAGGAGCGTCGAGCCAGTCGCTTGAGATTGCGATCAGACAAAGGAGCATCTGTTGCGATAATTATCATACAAGAACCATCGGCTACATAAGGGTCCTTTTCCATCATATAGAAGTTTTTCAGTTCTCGTCCCACAGGAGCGCCATTAATACTCAACACTCCCCCAAAATTCGACTGAACCAATACACCTACGGTATAGCCCCCCTTTGATGGAGGCAACACCCTAGAGGCGGTACCTATACCTCCCTTAAAGCCCAAAGCTCTCGTGCCTGTACCCGCTCCTATATTGCCTTCACTTACCGGGCCACTTTTGGCAGCATTTAGGGCTTGCAGCGCATCTTCGCGGGTGACATTCCTACTCCGGATATCGTTGAGATAACCATCGTTAGTCTCACCTACCACACTGTTTATGGAACGTACAGTTTCATTGCCCGGGAGTGCTAACATATAATCTAACAAACCGTCAGCTACGGCAGGTACGCTCAAAGTATTGGTCAGCAAAATAGGTGTTTCCAGTGTTCCGAGCTCTTCAATTTGCGACAGGCCGATAGATTTCCCAAAGCCATTGCCCACATATACCGCTGCAGGCACTTTTTGCTGAAAAACATTTCCCTGATGCGGAATTATAGCGGTAACCCCCGTGCGCACATCATCTCCTTCTATCAAGGTTCTATGTCCTACCTTTACTCCGGGCACATCGGTAATAGCATTCCATTTTCCGGTGGGCAATATACCCGTCTGCAGTCCAAAATCCCTTGCACGTCCGCGTTTAACCCCCTCTTGTGCCGACACCACTGTAGTACATATCACAACACTCAGTAAAGCGAGCCACTTTATTTTAATCATCCTATTTGTTTTTAGCAAATGGTTTATAAACATTAATCTTCCAGATAGCTCAGCAATGCCCTATAGACCGGCACTCCCTTAGTACTATTTGTCATAATTACCAGTCCGTTGCCCGTTTCCGGATTGTATTCAGAAATACACCTAAAACCATTGCCATTCGAACCGGTATGCCCCACTCGCAAACCTCCTGAATCCAATCGATCTATACGCAATGCAAGTCCGAAATGCCTAGTTCCTGTCGCTGTTCTGTCTCGGCGAGGAAGAATGGCTGTACTGTTGGTGTCGTATTGAGGAGTGGTCATTGTTTTCCACAGTGTTTCTTCCAGCGAATAAGGAGCCGAACGGTCCGTTTTCATCAGTTCTAACAGAAAATGAGCGTATTCTACAGGGGTAGCATAGAGGGTAAATGCGGCATTGAATTCCTTGTAAACGCGTCTTTTTTTACGTCTTAAATCACCTGTATTTCCGTGTCCATCAGCATAGGTCTCGTTGTATTCGTCTTGCCAGATATAGTGGCTATGCGTCATCCCCAGAGGTTTAAGTAGCGACTCGTACATAAGGCTGTCCATTTCAGAAGAGCTACTTATTCCGAGTATTTTTTCTACGGTTCGCTGTAAAAACAATATCCCTTCTCCCGAGTACTTGTGCTTGGTACCGGGCTCAAAAAGAACAGGGATAGGTCCTCCTTTCTTCCGCCCTCCCGGACGCCAATTGGGAAATCCAGAAGTATGGGTCAACACCATACGCGCTGTGATTTTTCGATGTCTCGGATCTTCGGTATAGTCTTTTCCAAGGTATTCCACCAAAGGAGTGTCGAGATCTAGCTTGCCTTCTTCTACCAGTTTAAGCGCAAAATAAGCAAATAGTGGCTTAGACATAGAACAGGCTTCAAATACAGTAGACACATCCACTTTACTTGTCGGATCTGTAATATTCTTCAATCCGTATTGCAAATCAGAAGTCACCTTGTGATCTTTGATAAGCGCTATAGAAACTCCGGGAACATTATTGGCTATCATATACCTCGGTGCTACCAAATCGGCAAGTGTTTCCAGAGGGATATCTTTAAAGTTATTCAAATACTCCGGAAGCTCTTCACCTATCTCAGCACTTTCTCCATATCGCTCTACGACCAGTATATTTTCTCCGTTTTTCTTTTTTGCCGAAAAGTTTATGTTTAGTCCCGACACCTTCCACTGCCCTTTTCCTGCCTCTTCAATCAAGGAAATAGTATTTCCCATACTAAAGCGCTCCGATTCGATAAGGATATCCACCTCATCGGTCACCTTGTAATAACCTTCCAATTCTTTTAAATCAGTTATCGCCTCTTCTCGCTGTGCATATACACTGAAACAAAGGCAAAGGACTATCGCAAACGACAGCGGCTTAAATAGCTTCATCTATCTATAATTTTTTATTTGCATCTACTACTTGTACATTTCGATAAGGATTTTCCCGTCTTCGGTTACAGCACCTCTGTACATCCCTCTCGTGTTAAAAGGCATAGCGATATTTCCCTTATTGTCTATGGCAATCATACCTCCCGTTCCGCCCATATCACCAATTTTTCGGATAACTTCAGCGCTTGCTTCAGTTACTGATGCATTGTTATACTCCATTTGCGCCTCAACATCATAAGCCGCTACATTTCGGATATAAAATTCTCCCCAACCGGTACAAGATACCGCCACCTGTTTTCCGGCATAGTTTCCGGCACCGATAATGGGCGAATCTCCGATTCGACCAAATTGTTTGTTCACCATTCCTCCAGTAGAAGTTCCGGCAGCTAGGTTACCGTTTTTGTCCAAAGCAACAGCGCCTACTGTTCCGTGTTTTTCATCGTGATCGAGGACAATTTTGGTAGAATCTCTTTTGAGTATACGCTTTAGTTGTTTACTACGACGATCTGTCATAAAATAAGACGGATCTACGATATCCAGTTTTCCACTTTCAGCAAATTGTTCTGCTCCCTTTCCTACCAGCATGACGTGCTCAGACTTTTCCATCACCAGCCTTGCTGCCTTAATAGGGTTTTTTATCGTAGTTACTCCGGCTACAGCTCCCGCATTGCGGTCGGGTCCCCACATAATAGAGGCATCCAATTCATTTTTCCCTTCATGTGTAAGTACAGCTCCCTTACCTGCATTAAAGAGTGAATCGTTTTCCAGCTCAATAATAGCTGCCTCTACCATATCCAACCCAGTCTTCCCCGACTTCCACTGCTCGTATCCTGCGGATAGGGCAGCTTCCAAACCTTCTCTATAGGCCTTTTCCCGTTCCGGAGTCATTTTCTCTTTGGTGATGGTACCGGCTCCTCCGTGAATGACGAGCACATAGCGCTCGGTATTTTGATCTTGGACATCGTCTGTTTTACCACTGTCTTCTTTGTTGCTATTTCCGCAAGCAAAAAGGGACAAGCTCAATAAAATTACAAATAAGTGTTTCATAGATTTAAAGTTATGGTTTGTAAAGCAAAGAAACTGAATTCTTTAGTTTTCTGAAAACTTGTAAACATCTCCGGCTTTGAGTACTGTCTTTTCCAGTTCTTTATCCGGGTTGCCAGGATCCGCGCGATAAACCGTTACTGTATTGGCCCCTACCACTCGAAACTCGTTTCCGGTAACTATAGTCGCTGTGTTTTCGTCTATGCCTACACCCAACAGCTCAGGATTATTGCGAACGGCTATTTCAAGGCGCTGCGAACGTTTTCTCTCACTAAAATGCTGATCTACGATCACCTCCGTCCAAAGCCCCAAACCTTGATACATTACCGGAAGTAACAGTCCGCTCATCTTTTTGCTGCTGCTTATCATTACCTTCGACATTATTCCCGCACCGGCACTGGTACCACCTATCGGGACACCCTCTTTATGTCTCTTTTGAATATCGTCGACCAATCCGGCCTTCTCAAGTCGCGTTTTAAGCAGGGTTTGTCCACCACCTGGCATCCAGATCATATCGCACTCTTTGATGTATTTAAGCGCTTGTTTTGGGTTGTCGAGATTCAACACCCATATATCTTTATACCCCAATCTCTTATATATATCTAAGTAATAGTTTGTTCTTCTTTCAATACTTTTCGAACCAGAAGCATAAGGGATAATCAGCAATTTCGGGTCTTTAACCGTAGTGAGTTTCAAAAATTCATCTTTCAGTATTTCCTCTTCAAGTGCCTCGGTCAGGGTTCCTCCCCCTTGAACTATAAGCCCTCCTTCGCCATTTCCGAACAGATAGTTGGCCACCGTTCCGGCTATTTGCTTATTGCTGTGGCGCACTGCCGGGGCCATTTCAAACTTCCAGTTGAAAGGAACTCCTTCTTTGGCTGCCAGGGCTTTTCCCTCAGCATAAAATTTCTTCGCCCTCGCTACTCTGTCTCGACCTTGTTTTAAAGCTTCGGTGGACTTTCGCAAGTCTTCTCTGCTGTATACCGTATCTGCCGTTCCGACCATCACAGTAAAGTCTCTGCCCAAAAACTTCCTGATATTCTCTTTTGGAAGCTCGGTATTTTTGAGTCCATAAGGATAATTCACCTCGTAATCGGGCATGGTATAGTAGCCCGCAGATGAAGAAACAATACGAGAGGCTCGGTTGTTTGGAACATACATCATAAAGCGGTGCACAAACTGAGACCCAGCAGAAAAACCGTACAAGATATAGTTTTTATTGACATTTCCCGTTTGCGATTTGACATAGTCGAACAGCGGTTCTATTACGGAAAAAGTACGATCTTTGACAGCTACTGTATTGCCGTCGCGAGTAAACACGCCTCCCTGGTGGTAGTCGCGTGAATTGGGAAATTGCTCTTTAGAAAATTCTGGCACTATAAGTATAAACCCGTAGCGCTTGGCATACTCCAACATATTGTCTCTGTAGCCAACGGCATTGCGACCGTTGCCGTGCATGGTAAAAAACACCGGAGCATTCTTTTTGTTCTCGGGGATATGATACCAAACCGTAATCGGCTTGTCGGCAAGAGGTGCATAATCGGTATATACAAAACTGCCGGTTCCGGGTTCTAGAGAATCCGATGCTTCGGCAGCTGTGCCGTGGAGGGCTGCAATCAAAAACAGACCGCTAAAAATTATTGAAATGTACTTCTTCATTATTTTAAATTTGTGTTTTGGTTGTAACTACAATTGGTCTTTACAGCTTTTCGGCAATACCAAAAGGTTTGAGCTTATCAGCGTTGGCGTGCTTGACGAGTGCTCTTGCCAAGACATTGGTGGGGTTGATCATCACAAGTCCTTTCTCTATCTCTGAAGTAATGACGAGGGGAATCTCGGTGCAGCCTAATACAACTGCTTCAGCTCCCTTCTCTTTCAGGTAATCTATAGCGAGATCTAAATTTGCCTTGGCCTGAGGATGAAAAGGGCGGTTGGTCGATTTGATACCGTATTCCGGATGATAAATCGCCGGATGCACAATTTCTTCCTGCATTTGAGAAGTGACCTCTACAGGTTCGAACCCGCCAGCCTTTATCACATTTGCATAGAGTTTATACTTGTAGGTTCCGGTGGTTGAAAGCACTCCTATCTTAGAAAAATGCGAGAAATGAGTTCTGATAAGGTCGATGGTTTCCTCTATCATATGGAGCAATTTTATCCGGCTACCCTTCTTCTCCAGCTCTTCTTTGACAACCGAGAATATCGCTGGAGCATGAGCCGTATTACACGGAATACCCGCAACGGTTGCACCCTGACTTTCCAGATTCACAATTATTCTGGCTATGCTATATCCCGGATTTTCCGATATCTTCCCAAGAAGAAACTCTGTGCGATCCTGGATTTGCGAAGACATCGAATACAGCATGGTATCGATATAGTCTTGGTCTTTTCCCGCCAGGGTATTGTCGTATACATTTTGCAAAAGATCGACTCCTGCATACGGGCCCACGCCTCCCACTATTCCTATCATAAATTAGTGTTTACAAGTCTTACAACAAGCTTGTGGCAATGTTCAAGAACTGTTATAAATTATTGTTTATCACCTTGTATGGTTCTATCTTGGCATCCAACACCAATTTAAACAACCTCCCCATATTGGTTGCCGAAATAGTATTTCCTTTTATACTGCTGTCTACGCGGTGTACAAAAACCATATTCCACTCCGGAATCACCATGAGTCGCTGCCCTCTGGCTCCTTGTGCAGAATAGGTTCCTTCGGGCACGGTGACCTTTGGCATATGAGGAACCCTCGGATTGTCTCCTCTAGCCACCCACCAGAGATAACCATAACCTGGTCTACCATACAAGGTAGCATCTGAGCTATAACGTGTAATCTGATGTACCCAGTTGCTGTCTACTACTTGTTGTCCGTTCCACTTTCCGTTGTTGAGCATCAACCAGCCAAACCGAGCGAGATCTCGGGCAGTGATTTTAAAGGGGTAGGCTCTGTGTTCAGACGCATCACCGGTTACATACCTGCCGTCGGAAGGCACAAAATCTTCCATACCTATAGGTTTAGCTATATCTTCGTAAAGTGCCTCAAAAAAATCCTTTTTGGTCTCTTGCGCAAAAATGGTTTCCAGAACATTAAAATCCCAGTTATTGTAATACCAAAATGTCCCTGCCTTATGAGAATGTCTCGCAGGCTTGCGCTTTCTCATTCCTTTTGTCTCGTACAAAGCCGGGTGATATATCCCCGAACGAGCTTTCAAACAATCGCGCACAGTAGCTTTCTTCTCCTCTTTGGTCAGCCCTTCTACATCGTCTATATTCAAATCGGCCATAGTAGCATCAATATCTATGGTGCCGTCTTTTATGTACTTTCCGTACAGTGTACTCATAAAACTCTTTCGCACAGAATGCGTATTGATCTTTTGATCTACATCTCCCCATTGATAGAGTACCTTTCCGTCTACTATCACCATTATAGCTGCGGTGTGAAAAGTACTGGCCAACTTTCCTACTTCCTCTAGTTTCTCTTTTGAAAAACCAAGTGTCTCAGGATTGTCTACTACTTCCCAGCTTTTTCCCGGATAGTGTACATTTCCGACATTTGACTGAGCCGACAAATCGGCGATTCCAAAAAACAGCAATCCAACCAGTGCAGCTCTCCAGAGGCCGAACATACGGCTTACAATATTGTTTAGTTTCATAAAAAAGTGTTGTTTAGTTTTATGTTTGTGGTTTAGTCTATTTCAAAAGTCTTACTTCGCAATACTTTACCACCTCTGTTTTCGGTAAATTCACCCTGATCTACTGTCAGTTTACCATTTACCAAAACGTATTCTATCCCTTCAGAATACTGATGTGGCTCGAGAAAGGTCGATTTGTCGATTACAGTCTGCGGATCAAAGACAGTAACATCGGCAAAGTTACCCACTTTCAACCGACCTCTTCGCTCCAGTCCGAGTCGATCTGCCGGTAAGGAAGTCATTTTTTTCAGGGCAACAGGCAAGTCTATAACTTTCAATTCCCTCACATAGTGTCCCAGCACCCTTGGGTAGGTTCCGTAGTATCTGGGGTGAGGCCAGGAATCACCGGGAGCTGTAAGTCTGCCATCAGAGCCGATCATGGTTTGTGGGTGCTGCATGATTCGCTTGAGATCTTCTTCTTCCATCGCGTGATATATGGCACTCCCACCTCCAGTCAACTGCGCTTCCATCACCAACTTTGCTCCATTCTCAGCTGTGGGTTCCAAACCTTCGCGCTCTGCCCAATATTTCAATGTCTTTCCCGAAAGTGTGCTATCCCAGGGGGTTCGAGCCAATTGTACCCTATCCAAATCATCTCCTCCTCTGTCATTTACAATATTAAAGGCTATACCTTTTAATATGCTGTCTTTTAGTTTCGCATTCTTTGTCCGCTCTACAAACGCCTTCTGTCCTCCTGCCATGGACCAAGCTGGAATCAGCACAGAAATCCCGGTATAACTAGCGTCATACGGGTATTGATCGAGCATGACATCAATTCCTTTCGCCCTTGCCGAATCGACCATAGCCAAGGTCTTGACGCTGGACCCCCACATGGGTTTTCCCACTACTTTATGGTGGGTGAGTACAATCGGAATCTCGGCGTCGTGTCCTATCTTTATAGCTTCGGCCACCCCTTCTATCAGTCCCAACCCTTCTTCGCGCAAATGAGAAGTGTAAATACCCCCGTAGCTACCGGCTACTTTTGCAAGTTCGATAACCTCGCCTACCTCAGAAAAGGTTCCGGGCAAATATTTAAGTCCTGTCGAGAGTCCGAATGCCCCTTCTTTCATGGCCTGCTCTACCATCTGTTTCATTTCAGCCAGCTCTTCATCGGTAGGAGCGCGGTTGTCCATTTGCATCACTGCCCTCCTTATTCTGTTGTGTCCCACCAGGTAAGCGACATTCATGCCGAGTTGTTCTTTCGACAGAGAGTCGAGATATGGTCCAAAAGGCCAGAACCCTCCACCATCGGGACCTCCAAGAGCCAAAGTAACTCCTTGACTCACCATACTCTGAGCATCGGGATATTTAAAAATAGGTTCAATATGGGCGTGCATATCTATAAATCCGGGAGCCACAACCAGCCCTTCGGCATCTATGACGCGCTGTGATGCAGAGGTGTCGATCTCCCCGATAAACACTATGGTATCTGCATTGATTCCAACATCGGCTACCACCAGATCTTCGCCGTCTCCGGTAAACACCTGCCCGCCTCGTATTACTATTTCATAAGAGGGTACCTCTCGCGAATCACAAGAAAAGAAACAACCCAAGCCAGCAAGGCCGAGTATAAAAAGAAATGTTCTCATGAGATATGGTTTTTGGTTGATTAATCAAACAAAGTAATTTAAATATCGACAATATTTTACATTCCAATATTTATTTTAATGGCATACCAATTTTATGCGATTACAAAAAAATCCTGTCTTCGGCATATACCGAACAACAGGATTTTTACAATTGATTATACCACTCCTATTCTTAAGCGACTAAGCTTTGTGCTTCACAATGACAATCACTATTAAGGGAAGATACCTCTTTGTCTGTACGCTTGTTCCAGTCGTTCTATCGCGATGATAAAGGCTGCGGTACGCATATCGACATCGCGATCGGAGGAAGCTTTCGCCACGCGGGTAAACGACTCTTTCAACTTCTTGTGCAACT
>JAJUFH010000024.1 GCA_029266035.1 Sinomicrobium sp.
GAATTTGATATTCAAGTAAACTCCGTAACCCGTTGCGCGGTCACGACCTTCCGAACCACCAGCGCCTACAGGCTTTCCGGTAACCACGTGAAGATTGCTAGAACGCTCGTTGGGAGACTTGGTAGACATATAGGTGTCCAAAATCCAAGCCATCGTTTGAGGGTTAGTATTCACATCAGGAGCAGGAATATCCAACTCGGGCCCGATGTTATCCCCAAGTGCATAAGTGAAACGTCGGGTGATACGCTCCAGTTCGGATGCTGAATACTTAGACGGGTCTAACTGTATCCCTCCTTTGGCGCCTCCTAAGGGAAGTCCTGCCAATGAGGTCTTCCAAGTCATCCACATCGCCAAAGCTCGCGCTGCGTCGATGTCTACCGTAGGGTGATAACGAAGCCCTCCCTTGTACGGTCCTAAGGCATTGTTGTGCTGTACACGATAGCCTGTAAATACCTCGACCTCTCCATTGTCCATCTTTACAGGAAAGTGAACCACCAACTCGTTGTTGGTGATACCAAGTATCTTGCGAATGTTAGAGTTCAACCCGATGATATCGGAGGCGTGATTAAACTGACGCATCACATTATCGAGCATACTCTGCTTCTTTTGTTGTTCTTCTTTTGCAATCATCGTTTTGTGTGTTGTGTAATATTTAATAGATTAATTTTTCAACTTATAATCTTTTAATCAAACCCAAATCAGGTCTTAGATCAACTACAAAATAATTTAAATATTATCTATATTTGACATTCCAATTCTTTTTTTAGAGACATACCAATCATGTATTATAATTTCAAAAATCTGCTTTTTAAAGACGGTTTTACAGAGCCCAATGGCAAAAGTGTCTACTACAACCTCTACAGCGCATTGAAAAATGCTATAATGAGTAAAGAAATACCTGATAATTTTAAGTTACCTCCTTCCCGAGTACTGGCAAACGATTTGAATTTATCTAGGAGTACTGTAATCAAGGCTTATGAGCTACTTGTATTAGAGCATCTGATTGTCTCTAGGCAAGGATCGGGTTATTACACCAACAAACTTCAGGACAATCTCGATCATAGAGAGGGAATAAGGCTTCAAAAAAAAAGCCCTAAGGTATATCCTAAAATTTCCAAACTCGGCAAATCCTTTATTCAGCATTCGGAATTCAATGTGGGAGAAACTTATTTGGAACCGGTTTGTTTCAGACCCGGCCTACCTCCTTTAGACCTGTTTCCCACAACGGTATGGCAAAAACTGACCAACGAATACTGGAAACACGTAAAATACTCCGATTTATCTTATTCCGATTCCCTCGGAATGGAGCCGCTCCGAACCAATATTGCAAAGTACTTAAAAATTTACAGAAACATCACCTGCGACCCCGATCAAATTGTAATAACTACCGGCTCTTTGCACTCGCTCTACTTGATTTCTACAGCCCTGCTAAACGCCAACGATCCGGTGATACTCGAAAACCCGACATACAAAAAAGCCTACAACCTCTTCAAGAGCTTAAAGGCCAATGTTCAAACTGCAGGTTTGAGTGACGACGATTTTGACATCTCTTCGCTAAACGAAATAGCCGCTAAGCTGTTGTACGTTATACCCTCTAACCAATATCCTTCCGGAAAGAGAATGTCGCTACACCGCAGAAGTGAATTGTTGGATTTTGCGACGAAAAAAAACATTCTCATAGTAGAAGATGACTACGACCACGAATTTAGCAACTGGGACAACCCTATTTCATCCATATTCAGTCTAGACATCAACGACAGCGTGGTTTACCTCGGAACTTTCAACAAATTGCTACACCCTTCACTGCGTTTGGGTTATATGATTATTCCCAAATTCCTGATTAGCCCTATAACCGCAATAAGCAAACAGACGTTTCGGTTTGTACCACCAAGTCTACAGAATGTAATGGCAGAGTTTATCTCACACGACTACCTAAACAAACACCTCAGAAAAGTAATCAAAACCTCCAACCAGAGAAAACAGGTATTTATCAATCACTTCGAGACCTTGTTTAAAGACGAGATAAGCCTAGAAGTAAACAATACCGGACTACATGTTATCGCCATACTAAAAGACGAGGTCAAAGATTTCGAATTCTGTAATTACCTGTTGAAGAACAACATTATCACCTTCCCTTTGAGCAGTTATTACGTAAGCGAAAACTACCGTAGAAACGGACTGGTAATGGGGTATTGTTCGGTAAATAAGACCTGGATAAAGAGAAACTTAGACAAGATGCACACCCTTTATTTTCAATACTTATCAGAAAATACCTGAGCACAGGCGTACAATACAAGCTTGTTGTTAATCTTCGGAGACCTTAGGGTCGTTCAGTTTCCCTACCGACTTAGCCACTACAGTAGCTACGGCGGCATCACCGGTAATATTAATGGTAGTTCTGCACATATCCAATATACGATCTACCGACAGTATCAACGCAATACCCACAGGAAGTTTTTCCGGAGGAAAATTGATGGATTGCAACACGATAATAAGCATAATCATTCCCACTCCCGGTACACCAGCAGTACCAATAGACGCCAGTAATGCTGTAAATACTATGGTCAGCTGATCGCCAAAAGTGATGTCAAAATGCAGGGCTTCGCAAATAAAGATGGTAGCCACGGCTTGGTAAAGACTGGTACCGTCCATGTTTATAGTAGCCCCTACGGGAAGTACAAAGCTACTCACCTCTTCATCCACACCTATATGTTCGTGTACCCTTTCCATATTTACCGGAAGGGCCGCTGCACTCGAACTGGTGGAAAAAGCGAGAAGTTGTACAGGACTCATCTTTTTCAAAAACCAGATGGGGTTCTTTTTAGCATACAGGCTTACCATAAGCATATACACCACCACCATCAATGCCAAACCGGCAAGTACTGTAAACGAATACTTGAGTAGTGCCAGCAATACATCTACGTCGTCGGTGCCTACCACCACATTGGCGAGCAGGGCAAATACAGCAATAGGTGCTATTTTGATAATCAGATCTACCATTTTCAACACCGCATCGTTAAGACTGTCGAAAAAGCGCTTAAGAGGAGCTGCCTTCTCATCCCCTATAATCAACAGGCTAATCCCGAGCAGCATCGTAAAGAAGATGACTTGCAGCATTTGGTTGTTGTCTCCCAAAGCCGAAAAAATATTATCCGGCACTATACTCACAAGGTATTCTACAAAGTTGGTGTCTTGAGCTTCACTGTCGCTTATCCTTTGGCTTACTATACTAGTGGTCTCCGCATCGCTAGTAAGCTGTGCGATAGTCTCTTCTGATATTCCAGAGCCCGGTTTTACTATATTGGCAATAGTTAAACCTATCACTATGGCACAGGTTGTAGTAAAGATGTACAACGCCATAGTGCGTATCCCAATACTAGACAGCTTGGAGATATCTTGCATATCGCAAATCCCCTTGATAAGTGAAGCTACTATAAGTGGGATGGCTATCAGTTTCAACAAATTGATAAACAACTCACCAAAAGGATAAATCCAGTTTTCTATAAAGGGTTTTCCCCAATCAAAATTTGCTAAGAGGGCACCAAACACACCTCCTAAAACCATTCCTATAATAATCTGCCAATGTAGTGCTAATTTAATTTTCATGTTGTTTTGATATTGCTATTTATTCCAAAAACTTACCCCTGCTTTTCCCATTTGTAAAAAGCAGGGATAAGCGGAATTCCACAAAGATAATATTATCTTTATTTCTTTAACTGCTTGTTAAAAAAATCTACAGTCGCCTTACTTATTTTTAACAAATTTTCATGTCGCATCCAGTGGTGAGTGTCGTTGGGAATAATCAGGCTTTCGAAATATACTCCTTTTCTTTTCAGTCGCTGCGAGAGATCTACACTGTGTGAAAACCCTACATTGCGGTCTTCATCGGCGTGAATCAAGAGCACCGGAGAAGTCCAGTCTTTCACATATGCATTGGGAGAAGACTTCCAAGAAACGCGATCTACGAGTTCTTTATCGGGTGTACTTTTATAAACAGATTTCGGCACCCTGTTATGCACTCCGTGTATGTCTACTCCGGCAGCAAACAAATCTGAATTTTTACCGAGAGCCAGTGCGGTCAGGTATCCACCATAAGACCCACCATAAACTCCTATTTTTTTAGCATCTACGTCTTTTTGTTCCGCCAACCACTCTCCTGCAGCCTGTATATCCTGATATTCGGATGCTCCGTATCTACCGGCTTTTTTAGGGTTGTCGAAGTCGTAACCATATCCTATACCGAGCCTGTAGTTTACAGAGAGTACCACATAACCTTGATTTGCCAGATACTGGTTTAGGGCATAGGTGTGTGCGTAATACCCGCGATGATCCCAAGCCAGGAACATCTGTCGCGAAGGTCCGCCATGTATAAACAGTATAGCAGGTTTTTTACCACTGCTGTTTTTACTTTTAAACAACTGCCCGTGTACCTTTGTCCCATCTTTAGATATGATAATTACCTGCTCTGGTGTCACCATCTTGTCCTGAGGCAGTGTAGCTGGTATATTTTCGGCAGCTATAAGCGTTATTTTGCCGTCTTTTAAATATGCAGGCACTGCAGGACGGCTGGTGGTTGAGCTCAGGAAGGCAACGGTATTCTCCAGAAAAACCGGACTTGATTCCACACCCTCTCCTTCGGTCAGGAGAGTCATATCGGCCTTGTTTACAGATACTATACCGATATGCCTTCTATCTATATCTTTCTCATCTTTACCGGTATTTGTACTAAATATCAGCTTATCTCCTTTTGCATTCAGGCTCACCTCTTCTACCATAAAATTTCCGGGAGTGAGCAATAGCTCTTTCCCTCCACTTGCAGGCACCGAGTACAAATGTTGTCTGCCGTCTAAATAAGATCGGAATACTATACTGTTGTTGGCTGCCCACTGTATTGAGTTTCCTACAGCATTTTTAAACCCAGCTTTACGTGTTTTTGGAGCCTTCCAAATCACCTTAGACCCTTCCCCGGAAAGATCGGCAACCCTCAGTTCCCAAACATAGGAGCTGTACTTCAACTTCACATTCCCCGGTCTTCGTACAAAGACCAGCGATTTGCCGTCGGGAGACCATTTGGGGAACATATCTCTTGAAAAATCGGGAGAAACCCACTTGAGCGAACGCGCCCCAAATTCGTATACCCCGATAAAAGAATGCGTCCCTCTGTGGGAAGTAAATGCTATTTTTTTACCGTCTGGCGACCAGCTCAAATGCCTTACATTTCCGTTATCTGCAAAGAGTTTTCTCGCCTCTCCACTGCCATCGATATTCACTACCCATCTTTCGCCCAATTTAGTAAAGACAACCTTGTCGCTATTGGGTGACACTGAGATAAAGCTTCCTCTTTCCGACAGTAGCTTTGGCTCACCTCCGGCAAAAGGCACGCTCCACACCTGTACTGCAGCTCCATCTACATCGGAGGTCGCATTTACCGGTTGCGAGCCCGACCAGTTACCCCCGTGGTCTCCACCTCTTACGTATACCACCCATTTTCCGTCGTTGGAAATAGATAGTTGAGTGATTTCCTGCCCGTCGTCTTCGAGATAGGGAGTCAATCGCCTCGGCTTAAAATCGGGTGCTTCAGCCACATATACATTTCGCTTCCCTTCTTCGTTGAAAGTCCAAGCGAGCTTGTTGTTACTACTAGTCAGGTTTCCCGGCTCCGGATAGCTCAAAAAAGCATCTAGGTCAGTCTGCCCAAACAGGCAGCTTATTCCCATAAACAGGAATACGCTAAAGAGCATCTGCCTTAGGTGTAAACTGTGATTGTTCATTTTTTAAATTTTGGTTTAATGTTACTTTTATTACTTATTTAAAGAAACTCCCTTCTTTTAAATCAACTTGAGCTGATTTATAATATTCTGGAGGGAATCTTTGGCATCTCCAAACAGCAGGCTACAGTTGTCCATACCAAAAAGATCATTGGAGACCCCTGCATAGCCCTTACTCATTCCTCTTTTCATAACCACTACCTGTTTGCTTTGATAAGCTTTTACAATTGGCATCCCGAATATCGGACTGTCGGGGTTATTTTCTGCAGCCGGATTTACCACGTCGTTTGCCCCGATAATCAGCACTGTATCGTAATGAGCCATATCGCTATTTACCTCGTCCATTTCTTTCAGGTGCTCGTAATCTATATTAGCTTCTGCCAGCAAGACGTTCATATGTCCGGGCATTCGTCCAGCAACGGGGTGAATGATAAAATCTACTTGGGTCTCTCTCTTTGCCAGCAATTGCTGCAATTGTCCGCAGAGGTGTTGTGCTTGCGCCACTGCTAGTCCATAACCAGGAATTATGGCTATCTTACTGGCAAAAGACAGCTGCATGGCAGTTTCGGAAACAGTGATTTCCTTGATATTTTGAACTTCGGTATCGGCGCTTGCCTTAGTCTTTTTAAACTTCCCTGCAAGTACTTTTATCAGAGATCTGTTCATCGCCTTACACATCAAGAGGGTAAGCAAAATACCCGCTGCACCTACAAATATACCCCCTGAAATCATCGCCTTGTTTCCGTAAACAAAACCTGCAAGCGCTGTAGCTATACCGGTTATAGAGTTTAAGAGTGAGATTACCACCGGCATATCGGCACCGCCTATAGGTAGAACAAATACCACCCCGTATACCAGAGCGATAATCGCCAACGCGTAGGCAGTAGACTCAAAAGAAATAGGTAACAGCCCTACAAAATACAGAAGGGGTAACAACAAAATAAGCCCTAAGAGTATTCTAGAACCGAATACAACGGCAGCTCCTTTGTTGTCTTTGGTTTTCCCTGCGAGTTTGCCGTAAGCTATCGCACTCCCGGAAGCGGCAACAGCCCCGGTAACCAATCCTAAGAGCAATAAGAGTTGCATTCCGATGTTCGGATCGCCTATTCCCTGTTGTTTGGCTTCTACAACGCCCAGTAACACGGCACATCCACCTCCGGCACCGTTAAACAGCGATATCAATTGCGGCATAGCAGTCATTTCCACCTTGTCGGCCATCAACTTCCCTATCACAGTTCCCAGTACAATGGCCACAGCAATAACGATGATATTTGTGGTCGGTACGGTTTGTGTTTTAAGGGCGATAAACGTACATAAAACAGCGAGTATCATTCCTATAGCTGCCACGCTATTACCCAGTCTAGCACTCTTTGGAGAACTCATAAACTTCAATCCACCCAAAAAGGAAACAGTGGCTATCAAATAGCCTACATCAACTAATACGTTCATCCTTGCCTATTTTTTGGTATTGAACATTTTTAACATTCTTCCGGTGACAAAAAAGCCTCCGGAAATATTCAGTGCACCGAAAAATACGGCAATTCCGCCCAAAGCGAGAGTGACGTAATTGGTGGGAGGAACCTGAGATATCATAATCACAGCACCTACCATGATGATTCCGCTAATCGCATTAGCTCCCGACATCAAGGGAGTGTGAAGAATAGCCGGAACATTGGCGATTACTTCTATACCGATAAAGACACAAAAGATCACAAAATATATGATCTCAAGATTATTGTGGATAAATTCCATAATTAAACACGTTCTGGTTTGTCAGTTAATAAAGGGTTAGTTATAACTCCGTTGCCAATCACCCTGCTCTTATCCAATAAGAGGTCTTCTTCTTTGGTCGATTGAACTAGGTATTTCAAAAAGTTAAAATAATTGGCAGACAGTAACTGTGAGGCGGCTTGCGACACCTCTCTCGCCAAATGCGAATCGCCTACCACGGTCAATTCGTTGTAGGTAATTGTTTTTCCGGCTTCAGTCACCTCGCAATTTCCTCCCTGTTCGGCGGCCATATCTACAATCACCGATCCGGGATTCATAGCATCAACGGTTGCCTTTGCGAGTAACAAGGGGGCTTTTTTTCCCGGAATATTTGCGGTACAAATCACAATATTGGCATTGCGTGCGCGATCGTGAATGAGTTCCTTTTGCTTTTTCAAGAACTCTTCAGATTGTGCAATGGCATATCCACCTGCATCTTTTGCCTCCTGCGCTCCTTCTACCTCAACAAATTTAGCTCCGAGACTTCTCACCTCTTCTTTGGTAGACGACCTGACATCGAAGGCCTCTACTACAGCACCCAGTCTTCTTGCGGTTGCTATAGCCTGCAAGCCTGCTACACCTGCCCCTAACACCAGTACTTTGGCCGGGGTAAGTGTTCCGGCCGCAGTGGTAAACATAGGGAAGGAGTTTTCGTAATAACCCGCCGCCTTGAGTACTGCCCTATAACCAGCAATAGATGCCATAGACGATAATACGTCCATTGATTGTGCCAGAGTAGTACGGGGCAACAGATCTAAGCTGTATACCGTTGTATTTTTACCGAGATACTTTTCGGTTCGCTCGGGGTAAAACAACAT
This sequence comes from Sinomicrobium sp., assembly GCA_029266035.1. GTDB lineage: Bacteria > Bacteroidota > Bacteroidia > Flavobacteriales > Flavobacteriaceae > Sinomicrobium. The sequence continues at coordinate 8,357 of JAJUFH010000024.1, forward strand.
ATTGAATATCCCGATCAATACTCGCTGCTCTTCACCAGGAGTAAAGCCTTCAATCTCGTTAATAGTCAAAAGTGTATCTGCAGTACTTAAAACCTCCGCTCGAGATTGCATTTTAACTCCTGCATCTACATAGGCACTATCCGAGATTCCCAAATGCTTCGCATAGCCTTCTTCTATCAAGACCTCCAGCGACAATTGCTTAATAAGGAGTGAAGCTTCTTTGGGTAAAAGACATACCCTAGTTTCAAATTCCGGTTCCTTTACCAGTCCTATAGTTTTCACTTGATATTGGTTAATTTGGTTTGTGGTTTTTAGTTCTTAGTTCGGAGTTCTTAGTTAGTAGTTTGTGGTTTCAAACTACAAATTCATCTACTTTTCGTTTAATTTCAGTGCTTTTCCGGGTAAATTGCCCTGCCATTGGCCGTCTTTTATAACCAGTTTCCCGTTTACAATAACATAAGGAACTCCTGAGGCGAGCACTTCTCCGTTGTCGTAGTTGCTGTTGTCTTTGATGGTGTTGGGATCAAACAATACAACATCGGCATAATACCCTTCCTCTATGGCTCCCCTGTCTTTTATATTCAGTGTTTTTGCCGTGAGATAAGACGATTTGTAAATGGCTTGAGAAACAGACAACACTTTGTCGTCTAAGGCGTATTTTCTGATTTTTCTGGCAAAGGTTCCAAAGCCTCTAGGGTGGCCACTACCTCCGTCAGAGCCTGTCATCACCCAGGGTTGAACCATAAAGTTGTTGATATCTTCGTCTTTCATCATAAACGAATGTACCGAAGGCAGACTGGTAGAACACACTTTAATCACCACTTCTTCGGGCGATATATTCCACTGTTCAGACAGATCTTGAAGCGATTTTCCGTGTAATTCCTTATTTTTTTTACTGGCCAAAACCAACTTAGAAGGATCGGCAGTTCTCGCCTCGATATTTTTGGCAATTCCTTTTAGTATGGAATCTCTCAACTCCGGTTGTAGAAATCTTGCTCGCATGGCCTTAATCCCCCCGTCTCTTACCCAGGGTGGCACCAAGGCCGAGCTAAGTCCGGTTCTCGACGCCTCATAAGGATACTGATTGGCAGTTACTTTAAGTCCTTTGGCCTGCGCTTTCTCGATCATATCGATCAATACATCACTTTTACCCCAGGTTTTTGGCCCAGACACTTTGATATGCGAAATATGGGCGGGAATTCCGGCCTCTTCAGCTATTTTCAACACCTCTTCGGTAGAGGCTACCACCCCTATGCTTTGCGAACCCTCATCTCGTTGGTGGGTGTCGTAGATACCACCGTGTGAAGCTGCCACCTTAGCAAGGGCCACAACCTCATCCAGCTCTGCGTAGTTCCCGGGAGTGTAGAAAAGTCCTGTAGAAAGTCCGAATGCTCCTTCCTTCATCGCGCGATCTACCATATTTTCCATGGTCTTTAATTCGTTTGCTGTAGGCTGTACATCTTCATCACCCAGCACATTTCGCCTTACAGTATTATGCCCAACAAACAATGCGGCATTGGGGCCTATCCCGGTTTCTTTCCATTTGTGCAGGGTTTCCCCTATAGGCCAAGGGCTACCTCCGTCGTTACCTTCAAAAACGGTAGTTACTCCTTGCATTAGTGCTCGGAGAAGCGCGCGTTCTTTCTCATCCTTGTTATTTAGCTGACGTTTGTAATGTGTGTGCGGATCGATAAATCCCGGCGATAAGTATAGCCCAGTACCGTCGATAAGTGTTTTAGCTTTAAACGATTTCGTCGGCTCGCCGACATAAACAATGCGTTCTCCTTTTATCCCTACATCATACAGTACCGAATCTTTTCCGGTACCGTCGAAGACATAGGCTCCCTTGATCAGGATATCAAGCTTTTTAGGTTTGTTGTCTTGAGCCCGTACCGACAGCGACAGCAGACAGACTGCCATCGATGCCAATAAGTGCATGGTAATACGTTTCATGTTTGTTAGTTTGTGTTTAGTGTTTGTGTTTAGTGTTTGTGTTTAGTGTTTGTGTTTAGTGTGAGTTTGTGTGTTTGTTATTAATTATTGAATTAGTACTAATTAGTATCTGGACTATCACCTATATCGTGTGATATTTACACTAAATTACAACTTCAGCTTTTCTACAAAATCGAAATAAGCTTTGGCCACAGATTCAGCAAATATAGTAGTATTTGCTCGTGAATCCCTAGCTTTTCTATAATGCATTTCTATTTGAAACCCAAATACATTAGGATTGTCGGCCGAGGTGTACCTTCTGGTGTTGTATCCTCCGTTAAAAAAAGCCTCTCCCGCCACCGGATGAGGGTCTTGTTTGGCCGGGGTAGCAGGAACACCTTGGTTGTTTACTAAAGTTCCAAAGGCATTTTCACCAAAGAGCAACTCCCAGATATCTGCATCGGGGTTCTTTTTTAGGTAATTTGCCATAGAAGATTTAGCGGCATATTTTTCGAGATCTTCTTTTTTATAGGCCTTTTCCAAATCCTTTCTCCCGAGAGAATATCCGAGCTCTAAGCGCTGATTGAGGTGGCCGTGCCCATGCAAATCGATATAGAGGGCGTAACCGAATTGCTTTTCGGCGTGATCTAAAGCAGCATCGGCGGCATCGTGAAAGTTATACCATGCCTCCTCTCCCTTGGGATCTCCACAAACATATTTAAGCGCCCTGTTTTGGTCTACCTTACGGCGAGCCACGTGATTGATAACCATATAGGGCCGCTTATTGTATTTTTTCACAAAAGCATCCTGAATATAATGGGCTACTTCTACGGTATAGCTGTCAGTTCCTCTTACGATCCGCCCTGCATTATCCTTACAAGTACGGTCGGCCATTCCCTTGGGTCTTTTTGTACCTCCGTGTGGAACCGTGATAACCAGCGGAATGTCTCCTACTATAACCTCTGTCCATTCCCCATCGTCGAAGTGAACCTCTCCCACTACCCACTTGGAAGTGTCCAAATTCATAGTACTCTTCTGCGCCCGAACGGTTGTTAAACTCAACAGGCCTATCATCAACATCAGTATCGATCCGATTTTTATATGCTGTAATGTTTTCATTCTCTATTTAAATTGGTGACAATTGTCTTGTTTTTTTATCTGGTTTCTCTATTCTCCTACTGTAATCAGGTCGAGTTTTATATAGCCTCGATAACCTTCTTTAACTTCAATCACCTTAAAGGCGGCATAAAGGCCTTCCCGGTATCTCGATTTAAAATAGATCAGTTCGTTTTCCTTTAGGCGTCGCAGACGATTACTACTCGGTCCGTGCGATGTCAGTTTGTAATCGGCTCTGTCTTTTACTACTTTCAAACCAGTTTCATAAGCTTCTTTAAGCTCGCCCACCGTCTTTATTTTTTTAAAGGTTTTTTGGTTTTCCTTAGTATCCGGAAGAGCGATAAAGGTTCCTCTGTTAAGTTCGGTCCACTTGTGGAGACTCTCTCGATATGTCTTTCCGAAATAGTCTCTTTGGCGTGAAGATACTGATATAACATTCGATTTGGTGTTTTTTCCATAACCGTAAAGCATATCTATTTGCTCCTGAATATCTGTAGCTTCGTCTAGGGTATACACCTTCCCTTTTTGAAGGTCTACAAAACCGCCATAAGGTGCAGCGCCACTCTTGGCACCCTGTGCTCCTACCATTATCTTTTTTCTGTGCACCGGCTGATCGTCTTGCGCCAAAGCCGGCAAAGACAATAAACAAGTGGTCACAAAGGCTATAATACTGTTGTTTAATAGTTTCATTATTGTTTGTTGTTTGTGGTTTAGTTACTCGCGGCTACTTTAAATTCTATTTTAACCTGACCGGCATATCCTTTGGTGATACTGCTTATACGTCCTATGGCGAGAATTTCCTGCTCCTCCGAATCTACCATAGACAGTATTCCCTTTTCTCTCGAATTGATGAGGAGGAATACAATATCACCTTCTTTAAAGCCGTAAACTCGTGAATTTGGGCCGTGAACGGTGCGCTTGTAGCCTTCTCTGTTTCTCACCTCTTTCAGTGCCTGTTTGTAAGCTTTTCTAAGGTCGATATTGGTTTTGATACCTTTAAACCTCTTGCTGTTGTCGCTGTTCCCTTCCAACAGTAACAATGCACCGTAATTTTTGTGAGCCCAGTCTTCAAAAACTTTCTCTTTGTAAGTCTTTCCAAAAAACTTCAGTCCACTACTGGCCGGAACCATCAAGTTTCCTCCTGTCTTACTGCCGTAGGTATACACTAGATCGGCTTCTTGTTGATGAGCAGAAGCCTCCTCTAAGTCCATCACTTTTTCAGCTTTCAAATCGGCAAAATTGCCTTTGGTCGCCTTTATGCCATGTGCACCCAATACCAAGGTAAAGCTGTTGACATCTGCTTTTTCAGCTGAAGGGGCTTTAGCAGGAGTTTGGCCTATAAAGTGATCGTACAGTATGGCAGTAATACGAGATCTGAAATCGGGATCAGACAACTCAAATCCACTAGCCATCATTACCATACCGAATTTTTTTTCAGGGTCAAACATCATAGCACTCCTCATACCATAGGCGGTACCTCCGTGCCCTATGAGGTCTACTCCCGGCACAATTACCTTGTCGTGCCTCAGGGCAAAGCCGTAGTGCCTGAGACTGTCCATACGAGCGTGAGGTTGCTGCATCAGCTTGGCGCTCTCTTCAGAGATGATTTGCACACCGTCTAGACTACCGTAGTTCATATGCATCATCATATACTTGGCCAAGTCGGGAGCAGAAATCTTCATATTTCCGGTGGGCGACAATTTGGCTGCGCTATAACCCATTTTGTAGTTTTCAAGCCGACTTCTAAGCGAACGATAGGCCGCGGTAGATTTTTTGTTTTTACCGGTTTTAGTGTCATAACGGTAGAGTTGTGCAAATTTACTGGCATCCATCTCTCCTGGAAGATAGCCCCCGTAGAGTTTTAGAGGATCTAAAATATGTTCTTTGATATACAAGTCAAAACGCTGACCCGACACCTTTTCTACGATAGCTCCTATGGTATTGTAACCCAGGTTGCAGTATCTGTATTTTGTTCCAGGAGCGTAATCGGCATAGCTCTTTGCCCAATCGGGATTGGTCTCGGGATTGATGATGTCGAGACTGCTGTACTTCTGTTTATCGGTAAGCGAAGAGGTGTGAGACAACAACATCTTCAAGGTAATCGGCGTATCGGGAAAATTGGGGTTGCGATAGGGAAATCCTATAAGATCGCTCACCTCATCGTCTAACGACAATTTTCCCTGCTCTACCAACTGCATAACTGCGGTAGCTGCAAAAGACTTTGAAAGCGAAGCAATACGGAACACATCGTCCTTCTCCAAAGGTATTTTTGCTTCCAGATCCTTCCATCCAAATTGATTGGCATAGATTATCTCATTGTCTTTTACCACAGCCACCGCAAGGTTTACCGCGTGGTAATCTTCCATTTCTCTTTGGAGTTGCTCTTCAATGCTCTGGGCGTATGTGGCTGTTTGAAAAGCGTATGCCACAGTCATACAAAGCAGCCATTTTCCTGTTTTTTTTAATATGCTCATTTTATCAATATGTTGGTTTTATTCTGTGAATCGCAAATTGTAGACAATTTGCGATTAGAATTAATTTATGGTTCTACCGCAGTTTTAAAATCGATAGTTATTTCTCCACCGAAGCCTTCTTTTAAATTAACTACGCGCCCTACAGCGAGAATTTCCTGCGATTCCGGGCTAGTGATAGACAGTATTCCGTTGTCTCTTGAATTTACGAGCATGAATACGATATCCCCTTCTTGCAAACCGTAAATCCGAGAATTAGGACCGTGTTTTACGCGCCTATAACCTTCTCTGTTTTTCACATCTTTTAAGGTCTGTGCATAAGCTTTCCTCAGGTCGAGATTAGTTTTTACCTTTTTAAACAACTTGTTGTTCTCTTCACTTCCCTCAAGAGCCATCAGCGATCCAAAATTTTTGTGATACCAGTCTTCATATAAGTTCTCTCTGAGTTTCTTTCCAAAAAGTCGCACACTCTCGCTGGAGGGAAGCATCAGGTTGGCAGCTGTTGTCTTTCCGTAGGCATACAACAAATCTGTTTGCTGTTGATGAGCTGAGGCTTCTTTTAAGGTCATCACCTCTTCCTTCTTCAAATCGGCAAAATTACCTTTGGTTGCTTTGGCACCATGGGCACCCAAGATCAAAGTAAACTCATTGACTCTAGCTTTTTTAGCCGAAGGAGCTTGAGCAGGAGTATGCCCTATAAAGTGATCGTACAGTACTGTAGTAATACGCGATCTGAAATCAGGGTTCGACCCCTCAAAACCACTTGCCAACATAACCATTCCGAATTTCTTTTCAGGATCGAACATAAAAGCTCCTTGAAAACCGTAGAGGGTTCCGCTGTGTCCTACCACCTCTACCCCTGGCACTATAATCTTGTCGTGACGCAAGGCAAAGCCATAATGTCTTAAACTATCCATACGGGCATGGGGGTACTGCATCTGCTTGGCACTTTCCTCAGAGATAATTTGCACACCGTCTAGATTGCCGTAGTTCATGTGCATCATCATGTATTTAGTAAGGTCGGAGACCGAAAGTTTCATATTTGCAGTGGGCGACAGTGTAGAGGCGCTGTATCCCATCTTATAATTTTCAAACTTGGGTTTGAGCGAGCGGTATGCTGCCTTAGCTTTTTTATGTGTTTTAGTCTTGCTGTTATAGCGGTAGAACTGTGCAAAGCGAGTGGCGTCGAGCTCGTCGGGAAGATACCCTCCGTACAAGCCGAGAAGATCTAAAATGTGTTTTTTGACGTATTTATCAAAACGCTCACCAGACACCTTTTCTATGATGGCTCCCATGGTGTTGTAACCCAGGTTGCTGTAATAATACTTTGTACCCGGAGCGTATTTGCCAAATCCTTTTGCCCAATCCGGATTGGTCTCAGGGTTGATAATATCCAAGCCTTTAAAAACAGAGGTGACCACCAATGAAGAGGTATGCGTAAGCAACATTTTTACGGTGATGGGAATATCGGGAAATTTAGGGTTGCGAAAAGGAATCCCAAGCAAATCGCTCACATCGTCGTCTAAAGACAGTTTCCCCTGCTCTACCAATTGCATAACCGCAGTAGCCGCAAAAGATTTAGACATAGAAGCAATCACAAAAAGATCGTCTTTCTCCAGCGGAATCTCCTTCTCTTTATCCTTCCATCCAAAACTGTTGGTATAGATAATTTCATTGTCTTTTACAACAGCTACTGCAAGGTTTACCGCGTGGTATTCTTCCATTTCCTTTTGGAGGTGTTCTTCAATGCTCTGTGCATTTACAGCGGTTTGAAAAACACATAGGGCAGCTGTACACAGTAGGCCTTTTAGTATTTTTTTAAATATTTTCATTCTATCAATTTTTTGGTTTTATCCTGTGAATTGCAAATTGTAGTACAATGGCAATGCAACGTCTCTACAATGGCATTGCATTTGTTTGGCGGGGTTTTATCACAGTCCCAGGGTATTGGCAAAATTATAATAGGCTCTACCAAAGGCCTCGGCAAAAAGCTTCATATTGGCTTTGGAATCTCGTACCTTTCTGTAATTTGATTCAATCTGAAAACCAAAAACATTGGGATGCTCAGACGAAGTATATCTCCTAGTGTTGTAGCCTCCACTAAAAAAGCGCTCATCACCTACCGGATGCGGGTCTTGCATGGCCGGAGTGGCGGGAAGTCCTTCTTTACTTATAAATGCTCCAAAACCCTGTGCTCCAAAAAGCAATTCCCATATATCCGTATCGGGATTTTTCGCGATGTAGTTGGACATAGAAGACTTAGCAGCATACTTCTTCAAATCTTCTTTTTTAAAGGCTTTCTGCAATTCCTCTTTAGTGAGATTGTAGCCCAATTCCAGTCGCTGATTCTCATGTCCGTGGGCGTGAAGATCGATATAGAGTGTATGCCCAAATTTCCTCAAGACATCGGCTATGGCCGAATCGGCAGCAATATGGAAATTATTCCAGGCTTCTTCTCCTTTTTCATCGCCACACACGGCTACGATATCTCTGTTCTGATCTACCTTGCGACGGTGTACGTGATTAATTACAAAATAGGGGCTCTTATTGTATTTTTCCAAAAATGCATTTCTTATTGCATGCGCCATATCTGCGGTATACCTATCCCATCCTCTCACCAAACGTCCTTGCTCGTCTTTACAAGTGCGATCGGCCATCTCTTTGGGTTTTTTAGTACCCGAATGTGGCACGGTGATTACCAGCGGAATATCTCCCGCAATCACCTCTGTCCACTCATGTTCGTCAAAATGTGATTCTCCGGCTTTCCAGTTCGGAAAATCAAGTGTAATAGATGTATTTTGCGCTCCGGCAACCGCAACGCTCAACACGGCCAGCAGCGACATTATTACTAAACTTTTTATCTTGTGTTTCATTATTTTAGTTGTTTAAAGATTGGCTGAATGTTCTAAAAGGCCGTCTTATATTTAATTACTCTCGCTAATCAAATCGATTTTTATATAGCCGTTATAGCCCTCCTCAACTTCGAGAATCTCAAAAGCAGCATACATATCCTCATCCCTACCGTAAATAGACTTAAAATAGATGATATCACCTACCTTTACGGTTCTCAAACGGTTTATAGACGGTCCGTGAAGGGTACTTTTGTAACCCGGTCTGTCTTTTACCGTTTTAGCGGCCTGGACATACGCCTCTTTCAATTGCTCGGCTGTCTTTATTTTTTTGAACTGTTTGCGCAATTCTTTATCAGCCGGAAGCGCCACAAACGACCCTCGATTGAGCTCTGTCCATTCATGCATTCTTTTGGTGTAACGAGGACTGAAATAGTTTCTGGTATACGAAGAAAGAGAGATGATATTTCCCTTGGTTTTTTTTCCGTATGAATAGAGCATGTCGATCTGATTTTGAATTCCAGAAGCCTCGTCTATACCGTATACTTTTCCTTTCTTCAAATCTACAAAACTACCGTGCTCTGAACGCGTACCTTGCCCGCCTACAGTTATTGTCTTCCGGTGAACAGGCTGTTTGTCTTGTGCCGAACTAGGTAGGGAAGACAAACAGATCAGTGAAAAACACAGTACATTGATAAATAGCGTTTTCATAATTGTTGTGTTGTTAATAGTTTAAGTCGGCAAATATTTATACTGCCCATTAGGGCTCTACTGCTGTTTTAAAATCTATGGTAATCGTACCCCTATAGCCTTCGTCAATACTCCTCACACGTCCAACAGCGAGAACTTCCTGTTCTTCCGAACTGATATACGACAGTATCTTTTCATCTCTGGAATTGATGAGTAGGAATACGATATCTCCCGGCTGTAATTTGTAAATACGGGTATTGGGTCCGTGAATAGAACGCCGATACCCTTCTCTTTTATCAACCTCTTTCAAGGCTTGGGCATAGGCTTCTCTCAGGTCGATATTGGTTTTGATATCCTTAAACAATTTGCTGCTTTCCCGGCCGCTTTCCAAGGTGAGTAGTTCTCCCAAATTTTTGTGATCCCAAGCTGAATACACTTTCTCCCTATTGGCTTTGCCGTAAAATCGTAAGGATCCACTAGCGGGAACCATCAGAGTAGATCCGGTCGATTTTCCAAAGGCGTATACCAAATCTGTTTCCAACTGATGTGCGGTGGCTTCTTTTAGGTTCATCACCTCCTCTTTTTTTAAGTCGGCAAAGCTCCCTACACCATTCTTGGCACTTTGAGCAGACAGGGTCAATGAAAATTCGTTCACCGGCACTTTTTCGGCTGTGGGTGCCTTGGCCGGAGTTTTCTTGATAAAGTGATTGTACAGTATAACATTAACTCTAAATCTAAAAGTAGGATCAGCGGGAATAAAGCCATTGGTAATCACTACTATCCCATACTTTTCTTCGGGATTGAACATCATACTGCTGTTGAGTCCGTGAGCCGAACCAGTATGCCCTACTATATGAGCACCGGGAATTACAGTTCCGTCGTATATCCCCAAAGCAAAACCGTAGTCGGAGTTTTTGCGTATAGGAGTCTGAGGCTGTTGCATTTGCTTAGAGCTCTCTTCTTTTAGGATTTGTACACTATCTAAACTACCGTAGTTCATGTGCATCATCATATATTTGGCCAAGTCGGTAGCCGACAGCTTCATACCTCCGGTAGGAGAAAGTGCAGCGGCGCTATAACCAATTTTATAATTCTTTAGCACCTCGGCATAACTTTTATAGGCCGCAGCTTGCTTCTTGTACTTTCTGGTCTTCCAGTTATAGCGATACAACTGTGCAAAACGGCCAGCATCGAGCTTCTCAGGCAAATAACCTCCATAAAGTCCGAGAGGATCTAAGATATGCTCTTTGATATACAAATCAAAACGCTGACCGGACACCGCTTCTATAATAGCTCCAACGGTATTGTAGCCTAAGTTGCTGTATTTGTACTGCGTCCCCGGAGCGTAATCGGCATAGCTCTTTGCCCAATCTTCATTGGTTTCTGGATTGATAATATCTAGACTCCCGTAACGCTGTTTGTCGGTAACCGAAGACGTATGTGTGAGCAGCATTCTCAAGGTGATGGGCACATTTGGAAATTTAGGATTGGAATAAGGAATCCCCAACAAATCGCTCACCTTGTCGTCGAGCGACACTTTTCCCTGCTCTATCAGCTGCATAATGGCTGTAGCCGAAAAGGATTTAGAAATAGAGGCGATGCGAAAAACGTCGTCCTTTTCTAGCGGTATTTTTGCCTCAAGATCCTTCCAACCGAATTGGTTGGTATAGATAATCTCGTTGTCTTTTACCACGGCCACAGCCAACCCTACGGCTTCAAATTTTTCCATCTCTTCCTTGAGCCGCTCTTCGATGCTCTGCGCGTAAACCGCAGTTTGAAAAACACATAGGCCTGCTGTATACAACAGCCCTTTTCCTATTTTTTTTAAAATTTTCATCATTTCAGTTTGTTGGTTGTATTCTGTGGATGCCGAACCGTAGAGACGTTGCAGTGCAACGTCTGTACTGCAACGCCTGTACATCCAAAATTTAGGGTGTTATTGCAATTTTAAAATCTATTGCGATTTCACCGTTAAAGCCCTCGGTAATACTGGTTATTTCACCTACCGCGAGAATTTCCTGTTCTTCAGAACCGATAAGTGAAAGTATGCCCTTCTCTCTCGAGTTGATAAGCACAAATACAATATCACCTTCTTTCAATTTGTTCAAACGCGCGTTGGGACCGTGGTCGGCACGGTAGTAATCTTCCCTTTGCTTCACCGCTGTCAAAGCTTTTTCATAAGCTGCCTTCAGCTGCTTGTTAGTCTTGATATCTTTATACAACTGCCTGTTCTCCTTATTGCCTTCCAAGGCTATCAATTTACCCCAGTTTTTATGACTCCAACCTTCGTACACCTGTTCTCTCAGCTTCTTTCCAAAGAAATTCAAGCCTGTACTTATAGGCAGCATCAAGTCGGCCTTTGTACTCTTTCCCCAAGTGTATACAAGATCTACGTCCTTTTGGTTGGCAGAAGCTTCTTTCAGACTCATCACTCTTCCCTTTTTCAGATCGGCAAAACCGCCATGTGTTGCCTGCGAACCCTGTGCTCCCAACACCAGTGAAATCTTATTCACATTTACCTCCTCTTTTGCAGGAATTTCAACAGGGGTTTTTTCGATAAAGTGATCGTAGAGTATGCCCAACACATGGGTTCTAAAGCTGGGATCTCCGGGAAGAAATCCGCTGCTTATCGCTACTAGTCCGAATTTCTTTTCCGGATCAAACATAATAGCACTGTTGAGTCCCGAAGCAGAACCAGTATGTCCTACGAGATCTACACCTGGAATCATTCCTCCCCCATTGTATATTCTCAGCGCATATCCGTAACTGGTCTTTGCATCTATTTTGGCATGTGGCGTTTGCATCTCTTTAGCGCTCTTTTCACTGAGGATTTGCACATCACCTAATCTACCGTAATTCATGTGCAACATCATGTATTTGGCCAAATCGGTTACCGATATTTTCATACCTCCAGTAGGTGAGAGACGTGCACCGTCGTAGCCCAATTTATAGTCTTTAAGTCGGTCGTTGAGCAGACGATATGCTTGGGTCGACTTTTTGTATTTTCCTGCCTTTCTGTTGTAGCGATACAGCTGCGCAAAACGGCTGGCGTCGAGTTCGTCGGGTAGGTAGCCCCCGTACAAACCAAGGGGGTCGAGGATGTGTTCTTTGATATACAAATCAAAACGCTGACCCGAAGCAGCTTCTATAATAGCTCCTATGGTATTGAATCCGAGATTACAATATTGATATTTGGTACCCGGAGCATAATTGGCATAGCTCTTTACCCAGTCGTCATTGGTTTTCGGATTGATGATGTCCAGACTGTAATAACGCTGTTTATCGGTAAGTGAAGAGGTGTGAGTCAGCAACATCTCCAAAGTGATGGGCTTGTCGGGAAACTTTGGGTTTCGTATAGGAAAGCCCACCAAATCGCTCACATCATCATCGAGGGATAATTTTCCCTGTTCTATCAATTGCATAATGGCTATAGCCGAAAAAGACTTGGAAATGGAGGCGATGCGAAACACATCGCCCTTTTCCAAAGGAATTTTTGCCTCCAAGTCTTTCCACCCAAATTGGTTGGTGTAGATAATCTCGTTGTCTTTTACCACGGCTACCGCCAGACCAACCGCATCAAACTCTTCAATTTCTTTCTGCAGTCGCTCTTCAATACTTTGCGCATGGAGTGTTGTATGAGCGACAAATAGCGCAATTGCACTGCAAGCCACAGCTATCCGGAGCAGTGGTTGCACAAGATTCTTTAGTGTTTTCATTGGATTTTATCGCTGGCCGGAACCTCTTTCATTTTTGGGTTGTGGCTGTTAAATTCTGTGATCATTTTAAAGGTGGAAGGAATAGAAGTCTTCAACCTTTCTACGATATCATCAGGAATATTTTGTTTAGTAAATGGCACTCTTTTTACGTACTCCTGAATGTTTCCAGCATCCCTTCCGTATTTGTAATCGTAAGTGAATTTCCCTACTTGGTCGAGAGCTGTATTTGGGTTGTCTATATTGGGTACTGAGATATAAAATTCGCTATCTGCAAACATATCGGCACTGTCGTTTACCAAATCTCTTTCTTTCAGTACATCATAAAGCTCTTTTGCCACATAAACGGCTGGGTCAATAATTTTTACATCCTCGGTCATATAATCGCGGTACACGTAATCGTCGCCATTTCCTTTGTAGTTGTACAACTCGTTGAACACCTCTTTTATAGTTTTGGTCATATAAGGATAGTGTGTACACCCGAGCACCAAAGCTTTAAGCGGTTGTGGATTTTCAGACTTTCTGATTTTTTCCATCAGGCTCACCAGGTGATAGCGTATATAATTTTCCGTATCGTTGATTTGCATGATCTGGCAATCGTCGGTGTTTTCGCTGTCACACAACATTTTGCTGTGATCAAAATCAAAATTGTACACATCGAGTAGAGTACGATCTATGGCGTATTCTTTACTGTTCAGTCCGGGTCCTCTATAGTTGTCTCTAGGCGCTGTTGCCTTTCTGTCTATAAAATCAGGTTCTCCGTCTATAGCTTCGGCTACACCGTGTCCACCCTGATTAAACACCTGAATATTCCCGGTATATCCCAGCGCTTCTTTTTGTCTGATAATGGTATTCTCATAACCTTCAGAAGCAATGGTTCCCACAGTAGCAAATACCCCTATGGCTCCAGCCTCATCTTTTTCAAATTCGGCCAATACTCCTCTGGCTCCCGCATCGATAACCCCTATTACAGGAATACCGAGATCCGTCTTTTTAAGAAAGGCTTCTATCTCTTTCATTCCGTAGGCAGTCGCTGTATTACAAGCTACTACTACAGCTTTAATTTTCGACTTGTCCTCGCTTCGTTCTTTCTTCTCTGCTGTGGTGTAATAACTATCAGACAACAAGAACTGTACATCTTTGATAATATGCTCCTTTAACAGATCAGATTTGTCGGCACTGAAATAATTCCCGTAGGGCATATTGGCCTGATCTGCCAGATAGATAAATTTTTCGTTGGTAAAGTCGAGAGTTCCGTCTTTGCCCTTCTCTCCCGATTCGTTGTTGTTTTCGTCATATCTCACCAATGCGTCCAACACGGTAAGTCCCCCCGTACCAGAATCGAAAACACCGATGGGCAGGTTTTTATCTATATCCCCGTAATTTTCTACATCGATATAGAACGGACTCTGTTTGTCGTTCAAGATTGCCAGCTCTATGGGCATATTTTCTGTCTGAGCCGACTGTTCTGTAGAAGTCTGTTGTTCACTGTTTTGCTCCTGTTTTTCTCCCGGTTTGTCCTTGCATCCAACAACCAGCAAAAGCAGGCAGACAAAGAGAGATGATAATTTTTTCATGGCTATGTAATTTATTGTGTTATACTCAATATTCAACAGGCAAGATAAGGGTTCTTCCGATCAGGTAAAAGCACAAGCACAATCCTTTTTCAACAGGTATTGTTCCCGATATCCATTCCTTTTTCAAAACTTCGCCGTTTCGCTTACAAAATTCCAAGGCGTTGATTTCTTCTGTCTGTCTGTACAAACGAATTGTGACAAAACTCTCTTCTTTAAGCGATCTAGAGGCATTTATTACCTTTTCCAGAAACATCTTTCCACTATTGAGAAACGACATCACGTATTGTACGCCCTCTGAATAGTAAAAACATTCTGAAAAGACTGGATAGGTATGCAATTTTCCTGAACTCTTAAATACTTCCATTCTTTCCTTAAAGGCAGCGATATAATCTTCCGGCTCCCTGTGTGCAATAGCTTCCATAATTTTAACGGTTTTGGTGGGTGGTTAATAAAATTGCGGGGTAGCTTGGATTATATTATGTCAATACATTACTGTTACTATTTTTATGGGCGATACGTGCGCACCGCATTTTTTATTACTTCTTCCTTTTTGTAGATCACCGGTTTCATCTTGTTTTCGGTAAACATTTCCAGTTGGTCGGCATAATAAGGAGAGTCTTCTTTATTGCTGTTCCCGTAAGGCAGTACAGAATAAGCTCTTGGTGTCTCCCCAAATTCCACAGCGAGAATCCAACCATCGCCTCCATAGGCTTGGCTTTTCTTTCTGTCTTCTGTATGTCGTTTAAACCACATCACTCTAAAGGTTCCCATATCTCCGGTGGCCCCACCTACCGGAAAATCGTAATCTCCTATATGTGCTCGATTCACCTCTCCTTGTTTTACATCCCAGGCGCCATAGCGTTTTTTAGTGTGCTTAATCGCCCATTCAAAGGCCTCCACAGCTAGATCCTTACTCGCCAGCCCATAAGGGGTGTTTGTAGGGTCTGAGGGTGTCCAAGGCTGTGTAAACAACTTTTCGGCAGGAGCGTTATAACCGGCAGATTCCGGCGTACCAGGAATTTCTTTTTTTGTACCTCTCACCAGTCGCACATATCGCTTCCACCACTGTTGGAACAGTATGCCACCGCGACTCTCCCGAGCTACGGTATTGTCCCATTTATCAATCATATCAATGGCGTCGAGCACTTCTCCGGTGGGATTTGTAGCCCTAACAGCCTTTACCAAATCAGGTTTCACCCGATCGCCGAGAATAGCGCGCATACTGTGCTTGCGCTTCACCACCTCTTCCAATGACAGTTTGTCGTCACCGCCTATCAGCTGCAGCGACAACTGGCTTCGAAGTCGCAAGCGCGCTTTAGGAAAATTACTCGGAAAATCCTTTTCATCGAACACCTCGTTGAGGTTGGTGTAGTGAAAGGGATCGTTCTCGTTGTGTAAATACCCTCCTTTCGGATTGAGCAGCTGCGGCAGCTTGTCGAAAGGTATCAGATCCTTCCATATCTGGTCGCTACGCTTTACATATAGAGCTGTAGTATCGTTACCTGAAGCATGTGGCAACTTTGGCACACTTCCGTTCCACACATAAAAAATATTACCGTCGGCATCGGCATAGGTGAAATTAGAGCGCCCACGTCCGCGAAGGCTCATAGCCGCCTTCCACTCGTCCAAATTTTTGGCCATCATCATAGACAAAAACTGCTGATTTCGGATATAGGAATACCTACCCTCTTCTCCCGATCGGATGATATAGATATACTTATCTGTCCGTTTTATCACATCGCCAAAAGGTGTAGACCATATCGTATGTGAGCGGGAAGCTATGGTATTGTCTTCTGTGATATAGCTCACTGGGATTTCATCTTTAAGCATGGGGTGCGACTTCCCGTCTATTATATAACGGGTTTTGTCGTTCGGATCGCGTTCTAAAGCGTACACCTCATCAACATCGGGGTAATTGTTGGTGGTAGACCAGCCCAAGTGACGGTTGAACCCACCTACAATGCCCAAAGGTCCTCCAACTCTAAAATCACCGTAAAAATCGAGGGTGTCGGGAACTACTATATGAGCTTCATAATATCCGCCCTTCCAGTTTAAGTGGGGATTTCTCATCAAAATAGCATGACCAGAAGTAGTGCGCTCCGGAGCCAATGCCCAAACATTTGAACCCGTATCGGGATGAGGAATTTCTTCTATAGATGCCAGTCCTCGCCACATCTCCTCTATTTCGTCCACAGAAGCGGTAATCACGGGATTTTTTCCATTTCCTGTCTTTTCCCATTCTTTCAATCTGTCGAGAAACTTTTTTGCAGTAATCGGACTCACCTTACCTATGGCTCCAGCATGTACATCGGCGGCAGTAAAATCGGGTTCTAACCAATCGGGAAATTCGTCGGGATGCTGCTCGATATAGCGGTTTACCCCGGCTGCAAATCCCTCCATCATGTCTTTGGTCTGTTGGTTCAGCAGGTAATAACTTTCTAAAGACTGCTTATAACGGCGTCTGGCACGAGCATCAATCCACAAATAGAGATTTTGTTTAGAAGCCTCTTGCTTGTTGTGCAGCGTCCATTCTCCTCTCGACTTTAACAAGGTCCTGGGTGTACGCATACCGTAATCTTCCAGCTGTAGGTATCCCATAGCGTAAAAGGCCGCTTTAATATTATCAGCCATAATATGAGGAACTCCTTTTTCAGTGCGGTGAATCACCACCTGATCAGAAAGAGACTGAGCCGATACCGGCAGCACCCACGCCGTCATTAGCATTGCTACAATTCCGATCTTTAGTTTAGTTTTCATTTTAGTTGTTTAGTTTGTGGTTTGTAGTTTGTGATTATGGTTTTACTAACATCTAACATCTATTCCACCAAGCCTTTTAACCTCATGTATTCCACTATGGTCTTAGCCATTTTTCCGGCGTATTTTTTACGGCCCTCATCGCTTCTCACTTCTCTGTTGATCTCTACTTGAATACCGTGTACTTTCGGGTAGTCGGGGGTGGTATAGTGTTGGGTGATATAGCCTCTGCTCAAATATCGCTCTCCTTCTTTGGGGTGAGGATCTTGTTTACTGGGCACTGATCGCACACCGTTATTCTCTGCCAGTGTTCCAAAGGCATTTTCTCCGAAGAGCAATTCTTGCAACTTTTGTTCTTCACCAATTGGAATGAGATTCTGCACCGACGATTTTCTGGCCAATTCTTGTAGCTCGTTGCCTTTATAGGCCTCAGCTATTTTTTCTCCACCGATAAGGTATCCCAACTGAAGTCTTTCAATGCGAATAGCATGTCCGTGCATATCGAGCAGCAGGGCATTTTTGTGTTTTTTCAGAACTTCTTTAAGGGCGGTATCTACGTAGTTGTGATATTGTTGCCAGGCGGGTTTTGCCTCTTCATTGCCGCAGGTTCCGCGTTCTATAGCTCTGTTGAGGTCTACTTTTCTCCTCGAAAGATTACTCACCACTACATGAGGTTTAACACCGTATTCTTCCACCAGTATTTTTTGGATTTCACGGGTGAGCTCTATGGTATGAGTATCTCTCCCCAACACGGCTCCTTTGCAACTTCTATCCGGAATATCTAGGGGATTCATAGTTCCTCCGTGCGGAACACTGAGGACGAGAGGAGCATCTCCTACCAGGTATTCACTTTGATAATGCTTGTCGGCATAGGTGACATCCACCTGCCAGTCTTGTTGTGCGTTTGGACTTTTTTCGACAAAGCCGTCGCTCGCTGCAGTAGCGTTTTTGTCGTATTTTATATCGAAGGTTATACTTCCATCGGCACCAGGAGTGAGATTTCTTACCCTTATGGCTACAAATGTTTCCTGACCGAATAAATGCAGGAGTATCACATCGCCTTCACTTATCTTTTGAAGGGCATCTGCGGGACCTTGCTCCGACACCTCATAGCCCACTTTCTCATATACCTTGTTTCGATACTGTCCATAGGCTTTACTGATGTCAGAAAGCGAATTAAACCCCAAAAAAAGCTCGTGAGCATCGCCTATATTGATCATCTGCCCTTCCTGCCGATGGCTCCAGGCGTTAATTCTCTCCTGAGCGGATTTTGCATACCTCCGAATGGCACTACTTCCAGGCAAAAAGAAATTGGCCTTAGAGTTTTTGCCGTACACATACATCAACTGTACATCCTCCGCATTGCGGGCAGCTTGAGCGTTCTGATATATTTCAGATGAAAATATATCGAGATAATTGCCGCGATCGGAAGATTGACCTCCCAACCAAATCGAGGCAGAAGACAGGGTTTGTTTCTTGTCTTTTTCTCCACCTCGCAATACATGGCAAGTTGCCGAAGTGCTCCACACTGCTATCAACAATACAGTAAACCTAAGCCTTAATTTCATTTTTAGTTTGTTGTTTGTTGTTGTTAGGTAAAAGCCCAAGACATTGATAAAAACCAAATGTTTGGGATAAAGCGCCAAGGATTGCGCTGGTCAGAACCCTCTACCCTCGCTGCGCTTGGCACCTCCTTTCGTCTAAAGGGAGGTGTTTTTCACTTATTATTCAATACCTCAATACTAAAATCTCAGTACTAATACCTCATCACTCTCCACCCTGTCTCTTCAAGGCTTTACCGGCCAATACGCCTGTATAGCTACCATTTTCTATGGCGAGTTTTCCGTTTACCAATACGTACTTCATCCCTTTGGAATAGGCCGCGGGATCTTTAAAGGTAGATTCAGCTTTTAGCGTATTGGGGTCGAAAACGATAATATCGGCATAACGACCTTCTTCTATGAGCCCTCGGTCTTTGAGGTTAAATACTTCTGCGGTGAGTCCTGTAGCGCGGTGTATACCCCAAGCCATAGAAAACAACTTTTTCTCCAGCACGTATTCCTCCAATATGGTAGTAAAAGTAGCATAGGTTCTAGGATGGGCGCCACCACCGTCTGATCCTGTCATCACCCAGGGCTCTTTCATAAAGTTAGAGATGTCTTCTTCAGACATAGAAAATGAGATGGCGCTCAATCCGGGATACATAATGAGAAGACGTCTTACGGTCTCACCGTAATCGGTATCCCATTCCTGACCGATATCGTAGAGCGACCTTCCGTTAAAATCTTCTAATCCTGCTACTCTTGAAGAAGAGATAATCACATTTTTACCTGATTCCGGGTCTCTTTTGTTCAGCTCGTCCATGATCTTTTGCGAGAGCTCCGGATCTTTCAATCGCTTCACCATAGCTTTCGTTCCTCCCGACTGTCCCCATCCGGGTACTGTATTGGCGCGAAGGCTGGTCATGGAAGCTTCAAACGGATATTGATTGGCGGTAATATTCACCCCTTCTTTTCGAGCTTTTTCGATCAATTCGATCGCATTGTCCGAATTACCCCAATTACTTTTTCCGGCCGATTTGATATGGGAAACATGTACCGGCATTCCGGCTTCCCTTCCAATTCTTATGGTTTCTTCAATACTGTTGAGCAGCTTAGAGGTCTCCGATCTCATATGAGTGTCGTACATACTCCCTTTGTACTTTGCCGCTACCTTAGCCATCTCTATGACTTCTTCGGTTTCAGCATATCGCTGAGGAGCGTAGAGCAAGCCTGTAGAAAAACCTATGGCTCCTTCTTTCATTCCTTGGTCTACCAAGGCTCTCATCGCTTCCAGTTGTTCTTCGTTCGGATCTACATCCTTACTTCCCAGCACTGCCCTTCTTACAGACGACAGCCCTACATACAGGTAAAAGTTTGCTCCGAGGCCAATTTTTTCGTACTCTTTGAGCTTTTCGCCCACTTTATACGTACCAAAACCGTCGTTTCCAGCAAAGAGGGTAGTAACACCCTGATACAACCAGGGCAATACAGCATTGGTACGCGTTGCCGGGGTTACCGGTCCCATATTTTGCACCACCCATTTATCGGCATGAGTATGAGTATCGATAAATCCCGGAGCGAGGTACAGTCCTTCGGCATCCAAAACCTTTTTGGCCTTTACGGCATCGGAAGTTCCGATATAGCTAATTTTTTCACCGGTTACCCCAACATTGGTACGCACCGAGTCTTTTCCGGAACCGTCAAATACCCAGGCTCCTTTGATCAGCAGATCAACTTCTCCGGGCTGTTCCTGTGCTGTGACGGCCATAACCGTACACAGCGCAAGAAATAGCACCGGAATATATTGTTTTATCATTCCTTTCATCCAATTGTTTTTAGTATCCTGCGGCACTGTCGTCACCTCTCTTATCGGCTACTCCTTCTATGCCATTTTCGGTAATCTTGATCACTTCAGTTCTACCGATAGGTCTTCTTTCTTCAATGGTGTATCCCATAGCTTTCAAACTATCTCTTACCGCCATAGGGAAGTCTTTCTCTACATAGATAAGATCTGGCTGCCACTGGTGGTGAAACTTAGGCGCGTTTACCGCCTGTTCTACAGGTAGGTCGAATTCTAAAATATTGACCAGTGTTTGGAACACTGAAGTGATGATGGTAGACCCACCCGGTGTTCCCAACACCAAATAAGGCTTGTCGTCTTTCAGTACTACAGTAGGTGTCATTGCGCTCAGCATTCTTTTTGAAGGCTGAATCGAATTGGCCTCTGTACCGAGCAGTCCGAATTTGTTGGGCGCTCCCGGCTTGGCGCTAAAGTCGTCCATCTCGTTGTTCAGGAAAAATCCGGCACCACCTACTACTACTCTACTTCCGTACACTCCATTGATGGTAGTGGTTAGCGATACGGCATTCCCCTCTGCATCGATTACAGAAAAGTGTGTAGTTTCTTCTTTTTCTACGGCAGCTTTAAGTCCGGGACCTACTTTATCACTCGGCGTAGGAACCCCCGGAGTAAAGTCGGCCATACGTGCTCTTACATAGGCGCTGTCTACCAACTCTGCTACGGGAACATCTACAAAGTCAGGATCTCCCATATACTCTGTACGGTCGGCAAAGGCACGTCTCTCTATTTCGGTCATCAGTTGTATTGCCTTAGCACTGTGAAAACCGT
This sequence comes from Sinomicrobium sp., assembly GCA_029266035.1. Taxonomy (GTDB): domain Bacteria; phylum Bacteroidota; class Bacteroidia; order Flavobacteriales; family Flavobacteriaceae; genus Sinomicrobium. The sequence goes on from JAJUFH010000024.1 coordinate 29,629, forward strand.
ATTCACTAATCGGATAAGGCTCCAACATGGCGAGCATTTGCTGTTGCATAATTCCCCCACTTGAAGGAAGTCCCATCGAGATAATGGTGTAATCTTTGTATTTAAAGCTAACGGGGGTACGCTCTTGTGCCTCATATTGCTTGAGGTCTTCTTTAGAGATTATCCCTCCGCCTCTTTCCATTTCAGCTACGATCAAGTCAGCTGTTTCACCTTCGTAAAAACCGGCTTGACCATTCTCTACAATGCGCTTCATGGTCTCTGCCAAATCTTTTTGCACCAGTATATCGCCAGCTTTCCACTCTCCTTCTTTTTGGAAGGCGGTAGGCTGAGTGTTGTATTTTGCAAAATCATCGGCATAGTTATTCAACGCTCGAGCTTCTCTTTCGGTAATAGCAAATCCTCGTTCGGCAAGAGCTATTGCCGGGCGGATAAGCTGCTCCATAGGTAGTTTTCCAAATTTGCGGTGTGCCAAGAAGGTACCTGCTACCGTCCCTGGAACCCCAGCTGCGAGGTGACCGTTTCTACTCCAGTCGGGCACGGCATTGCCCAGACTGTCTAGGTACATATCTTTATGCGCTTTTAAAGGCGCTTTTTCCCTGAAATCTATGCTGTAATTTTCCCCTTGTTTGGTGTGAAAGACCATAAAGCCTCCTCCACCGAGGTTTCCTGCATTGGGATACACCACTGCGAGTGCATATTGAACGGCAATAGCAGCATCTACCGCATTTCCTCCCTGTTGGAGTATATCTCTTCCCACCTCACTAGCCAGCGGGTGAGCACTCACCACAGCACCGTTGTCGGCTTCGATTTTTTTAGTAATGGCATATCCTTCAAAAGGTGATGTTTCAGCCTGTTTGCTTTCTTTACACGAATTCAGTAAAAAAAGAATAGATACAGAAAACAGTATTTTTTTCATAGCAGTTTTTTGTAATAGGGTATTTTAAAAATCAGTTTTATAATCAAAAAAAACGACCTCGGCTGTATGTCTCAGGCCGAGGTCGCCAATAATGTTTTACGGATAGAAGGCCTCGACAAACTCAAAGTAAGACTCGCAGAAGGCCTTAGCTGTCGCTGCTCGACTTTCATCGCTATTTCGGAAATTTATTGTAGATTCTATCTGCCAACCGGATACATCAGGATAGTTTGCATTGGTATACTCCCTGCTGATATAGCCACCGGTAAAATAGGGTTCTCCGGCAGCGGCATAAGGGTCTTGCTTGCTCGGCACCGAAGCCATCCCCTTATCGCCCATTATAGTTCCGAAGGCATTGTCGCCCATAAGGAGATCATGTATGTTGTAGTCTATGTCGTCTATCAGGTTTTTTAGACTTGATCTATTGGCGTTCAGGTTTAAATTTTTTCCCTCATAAACCTCTTGCAACTGTGCGGTGGTAAGGGCATACCCTATTTCCAGTCTGTGTTTGGTATGCGCAGTAGCGTGTAAGTCTACTAATAGAGTTCTACCATAGTTTTTAGAAGCAAGCTTTACCGAGGTATCTAAGAAATTGTGGTAATCTTCATAAACCTTGTTTCCAGCGGCGTTATTACAAGTAGCCTCTGGGAGATCTCTGTTGAAGTCTACCTTAGTACGGCGGAGATGGGAGAAAACAATATAAGGGGTTTTGCCGTATTTCTCTTTCATCTCCTTTTGTATAGCTCTGGCGAGCTCAATAGTATAAGTGTCTTTTACAGTAGTAATCCCTGAACAAGATCTGTCGGGAATTTCAGTAGGTTCGATACCTCCACCGTGAGGTACGCTAAGCACCAAAGGCATATCACCTACCACACATTCCACCCAATTATTTTCGTCAAAGAAAACGTCACCTACCTTCCAATCGGGCAGGGGTTCTTCGTCTTCAGGGTCAGTTTCATCATCATCACCTGGATCGGTAGGATTTACAATATAACCATCGTCGTCGGTTGTTTCTGCAGGGCCGTCGTCACTACCACAACTGTAGAAGCAAAAAACCCCAAATAACAGAAGGTATAAACTTTTAATTTTCACGTTTAACTTTTTTAATTTATAACTCTATTTACTCTTTTTAATTCATTGTTAATTATACTTTTCGACAGTACAACTCAAACCTGAGATTCCTTCCTTCCTCCTACGGCGGACAGGCTCTATCGTCGGAATGACATTACGACTCTACAGTACTATCAAGAAGAGATTCCTCCTACCGTCGGAATGACAAGTTTGTCATTCAGAGCGTAGCGAGGAATCTCCCCTTAGATCAAAAAATCCCTCGCCAGCAATTATTGCTGTATAGCTCCGGGATAGAAGGCGTCGTAAAATTCAAAGAACGACTCACAAAAAGCCTGAGCTGTAGTCAATCGTTCAGCATCGGTATCGTTGCTGGCTCTATGAAAGAATCCCATTACACCCGATACGTGAGGGTATTCAGGTACCGCATATCTATTCAAGGTAGTAGTACTAGTGGTATAAGACTGTCCTAAAGTAGGATACTGATCTTGCTTGCTAGGTACAGAGGCAATCTCTCTATCGGCCATAAGAGTACCGAAGGCATTATCGCCGATTACTACATCCTGAATATCAAACTTTCCTTCGTTATCCTCCAAGAGGTTAATCATACTAGACAATGGTGCTATATCTTCCAGTTCGTGCCCTGTAGAAATCTTACCGATCTGGTTTCTGGTCACGCTATACGCCAATTCCAGTCTTCCGGTTACTCGAGCATGGGTGAGCACATCGATAAAAAATGCACTTCCAAAGTCTCTTACTGCCATTTTCAGGGAGGTGTCTATAAAATCGTGATATGCCTCATAAGCCGGAATCACCTCTGGATTGTAACAAGTACCCTGATCGATTTCGCGGTTTACGTCCAACTTGGTACGTTTCAAGTGATTGATCACTACAAAAGGAGTTTTTCCGTAGGTATCTTTCATTTCCTGCTGAATAGCTCTTGCAATTTCCAAACTCTGAGGATAAGCTGCCGTGCTTATACTCGGACAATCCCTATCCGGAACTTCTTCGGGTTCAAGGCTCCCTCCTGCAGGTACGGTAATCACGAGCGGAATATCGCCCACAACGAGCTCTACATACTCATTTTCGCTATAAACTACATCCCCGGCCTTCCAGTCGGGCAGTGTAATATTATCTCCGGAGTTGTCGTCGTCACTACAGCTATACGTAAACAGTACTCCAAATAATACGATTAATGTGGTTCTTATTTTCATGTGTTTATTTTTTGATTGGTTTTTATAACGCTAATTTGCTAATGTACTCCATATAAGAGGCTGCGAAGGCTTCGCCAAACCGCACCCGGCTGGCATCGCTATTTCTCACTCCTTTGTAGTTACACTCTATCTGCCATCCGAACACCTTAGGATATTCGGAAGAGGTATACATTCGGGTATTATCACCTCCGGAAAAGAACTTTTCTCCTTCAACGGGATGAGGATCCTGCATGGCTGGTGTGGCTGCTATACCCCTATTTTGCATCAGCGTACCGAAAGCATCTGCCCCGAACAACAAGCTGTGAAAATCGGTTCCTTTTTCAGACACCAAATTTCGCAGAGAAGATTTCTGAGTCAACTTTTTCAAACCGTCTTTTTTATAGGCTTTCTCCAGTTCTTCACTAGTCATATTATACCCGATTTCGAGACGTTGATTTTTATGTCCGTGCCCGTGAAGGTCGATATAAAGTACCCATTCAGAATCTTTTTGGGCGTATTTTATCGCCCGGTCTACCGCATTGTGAAAGTTATTCCACGCCTGTATGCCCAAGGCATTGCCACAAGTGGCTAAGTCGACCTCTCTGTTCTGATCTACTTTTCGACGCGAAAGACGAGATATAACGATATAAGGCGTTTTGTTGTAGCGCTCGCGAAACACTTGTTGTACAGCCCTAGCTGTAGCTATAGTATTGGCATCGCTCACCGTTACCACACGTCCTTTGTCGCTGCATTCCCGATCGGGAATGTTTTCGTCTTCAAAGTAACCTCCGTGAGGAACGCTTATCACCAGGGGCATATCGCCTACGATAACTTCAGTCCATTTTTGAGTGTCAAAAAGCACTTCTCCCGCTTTCCAGTCTGTAGCCTCGATGGTTCGCTCTTGAGCAAATACTGTATTTACGGCAAGCAGTACAAACAACAATAGTGTAGTAGGGAGCGATTTTAACCCATGTCCTCTGCGATATGACAGCTTATAGCTCATTAGTAAAAATGTTTTATACAATCTGGTATTATTATTTCTGTTGATCACCGTTGGTTTTATCAAAAAGCGGTTATAAGTTCTTTTGGTTGGCGTTTGCTCGAGCCGGGGCTTCGATACACTCCCGATGAATCGGGAGCACTCAGCCACCTTCGCTTTGGCTTTTCGGTTTCAATCCGAAAAAGACGCCCCTGAGGTGGCTGAGTTCCGGAGCGAAAAGAACTTACAACCTCAAAACGCTTTTTACAGACTAGCTATCAACTATTTAGCAGATATTTTCCAGTCTACAGTGATGGTACCGCTATAGCCTTTGGCGTGATTTACAATCTGACCTACGGCATAGAGATCCTTTTCAACAGATCGGAACACGATAAGGTCTCCTATTTCCATTCTGGTAAGGCGTACTCCAGGTCCGTGACGAAGTCTTTCGTAATCATCTCTCAGTGTTACAGCTCCGGCAGCTTTTTTGTACACCTCTTCAAGAGCTTCGCGGTTTTTAGCTTTGCGGAAGGCTTTCTTTACATCCTTTTCTTTGCTGGAAACAGCAATGAGTATTCCTTTGTTTTTGGTGTCCCAACCTTCGTATATCTTCTCCCTCATATTCTTTCCAAAATGTCTGATACTGCTGCTGGATGGTGTCATGATATTCACGCCCGTCTTGCTTCCGTAACCGTAAACGATATCTATATCTCCCTGGTGTAAGGTAGCAAAATTCATATCGTAAATCTTGCCGTTGGTCAGGTCTACACAGTTGCCTTCTTTAGCATTGGTGCCGTGAGCCCCAATTATCATAGACTCCTTTTTTAACTTTTGAGCATGAGTTTGCGATACTCCTACAAAACAGCATACTGCCACACTCAACATCACTTTTTTCAACATACTTCCCCTTTCACTTTTTACACATTTCATACTTTGACTTTTTTAGTTTGCCGTTTGTGGTTTATGGTTTGTAGTTAAAACGATAAACTACAAACCACAAACCATAAACTGACAATAGTTAATACTTAAATTATTCCTCTTAACAATTACTCTGCGGGAGATAATTTATATCGTATAGTCATTCCTCCATCATTATCCGCTGCCATAACTCTTACAGCTACATATCTCACTCCTTCCAGACGGAATATCTTCATTATGACAATATCTCCGGCAGCCAATTGTGTCAAACGGCCGTCATCGTCATCGTCATGTAATACAGGAGCTCCAACCCCAGACTCAAAGGCATCTATATAGTCTTGGCGATTGTTCTGATCTAAATCTTTCCAAGTCGTTGTTGCAACATCTCCAAGGTTGACCATTTCCGCCTTATTATTCGTAGGGAAATCCTCAATACGCTGTCTGAATGCCACAGACCAAGCTCCAAAACCATTGTCTCCTTGAGCAATCGATATAAAATTGTGGTTAGTATTTGAACCTCTCAAATGAGCTACATCAATATTTTCAGATTCCAACTCAGCTTCTCCTACTAACAAAATTCTACCTGTAGAGAAATCGATAAAATCAGCTGTTGATGTTCCTACCCCATTGAGTTCGAGATACCTTTTAGGTGGAGCTGGGATAACGACTTCTTCAGATTTATCTACTTTGACTTCAAAAGCTAATTTTCCTGCTCCTCCACTGGTAACTTCGGTAAGAAGCATCATACCATAGGTATTTCTATCTACTGATTTAAATAAAATCAAATCTCCTGCATTTTCTATCGTCCTAATACGAGTCCCTGGACCATCGGCGGCCTGGCTGTAATCTTCCTGTTCGGTTACCGCCTGAGTCGCGTAATCATAAGCCTTCCTCATCAGTTCTTTATTATAGGTATACATATATAAAGAATCTGTTATTTCAGATGCTTTGAGACGTATAAATTCGGTGGCATTTCTTTGCAACCATCCGGTTGCAACATAGTCTCCTGAATCCCAACCCGTCACAGACGATTCACTAGGACTCATAATAGTATATCCGGTTGAAGAAGCATTATAGAACAGCATATCTATCTTTTCTTGGAAGAGGAAACCATCATTTTCCAGGGGAGCGACAATACTCGAACCAAATTGATAGGTATTTCCGGTAGAAAAATCTATATACCGTTGTGCATTGGCATAACCCGGGCGGCTGAGTTCTGCCTCATAAGCAAAGAGTCGATTCACCTCGTCAACCGGAGTAACCGGAGTTTCCTCCCTATTGTCCAATCTTATGGAAAGCGTTATACTTCCCGTAGAGCTCGCCACTACAGTACTTAGTTGTAAAGCACCATAAACCCCATCGCTGGTTTTAGCAAGTACTAGATCTCCTTCTTCCAACATTCGCAATGAGATTGAGGGACCGTAGACACGCTCGTCATTCGCTTCATCAGCTTCCAATTCTTGCAATGTACTCTCGTACAAGGCTTTTACCTGATCTTGACTGATCAAGCCCTCGTAAAGGGCATCAGTTTCAGCTGACGCCCCAATTTTTACAAAGGTCGTTTCGTTTTTAGTCAGATAAGTTTCATTCATGGTTCGCCCCGATGCCCATTCCGACAGGCGCCCAATATCGCTGGGTGAAATAAAATTCAGGCCTGAAGAACTTCCCCACAACATGATAAAATCCATCTTTTCCGGAATCGACTCGGCATCGGCAGAGGTAAAGACCTCCCCTGTGCTTATGTCTATCAAGCGGTTGCCGGCTACGGCACCGGGACGGGTGAGCTCTGCTGCAAACATCGGCAGGTCTCTCCCGGTATTAAATTCATCAGATTCACCGGTCACCCCATCGTTATCACAAGCTTGAAACAGCGATATTCCCATTAAGAAAAACGCAAGCTTTTTTATATTTCTATTCATCTTCTGGTTTTTTAAGTTTTGGTCCTTTCCTATCTTCAATAAGAATCTACGGTTCAGACACCTTATACTCTATAGTTATGTGCCCGTCAATTTCGACATCGACAACTTTTATAGCTATGATAAGTCCTCGATCTTCAGAATGGAGAATAATGATATCGTCACCTTCTCCTACATGCTGTAGGCGTCCGTTAGTACTAATAGTTCCATTAGTTTCTGCGTCCGCGAGCGCTGCCTCCATGGCGGCACGATCGTTTTGATCGAGGGCGTCATACATATCGATTGCCGCTTGATCAGAACCCATAGAGATTACTGTAGCCTTGTTCTGTACGGGCCAAGCCAATACACGATCTTCTAAAGATTGAGCCCAAGCGGAAAGAGTAAGCGCCCCATTGTCGATAGAAATAAAGTTGTGCTTACTTCCACTACCTCCAAGATGTATAGCATCTATATTTTCAGGCTCCCTAGCAGCAACACTTTCTTCCAGAACAACTCCCCTCTTAAAATCTATAAAACTCGCAACTCCTGAAGCTCTTCCTGTCAGTGTCAGCTCTTGCCGTCTATCCTCGGGAACCAGACCGGTTTTCATTTCACCACTGATATATCCGGTAGAAGAATCCAAATGGTCTTCAATCCTCATAATGCTGAAGTGATGTCGATCTACACCCTGTGATTTGAACAACAATAAATCTCCCCCACTTGCATGCCTAGTTCTTGTAGAAGGACCTTGTTCAGACCAGCTGTATCCTCCTGTGCTACTTACATTTGTTATAAGCCTATCGTAAAGCGCCCACAAATCTTCTGGCGATTCTGCATCGTTAAATTCCTGTATATCTTCTGCCATGGCACCAGTTATACGGGTGATAACACCATTGTTACGGACAGTCCACTCTTCTGCAATATGACCAGCGTCGCTAGGCCAAGCCGTAACAGCGCTATTACTAGGAGTAAGCAGGTTCAGTCCACTACCAGCTCCTGAGCGCAATATGACAAAATCTATCTTATCCTGATTATTTCCAGCTCCAACTTTACCATAAGCCCTTCCGGTCTCCATATCGACATAGTTTCCTACATTATCATTGTCATGAGCCCCGAAGGTAATATCTTTAAAGTAGGTAATACCGTTCAGCTCCTCTACAGTAGAAGGATCGGGAGCAGTAAACGGAAAGCGTATCTGTACTCCGAGTTGGTGATATCGGTCCAACACTCCTATATCACCAGTCTCCACCAACTGTACCACCAATACGGGGCTACCTCCACCGGTATCGTTAAGAATCTCTATTTCCAACCAGCCAAAACTGTCGTTGGCGGGGATAGTCACTTTCTTACCGTGGGGGAACCTGTAATCGATGCCCTCTCTTGCCGTGGTTTCTTCCACCACTATCCTGACCTCTACTTCGCGGTCTACATCCGCCTGTTCGCCGGTCATATTAACCCTGTATTTCAGGGTTCCCACCTCAGAGTCAATAGGCCCTAAAATAGGGAATGTTTTACTCCCCGTATTCGAATTGATTACGGCATCTTCAAACTCCACCCTGTTATCTGTAAACAGATAGCGCTCTTCATAGTCCTTAAAACAACCGGTAAAAGCTGTTATACACAAACAGTAGAGCAGTATTATAGAAAATTTTTTCATTGTGTTCTTTTTTTGGTTTGGTATCGCTTATTACCCCTTTTAGTATCCTCTGTTTTGCTGTAAAGCAGCATTGGCATTAATTTCTCTCCACGGAATTATAGACAGTATTCTGTAATCGCTCCACAAGAAAGTAGTTCCATTGGGTTTTTCGATATCCTGTCCCAGCCTTTTATAGTCAAACCAGCTATGCCCTTCGAAAGCGAGTTCCAATTTTCGCTGTTTTGCAATTTCGTCAAGCAAAAGTTCTTCAACAAGTCCTGTAACAGGAGTAAGTCCAGCTCTCTCCCTAATCAGATTGACATCAGCTATGGCTTCGGCTTCCATTCCACCAACTTTGGCGTAAGCTTCGGCTCTGTTTAGATATACTTCCGAAAGGCGTATTACCGGAACATTGTCTAAGTTGGGTGCCCCACCACGGCTAAAGAATTTAGTCATCTCGTTCGCATCAGAAGCGGTACCTAGTCCTTTCATAATAAGCTGCTTGCGCACATCGTCATCTTCGTATAGCTCAAACAACTGATCGCTTACCACAGCATCTCCATTTCCGTTTTGTACAGTTCCTTCTTCATTCACTCTAGTGGTAAAGGCCGAACGAATAGAGTTGGTAATACCAATGTTCTGGTCTACCTTAAACTCTACTTCAAAAAGAGATTCCGGATGAGTTTCAGCTCTCCAGTCTGAGATATAACTGTCATGCGTTGAAAAACGAGCTACTCCAGACTCTATAGCCTTATCGGCCCACTCAATTACTGTAGGATAATCTCCGTTGTATAGTGCTACTCTGGTCATCAATGCCGCAGCGCCACCGCTGGTGGCAAAGTGAGGCCCGGCACTGGTAGGAGTGCCTTGTAAAAGCTCGTAAGCTTTTTCCAGATCTTCATACAATTGAGCGTACATCTCTTCTTGAGTGGCCCTTGGTGTAGGCACAATTTCAGAATAGGTCTTGATACTGGTCAAAACCAACGGTACAGTACCTCTATTAGTTGCCCCTATAGCGGTAGGATCGTAACCATAAATACGAGCTAAGTTGTGGTAGTACAGTGCTCTTAGAAAATAGAGCTGTCCGGCTATACCGTCTTTCCACTCCTGGCTACCCTCAAAATCTTCAAGAGCTTCCAGTATTTCGTTGGCAGCAGTAATGGCTTCATAGGCCAATTGCCAACCTCCCATATGAGTACCTCTGGCGTTGTTGGCTACTGTTTGGTTATTAGACCTCCTACCAGAATGGGCAGCCGTATTTCCCATCAGCTCAGGGTAAACGATATATTGTCTACCGTAAAGACTGGTACTTCTCAGCTGAGAATAACAACCCACCGTAGCAGCTTCTATAGATTCTACAGAACTCAAGGCGGTCTCAGAATCTACAGAAAGCATAGGGTCTGTTTCCAGCAGTGATTCACACGAAGTCAGGAAAAGTGAAAAGATCCCGACAAACGCTATTGTTTTAAATGAACATGTCATAGCTGTATATTTTTTTATTAATTAAAAAGAGAGATCTACACCGAATATAAAGTTCCTCGTCTGCGGTATCTGACCGGTATTTGAGGTAAAGTTACTATCCTCTATATAGAACTCTGGGTCTAATCCTGTCCACTTAGTCCAAGTAATCAGGTTGGTAGCTGTAGCATAGATACTAAGAGAGCTAAGCCCTTTTATCATATACTTTTTAGGCAGGTTGTATTTCAACATCACCTGTTTAAGTCTGATATACGACGCATCTTCCAGGAATCTGTTTGAAGATCTGTAATGACTTTGAGAAAGCTCTTCTATACCACCGTCGATAAATCTCGGGAAGGCAGTAATTTGCCCTGGCTCTCTCCAGGTCTGTTCGTAAGCTCTAAGCGAAGAGTTTGCCTGCTGTGAACCATTCCGATAAATTCTGGTATTGGTGCTGTTGTACAACTCCCTACCCATATCGTATTGGAAGAAGATATCCAAGGTAAAGTCTTTATAGGTAAAGGTATTGCTCAGCCCTCCCCAATAATCAGAGAGACGGCTTCCTCTTCCATGAGGGGTATAACTACCTCCACCCTGTGCACCGGGAGCATAAGAGATTCTGTCTACTCCAGACCACCACATAGGCTTACCGGTAGCTGCGTTGACCCCGGCATATTGGTGACGGAAGTTGGTTTGCAACGGCCATCCTACTCTAATACCTGGAGCACCGGGAAGAGACACTACAGCCTCTGTTAATTGCTCTCCTGTTTCATCTTCAGACTCCACCACTCCTTCGTAGAGCTTAGTTACTTCATTTTCTAAGAAGGCGATATTGAAATTGGCACTCCATTTGAAATTCTTAGTATTTATAATATCAGAATTCAAATCGATTTCCAAACCTTCGTTTTTAACTTCTCCTACGTTTCTGTAGATGCTTGCAAAACCACTGTGCCAAGCCAAAGGAGTCTGAATCAAGAGGTCTTTACTCAACCTTCGGTATACATCTATAGAACCGTACAGTATCTTTTTACGCAGTGTAAAATCGAGTCCTAAGTTATAACTCACGTTTCTTTCCCAACGCAAGTCGTCGTTTGCCAATTGTGTTTTTACAGTTCCAGGCAAACCTCCGTACGAACCACTGCCGTCCCACAAAGCTCTACTAGCAAAGTCTCCAATCGAGCTGTTACCAGTTTCCCCGTAACTTGCACGGAATTTTAATTGGTTGATGATGTTTTGCCCATCCATAAAGTTTTCTCTCGCCACATCCCATCCGGCAGAGATAGAAGGAAATAATCCGTAGCGGTTATCTGCACCAAACCTAGAAGAACCGTCGTAGCGCAATACTGCACTCAACATATATTTCTTTCTGTAGTTGTAGTTCACCTGACTAAATACACCAGCTCTTTTATTATCAGTTCCGTTTTCGTAGGCATTCAATATCGTTGAAGCTGAAGACATATAGCGGAATTGATAGGTAGGAAATCCTTCTGAACTGGCTCCTACTCTTTGTCTGTGATAGCTTCTGTACTCCGCACCTAATAAGGCATTTAACTGATGACCTCCGGTAAAATCGGTATTGTAGGTCAAAGTAGTAGAGTTGGTAAAAATGGTAGAGTTTTGGTAACGGAAAGATTTATACCCAGCTCTGTTACCTCCTTCTTGTGAACGAGGATCTATATAAAACTCGGTATCGTAGTTTCTGTAGTTCAGACCAAACCTAGACTGAAACTGCAGCTTATCACTTATTTTATACGTAAGTCGGAACACGCCAAAAAGGGTACGGGTTCTAGCGAGCTGCGTATTGTATTCCGCTGCTTGAATGGCGTTGTAAGGGTGATCGCCCGGCAAACGAGGCGGAGCATTCCAAGAGCCATCCTCATTTTTAAAAGGTATAAAAGGCGCTATAAGCGGAGCCATATACTGAGGAGATGAGTGGTAAGCATAGGAACCGTAAGAACGATATCCCGCATTACGAGTCACCTGACTCAAAGAAGTGCTCAACCACAAATTCAACTTATCGTTGACATCGTGATTAAGCCTTACATAAAGTGATCCCCTTGTAAAGTCGTTGGGAGCAATAGCAGCTTCAGCTTTCTCATAAGAACCGGATACTCGGAACTTGGTTCGATCTGATCCTCCAGTCATAGCTACATTTACCTTGTCGGAAAATGCAGGCTTAAAAGCTTCTGCCTGCCAATCGTAAGTAGGCAGGGCTGCAATTTGAGCATCGGTAAGGTTAAGCGGCAACAAACTCTGACGCAACACTTCACTACGCGCCTGCTCATAAGTCCAGCTAGGATTTAGATTGGCAACAGCCTCCATACGACCGTGCAGATATTGCTGCGTGTTTTGCATCTCCAGAAATTCGAGAGGTGTCACCACTCCTTTTTTATAACCTACGGTAAATCTTGTAGGCCCAGATTTTGCACTTTTGGTAGTAATAAGTATTACCCCATTTGCCGCCTGAGCTCCGTAGATAGAAGCGGCAGCAGCATCTTTCAGTACTTCAATAGATTCGATATCGTTGGGATCCATAAAGTCGAGCGGGTTGGATGCCGAAACGTTATTCGCAGAGTCTTCAGAGTTAACTTCCACACCGTCCACAATATAAAGAGGGGAGTTTCCAGCACTTATAGAACCTTGTCCCCTAACCATAACACTCATTGGCCCTCCGGGAACACCAGAAGCACTTTGAATTAAAACCCCTGCAACTCGACCTTGCATAGCCTGGTCGAAAGACTGTACAGGTATATTTTGAATAACTTCAGATTTCAATGAAGACATCGCTCCTGTAATGGTTCTTTTTTCTTGAACCTGATATCCGGTAAGTACAACCTCATCCAATTCAGTTGCAGCTTCTCTCATCGTGATGTTCAAGGGGCTGGAATCTTTCACAGTAACCTCTTGATCGAGCATTCCGAGATAGGTAAAAACGAGAACATCACCCTGAGCGGCGTCGATACTAAAGTTACCGTCAAAATCGGTCACTACACCTTTGGTAGTACCTTTAATCAAAACACTTACTCCGGGTAGAGGACCTCCATCGAGATCTTTTACAGTTCCTCTTATTTCAGACTGAACTGCACTAACAGAAGAAAGATCGTCGTTTTTTGACATGGAAACGACAATCTGTTTGTTGACAATTTTAAAGGCATAATCCGGACTCAATACTTCCCGAAGGATTTCGACTACCGATTTATTTTTGGCATTGATAGACACTTTGCGATTGCTGTGCTCTACCATATCGGTATAAAAGAACACATAGTCTGTCTTGCTTTCTATGTTCTCAAAAACCTCTTTCAGATCGGCATTCCGAACTTCAATATCAATTTTTGTTTGTGAACGGGAGTCTTCTGCATACACACTACTCAATCCGAAACAAACACATAAAACAAAGATTCTGATCATGTGCCATAATAATCTTTCTACGCTTTTTTTAAAGGGATAAAAAAAGGACAATAGTAATTTATTCATAATTTTGTTTTGTGTTAATGGTTGGCGAACCGTTAAACTGTAATTAAACGATCAGGGGATGCAGCAACATCTCCTGATTTTTTTTGATTTACCCTGAAGTCTAATCTTTCATACTTTTCCCATACTTTAGTTTTAATTGTTATTTGTCAGTTAGTTAGTAATATTTTACCCCCCTCTCTCTCATAACTGAAATAGAGTGGATCTTTTATCAAATCGAGTACATCCTCTACAGAAGGCTGCATATTGAGACGTCCGGAATAGGTCGTTACATTTTGAAAATCCCCATCCAATTCAATCTCCACTCCGTAGTAATCGGACAATACTTTCGAAATTTCTTTCACATTCTCATTTTCAAACACGAAAATCCCCTTCCTCCAGGTCATATAAGTTTCGGCATCCACATCCATTCTCGTCACCTCTTCACTTCCCTTATCCAACATCACAAGTGTATTGGGCTTTATCCGAACATTCTTGGAGGCTTTAGGATAATCGACTTCCACACTTCCTGTTTTCAACACAGTTCGAGAAAAATTTTCTTTGGGATAAGCTCGAACGTCGAAAACCGTACCCAATACTTTCACCACCTGATCCGGACTCAATACATAAAAAGGTTTCTTTGCGTCGTGAGATACATCAAAAATAGCCTGCCCCTCGAGGTAGACTTCCCTTCTGTTTTTTGAAAATCGAGAAGGATACATCAATGTAGACCCTGCATTGAGCCAAACCCTAGTTCCATCTGCCAATCTCACGGTAGAACGTTTACCGTAAGGCACTATCACGGTGTTGTAATCACTTTCACCTTCCACTTCCTGATGTACCGCCTTGCGCTCGTTAATATCGATGCGCTCTCCCGACTCCGAATAGGAGATTACAGGAGCTTCTTCTTCTATAGCAATCTCTTCACCATCTACAACCAACTGCACACTCTTTTCGCGATAGGTAGGCTGCACATTCCCTTTGAGGTTGGAATACTTCTCCACAGAAGGCGGCATCTGAGCGGTGTAATCAAAAAATCTCAATCCCAACGCAACTACCAAACAAGCCGCAAGACCATAAAGCACCTTCATCCTCCTTCTGCGTACTGCCCGGTATTGACCAAGCTTCGTGTCACCAGTTCCGTCATCCGGAGCAACACCCTCCTCTCTAAAGCCATCTATATCACCCCTTAACTCTATAACCCGACCTTCTCCAGAACGAATTTTTTTCATAATCGACTGAAACAAAGCCGCTCTCCTCTTATTTCCTTTTGGAGTATAAGACAAGCCCGACAATTTGTGATGCAACCTCACATAGGTTTCAAATTCTTTTTTCGAAACCTTATCCGTCTTTAACAGCCGATCTAACTTTAACATCTCCTCATCAGTAATCTCATTAGAGAAGAACCGACGTAATAAATATGACAAATAAGGGCGAGACATTTTGCTTTTTTATATGTTTGTACCCTCAAGACGTAATTATTTCCGAAAACCCCTATTCGAAATTAATTTTTTTTCAATTTTTGCATATGAAAAGTTATCATAACTATTCATTCAGTTAAAAAAATGAGATACTCACTCCAAAATAGCGTGGATTTAGTGAAGGATTTGCAATCTGGAGATGAAAGGGCTTTCGAGTATCTCTTTAATTCTCTATATGACGATCTCACCTATTTTATTCTCGGTTTTTGTAATGATGTACAAACCGCAGAAGACATAGTGCAAGCAACCTTTATTCGCCTTTGGGAAAAAAAGGAGAGTATTTCATTTCACACCTCCCTTAAAAGTTATATGTACAGCGCCTGCTACAATCAGTTTGTAGACCATTTCAGGAAAAACAAGAATATAACAAGCGTAGCCATCGACCTCTATCAGGAAATCCTCGTGTCGGAAGACGAAAATCAAGAGCATCGCGAGGCCATGCAACAAAAGTTAAAAAACGCCATCAACACCCTACCCGACAAATGCAAGGAAATAGTTATTCTTCACAAACTGAAAGGCTACAAATACCAAGAAATAGCCGAAATGCTGAATATTTCAAAAAAAACCGTCGAAAACCAATTGTGGAAAGCTTATAAGATATTGAGATCCTTTATAAATAGCAAAGACTAAAGGGACGCGGTGAAGTGGTGATGCTCCTCACCTCCGTGTCCCCCCATCTCCGCGTCTCCTCAATATTTTCCCAACAACTGTTGACACAGGGTTGTCACAATGTGGGTTTAGCTTTGTATTAAACTTTATTGAGTTATGTATTTAAGTTCTGTGTAATTTGATATTGATATATGGGTTGATGTTTTACCATCCTTTCAATAGCTTTATGAAAAATGGTCTGTTTGGATTGTGAACGATTTAACCTAAAAGCAAACTCGTTGAGGTA
>JAJUFH010000044.1 GCA_029266035.1 Sinomicrobium sp.
TATTTATCTTGAAACATAGGGTATCAGATTCATCTGATACAAAACTATGTTTTCAAGTCCGTTCGGTCGAAAAACCTCTGTAACTAACTATATTTCAAATATTTCAAAGAACTTTTTTAAACTTTAATGGGACAGCAATGAATTGACTCAATAGTTAATTGACTTTCCTGAGGAGGTATTGCCCGTATTCGCACTGTTCCATACGCCGAGCCAAGACGAGCAACTGTTCGCGATCGATATACTTGCGATCGTAAGCGATCTCTTCAAGACAGGCCACCTTGAGTCCCTGACGTTTTTCTATGGTTTGAATAAAATTGGAGGCTTCCAACATAGACTGATGTGTTCCGGTATCCAACCAGGCATAGCCGCGCCCCATAAGCTCAACGGCGAGTTCTTCTCGACGGAGATATTCGGCATTGACCGCAGTGATCTCCAATTCACCCCGAGCGCTGGGAGTAATACCCGACGCAATCTCTACTACAGAATTGGGATAGAAATAAAGTCCGGTTACGGCATAATTACTCCTAGGTTCTTTAGGTTTCTCCTCAATACTCAACGCCTTGCCCTCAGAATCAAATTCAATCACTCCATAACGCTCAGGATCTTGAACATAGTAGCCAAATATGGTGGCTTTCTGCTCCTGCTTTACCCTACTTACGGCTTGTTGCAACAAGGCAGTAAGCCCGTGACCGTAAAATATATTGTCGCCCAACACCAGACATACCGGATCCTTACCGATAAACTCTTTTCCTATGATAAACGACTGAGCCAATCCGTCCGGACTAGGCTGGATAGCGTACTGTAGCGAAATTCCAAAGTCCGAACCGTCGCCCAACAACCTCTTGAAGTGCTCCAACTCCTCCGGACTTGTAATGACTAATATATCCCGTATACCTGCCAGCATAAGCACAGAGATCGGGTAATACACCATGGGTTTATCGTATATAGCCAAGAGTTGTTTCGAAACTCCCCTAGTAAGGGGGTAGAGCCGACTCCCGGTACCCCCGGCAAGGACTATTCCTTTCATAGACGCTGTTTTTGTTGCGCTAAAGGTAAGGCTTTTACGAGAAATCGGAGATTCTTCTCTTCGAGAACAAACAACCTCAATCCCTTTCCTCTACACAAAATGAATCACAGATTTATCTTTCCAAACTGAGCGTTGACTCCACATATTGTCAATACCCTTTGTGATACTCCTTTTGCAGTGCCGGCCGGCCTTTTACCATCCACTCCGGAGCTTCTTTCCCCTTGAGGAAGTGATCAAAAAACTGCATCATACGTATGGAGAGATCTTTCCTATTACCCCAGCTATCCCCCTTCAAGTTGTGTGGTTCGCCGTTATAAGACAGCATCCACACCGGTTTTTCCAATCTTCTCAATGCAACAAAATACTCTATACCCTGATACCACGGCACGGCTCCATCATTGTCGTTATGCATCATAAGCAAGGGGGTATTTACCTTAGTAGCATAAAACAATGGGGAATTTTCTATATACAAATCCATTTTGTCCCACAGCGTTCCCCCTATGCGGCTCTGAGTGTGTTCGTATTGAAACATCCTGCTCATTCCCGTTTGCCAGCGAATTCCTCCATAAGCACTGGTCATATTGCTCACAGGTGCTCCGGCCATGGCTGCGGCAAACATATCGGTTTGAGTAATCAGGTAAGCGGTTTGATACCCTCCCCAACTCTGTCCTTGAAGGGCTACCTTTTCAGAATCGATATACGAACGTTCGCCTATCAACTTTTCTACTCCACTCACAATACAATTGTAAGCGCTTTGACCGGGATAGCCTTCTTTGTACACTATATCCGGAACAAAAACCACATAGTCGTTGCTGGTGTAAAAGGTTCTGTTTATCACCGACCTACTTGGCGATGGAATATAGTGTCGGTGATAGGTATCAGAACTGAGTTCATAAAAATAGACCACCATAGGATATTTGCGCCCCGGTTCCATATTTTCGGGAGTGTACAACAAACCTTGAAGAGGTTCATTGCTGTAGTTATTCCACTCCACCAATTCCACATTACCCCAGCGGTAATCTTTCTGTTGCGGATTGGCCGAGGTGTATTTTTTAGGAGTGTCGAGAGCTGTATCTGTAATCCACAAATCCGGATACTCCTTAAAAGTCTGTTTGCTAAAGTACACCCTATCGCTATGCTTTGCCTTTACAGGACGTCCTAAGCTGTAGTCACCTCGCATCACTACCGTATACGAATCCTTATTCAAATCGGCCAGAGCAAAGCCCGCTTTTTTGGTTTTCTCCTCAAAAACAGACAACCACAACGCACCGTTCTCTCCCATATACTTCTCATCGCGATCTAGGGTGAGGTATCTGTAAATCGTTTTTTCTTCTCTGCCGTCTTGTGTAAGTCTCTGCGGTTTTTTCTTCCCTGTAGGATCCAGTTTCCATATATCGTACCTGTCGTATACATAAAGTGCCTTATCGTCTTTACCCCAACCTGCAAGTCCGTACGGATAAGGCTCACTGGGCATATCGTTAGTCTCGTCGTAAAAAGCCACTTCCAAGCCCTCAGTCAACGGAATGTGTTTGTTTTGCTTCAAATCTATCGAATAATACAGGCTGTCTTTCCTGTTGTAATAAGCAGCATAGCGCTGTGCAGGTCCCATCCACACACGGTTTTGAGCCTCTACCAGCAATTGCTTTTTACCCGATTTCAAGTCTATAGCGTATATATCCTTTACCCACAAAGCATTCCAAGACGAAGCCCTTTGATACTTACTTTCATCTTCTGCCAACACATAAGTCCCCATGCCTTTGTCCAGTACTCTCACATCCGGAACCGCACTATCGGCAAGTTGTATAGCCTTGTCTCTATCAAAGTCGTAAACCGCTGTAAAGGTCTTTTTGCGATCTTTAGAGAGGTTTACTTTTTGCTCCGGTTGTAGTCTGCTGTCAGTCCACGACCATATATCAAGTCTCGCTCTCTCCTTGTTGAGCAGTGTATCACGTGGGTGTTCTCCTTGGTAATAAGCGGTTCCGAAAAAAAGTCGTTTTCCGTTTTCAGAGAAGAACACATTTCCGTTTTCCGAAGGAGCCCAACCATCGGGTAGACCGCTAATATCTGTGGTCTTCAATTCTCCCACGGTATTTCCCTTTCCGGTGAACAAGGTGTATTTTTTCACTTTGGTCGTATCTGCCGAAAAGAGGAAAGCCAATTTTTTACCCTCCGGACCGGATTTTACGCTCTTCACCTCGCCCTCTCCTTTAAAAATCGTATCTACTTGAGCGCTAGCAGCATCGAGACGCAACACTGCAGCCTGAGTTGATGTACTGTCCTTCTTTTTACTTCCCAGCAACAAACTGTTCGCTTTACGCGCCCAGGCGTAGGTACTAATATTTTTAAAAGACAGACTGTCTTTGCGAATAGGATTAAGCACCACTACAAGAGTATCTTTCTTCTTCTTTTTATTCGCTTTGAGGCTATCCGTTTTTTTCTTTTTGAGATCTGGAGCTTTGACCACTGTTTTAAAAGCCAGCCAACTGTCTCCTTCTGTCGGCAAACTAAAATTCTTTAGCTGGGGATACTTGATAATTTCGCGGCTTTTCAACAGATATATTCCAAGAGAATCTGAAGGTTTTTTATCGCCCTTCCAGCCCTCGGTTTCCGCTTTTCTGCGCAGATCTATAGGAGCTTTTATACGAAAAACCACCAGACTGCTGTTACCGCTAATCCGAGCCGACGCACCGCGATCTATAGTATCTGAAACTCCGGCACGTATATCACTTATCACCAGGCTGCCATCTCCGTTGCCATCGTTGTACTCGTATACCAGAAAATTGCCGTCTTCCGAAAGTTGGGGTTTGGCGATGTGTTTCCACCGGTCAAAATCGTCGGGAGTAAGTGTTTTTTTCTGAGCGAAGAGCAGTCCGTTGTACAACAGACAACACAGGAGTAGTTGAAGACTTTTATTTGCTATCATAGTTGTTTATTTGTCTCAAAAATAGTTAAAACAATACGTTTTGGCAATTAGTCTTCTCTATAGCTCCACCTTCGCTTTTCGTTGAGCTCTTCTTCCATTTTCAAATCCTCTTCAGGAATCACCTTGAGGAAGGAAGGATGTTGTTCGATAGCGTATTCCAATTGTTCCACAATTTGCTCTACCGTATCATTTTCGAAATCGATTTTTAGCGGCTCTTTGATCACCATCGATTGCAGTATACCTTTCTTTTTCACCCACAACCCCTTTTTGTCGAAAGACCTTCTAAAACCGTCGATAACCACCGGGATCACAATGGGTTTATACTGTTTTATAATGTGTGCCGTCCCTTTTCTTATAGGCTTCCAGGGTTTGGTAGTCCCCTGAGGAAAAGTAATTACCCAACCGTCGTCCAAGGCCTTCCCTATATTCTCAGTGTCTTGTGGATTAACATCCCGTTTTACGCTTTTTCCCTTTGCTCTCCAGGTGCGTTCTACCGTGATAGCTCCGGCATATGCCATGATTCTGGCCAGCAGTCCTGCTCTCATAGTTTCCTTTGCCGCTACATAATAGATATTGAGCTTAGGACGCCATATGTACCCCACATTTTTAATCGAATCCACCCGATGTGTAAGACTGGCATTAAAAACGTGAAACATAGCTACTACATCGGCAAAATAAGTTTGGTGATTGGAAACGAACAACACCTTGGTATCAGGCAATTCTTTGATAATTTCTGAGCCCTCTATACTGAGCTCATTAAACCCTCGATATCGCCTGTGCGTGAGAAGTCCGAAAATACGGATAAGCCATTTTTTGAGAAAAAGAATATGTCCGAAAGGATTTTTTTTAAACAACCCCATAATAAGTTTCACCGGTTTTAAATACGAAAATTTTGCGTACTGCAATCAGCACTCCACAGACTCGCGACTAGTATGACCTAACACAAAGATATAAAAGAAGAGGTTTAAATATCCTGTACTCGAATTAAATGTACATTACACCCCATTTGAACACATGTCATTTTAAAGCTTAGGACTACTCACTCCCTTAAATAATCAAAGTTGTGAATGCAAAAAATCAGCAGTAGATTTTAGTCCTCTTTTTCTTAAAATATCGAGAACTTCAAACTCATTTAGGTCCGGATTCCTTCTGTTTAATACCACTTGTCTAAAGGCTATCACGGCCTGTTCCGGATTTAAATCAATAATATCGGTTAGAAAATCATCTGCCGTTTTTGCAGTTAATCCAAAAGAAGACAAATAATCTTCAGGAAAGTCCTTGATGTTATTTGTCACTATAACATTGGCATTTGTTTTTATGGCAGCAGCAAGAACGTGACAATCCTTAGGGTCTGGCAATGACAATCCATTTATCAAACCAGAATAATTAGTAACCAAAGCATCGGGAAATGCTAAATTTGCTTTCATTACTCTTTTCAAAGCTTCCTCATTACTCACTCCTTTTCGTTTCATTACTTCTTTCCATTCATCAAAAATATGTTCACTCCATTTTGGAGTATACATTTCAAAATATGCAAACCAAAAAAGCATATCTCTGATTTCAACAGGATAAATCACATTGGTATCTAAAACACATATAAATCTAACACTATGAATCATACAGCCCTAATGCTTCGTCAGATTTCATTATATCGATAATATGTTGTTTCTGACTTTTCTTCATTTTGTTTTTATACTCCATTACATCCTCAAACCTGACCCTCCTGTGTTTCCCTACTTTGGTATACGCTATATCTCCTTTTTCAAGCAGCTTTACCAGATGTGGCCTTGAACATCCAAGGATTTCGGCTGCCTTTTGAGTAGTTACTTCCGTAGCTACTGGAACAAGTGAAAAAGGAAGCCCTTGTCCCATTGCTTTTAAAATTTCACCGAGAAATTTTAGGGCACTAATAGGAATTCTAATTCTCTCCCGCGTTTCTTCAATCTCTATCTCCGGGTTTTCAGAATTTAATTGCCCTATAACAGCCACTAAGGCATCATAAGACTCAACGGCTAATTCCTGCTCGTCTTTTGAAGGTCTGTTTATGTTCAAAAAAGTTTCCATTACACTGCACATTTTCAGTATACAATATTAAACGAAATAAACGAAACAGCACTGCAATATATGTTAATTTTTATAATTCACCTGACACCTAACCGTAATCGATGTTTATTTTTTCACTAGTACAACAAGGTCTTTCACCTCGCTGAGCATAGCCGCGGTAGCCCCCCATACATCCTGTCCTTGTAAACGGAAATAGGGAGTGTTTTTATTATTGCCATAAGCGGTGACAAAATCCTTTTTATGCACCACACTGTCGTCTATCATTTCGGAGACCGGAACTTTCAGCAATTTAGCGACCTCCTCCGCTTGAGGCAAAAACCGCGGTGGGCTAGTCAGTATTCCCATAAAGGGATATACTATAAAATTACTGGGAGGAATATAGAGTGAAGTAAGAGAGCGAATTACCTGTATACTTTCTGCCGAAATCCCAGTTTCTTCTACGGTTTCTCTAATAGCGGTAGCCTCTATACTCTCGTCCTCTTCTTCTTTTTTACCTCCCGGAAAACCCACCTGATTGGCGTGAACCCCCTCGTAATCCTTACGCAACAAAAGCACCGTATTCGCTCTGTTATTTCGGTCGGGGTAAAAGAGTGCCATTACCCCGGCCTCACGAGGAGTCGTCGCTTTAAATTCGGCCTCCATCAACACTCTGCGCGAAGCCGATGCCATTTTATACTGAGATTCCCTTCCCGGTAAGGGCAGATTTTTTATTTTTGGTATTAATTCTAAAAATTCGTCAAAATTCATGTTACGTCACATACTGAGTACTTGCACAATAATACTATTTATATTTTTAATCAGCTGTCAAGAAAACCCTAAAAAAGATAGTAAAGCTCCCCTTCCTACTGCCAAAGAACAGCTAACTGACAGTGTAAAAACATCGAACAAAGAAAGTGACACCTCTGTTGTGACAAGCAAACCCATAAAGGTAGAAGACACTATAGTACTCGACGAAGACAACGCCATCCCATTTTTCTTTGAATACAGCAAAGAACACAAGGAAAACAAAGTTAAGATCAGCACAAAATACGGAGACATTGTCATTGAATTGTTTGACCAAACGCCCTATCACAGAGCCAATTTTATCTACTTGACCAAGAAAGGATATTTTAACGGTTCTAGCTTTCACCGAGTTGTAAAAGACTTCATCATCCAGGGTGGAAGTTCAGACAACAGAGAAATCGCTCAAAGAAGAGGCGAGATAGGAAAGTATCTACTACCTCCCGATACCGACAAAGGATTAAAACATCATCGAGGAGTGGTTTCTATGCCGAGTAGCGACAATGTAGACAACCCACACAAACTGGCCTCTCCATACGAATTTTTTATCGTTGTAAAACGTCCGGGCGCCTACCATTTGGATGGCAAATACACTGTTTTTGGCAAGGTGATACAAGGGATGGATGTGGTAGACAAAATCAATCAACTCCCCACCGACAGCCGGGAATGGCCCTATGAAAATGTGCGGATGGAAGTAGAGATTGTCGACTGAGCTTTAAGCTCTCCAATGTTCACTAAATGCCAAAATAATTTTGCCTTCCGGCAAGAGCGTCTACAAAATACTTTGTGCTTTTTGGAATATCCCCGATTTATGTGGCTTAGTTTTATTTATTTTGCAGCATGAAACGCGCATATCTTTCTATCGGGAGTAATCAGGGCAACAGGCACCTACACTTGCAAAATGCAACAGACCGACTGCAAGCCCATCCCGGGATAAAGGTAAAGAGCTGCTCGCCCCTGTACCAAACTCCAGCTTGGGGCTTTTCGAGTGACGATTTTCTCAATGCCTGTTTGGCAGTAGACACCAATTTATCACCACAAGAGTTACTGAAGTACATCCTCGACACCGAAAGACAACTGGGACGTATAAGATCGGAAGAAAAAGGCTATCTGCCGAGAACTATCGATATCGATATTCTTTTTTTCGAAGACGAAATTATTCGAGAAGCCGACCTTATAGTGCCCCATCCGCAAATGGCAAAACGCAGGTTTGTACTAGCTCCTTTGGCCGATATTGCCCCGGGAAAAATACATCCGGAATTAAAGAAATCTGTCGCTAAACTTTTGGAAGAATGCCCGGATGACAGTGAAATCGACAAAACGGATCTCAGTGTGCAACTGAAAAAAGACCAGCTTTTTTCATCTTTGAACTACCTGGCCATAGAAGGTAATATAGGTTCCGGAAAAACTACGCTGGCCACTATGATAGCGGAAGAGTACAACGGAAAACTCATACTGGAACGCTTTGCCGACAATCCCTTTTTGCCCAAGTTTTACAGAGAACCCCAGCGCTACGCCTTCCCTCTCGAGATGTCGTTCCTGGCCGATCGCTACCAGCAATTTACCGACGACACCTCACAACCCGATTTGTTTAAAAGTTTTATGGTGAGCGATTACGACATCTACAAATCGCTGATATTCGCCCGAATCACCCTCCCGGAAGAAGAGTTTTTTCTCTACCGAAAACTATTCGGCCTGATGTACAAAGAATTGCTCAAACCAGATGTATACGTATACCTGTACCAAAATACCGAAAGACTGCTAAAACAGATAAAAAAAAGAGGACGCAGCTACGAACAAGACATGTCTTACGACTACTTAGAGAAGATAAACAAGGGGTATATGGACCATATTAAGAACAGCCACCAACAAAATATTCTCATTATAGATGTCTCAGAAATGGATTTTGTGCAAAACAAAAATGACTTTAAAGAAATCATCGATAAAATCCATTGTTTTTACGCTGAAATGCACAATTAGCAATTTTATCAAATTTATTTTCCCCTTTTATACATTTTTAAAAATACTTATCATACATTAGCAACGCTTTAAACAGCTAACTAACTTTTTCATAATCCAACCATTGGGATTCAATTACTTTTGAATCCCATTTTTTTATCCCTATTTTTTTGAACAATAATCACCAATACTCAATTTATACTTTGGTGAGTAAGACTCTACTGGAATCATAAATAAAAGAGGTCGTTTTCTGCATCTTAGAAAACGACCTCCGTATATAACTTTATAGCATTTAAGGCTAACTCATTACCAAACACCGATAAAGTGGTTACCCGGCTGATTGATCAGTTTTGCTCCCTTTTTCACTTCTCCGGTCAGACTGTTCAGGATGTAGATATTACCGTCTTCGCCTACGGGTGAGAATGAAATATACACCTCATCGCCGTCTACAGCCCATCCCTGATACTGGTTCATATAGTTATTCTGGTGAGAAGGAAGATTTACATTTTCGGCAGTTCCCGCTTTTAGGTCTACTCGAGCTACAAAGCTCTGTACATCTCCGGCATCGTTAAAATCGGCTGCTGGCGAACCGTCGTGGCGGTACATAACATAGGCAAAACCGTTACCCACATTTTTCCAGCTTTCAATATAAGCATTGGTAACTCCCAGCTGCTCATCTAAGTTCAACTCATAGCTATCGTCGTATTCGCCATCGGGAGAAATCCTCATAACACGAGATCCACCCGTAGTTTCACGTGACGAAAACTGGTAGATATAGCCATCATCTCCCAAAGAGGCATTACCGCTCCTGTAACCACTGGTATCTCCATGTCCTACAGTCGATGTGATAATTTTGGGGTTTTCCAGAGAAGGATAATCTACTACGAGCGATTTAGAGCCGAGGCGGTCGTATGCGCTCTCGTCGCTAAGTCCGGTAAGCGGATCGGTTTTCCCCATCCAGGTTCCAATAATGAGTTTATCTCCGGCAGCATTCAACGCAGGTGCATCCAATCGGTAAATATGATATCCCTGCTTTTCTTCTTCCTCTGTAAGTGGAATTTCAAATTGTTTTACGTTGGCTATTACCACCTCTTCAAAGTCGATAGCAACCACGGTTGCCAATCCTCGAGTATGAAGGTAATTTCCTTCTTCATCTACAGTGACTTCCGGAGTAGAAACACTAACAGCGACTCCTGTTTTATCTCCGTCGTACAGCTTTACCCATCTCGGTGCTGTTCCCGCGTATTGTGAGATATTGACAACTCCTCCAAATTGCTCGTAATTATCTCCTCCATTTACGCGATATTTTGAAAACTCACCTCCTACATCACCTCCATAAGCAATATTAAAAATGATTGAACCATCCACAGACGACTGTAGTCGTGCGGTTCTTTGCGATTTTACAGGAGACCCTTTTTCAAACGCATTGATTTCAAATTCCGGATCATTTGCCTGCTCTTTGGTAAATCCGTAGAGCACTGTTCCTCCATTTCCGTTCCCCGGAATCTCATCGTGAATAGCTCCAGCCACAGAAAACATTCGTTGCTCGGTGGGGTTTGTAGGATCCGGTTTACCATCCGATATTGGATCGTCGTCACTACACGCCGTAGCCAAAAGTCCGGTTATGAATGCTCCAAAGAGAATCTTGTTAAATTGATAGTTCATAGTTTGATTGTTTAATTATTATCATTGCTGTCCCATTAAAGTTTAAAAAAGTTCTTTGAAATATTTGAAATATAGTTAGTTACAGAGGTTTTTCGACCGAACGGACTTGAAAACATAGTTTTGTATCAGATGAATCTGATACCCTATGTTTCAAGATAAATA
>JAJUFH010000001.1 GCA_029266035.1 Sinomicrobium sp.
ACCTATGTCTTTTTGGTACGACAATCCGGCTAAAACACCTAAGGTATCCTCAAAAAAGAAAAAACTCCGGTGATCCATATAAAATCACCAGAGTTTGTTGTCTGTTTTTTTCGGAAATTAGCTTACTTCTGAAAGTGCCTCAAAATCCTCATCTCAATATCATCGCGTCTTCACCTCAAACGCCTTGCGGTAAATTTCCTCATACAGCGGGACAACTTCTGTGATATCGAATTTCATGGCTTCTGCTCGGGAGTTGGATTTAAACTGTTCTAATACTTCGTCGTCTAGCAATAGTTTTAGGGCATTCTTTACCATATCCTCTACATCCCCTACTTCGCTTAGATAGCCGGATACTCCGTGGACATTTACCTCGGGTATCCCCCCAGCATTACTGGATATCACCGGAGCTCCGTGTGCCATAGCTTCGAGTGCTACCAGTCCGAAGCTCTCTGTTTCAGACGGTAGCAGAAAGAGATCGGAAAAACACAAGATGCGGTCTATTTCGTTGCTGTTGCCCAAAAAGATTACCTTATCGGCTATTCCTAAAGTTTCACACAAATTTTCTGCACCTTCTTTTTCTGGTCCCTCTCCAATCATCAAAAGGCGAGAAGGCACCTTTTTCTGTACCTCGTAAAACACTTTTATCACATCCTCTATACGTTTTACTTTTCTAAAGTTACTGATATGGGTAATGATCTTCTCGTCCTCCGGAGCCATCATGCTTCTGCGACAGTCGACAAATGTTTTCCTAATCTTGGCCACATCGATAAAATTGGGTACCACATAAACCTCTTTCTTCACATCAAAAAGACGGAGTGTATCTTCTTTCAAACTTTGAGAGACCGAGGTGACCACATCCGAATTATTAATACTAAAGGTCACCGCAGGTCGGTAAAAGGGATGACTTCCCACCAGCGTAATATCGGTACCGTGCAAGGTGGTTACCATAGGAATGGTTATTCCCTCCTCTGCCAGCATCTGCTTGGCCATATATCCGGCATAGGCATGGGGTATGGCGTAGTGAACATGAAGTAATTCTATACCGTGTAGTTTTATCGTATCGACCAATTTGCTCGACAGGGCGAGCTCATAAGGCTGATAGTGAAATAGTGGGTATTGAGGTACGTGAACCTCGTGAAAATGGATATTGCTACCTAACAAGGCTAGTCTGACAGGCTGGCGATAGGTTATAAAATGCACTTCGTGCCCTCTCGCTGCCAGTGCGATTCCAAGTTCAGTGGCCATAACTCCACTACCGCCAAAGGTAGGATAACATACTATCGCTATTTTCATGTATCTGTATTTTTGAAAACGGATCACATCCGTTATTGTCATTTAATGGCGTCGTAGATTACCTGCAACACCTCAGTACGCGTTCCTTCGCTTATCAATTTTCGATTGTCTGCCGTAGGATAGGTGCGGTTTGACAAAAAGACATATATCAATTCATTCTCAGGATCTGCCCAGGCATAAGTACCCGTAAATCCGGAATGACAGAAACTGCTTTTCGGCACCCGCTGGTAAAGATCATCTCCCAAACTTTCGGGGCGAGGCTTGTCAAAACCGAGTCCGCGGTGTATTCCCTTATCCAGGTAATACTCTGTATTGTACTTATCTAAGGTTCCTTCCTTAAAATATCTCACCCCTCCGTACTCTCCTTTTTGGAGATACATTTGCATCATTTTGGCCACATCCTGAGCGTTGGCAAACAGTCCGGCATGACCAGAAACCCCTCCGTTCATCGCAGCTGCCATATCGTGAACGTAGCCTTGGATAATACTTTTTCTGAAATAGTTGTCGTCTTCAGAGGGAACTATATCTTCTTTTGCCATTCCGTGATCTAACGGATTGAACATCATTCTGTCGGCACCGAGAGAAGCGTAAAACCATTTTTGATCTAATGAGTCGAGGGAAGTCTCATTCGACTGTTCTATAAATCGCTGAAGGCTAATAAATCCGAGATCGCTGTAGCGATATTCTTTTTTCGGTAATAAATCGCTCTCTGCAATAGTGGCAAATATAGAATCTTTGTAATCTTCTCTCATATAAAGATCGGCTGTCACTTTTACATTAAAACGACCTTCGGGCTTACTTCTGTAATATTTTTCCATGGGTTTACCGGTCTTTTCATCTATGGTATACCGATAAAAAGGCACCCAGGGTTTAAACCGGGCGTAATGAGAAAGTACTTCTCGTATGATCAAAGGCTCCTTGTTTGTTCCTTTAAATTCAGGAAGAATACTTCCCATTGTGGCATCCAAATCCACTTTACCTTCATCGTCCATTCTCATAAGAGCCGGCAATGTAGCCAATATTTTTGTAAGCGATGCTAAGTCGTAGATATCCGTACTTTTCACAGTTCGAGTACCTGTATAACTGTGTCTTCCAAAATTCTTGTTGTAAATCACCTTCCCCTTTCGAGCTACTAATACCTGTGCCCCTGGTGTGGCCAAGCTTTTTACAGCCTCTTCTACGAGAGAATCTATTTTTTCGAGCTGATGAGAGTCCATCCCCACACTCTCTGGAATACCGTATTGCAGCCGGTGTAGTGAAGGGGTCTGTAGTCCTGTATTGACCGGCAGTTGCTTGTGGGCGGTGACCGGCAACTTTCCTTTGCTACCGATACCACCGAAAATCACTTCCGCTGCTTTTCGCTGTGCTACGGCACTGTTCTGATAGGCGACTACTATGCTTTCTATACCGTTTAACGTATTCAGTTTCAAAAGACTATAAGGCTTCACAAAGGAAACGAGTATCACCTTTTTCGATTTGGCGATTTCATTTAGCCAACTCAATTCTTTAGTTGTAAAGTCATGCCCTTTCCAAGGGGTCTCATCAGAGCGGTGATGTCCAATTACCACAGTGTTATAGGCTTGTAGTTTTTTGAGCAGTGCTTCTATGGTCTGCGCTTTTACCTCATCTACCTTGGCGTAGTAATTGAGTGATTTCAAAAAAGCATCTCCCTTATCGTCACCAAAATGCACATAGGCAATCTCTTTCTTATCCAATGAACGCATAGGTATCAGACTATCTGCATTTTTGGCTACTGTAATGGCATTTTCGTAGAGTTCTTCTTCCAGTAAACGATCTTTCAGCGTATTCAAATCGCGGTAAAGATTGGTGGTGTCTATGGGTTGATATCGCTGTAATCCGGCTTTAAACTTGGCTTTGAGAATCTTTTTCACTGAGTATTCCAATCGTTCATCGGTTATCTCTTTCTTCTCATAGGCTTCGATGAGTTTGGCTGTCGCTTTAGGCACATCGAGCGACATGACCAACATATCGTTTCCAGCCTTAAAAGCGGCGAGGTCCACTTCTCCAGGAGAGGTGAATTCTGAAACCCCTTTCATATTCAAGGCATCGGTAAAGATAAGTCCTTTAAAGCCGAGTTCTTCTTTAAGGAGTTTGGTGATGATATTGTGCGACAGTGAAGAAGGAAAGCCCGATTTGGATTCTAAAGCGGGCACACTGAGATGCGCCACCATAATGCTTTCCAGGTTTTCAGAAATCAGTCTGTTGTAAGGAAAGAGTTCGACATTTTCGATACGATTGCGATCAAAATTAATTACGGGTAATGTTTTGTGCGAATCGGTATGTGTATCTCCATGACCGGGAAAATGCTTACCACAGGCCAGAACTCCTGCATTTCGCATACCTCTGGCAAAAGCAGCCCCCTTATCAGCCACATTGTATTTATCTTCTCCAAAAGAACGGTTTCCGATAATGGGATTTTCAGGATTGGTATTGATATCGATATCCGGGGCAAAATTGATGTGTACCCCCAACCTTCTGGCGTGTCTCCCTACCTGATAACCTACCCGCTCTATCAATCGGTTATTGCTTATAGCCCCGAGGGTCATATTCCACGGATAGGCAAAAGTAGAGTCCAATCGCATGGCCAAGCCCCATTCTGCATCCATACCCACCATAAGTGGCACTTTGGAAACCGACTGTAATTTGTTGGTTAGGACAGCCTGTTCTTTGGGGTGACCCTTAAAGAAAATGACCCCACCCACGTGATAATCTCTCACCAGCTGTTCTGCTTTTGCTATGTGCTCTTCTCCCTGTTCCGGAAAGACGTCGATCATAAAAAGCTGACCTATCTTTTCCTCGAGAGTCATTTTCCCGTAAATACTATCTACCCATTTCTGTTGTAGGTATTCATTTCCTACGGTGAGGGGATCGGAATCCTGACTGAGACACCAAAGGGGAAATAACACCAGCAACACCAAAATTCT
Source organism: Sinomicrobium sp. (assembly GCA_029266035.1). Classification (GTDB taxonomy): domain Bacteria; phylum Bacteroidota; class Bacteroidia; order Flavobacteriales; family Flavobacteriaceae; genus Sinomicrobium. The sequence continues at coordinate 4,239 of JAJUFH010000001.1, forward strand.
CTTCATAAGCTAGCTTATCTTTTTTAGAACAACGGGAATAAGACACAGTTATTTCACGAATCGTGAATGCCAGCTCTCTTCGGCTGGTACTTCCCAGTGTTCTTCGTATTCCTGCTTGGTGGCCACAAGGTTGTTAAAGACGATAGTTTTTCCTGAAACAGCCCGATCTTTCCCCATTTTCTTAAATTCGAGAAGAGGTTTATAGGCTACGTATTCTCCTTGTTTGTACGACACATTCATCTTGTCGAGCAGGTCTACTCCGAAATCCTTTTCCAGTTGTTGTATAAAGTGAACTGAAGCATCTATAGAACAGCCCGAAGCGGCATTTACATCTTGATCTAGCCCTATGATAATAAACCGATTATAGCGTATTTCATAGCCTGCCTGCAAGGTGGATCCGTGTACAGTCCACTCTGTTAAAAAGGCTTCTATTCTGGCTTCTATCTCTTTCAATTCACTCTCGGTAAAACTTCTGTTAGCTTGGTATACCCATACCCGAGAGGATTCCGGAAGTTCACTAAACGGTATATACATTGTAATTTTTTTTACGATTTAAATATCTTCTGCATTGGCGATGAGCTCTGCTACATCCATCACTGCTACATCTCCTTCCCTCTCCTTGCCCTTCACCCCGTCGGTCATCATAGTATTGCAAAAAGGACATCCGGCAGCAATAATATCTGGTTTTGTTTCAAGTGCTTGCTCTGTGCGCTCTATATTGACGTCTTTATTTCCCTTTTCCGGTTCTTTAAACATCTGCGCTCCTCCGGCTCCGCAGCACAGTCCGGCTTTTTTGCACTTGCGCATCTCTACCAACTCTACATCTAATTTGCGTATCAAATCGCGCGGAGCCTCATAAACCCCATTGGCCCTGCCGAGATAGCAGGGGTCGTGATAGGTAATTCGCTTTCCCTTAAACTTCCCTCCTTCTATACTCAGCTTTCCTTCGTCCAGCAAGGATTTCAAGAACTGAGTGTGGTGCATAACCACATAATTTCCTCCGAGTGAGGGATATTCGTTTTTAAGGGTGTTGAAACAGTGCGGACAAGCGGTGACGATTTTTTTTACCTCATAAGCGTTGAGCACCTCTATATTGGTCATGGCCTGCATTTGGAAGAGAAATTCATTCCCTGCCCTTTTGGCCGGATCTCCAGTACAACTCTCCTCGGTTCCGAGTACGGCAAATTCCACTCCGGCTTTGTGCAACAATTTGACAAAAGCTTTGGTAATCTTTTTGGCTCGGTCGTCAAAACTTCCGGCACAGCCTACCCAAAACAACACCTCTGGTTGCTTGCCTTCTGCCATCATTTCGGCCATGGTAGGCACTCTCAAGTCGCTCATAATAATCTTAAATTTAAACAGTTTCAGATAATATTGCGATACACCAGACGAGCCGTTAACCCGGATGGACTATTCGTGATTTCCGTCGTCAAATACCTCTATGGTCATCTCCTTTTCGACGAGATTGGTAAACTTACCGTTGTATCGGGTAGCTCTTACGAGGTGATTGTCTATCCAGTGGTAATTTCCCCCCCGAGGTTTTCCCATCAACAGACCGTGGTATTTGAATCCGTGCTCTGCCAGCCAGGCTTCGGTCACCTCTCTGTGCTCTTCAGTGCGGGACGTAAAGAAGGTGATTATATGTCCTTCTTCAAACCAGCCGTTCAGCGTTTCTAAAGCATCTGGAAAGGGCTTACAAGTTGCCATGCGCTCCGGCTCTTCATTTGGGACATCTTCGGTTACGGTACCGTCGATATCTATCAAATAATTCTTGACACCCTCCGGCAACACAGGGCTTACATGTTCTCCGCCTTCTACCTTGTCGTGTAACAGCTTTTCGACTTCTTCCTTTTTCATTTAGTTTTGTTGTTTGTGGTTTGTGGTTTATAGTTTGTGGTTATTCATTTTTCCAGTTGAGTCTGTCCATTTGGTTGTAGGGCCAGGGTGCACCGTTATTCTCTATGTTTGTCATCATATTATTCAGTTCAGTAGGTGCTGCCGACTGTTCCATTACCAAGTACCGCCTCATATCCAGTATGATAGACAGCGGATTAATACTCACGGGGCAGGCCTCTACACAGGCGTTACACGAGGTACATGCCCAAAGCTCTTCCCGGCTGATATAATCGCCTAATAACGATTTATTATCGGCTACAAAAGTACCATTATTATCGATATTCCTACCCACTTCTTCCAATCTGTCTCGGGTATCCATCATAATTTTTCTCGGCGACAATTTTTTCCCGGTCTGATTGGCAGGACACTCGCTGGTACAGCGTCCGCATTCTGTACAGGTATAGGCACTCAACAGTTGCACCCAATTGAGATCGGACACATCTGAGGCTCCAAATTTTTCGGGCATTTCCGCCTGTTCATCTCCCGATGGAGCTGCAAAGGGATCTGCATTGGGGTCGAGCATAAGCTTTACCTCCTTGGTAACCGCTTCTAAGTTGTCCATCTGCCCTTTTGGACCAAGGCTGGCAAAATAGGTATTCGGGAATGCTAGGATGATGTGCAGGTGCTTGGAGTAGTACAGATAATTCAAAAAGACCAGTACGCCCAAAATGTGCATCCACCAGGCTGTACGTTCAATAAGGTGCAGTGTCGTTTCCGGCAGTCCACTGAACCAAGGGGCCATAATGCCACTGATTATATTGCCGCTCCCCATTTGCTGAAATGACACATCTGTGGCATTCATCACCAAAAACAACACCATCAATACCATTTCGAAATACAGTATCAGATTCCCGTCGTTCTTTGGCCATCCCTTCATCTCCGGTTTCCAGAAGCGCTGCAGGCGAATGATGTTTCTCCGTATCCAAAATACGATAACCGATATTAGTACCAGCAATGCAAGGACCTCAAAAGCCCCAATCAGCACAGTGTAAAAACTTCCGAGAGAAGAAAATATGCGGTGAGTGCCCAAAAGTCCGTCTATGACAATTTCGAGCATTTCAATATTGATAATAACAAAGCCGAGGTAAACCAGTATATGCAACATTCCCGCCACTGGGCGCACTACCATTTTTTGCTGTCCCAAGGCAATGCGAATCATATTGCCCCATCGCTTTTTTTTATTATCGGATCTATCTATGGGCTTTCCTATCCGGATATTGCGAATAAGTTTTCGGAGATTGTGCACAAAGAATCCTATGCCCAGCACAAGTGCAATCGCAAAAACTATATTAGGTATAAGAGCCATAACACTTGGTTTAATGATACTTTTTTACAACTATCAACACGTCACGCCTTATGGCTATTGTTGAACCTCTCCCTGATCTTTAGGCGGATCGTATGGTTTCGGACGCTTTCCAAACAGTGAAAAATGCACGTATCTCTTGGGGTTGAGTTTCATATCTTCAAGCAATTGTTCCAACTGAAGAGAAGCTCCTGCAAGATTGTCGTATAGCGCCTCGTCTTTGAGCAATTTCCCAACCGATCCTTCTCCCTGATCTATTTTTTCCATCACCCCTTTAAAACTACTTACTGTTTGTTGAAGCTCTTCCATAGTCTTCGCTAAATCGGCCTCAGCCAAGGTGCCACTCACCTCTTTCAGATTGCCTGTAAGTCCCTCTATATTGTCTATAGAGCTGTCTAACTTTTGCCTGTTGTCTTTTAACATGGTGTTGAGCGTGGCAGAACTGCTTTTAAAATTGTCGGTAATCTCTTTTAAGTTGCCCATACTCGCCCTCAGGTTTTGTTGCGTATCCTTGTCGAGTACGGCATTTACCCCTGCCAATAGAGAATCGGCACTTTCCAGCATACTTCCCAACTGTGCCTGTAAGGGGGTGAGCTTTTGGGTGACCAGCTCGGTGATACCGGGACGAACGGACGAGGGTAAGGTATCTCCCGATATCGATATCGGACTGCCGTCGAAAACCGGGACAATCTGCAATCCTTTACCTCCTATAATTCCTGTATCGTAAAGCACAGCTTCACTGTTTTGTGTAAACTCAAAATCACTTTCTACTGAAAAGGTAACAATCAGTTTCCCCTTCTCGTTGAGGAACTGTATATTCAATACCTTTCCCACAGGAAAACCATTGATACTTACAGAGGTACCTGCCGTAAGTCCGCCTACATTGTTGTACACCGCATAATAGGTGCGATATGAGTGAAACAGAGGACTGGCCTTTAAAAAACTGAATCCCACTATAAATAGGACGATGCCCCCCAATACTATAATAGCCGTTTTAACTTCTTTTGATAACTTCAAGTGTTCTCGCTTTTGATATAAAGAACAAATTTAGGAATAATTTTGGTTATTGGCCCAGCCCTGACCGCATAATGACAAACTCATAAACTCCGTAACAAATTACAAACATAGTTACCAACTAAGAACTACAAACTACCAAACCAAAAAAGACCGCCTTAAAATCAATAAAGCGGTCTTTTCGAAATAGGTTAAATTTCAGTAAACAGTATGCCTGTATTATTTCTTAGGCAACAGCACTCCTTCTACAATATCGGCATTCTTTTTCATATCCTTGACAATCGCTTGGATATCCTCGGCTGTCACACTATTTACAGTATTGATATAATCGTCAAGACTGTGAATATCTCTGCCGTAAAACACGTGAGAAGAGAGTATACTCATCCAGTATCGGTTGTTGTTTACGGCTTCTTTTCTCGATTTTATCATAGATTCCTTTACCTCTTTGAGATCCTCGACATCGATGGTTTGGGTGAGCTTATCCACCTCGTTGTACACTACCTGCACCAGTTTATCAGCCATATCCGGGTTACAATCAAAACCTACGGTCATGGAAAAGGTCTCTTTAGGGATATCACTTAGTGAAGCTGAGGCTCCAACACCATAACTACCCCCTTCTTCTTCTCTGATAACGTCGTGACAGCTTTTCTGTAACAACTGTCCTGCCATACTCACCTTAATGCTATTGCTGTAACTATATGGCATTTCACCTTTGTACACCACATTTACCGTAGCCTGGGGAGTCTCCATATCTTCGGTAACTTTGACTGCTGTCTTGCCTTTGGCAGGTTGGTAGTTGTGATCTACATAATTCTCTTTTCTTTTAGCTGTGGCGATATTTCCAATGTACTTCTGAGCCAGTTTTACCAACTCATCCTCATCGATATCTCCGACAAACACAAAGGTAAAATCATCTATTCCCTGAAAGCGATCGCGATATACTTGTTGTATCTTGTCAAAATCGATAGCTTCGAGAAATTCAGGAGTAAACAACAAGGTTCTCTCATTGTGATTGGTAAGTGCTAGCGACATAGAGTCTTGTAGAATACTCTTTTTACTCTTCTGTTTGCGCTCCAGGTTCTTGGCAAACATCTCTCTTCCCAGGTCGTATGCTAACTGGTCGAATCTCGGGGCTTCAAAACTGAGGTATATCCTTTGAAACAATACTTCTATATCCGATTTAGTACTTTGCCCTGTAATACTTTCAGACAATTCGTTAATACCTAAGCTCAACGAAGTATTAGTACCCGCCAGTTTTTTACCCAAGGCTATTTTGTCAAAATTCCCCAATCCCGACTCCGAAGCCACATAAGTCGCCACATCTGAAGATGGCAATAAAGCTTTGTCGAGCAAAGAATTTCCACCGGGGCTATAGGCGCTCATATAAATTTTGTCTTTGTCGTAAGTAGTTGGGAAAACCACCACTTTGGCACCATTGGCCAATTCGTAGCTACGGGCATCTAACCCTGGAATATCTTTTTTCTTAACAATTGCCTGTTCGCTGAGCTCCTCTGCGATCAAGGGTTCGTCGGAAGCAGTATCCTCATACGGATCTAATTGAGCGGAATTAACTTTCTCAAAAATAGCAGCGAATTGTTCTTTGCTGGGATGGGTTGTATCTGGCGAACCCTTCACGGCAATAACGATATCCTGCTCTGCGTCTATCTTGTATCTCTCCGCCATATATTTCAGTATATCCTCATTGGTAATCGTCTCCAGACGATCGACAGTGTAGTTTACATCCCAGCTGACATCTGGAAGTGGATCGCCGGTAAAGAAGTGATTGTAAATACTCTGAGCATAACGGTCGTTACTGATTTTATCTTTGTTTTTCAGGAATGAAAGATTGCTGTTTTTGATAGATTTTTTTGCTCTTTCGAGTTCACTATCTGTAGCGCCATGTCTTACAAATCTCAGCAATTCGGTCAGTGCAAACTCAAAACTTTCCAGTTCTTTACCAGTTTTGGGTTGAATTCCCAAACTCAACACATCGAGAGGACGTACAAAGTTAGAATACGAATATTGGGCACCTAGCGCAGGACAGTTCTTGTTTTGGGTTTGTTCTTCAAACCTGTTGTTCAGCACATAAGAAACAATTCCTCCAATCACCTGCTTATCCATATAATCGTATCCCTTTAACTTTTGGGCCTTGTTTCTTACTGAAAATTCGACAGTGGTATTTCCTATCTCCTTGTCGAGCGACTCGACAAAGGTAATTCCTCCGTCGAGAGTGATGTCGAAAGCTTCGCGTTCCGGGAGGTTTTCTCTGAGGGGGATAGAAGAAAAAACATCCTTTATTTTTTTCTCCATAACATCCACGTCTACATCCCCTACCACTACAACGGCCTGCTGATCGGGGCGATACCAGCGGTGATAATAATCCCGAAGTTCGTCGTATTTAAAATTATTGACTACATCCATAAGTCCGATAGGCATTCGCTCTGCATAGACAGACCCCTTAAGAACACCTTGTGTCCACACCTTTTCTGCTACTCTAAAGCCAGGAGTATTCCTAGTACGCCACTCTTCGTTAATCACTCCTCTTTCCGCATCGATTTCCTCGTCTGTAAGAGACAGGTAACCCGACCAGTCGTGTAGTACCAGCAAGGTAGAGTCGATTAGTTTAGGATTGTTTACCGGAACGCTGTTGATGTTGTACACGGTTTCGTCGAAGGACGTAAAGGCGTTGATCTCTGCCCCGAACTTAATTCCGTTCTTTTCGAGATACTCCAGCATTCCCTTTTTAGGAAAGTGTTCTGTACCGTTAAAAGCCATATGCTCTAAGAAGTGAGCCAGTCCTCTTTGAGATTCTTTTTCGAGTACAGATCCCACATTTTGGGCAAAATAGAAAGAAACCCTTTCTTTGGGTTCTTCATTGTGTTTTATATAATAGGTCATTCCGTTGGGCAACACGCCGTGTTTAACGGAAGGGTCGAAGGGAACTTCTCCCTTTTCCTGGGCATTGAGAAAGAGCCCGGATAACAAAAAACAACTTACTGCGTTGATTATTTTCATACTGATTGGGTGTTTTGTTTATTATAAAGACTGTTAAAGAAACAAAATGGGTGAAAGACTTTCCCTCTATTTAAATATACTTTAACACTTTCAATACTGTATAGCCTTATTTTACGCTGGTGTTGGTATAAAAATCCTGAATGAACCAACAATAAGGTATGGAACGACAGCTGTCGTTCCATACCTTCAACTTCTTCAAAAAATACTAAATCAAAATATTCTTTTTAAGATCGAGTTTTGCTTCTGCACTGTGTGTGAAAACCCAATGGAGTTTTAACCAAACATCTTTAGGATCGCAATACCTCTTCAAACAATTCTCTCAATTTGGGATCGGAAGGTCGGGGTGCATTAGATGTAACGATATTACCTTCGGGGTCTATCAAGATAAACTTCGGAATCCCTTTGATGAGATAATCGGTGACAAATTTTGAGTTCCAGTCGTTGTCGGCAAACAATTGTACACCTTTGAGCTGTTCCTCTTCAACCATAGTCTTCCACTTCTCGTGATCTTTTTGTCGGTCTATGGAAATGCTGACAAATTCGATATTCTTGTCGTGATAGTCAGCTTCTACCTCTTTCAAAAAGGGTATCTCTGCCTTACACGGCCCACACCAAGTAGCCCATACATCGATGTAGACATATTTACCTTTGAGGTCACTCAAAGAGGTGGTTCCACCCGCGTAGTTTTCGTAATCGGTAAAGACCGGTGAGGGGTTACCCTTAGAAAGCGCCTTTAGTTCATTGTAACTTTTTGCTATAATCGCATTGTTCTTCTCGTCGGTAGAAGCAGACTTAAAAGCAGTGTAATAGGCTTCGAGATCTTCTACAAAGGTGATATTGCCATTGGCGTGGTCAAACAACAAACCGTTTCGTATGGTATCATTCGGAATGGTGGCCAAAACCTTCATATAAGCAATCTCTCCGGAGAGAGAGTCTGACTCCTGTAATTTTTCGGATTGTTCCCGGTAGTGAATTTGCAGTAAGCTCCTGTAAGAAGATGAATAATCGTAATCGTCTACTCTGTTGTAATCCAATCCGTTCAATTCATTTAAAAACCCCGCAGAAACCTTAAAATCCGGAACGCTGTCAAAATAAGCGTGATAACCCTCGTAAATGCTAAGTGCCGTCAAATAATCATAATGCAAATTTCTTTTTTCTTTCTCTATAAAATCGGCATCCAGACCTGGTATTGAATCAATTGTTTTTAGTAAAGCTTGCTCTGTCTCCTTATGGTGTTTTTTAAACTCTGTCTCTTCCTTCAGGTATAATTGTTTAAAATCGCCTGTCATTTTCGCCTCTATCTTTTCTTTCAATCCCAAATATGTACTTGCAGCCGAACCCTCGCCTGAAAAGTTTAAGGTATTTTTAAAATCGGAGGCATCTGCATTGACCACAAGTTGATCTCCTGAATCCAGATATATTTTTGTCACATTCTCCCCATTTATAAAGAAGAAGACACCGTATTTCTCACGTAGTGTATCTGAAAAACTACCGTCTTCTCTCAGTTCTAAAGTTTGAGAAAAATTTCTGTCGTCTGACATGATCTTCAACTCTCCCTTTCCGTTCTTTAACTGCCCTGATATAAGAGCGTAGTCTACGGGAGCAGACTTCTCACAGGAGGTCAGCACCAGCATTAGTCCCAGCAAAGTGTATACTGTTTTCTTCATGGTTTTAGTTTTGAGTATAATAAGTCAATTATTATTTTCTATAAAAGTATAAAAAATCTCACAATTAAAGTTTTACCGCAAAAGGTTTGCGTACCACTGGAAGCTGACAAATGTGAGCATCACAACATTGCCAGGTGAGATAACACAAGGCCTCTCCACTGCCCTCGCCGCTTATTTCCTGAGTAAATACAATTTCACCGGTGTATCTCGTGGTTCCGTTGTCGTTGTAATACTCATAAGCCGGTAGCTCGGGCTCTCCAATCTTCTCATAACCGTCGGGGAGTTCAATATCCACTTCGGTAGCGATAAAGGGATCTCCTTGGGCTACATAGGCATACAGGTGAAATCCGTCGTGTATCTTCATCTTAACGACTAGGTTTTTCTTTCCATTGTCTTCTACTACCCCAGCTGCGACACTTACAGGGTTCAGTTGGTCTGTCGCAGCTGGTTTAATAGCGTCACTACTTGAGGTCAGCTCTTTTTTTTTTCGGTGGTAGTCATTTCCTTCTATACTCTTGTCGTAGGTATCGATCATAAACTTATACCCCCCGGTTTCGGTAAAGAACATTTTGTCTTTATTGTTTTCAAACCAGGTTCTCCACGATTTAGCATCGTCAAAATCGGCCATGGTATAGCGAGAAAGAATACGACGGGCTTTATCCGTTTCCACTCCTTTTTCCAACATAGAAATACACTTGTCTAAAAGTCGTTTGTCGTAATTCGGAATCTTCAGACTCTTTACATCTTCATCCACAGTTATCTCATACATTGCTTCTTCTCCGTAGAAATAGTCATGATTATCGTCGTAGAACTTTCTGTAAGCTTCACCATCGGCACCAAAAATATCGTAATACTTTCCTTGATAGCGCTTTAGAAAATCGGCATAGGTCAATTCGGGTTGTTTTTTATAACCCAACGATCGCTTTTCCATTCCGGAGAGCTCCTCTCCACGAGCCTGCTTTTCTTCGGCTTTCTTTTTTTCTTCCAACATAGATTTGTCAAAGTTCTTATTCAACTCCAATCTGTCTTCATAAGCCTCGCGAGTAGATAGGTATTTGAGTTCTTTTAAATATTCCCTTGTAGCTCGTCTATCTAAGTATTTTCGAGCGATTATCCCTTTGCCCTCAAAGTCTGACATATAGGCAACAGCATTTGCAAATACCACCTGTGCCTCTTCGGTCATATATTCCGGGGAAGCGACAAACCCCCAGTGAAGAAAATTACCATGTCTGCCTATGGCTACGGCATCCAAAGTTTTTGCACAAACACCGCTGGAGATATATTCGGCATCCGGCGAATCTTCAAAACCCCAAGGGCGAGCAACCATACCTATACGGAAACCTTCGTCGGTTTTATATCCTTTAGTCTGTACCCTCCACATCGGAATAGTTTTCGGAATCTCGCCATCTGCATAGTATTCATAGTGAAAAGCATCCTCAGGAGTTGCACGTTCCTCAATGGTCATTTTTACGGGAAAAGGGCCTTTGAATATAGGGTGCTCTTCTCTAAAATTCAAGGCGTGGGCATCCAGACAAAGACAATACCAATCTGCCTTTAGCCCAATACTCCTTCCCAAACTCTCTCCCAATTCTCCGATAAAAACAACCGGCTTATCAAAATCTTCTGTAAAATAGGAGGCGGGAATATAATTGATTATTCGTCCTGTGCTGTCCTTTTCTGCTTTTCTCGGACTAATAGCTTCCGGTTTGCCATCGATAACTGTAACATCGTAGGCTTCAGACATCTGAGCCTTATACTGCTCAGCCTTCACCACAGTAACCTCAGTAAAATAGCGCTTTAACAAAGCTTCAAAAGAAGCCATTCTCCCTTTGATATCTCGCTGTTTTTCTTCATCACTGCTGTAGTGATTATAACCAAAAGCATCCATCCAGTTTCCGGAACCTCCAACATAAAGTACTTTAAGATCTTTCTTGGATTCTGCTTTTTGCGCTTTTACAAGCTGTGTAAATAATAGAAGCGTAAATATGGCTACAACTTTTAATTTCATAACTTACAGTTTTAAAACAGTTCATCCAATTTTTTATCTAACGCTTCACTGTTTAATCCTTTTGCTACGATTTTCCCCTCAGGGTCTATCAGGAAAGTGGCAGGGATAGCGGTTACGGCAAAAATCTTTTCTGATACATTCTGATCGTCGTATAGTTGAGGCCAGGGATTAGGATGTGCTTCCATCGCCTTGTGCCAGTACTCTTTTTTAGAGTCTATACTTATTCCTACAATCTCAAATTTTTCCCCTCCGTATTGTTTGTAAAGTTCGCGAAGATGAGGAAATGATGCTATACAAGGTCCACACCAACTGGCCCAAAAATCGATCAACACGTATTTTCCTCTATAAGCTTTAATAGCTATCGGATTTCCCTCCGCGTCGGGCAATGTAAAATCGGGAAGTGTGTTTCCTATGGCAGACTGTCTTTGCCCTTCGATATTGGCAGCAATTTTTTCTCCTTCATACAATTGTTGCAGATCGGGAGAAAATCGGTTGTACAATTCCTCAAGTCGATCGGCATCCAAATCTCGTCCGAGTCTATTAAGTGCAAACAACACCCCATAAGAGTTTGGGTGTTTTTCAGCAGCTTCATTCAGTATATTAAAAAGTAGTGTATTCTCCTGCTGTCTTTTTTCGTTTAAAAACGCTGTATATTCAGGAGCTTCTACATCGGGTTGCTGCACAAATGCCTCTCCGTATTTTTCGGAGAGCTGTTTATTGATTTTCTCACCACCTTGATCTAACTGGCTTGAGATCTCTTCGTATGTTTTGTGTACTTCAGATCCTGTGACCTTTGCTTTGTAAAACCCTTCTTCGGCATTTGCAGCGACCTCAATATTTCCCGGGCCGTCTACGAGGATACCAAAGGGTGTGTATCCACCTTTTTCAGCCATCTCATATTCGAGGGCAAACATATAACGGGTAGGTACAGAGAAAGGCACTGTCATAGCAAACCTACCATCGACTATAGTCGCCGAATCATTTTCCTGAGTAATACCGTTGTACATCCTTATGGTATTGTGTCCTTTAAGGTCTCCTCCCACAGTACCTTCAAATACAATATCTTGTGATTGCTGTGGTTGTTTACAGGCGACAACCGACAGCATACCTAAGATTACTGTCAAAAATACCAGGTCTATTTTATTGCTATTCTTTTTCATAATTCAAATTGAGATTTTAAATAGTTTTCAACAAACTCATGATTTACATCTTTCGCTACCACCTTACCTTCCTTATCAATGAGATATGTTTTGGGATAATGGTTTACAGCATACCGCTGTTCCATTTGCTGTTCTTTATTCTGCTCCGGAAAAAAACTGTGGGTATTCAACCAAGGTAACTGATCTTTTTCAAGAGCATTCATCCATGCTTTTTTATCCCGATCTACTGATACGGTAATGATTTCAAAACCTTTTTCCTTATACGCATTGTACAATTCTTTTAGATGTGGAAACGATTGTCTACACGGTATACACCAAGATGCCCAGAAATCTACAATAACCACCTTACCCTTAAGGGCATCCAAACTGAGCTCTTCTCCATTGACTCCTATTAACGAGAAGGAAGGTGGCGTCCCCCCCGGCTCCAATGCCTCAAGGCTTTTCAATTTGGCAGCAGCTTCACTGTAGTAAGGAGAAGAGATCTGACTTTTCGGTAATTTGGAAAAAATATCCGCAAGCTCATCCACTCCGGTATCGTCATACGACATCTCATTACTCAAGGCATACGCTGCCACAGGTGAATTGAGGTTGTTGCGTATGTAATCCCTTCTCCGCTGACTTATTGTCGACCTGAAATTGCGTGATAAGCTGTCAACTTCGTGTTTCAACTGTTTTTTCAAAACAGTATCTGTAGTCTGTTCATACTTATTCCGAAGTTTTTCAAGACGTGCTTCGGGTTCATCGTAAATACTACTTATCATATCGCGATGTGCTTGATCAACAACCGAACCTTCCACCTCTATATTCAGTATTGGACGCTTACGCTCTCTATCTATATTTCCCTTTATAGATATTTCGGAATTTTCGATGAAAAAGGTGGTCATATAAGCCCCCTCAGAAAACTCTAACAAGGCCATCACTGGTGAATCTACTTCTCCTTTTAACACAAAAACCCCGTCTTTTACTTCGGTAGAATCCAATACTTCAGACACCTCTCGCCCATCGATAACTTTCAAAGCAACCGTACCGTTTTTCAATTCCGGAATATTTCCGTGAACGACAAAGCCGGAACGGGAACATCCTATCAAGGTTCCGAGAAGAAAAAGACAGCCTACGGAAGTTTGTATATATTTTTTAAATATTTTGTTCATAGATTGAATTTATATCGTTTTTGAGTCCACCCCCATAGTGGTATCAATATTCATTTTGTTTCAATACGCCTTGCGATGCTATAATATCGGTATTGGGGATAGGGCAGGCAAATTTCCTGGAATTCTTTTCAAGGGTATAGATAATCGGAGCCTCTCCTCCCAGTATGGCGTTGGCATTATAGGGGTAAAAAGTTCGAGTCATCACCACGTCGTCTGCAGGGTCTGCATTGTTGTTATAACGTCTTACATCATACCAGCGCATAGTAAAAGGCATTTCTCTACGGCGTTCTTCTGTGAGTTTTACTAAGGCTTCTTCCGGGGAAGCAGCACTCAGGTATTTAGCTGATGCAGGGGCACTGGCGTCCATCCGGACTTCCCGGAGTTCATTAATGGTCTCTATCCCCTCCTGCCAAGAACCTTGTCTAATCTGGCATTCGGCCTTAATCAGTATCATTTCGGGCACTGACGGACCGCTCAGGATCTTGTCTTTAAAGAAAAAGACATAGCCAGGATAGTCGTAGGGCGGATTTGTGGCTCCCCTATCGTATGAATACCCCTCTACGATATGATACTTATATCGGAGATCGTAATCTTGATCGTAGAGATCCAACAATTCTCTGGAAGGAATATAATACCAAGATCCATGATATAAATACCTCAGATAATACGATTCGCCCCACTCCATCATATCGGTAGGATCGATTTGACTGTCATGTGTATATGGATAGTCGAGTGAAACAGTAGTAGGATCCGGGTTAAAAATAGTAACCTCAGAAACAATATCTGAATAGTGCATATCTGTATTGTAGTTTCGCAACTGACTGTATATTCCCAAAGCTTCTTCGGCGTAGTCCTGAGCTCTTTCATAATCGTGTAAAGACAGGTAATAACGGGCGGCAAAAGCACGGACAGCCACTTCACTGGCTCTCCAGCTTCGGTTTTTATCGTTTACCTCTTTTAGTGATCTGCTCAAGGTAAGCGCCTGCTCGAGATCAGCAGCGATAAAATTGTAGGTATCCTCTAATGATGCCCTTGCTACCGACTCTTCAAAATTAGTGGTTTCCTTTATCGGCAGCCCCAACTCTCCTTTATTGGCTTCGGTATAGGGCAAGCAATAAATATTGGCCAGTTTAAAATAGCTATAGGCTCTGATAAAATGGGCTTCAGCTTTTAATTCCTGCTTTTGATCTTCATTTCCACTCACGTCTGAAACAATGGACAATATCAAGTTGGCCGTAAAAATTTTCCCCCATTCCGTCGGCCAGTAAGGTCTGTCGTAATTGGCGAGATTTTCTCTTTCCCAAGTAGCGTATTGCAAAGCATATACCGGATATAAATTAGAGGCAGCATCATACAATTCGGTAAGCACCCCATAATCGTCCGTACCATAGATCAATTCATTAGCTCCTTCCTGGGCAAATTGAGTATAGTTATTCAAAAGATATTCCAAATGTTCTACCGTCGAGGGGACTACAGAAGAGGTCTTGGATGGAGCCTCGTCGAGAAAATCGTTACAGCCTGTAAAAATATTCAGTACTAAAACAGCTATAATAAGAAGTTTATATAGTTTCATAATTCTTGGCTTTAAAAGTTAAGATTGACCCCGAAGGTAAATGTAGACTGAGGTTTTACAGTGCCCATAGGGTATTCCGGATCTTCGTCATAATCGTTAAAGAAAATAACCCCGAGATTATTGGCCTGAGCAAAGAAACGCATAGTATCTATACCCAATTTAGAGGTCACCTTTTTAGGAAGTGAATACCCCAGACTAACTTCCTGAAACCTGATATGAGAAGCATCGGCAGTCAGGTAGTTGAGATAGGGAAAAAATCGATCCCAGAAATAATATCTGTAATCTTCTTCAGGAATAGGGACTCTTTGAGAGGGGTCGGAGTTCAACACCTCTCTGTAACTACTGTTTACACGGGTATTCCCTCCCGCCATAGGCGAATAATTAAAGCCTTGTCTTCTAAACACATGACCGAACTTGGCAGTAACGATAAAGGAGAAGTCAAAATCGTAAATCTCAAACGAATGCATCATTCCAAAGGTACTCGGAGCCACGGTAGTTCCCTCATTCGAAATATACTCGCGGGCATCCCCTACAGGCCAGTTCTGAAAGGTGAGCTTATCGCCTCCGGCTCCGTGAAATGAAGGCTGTAAATCAGGGTCTGACTCCGTTCCCACATTAGTCAAGCCGGCATATCTAAGTGACCATAAAGTATTGGCATTATAACCATCCACATAAGAAGTGGTTCCTCCATCATACAAATCGTACATCTGATACGAAGCCCTGTAAAGCTTGGTAATCCTGTTTTTGTTATAGGAATAGTTGACACTTCCCCTCCATACAATATTATTCCCTTTGATAGGCAGCGTAGTTCCCAGTTTGAGTTCAAAACCCTTGTTGGACATCTCCCCATTGTTAAAGGTCTGCGATGCAGTACCATTTACTGCAGCTATGGATTGCTGCACCATAAGATCGATACTTTTCTTGTTGTAATAATCCACACTTCCGTAAAGCTTGCCTTGGAACAAAGAAAAATCCAATCCGAAATTTGCCGATTTGGCCTTTTCCCATCTCAACGTAGGATTTCCATAATCATCCATAATAGCCGTAGTCTCCTGGGTATACTGATTCAAAGTGCCGTTAATACCAATCAGAGGCTGGAAGGAAGTAGAGGTGTTTACATTCCCGTTAACCCCATAGGTGAGACGTATATTTAACCTATCTAACCAATCCGCATCTTCCATAAAATGCTCGCGCCCCAATTGCCAGCCCGCACCTACCGACCAAAAAGGTGAATAGCGGTATTTGGGATCTTCGGAAATAAGGTTTGAAGCGTCAGTTCGGTAACTTCCGGTAATGGTGTATTTGTCGTCAAAAGTATAGGACAAATTGCCATAAAGTGAAAAAAACCGATCCGTATTATACGAAAAAGCATGAGTAGAAAATATACTGAAGTCATAAAAGTAAGGAACATAAGACATAGGAGAACCATCCCACATAGTCGCTCCTTTTGCAGGATTGAGCAGTTCTCCGGTAGTCAGGGTTTGGTCGCTATAACCAAAAGCATCCGGGTTTCCGATGAACTCCATTACTCTGTCTTGTATCTCTGAACCCGCTATAAAGTTGATAGCATGCTTTTCGGCAAAGGTTCTAACAAAAGTCAACTGATTTCTAAAGTTATAGGTCTTTACAGTCGTTTTGTCCTGTTGTAAAATGCCTCCATAAGGCACATTCTGAGTAGGGGCTGTATTGAAATCCTGATTCCAGCTCGAGGTTTCATTGATAAACTGTCTGACAGCAAACGATTCTTCGCTGTAGTAATTTTTGTTACTGCTATTAAACAGTTCAAATTGTATTTTTGAATTTAGTGTCAGTCCTTCTATAATCTTAAAGGTCAAGCCTGCCTGAAACCTACTGTTTAACCTCTCCATTCTCAAATCCCTGCTCTGCACTTCTGATATGGGGTTATACGACCAGTCAGCATAAGGAAATAACCCCATAGGAACAAAAGCCTCCAAATTGGGACGATAATAATTCAGATAAGACATATCAATCAAACTGCCATCGGCATTTCTCAACATATCATAGGGCTGTAAGGATTGAATAAAAGCGAGATCCACCCCGTTATTTTTCCCTCTGTCGTACTGAAAGGTTCCCTGAAAATTAAAATCCAACCAGTTCGTCACGTTTAGCGTATTGCCATAGTTGATTAACACTCGTTTGCTCTCGTCGCCTTTGTAATAGCTCTTGCCTGTTTCGAACATCAAAGACAATCTGTTGCTCATGCGTTCGCTACCTCCCGAAACAGACACATTGTACTGTTGGGTTATGGGAGACTGTAAGAGGTAGTCTCTAATTTGGCCCTTGTTATTAAGTCCTCTTAATCGATTTAATTCGGCATCCCTCGCCTCCGGGCTCAATCTTCCCAGTCGCACTTCATTCATCGCAGTTATGGCCAACGATTGTGCCCCCAATGCGGAAACTGTAGCAGAAGGTGGCGGCCATGGTCCCCCGAAAAAATCTGAGTCAAATCCCTTTTGTTCGTAGTTTATTACCTCTTCACTGGTAGCTACGGGATTTACGTAATCGAGATCTAATTTACCGGAAGTTTTTACAAAAGATGAAACCGAAATCCTCGGCTTGCCCTTTACACCCTTTTTACTGGTAATCACTATAACCCCGTTGGCAGATTTGGCTCCCCAAATCGATGCAGCCGCTGCGTCTTTTAGCACCGTAATACTCTCTACATCATTGGGGTTGATGGTTTCTAATCCTCCCTCTATCGCAAAACCGTCGTATACGATAAGGGGTTGTGCATTGGAGTAAAGACTGGACTTCCCTCTAATCTCAAAATCTATGGAACCATCGGCATTTACCGTACTTTGAAGACCGGGAATTGCTCCTACCAATCGCTCTGCTATACTTGAGGCCGGCTTTTCTAACTGCGCTCGCTCTACCGAAGAAAAAGATCCCGTAGCGCGCTCTTTAGAGATGGTCTGGTAACCTGTAGATACCAAAACCACCTCGTCTAAGGTAGTTACATTCTCTTTTAATTGCACATTGATCTCCGTTTGCCCTTCTTCTACTACCACTTCTTGATTGTGATAACCGATATAAGAAAAGACCAAAACACTTCCTTCAGATACTGCTATATTGTATTTACCGTCAAAATCTGTAATAGCACCTCTTCCTGTACCCTTTACTACAACAGCCACTCCGGCCATAGGCAGTCCTGAAGCATCAGTTACTCGTCCGGAAACCTCATTTTGCTGAAATATATCAAAAGAAGTTGTCTCCCCTACAGTTCCGGGTTTAACTAAAATAATCTTATCACCGACAAGCTCCAAGGCATAGCGCCCATGTGAAAGACCTAACTGCAATAAATCGCCTGCTTTTATCACTCCTTTTTTTAGAGTGACTACAGGAGCATCTTTAAACATATCTACCTGATACATAAAGGTGCAATCCGTTTGACGCATTATAAGGTCGAATACTTCATCTACGGTGACTACCCTGTCCGTATCAATAACTACATTTACATTTTGCGAAAAAACGTTATCGGAAGTAAAACCAAATGCTACGGTACATATTAAGAATATATAAATCCTCATAATAATTTGTAGCAATCTTTGACTCTTGCCAAAGACAATAAGCCTCCTTAAATTAATTTCCATAAATTTGTTTGGTATTAATCGGTTAATAATAATTGGTTAATCATGTTCAATAAGGGGATATAAACTTTTTGACTTTGGCGAGCAGAAGTTGTATTCCCTTTTTTTGACTATCTCAAAATAATTTTGCGGTCTTTTATTTCATAGGCATCGATAAAATTGGTGTTTTTGATTACGTTTAGAATATCTTCTATACTCTGATCTCTATTTAATTGTCCCTTAAACCTCAGGCTTTCGAGGCTTTTGTCATCAAAGATTACGTCTACATCATACCATCGCGACAACACTACCATAATCTCTTTTAAGCTCTTGTCGTCAAAACTGAACAGGCCGTTTTTCCAGGAGGTGATCTGTTTAGTATCGACCTCCACTACACGCACGTCATTAGTCTCTTTGTTCAAAACAGTTTGCTGACCGGGTACCATCACCAAATCCGCTTTGTTTTTAGACGACTGCATTACCACCGAGCCCTCTACCAGAGTGGTGTATATTTGCGATTCTTCTGGATAGGCCTTTAGGTTAAATTCGGTACCCAGCACTTCTATCACCTGACCTTCAGTGTGTACTTTAAATTTTGCTCCGCCGTGCTCAGTGCTGGGAGAAACGTCGAAATAGGCCTCTCCGTAAACTAAATCGACCCTTCTAATCTCCCCTTCTGCAAACTTCACCGGGTATTTGAGTTGAGAACCGGAATTTAACCACACTTTGGTACCGTCAGACAGTTCTACATAAAACTCTCCACCTCTCGGCACGGTCAGATAATTGTAAGAGGGGGTTCCTCCATCGTCTTTACTCCTGTCGTACACCAATTCGCTTCCGTTGCTCTTCACCGCCTCAGAAAGATATTCTTCACCTTCAATCAAGGCCACCTCTTCCCCGCTTTCAAGGGTCAGCACAGCTTTGCCCTTGCCCGCTTGAATCTCCTGATTTACCACGACTTGCTTATCTGCATTTTGAAAGCGATTTACAAACAGAAAGGAAAGAGACAACAACAATACTACTGAGGCAGCTACGGCATATCGGTAAAATTTCTTTCTATACACGGGAACCCGCAACGGCACGTCTCGATCGACAGACTTGAGGATGTTGCGGAGCATGTTCTCTTTGACAATATGCTCAGGCCCCAAACGATCTACCCAGTCGTGAGATTGCTGAAAACTCTCGTAATAATTGATGAGCTTTACCATCTCTTCAGGAGTAATCTCCTCATCGAGGTATTTCTCTATCAATTTCCTAAATTCTCTGTCTAAATTTTCTTCTTTCATACCCCTAATTTGGAAGTTGAGCTAAGCCCTTTGCACCATTTGTGTTATGCATGTATTAATACAGTGTTAAAAATTTGAGCTATCCCCTAAAAATAATTTTTATTTTTTTGACATCTACCTCCACCTAACCTCATAACAAACTGAAAAACAACGATTAACAAGGATGTTTTTTTTTACAGCAATACAGATATCGATATATCTCATACTGATTTAACTTTCACTATTGCATTCCTATAAAAATCAGTAGATACAGATAATGCCCCAGGGCAGAACGCAGTATTTTCAGGGCATTGGCTATGTGGTTTTCAACGGTTTTTGCAGATATATTTAGCCGTTGTGCTATTTCTTTGTGGCTCAATTGAGCATCGCGACTCAACTGGTAAACTTCTTTGCATTTTTTTGGCAGTGTTTCGACTACAGCAGCCACTTGTCGCAGCAACTCGTCGTGCATAACCTCAGTTTCGGGAGTGGCGTATTGAAAGCGCTTATTCAACTCTTCAAACAGCTCTACCCTCATCGGCTTGTTCTTTCTAAATTCGGCAAACACCTTATAGCGCACACAGGCGTACAAATAACTTTTTAATGAAACTCTGATTTCCAGCTCCCGCCTGTTATTCCACAAATCTATAAATACATCTTGGATAATTTCTTCGCAGATTTCCTTGTCTTTCAGCAAATTGTATGACGATATAAAAAGAGGTTTCCAAAAGGCATCGTACAATTTTACCAATGCATTTTTATCATCAGCTTTTAACCCTTGAATAATATCACGGTCAGAGTTAAACATAATAGGAGTGGAAATGTTACAACTACAAAAAAACAATATTTATCTCAATAAATCGATTTTAACTAATCAAATATCAAAACTCCAGAAAATCCCGGTTTTCTACTATACCTTTCTATTACTCCAAAATATACCTTTGAAACTGTATTTATAAATGCTATTAAAAACACTGTCATCCTATTATGGAATCGTTTTCCTTTAAATTTCAGAATCAGAAATCAGTTCGCTATCTGATTGGCGCATTACTGTTATCGTTTGTATCAATAGGCATAGTGATAGCGCTCGATTTTGTTAATGTCGTAGTCTTTTTATCCGCTGTATTCCTCCCCATGGCCGGTGGGATGTACTTTATGATCAAAAAAGGAAAGGCCAAAGACCGCATCACTCTTACCGACTCGCTGCTGAACTCCGACCATTTTGGTCGTATTCCCTATGCTGAAATCGACAAGATTTACGAGGCCAATATTTTTACAGCTCCTCCCTCCTCCCTTAAAATGCGTCTGAAATCTGGGAAGAAAATTATGTGGGCGCTGAGCGACAGAGGCAGTATCTACAACAGTGAAGAAGACCTTCGCGTTTTTTTTGAATTTAAAGAAGCGCTGTCTGTTCGTTTGGACCAATTTTACGGAACGAGACAACAAACAGTATCTGCAACACCAGAAACCTCAGCTGAAACGGTGAGTAGTGAACCGGTGTATATCGAAAGAGAAGAAACTCCCGATCAACAGCTCAAAAAAAACATCGCAAAAAGCAAAAAAGGCACCTGGGCTATACCCATCAGTCTCCTTTTCGGACTCCTTGCTTTGGTACGTACTTGTGGAGACGACTGGTTTAAAAAGGATGATCTCGACTTTCAAAAAATGTACCGACAATCCCAACAACTACACGATAGTTACCTCCAACAAGCCAAGAAAATTGTGCGCGAACGGCTAAAAACGGAAGGGCGGCTCTTTCTCTACACCAACGATGCACAAGCCACACTAAACCTACTCCCACCCATACATTACAGCAATCCAACGGGCATTAAGACCTTCGAGTACAACAATGCCATAGACGATCTTCGCAATTTTGTACAAAATCCCGATTCGGTAAAGCTAAACCTCATCTTAATGGATGGCTACAAAGATGCGAGAGAACTCAAAGGAGGTATATGGAACCGCTCTGATTCTGGCAACAAAGCCTTGTTTTTAAGAATATACGACCCTACTCACAAGATAAAACCCCGCTACAATCGACAGATTATAGACAGTGCCGACTACCCCGTATTGGAGCATATCTGGAAAGCCCCGGTTTACGATTCTATTCCCTTAGATGAAAGTTTAAAAACATCCTTTCCCGGCTTTAATGTGTTGCTCTCTCTGGTGAGGCATAATGCGCCTTCCTGTAAACTGTATATGGCTGCTCGTGAAAAAGACGGACTGACAGAAAAAAGTTTTAGGGAAGCCGTGCACTTGCTCAACAAGGTATTACAAGACGTAAAGGCTGATACTACTGCATTTAGCTTAAAAATCATTGATGGTACCGATGATTTCTACAGCGAATAAGCTGCAATAATAACGGAGACATATACCAATAAGAGGTAAAAAGCGTTATAGCTAAAATGCGGTTTGAAGTCCTTGTAGGGGAATTGGTTATTGAGCCGACAAGTATTGCATCTATAACCTAACGCCCCAATAACCTAACAACAAAATAAATGCCTTATCTCTCCATATTGTTTCTATTTTTATCCCTTTTCCCGGTGTATAGCCAGGAGCAGCTTTCCCTTGAAAATGCAGGGCAAAAGGCACAATACTATCTCGAAAAACTACAATATCATTACGGAGAGGGAGAATACGAACTCCACAAGGCATACAGCGATTCCCTCTTGGAAATCACCCAAAAACACGGACTCAACGATCTGAAGGTTATGGCTATCGTAAACCAGGCCGTGTATTACAATTATACTGCTAATTATGAAGAAGCCCTAAAGCGCTATCACCTCGCCTTACAACAAAGTGATGCCATAAGCAGTCGCGATGTGGCCAAAACCGTGATTCTGGTAAACATCGGCAACACCTACAACAATATAGGAGCTTACGACAAAGCCATTAGCACTATGGATACCGTACTCCTTCGCTCCCGAAGATACCCGGTGCCTCCCCGCACGGAAATATCGGCCTATAACGGACTGGCAACAGCCTATTCTAAATTAGACGATGAAAAGAGGGCCATAGACAACTTGTTTAAAGTAAAAGAAAAAGGAGAGCAGCTCAAAGACACCGCAGTTGTTGTTTCGGCACTCAACAATCTGGGCAGTTCTTATATAAAACTACAGTGGTACGACCGCGCCTTAGAAAGTTCTTCCAACTCGTTAAAACTACTTCAAGATCAGGAGACAAGAGGCAAGACACATGCCTTAATCAATCAGGGAATTTCTCTATTGCACACAGGCAAGGCTGTAGAAGCCTTAGACTACCTTGTGAAATCGGGCGAGCTGGCAAGACAGCAGAAAAGCAAGGAATTACAGATGGAAAGCCATAAGTACCTCGCCGAGTGCTATGAGACCCTCGGAAAATTTGAGGACGCTTCGAGAGAGCAAAAGCACTACGCCCAATTGGTAAGTGATAAAATGGACGAAAGGACTGATGCCCTCACCCTCAATCACGAAAAGGAAAAAGCGGAAAGAAGTGAAAATCTCGAACAGGTCAGTCTGGAAAAAGAGGTTTTAAAAAACCGTCAACAAGGGTTGATTACCACAGGAATCATCGCAGTTTCAACACTCAGTCTACTACTGTTATTCTTGTATAACAACCGCAAAAAATTAAAACAACGGCACACCCATCTCCTCAAAAACCTCATCGATGTTACCGAAGAGAACAACAGCCTGAAATCGAGAATACAGCAGCTTGCCACCAACTCAGGTGCCGACGATGCTACCGCTGAAGAAACCACAAACCAACCTCAATACAAAAACTCTTCCCTCAGTCCGGAAGACCGACAAAACTTTATGGAACGTATCACCGAGTTTATGGAGACCGACAAGCCCTATCTCGACCTCGATCTCGACCACGCCATGCTGGCCTCAAAACTAGAGATGAGCAACAATCACCTCTCTGAAGTTCTCAACCTGTGTTTTAAGCAAAATTTCTACAATTTTGTAAACCTATACCGGATAAACGAAGCCTGTAAGCTGATGAAATCGACGACACATAAAGATGCTAAACTAATCTCCATAGCCTACGAATCGGGCTTTAAAAGCAAATCGTCATTTAACCGGGTTTTTAAGCTCCACACCGGATATACCCCAAGTGAATACCGCAAACAATACGGAGGTGACGAGATGACGAGATCGTAAAAAATCAATTGCCTAACTGTGCTCATTGCTACTTAAACAGTCTGTTCAAAACTAAACTCAAAAATTCACCATCCCCTTATTACACAAGGTCTACAAAAGGGTCTCACTCCTTAGAATGAAACATTTTTGCCCCTGCGCTTAAATACATTTGCCTCGCAGATTATTCCGCTTGCGGGCAAATTGCGATTTTATGAAAGTAGGGGCTTTTGAGATACTTTTTTTTCTGTTAATTATCACGGGGGGCACTAGCTTCGCGCAAACGACTACTCCTGTACCAGACAGCGCTTTTGAACAACAGCTCGTAGATCTGGGGATAGACTCCAACGGCATGAATGGAAACATTCTAAACACAGATGCGGAAGCCGTGACCGAACTGGAGATCAATCGCACAGACATCACCGACTTTTCCGGACTGGAAGCATTTGTGAATCTCGAAATTTTCAACGCCGGAACCAATCAGTTTCCCACCCTACCCCTAACTACCCTCACCGCATTGCGAGAACTGCACTTTGACAGAAACGAAGTACTCGCCTCCCTCGACCTTTCCGCCAATTCCGAACTCACCGTTCTCGTCGCTAAGGCTAATGGAATGAGTAATGTATCGACCATCCCCACTCTCGACCTGTCACAAAACAACAAGCTGGAAGTGCTAGAGGTTTACAATTTCGAAAATCTGGAAAACTTTATACTTCCTAATTCCAATACCCTAAGAGACCTGTATATATACTCAGACTTCGACATCGATATCGATCTTAGCTCCTACACCAATCTGGAAAGTTTATACTTGGGAGTAGGGCTTTCTACCATAAACGTCACCATACCTTCCCAAAATATTCTCAAACACATCAGGCTGTTTGGAGGAAATATGGGTAGTTTGGATTTATCTTCATGTACGTTACTGGAAACTATCGATTTGATTGGAACAGATGTCACCACCATTCAACTTCCACCGTCTGATCAACTCACAGAAGTATCCATTTCCGGACATAGAATCAACCATCCGCTCTCTTTTGTAAACTGTCCGGCTCTCACCGATTTGGAAATCCGCTCTAATGGGGGCAGCACCCCTCTGGAGCTAAATCTTTCCAACAATGCCTTATTGACCCGGCTCTCATTGGACTACAACCTAATGGAACAATTAGACATCACCCACAATCCACTATTAGAAGAGCTGTCTGCCAATGGTAACCAATTAAACAATATCGACCTCAGCCAAAACCCCGAACTTGAAACGCTGAGTCTTAGCAGCAATCAGCTCACTTCAATCGATATTACCCACAATCCAAAATTGGAAGATGTGAACCTAAGTAGTAATGAGATAGCCCCTACCATTGATCTCAGTCAGAACCCACTTCTCACCTCCTTTAATGCACAAGACAACCAACTGGCCTCTCTCGATATTTCTGCAAATACAGAACTGCGTCACCTCAATGTATCTCAAAACCTAATCACCGGAAATAGTGTGATACGGCAATTTTTTGACCATCAGACTACCTTGTCATCACAAAGTCTGGTCGTAAATGACAACCGAATGTCTGGAAAAATACCCGATTTTAGCTCCAAGGTCAATCAAAACACGGGTTACTTCAGACTTGTTTTTCACAACAACAACTTCCACTTTGGGGATTTTGAAGCTCAACACAGCGATTATATTTACTACCGAGACAACAAATCCTCTCCTGATGATTTTGACAACATCTTCCGCGAGTACTCCTACGCCCCTCAAAACAAGGTTAATCAAGTCTTGACAGAAACCGCAGATGCCGGTTCTTCACTTACTCTGACCACTACCGTAAGAGGTAGCCAGAACCACTACCGCTGGCTTAAAGACGGCAGCCCCATTCCCGATGCTCCAGATAGTGCCACATACACCATAGAGAACATTTCTGAATGCGATGCGGGTGTATATCGCTGCGAAGTGACCAGCGATCTTGTGCCCTTAGAAAACAGCAATCCCCCCGGAACTGACGGCAAGAATCTTATACTGACAAGAAGAAATATCACTGTAAACGTAGAAGGGGTTGTAAAAGAGTGCACGGATATCATCGCCCCTGCCGACCAAGAAACCGATGTGATACTGAATGCAGAAATCAGTTGGAACGAAATAACAGGAGCCTGTGGCTATCGACTGAGCATAGGAACCAATCCCCAAGCCGACAATCTACTTAGCAATCAAGATGTAAAACAGCACACCACTTACACCCCGGAAGAGCCATTAGAACCAAACACCACCTATTACGTCCGCATCGTCCCCTATTTTGCAGACGGCGATCAAAGCGGATGCCCGATTACCACTTTTACCACGGGGACTGAAAGCGGTGTTCCCTCCTGTACCACACTTATCACTCCTGCTCCGGGAAGCACCGAGGTATCGGTAAACAGTATTTTGGAATGGGAGGCTATAGCCGATGCAGATGGATATCGCCTGAGAGTAGGCAGCAGCGCAGGGAACAACGATATCGCAACTACCGACATAGTGGGAAGCAATAACACTTCTTATACTTTTGACACTCCACTCCCCGAGCATACGGAAATTTTTGTCAGCATCATTCCTTACAATGCCGCCGGTAATGCTCAAAACTGCGGTGCTGTTTCATTTACTACCGAAACCTTGCTCATAGCTCCCGAATGTACAAGTATCAACAGTCCGGCAAACGAAGCCACCGAGGTATCGATCAACGCCATCATCAGTTGGAACGCACAAAACAACGCTGAGGGGTACTACCTCACTATCGGCACTACTCCAGGAGGTACGGAAATTACATACCGTCAGGAGCTTACTACTACTTCCTTTACGCCAAGCATGCCCTGGCAGGAAGACACCACCTACTATGTCTCTGTAATTCCCTATAACGAGGCCGGAGAAGCCCAGGGGTGTAATGAAATTTCCTTTACCACCGAAACCCTGCTTACGGCACCCGAATGCACAAGTATCAACAGTCCGCTAAACGGAGCTACCGAAGTGGCGCTAAATGCCTCCATCAGTTGGAACGCACAAAACACCGCTGAGGGGTACTACCTCACTATCGGCACTACTCCCGGAGGAACGGAAATTGCAAACCGACAGGAGCTTACTACTACCTCCTTTACGCCAAGCATGCCCTGGCAGGAAGACACCACCTACTATGTCTCTGTAATTCCCTATAACGAGGCCGGAGAAGCCCAGGGGTGTAATGAAATTTCCTTTACCACCGAAACCCTGCTTACGGCACCCGAATGTACGACAATCAACAGTCCGCTAAACGGAGCTACCGAAGTGGCGCTAAATGCCTCCATCGGTTGGAACGTACAAAACAACGCTGAGGGGTACTACCTCACTATCGGCACTACTCCGGGGGGAACAGAAATCGCTGATCGGCAAAGTACTACAGAAACCAGTTATACCCCGGCTGTTTTCTGGGATGTGAACACCACCTACTATGTTACTGTCGTGCCTTATAACGTGCAAGGCAGTGCTTCTGGATGTACCGAACTGAGTTTTACTACGGAAAATCCGGTCCCTTCATGTGTCTCCGTCAGCAGCCCAGCTGACGGGGCTACTGGAGTGAGCCTAGACAGTGGTATTCACTGGAATCCCACCGACAATACTGATGGATACTATCTCACTATAGGCAGCTATCCGGGAGGAAATGATATAATCGACAGGCGGGAAATGACAACAACTTCCTTTTTCCCGGCAAGCAGTTGGGAGGAAAATACCACCTATTATATTTCAGTAATTCCGTTTAACGCAGCAGGCATGGCAGAAAGATGCGGAGAGAGTTCCTTTACCACCAGAGCTCTGGCCGACATCTCCAAAACTTCCTATGGCTTTTCACCTAATGGCGATGGCATACGGGATTTTTGGGAGATTGAAGGTATAGAAGATTATCCGGACAACACAGTCTCTGTCTTCAATCGCTGGGGAGATATGGTATTTCAAATAGAAGAGTACGACAATCGGTCGAATATATTCCGAGGAGAAGCCAATAA
The DNA here is from genome assembly GCA_029266035.1 of Sinomicrobium sp. Lineage (GTDB taxonomy): Bacteria > Bacteroidota > Bacteroidia > Flavobacteriales > Flavobacteriaceae > Sinomicrobium. The sequence goes on from JAJUFH010000001.1 coordinate 31,989, forward strand.
ACTCAGTTCTCTCGGAGCGGGTCGGCTACCCGAAGGCACTTATTTTTTCACGATACAAACCCGTAAAGACGGACAATCGGGAGAGGTAAAAGGATTCTTGGTACTGAGGCGCTAATGCAGAGCCAATAACCACCAATAAAACAATATGGGGTATAAAGATTACATTGGTACAAGAGGTAACACAGAAGCAAAAATCGGGAATTGCAGCATATTCTCACTGATATTGTTACTGTGTGGAATGCACGCTGCCTTTGCCCAGCAAACTGCTTCGTTTCCGGAATACAACGAAAACCCTTTTATCGTAAATCCCGCTTATGCAGGAATGGGCTGGGGTGCACAGGCCACTCTGGCTCATTCCGGCTTTGTTGACAATAGTTTTGAAGGCAGTGCGGAAAATTCGTCACTCAGTTTTCACCTGCCACTGTCGCAAGGTAAAATGGGATTGGGTGCTGCAGCCATACGCGATAAAATTGGAGTGACTACTAATACCCGATTCTATATCGCCTATTCCTATAAAATCTTTTTCGACCTCAAACGCGATCGCCCGTCCTGGCAAATTTACCACCAAAATGTATTGTCGTTCGGACTCACAGCAGGTGTACATCAACTTCGCGATAATCTCCTCGAATTGGGGATCGCCGACGATCCCTTATTTGCAGAAAACATACACGCTTCCATACCAACTGTTGGAGTAGGATTGTTGTACAATAACGCCGATTTCTATATCGGTGTATCTGCCCCAAACGTACTGGGAGATAAGCTCGCTTCTAGAAATGACCTTCAATTGTCAAATCCCGTGTACGCATATGCTGGATATCGCTTTTATCTGAATGAATACAAAGAAAACATTATACTTAAACCCAACTTATTGCTCAAGCGTGAAAAGGGTGCGCCTTTGCAGCTAGACCTCAATCTCGCAGCTAGTTTTCAAAACAAATTTGAAATCGGAGCCGGTTACCGAAGTAACAGCGCGGTAAATTTCCTTGCCGGAATTCAACTATTCCGACAACTTCGCATACTGTACCACTATAATCTAGGCGCTAAAAACGCTCTACTCGGTAATACTCACGGTATTCTATTGTCGTATAATTTCAACAATAATTGATTTATGGAGCATCTAGAGACAGACTAGAGTCTCCCTCATTTTATTTTATTTCCCTTTGATTCTCAATACTTTCATACTCCCAAACATGGTTGATCGTTTTTTCTTCCCCATTGTATCCTATAATGGTTTCTACTGCGGAGACAGGAAGGTCAAACTCATTGTATTGGTATTCTAAATTTCTTAGCTCGTAGTCGCCATCATAACTGGCACTTATAACATTATTAGGGCTATAAATATAGGTTCCTATAAATTCGAAACCTTCTATCGGGTTAGGTTCATCTCCTATAACTCCCTCTGTGTTAATCGAACCGATAGGCAAGGGATACAAATTTAAGTTTGATTTAACCCCCATAGCGGAGAGCATATGATAACTCGGATTTATTTTGTCGTCGTAGGTGAAGCTAATTGTTCCAAATTCATAAAATTTTTCACCATCGTCAATCGTCCCCTCTATTCTGATATCTGTTACATTGCCGGCATCATCATAAGACAAAAAATAGCGCTCATCTTCGTTACCTCTTGGATCATCCGGATTATCTGACTCTCGCATAACAGTCAAGGTAATCAAACGGTCCTCACTATCGTATTCAAAAGTCTTTATAGCAGGGCGATATAAAGGCTCTCCTAGATTGAAGGTGTATTCAAACGCACATTCTGAAATAAGTCCCTTCTCATTATAGGTAAAGTCAGCATTGATGTCTTTATGAGCAAAATCATCTGGATTGTTCATGCTCACAATTTGTCCTTCACTATTGTATACATAATTTGCCTGTCCAATTTGTGTTATTCTATTATCTGCATCATACACTATGTCATAAACGTCACCAAATTCTACATTTTCATATCCCACTAGAAAATTATCTGAATTATAAGAGAAAGTATAAGTTGTATGTTCCGAATCGGAATATTTACTCAGCCTCAAATTCTGTTCGGGTGTAGTGTCTCCAGTACCGTCTGAATCCAAATTCTCGTCGTCACTACAAGATAATGTCATAAAGGCGATTGCTGAAAAGAGTAGAAGAGAAAGCTTTGTGTTTTTCATAATTATGATTTTATTTTAAGAAAGTATAGGTTGTATTATCATGTTTAATTTCCTGATTTTCAACGGGAAGTAATCACAATATGTGCTTTATAACTACCAATATTCACAAAGCGTGGCGGGCTGTATAAGTATTGACAATTTACCGATACAAACAAGGGGAACGGTATGATTACCATTCCCCCAATCATATTTGATTTGTTTGTTAAATAGAAAAACGGACAGCCGTGATTACACCCATTCGTTAGTGTGATTTCCGCCTCCACAATCCAACATTCTACAAGATACCGTAAAGGTTTCTGTAAGCGGATTGTCTCCGTTGTGATCAAAATTCTCCTTGTATTTCACCATATAGCCTTCGGTAAACTTCATCTCCTTCAGCTTGGCATCAGTATCCCGCTTCAGGTAGGTTATGGTTCCGTTTTTACGTTCAAAATTGTTGGTCATCCACTCGTAGAAAAAAGAGTCTCCGGTAGATTCAACGGTAAAGTTAATGCGACCTCCACGAGTTACAGATGAAGGGCGCCCTGTGGCATCTACTTCTTGTGCCAAATCGTAACTGACGTTCAAGATATTTACTTTCTTGCCGCCAACCTCTAGTGTTGCTTTAAATGACATAATACTTAAAATTTAAATAATTAAGGTTAAATAATAAAAAAATACCAAATCAAATATTGAGTTAAAGAGTATGCAATATATGACACAATGAGGTTTTATGCAAAAATAAATATTAAAAAAATGTTTTCTTTTTGCAATCTTATAGAAGTTATTTCATACGAACCTTCCTGTTTTCCTACATTTTTAGAGGTGTAACACACTTGTACACCTGTAATGAAATAACCAAAATATCATAGGTCCTCCTTGTCTCATGAGCAATTTTCCCAAAAGGGAATGGTTTTATTCGTCAGATTGCTGTGGTATAAATTTATATCAATAGTCAAATACTGAACAAGATAACCTTATAATTACGGAAAGGAGGCTGTCTAAAAACTAAGGCAGCCTCTTTTTTATTCAGGTATTCCGTATCTTGCCGAAATATTACAATCAATATAAAACCCTGAAAATGGTCTTGAATTTGCTATTCCCAATTCATTCCCAATTTGCTATTTTCCTTTGTGCTGTCCATATGGGAAATCACAAAGTATTCCCCTTTGTTTAATGAGTATTTTAGAATTGAGCTAAAAAATTAACTTTTTCAACTAATACACCCTTATGAAATTTACCTTATACACCGCCTTGTTTTGCTTGTTAGTCTCCTCAGTCCATGCTCAAATCATTCCTCCCGGACTCGGAAGGACTGTCGACACTTCTTCTTGGCTCGCTGTAGGGATTAAACAAGACCTCAATGCCGAGAAGGGTATAGTATCGACCACCTATGCGGGTTTGGGTAGTGTAAACGGTTATGACGACGACAATCCTTTTGGAAGAGCGATGATCTATGTGATCAACCAAGAAATAGAACATCATTTTGCAGAGCGGTGGAAGTATTCTGGGGCCATTAGCTACCGTTGGCAAAACCAATTTTACGATGTCTCCCCCTACGATCACCGCCAAGAAATAAGGCTATCCGGGCGCTACGCCTACCTCGTCCCGGGTACATTCACCAACTTTGCATTTACTTTCCGCCCCGAACTGCGATTGTTCTATACTCCAGAATTTGATCCCTACAAAAACAAAGCACAATTCCGAACTCGTTTTGCCGCAAAAATGACGGTAAACCTCAGCGCAGATAAAAGCAAAAAACTGGTTACTACGGCAGACTTTCTGTTTGCTACCAACAAGGAGGAAAAATGGGGAGTTTGGGAATACAGCGAAAGTAGGTTTTCCGTGTATTACTCCCACGGTTTACCACAACGGGATATCACCTTTAACCTCGGCTATATGAGCAACCCTATGGGAAAAGACTTTGACCATGTAGGCCATTATTTTGGCTTTGATATGATAGTGAAAAATCCCTTTGGGAAGAAGTAGTTTTTAAGTGGAGAACACCTCACATCTCAACACTTTTATGGTCTAGCATTCGGAAGCAGCAAGTGCGCCGAAAATTGCATTCTTTTGCTCACGATGATTTACAGGCAATAAATGTAAATTCAATAACTACCCTAAAACAAAGTACAGCCCAAAATCAGCTCTAATTTCTGATAATTGCTACTCCAAAAGGCATAATCGTTCAGCACCTCTCTTGAAGTTTGAAACCTCAGCTCTACACTGTAGCGATCGCGAAACTTATAGCCTGCCCCGATAGCCAGATTGTTGCGCCCTTTTACATCTAGGGTATTCAAAACAGAACTGTCGACTCTTTTAAGTTCCATAGATCCGTCCATATTGACATCCATAACATAAAAAGCATTTACAAATAGTTTAGACTGTTCATTGAGAAAAAAATAATGCCGTAGTCCAATCGGGATTTCCAGAGACTTGTATTCCATGTCTACTTCCAATATTCCCCCAGACACATTTTCGGCAGCTACGGCTTTGTCGGTTTTGTACATCTGATAGGTAGGTTCCAGTACCAAAGCCCATTTGCTCTTATTAAACGGCAAGACAAATTCTGCCTCCAACCCCAGTGCAAACCCCGTTCGACTACCCAAGTCTATTTCTCCATACGAAGCTTGCTCATTATCTATCCCTAGAGAACCACTGAAAATACGAGGACGCACAGTTAGGTTGAAATCCCCCCGCTTGTGGTTCTTATCGTAATTCACAAAACCCGCATTCACACAGGTATTATAATCGGTAAACAAGGATATCAATTCCGACTTTCTGTACCTTATCGCATTGATACGCTCCATTTTTAGGTCATCGCACTTCAAACCTCCCCACAACTGTCGTCGAAATTCGGCATTTGCACCCACACCACTATCGGGAATACGATACTTCTTGTAAATCAGTGGAACCATCTCCTCACTGTCTGTACTGTAGTAAAACCTTATCAGATTTCTCTCTACATATTGGTATAATGAAGCCTTTCCCTCTACCAATACTCTGAGAAATAGCTGTTCTTCTTCAAAAACGGCATCTTTACTTTCGGAAAGAGAGGTCAGCATATCACTGGATCAGTCAATTTTTACGGTGGCTCTTAAGTATTTGTACTCACCGTTGATGCCAAACTCTCGTACAGCTGTAATATCGGCCTGATGTATTTCTCCTTCCCTGTCTTTTTTGTACACAAAGCCGAAGGGATTATTACGCCAGTCAATGTTTTTTATAAAGCAGTGGTTTTTCTCTCCATTGTTATCTATAAAATAACCTTCTTCAAATCCTATCTGGGAATAACCAGAAAAAAATGACACTGCAACAAGTAAAAAGAATAATTGTTTTTTCACGGTGGTGTTTTGGTTAGTTGTACAAAGTTTTCTCCGAAACTTTCTATCCGGCTCCTTTTACTCTTCAACACTTTTTCTATTGGCCAGCAAAGACCATATCACAGCCAAGGCCAATACCGAGCCGATAATAGTCAGAGAGACCGTAGATTCAAAATGATAGAAAGGCATAATCAGCATTTTTACTCCGATAAAGGTCAAAATCACTGCCAAACCGTAATGTAATTTGGAAAACATATCCATCGAATTTGCCAGTAAGAAGTACATAGAGCGCAGCCCTAATATAGCAAATATATTGGATGTGTACAATATAAAAGGACTGTCGGGTGCTATGGCAAAAATAGCGGGGATACTGTCTACTGCAAAGACCAGATCGGTGATTTCTATAACCACCAGAGCAACAAACATAGGGGTTACCATTTTAATCCCATTCTGAACGGTAAAAAAACGATCCCTGTCGAACGCTTTACTCACCTTAAAGAATTTATGCACCAAACGCACTCCTATATTTTTGGAAAGATCGCCCTCTTCTTCTTCGGGATTATCAGACGATTTTGCCGACTTAATTCCGGCAAAAATCAGGAACAACCCAAATATGGTTAGTACCACATTAGGTCTAAAAAATTCGTTGGTGACAAAATTGGCATGCTCTGCGGTTTCGATATCCAAAACAAAGTTTAAACTACCTACACTAAAAGCTGGCAAATAGGTCATTTTTATCAACTCTACTCCTGCAAAAATAAAGATGGCTCTAAAGAACAAGGCTCCCAATATTCCCCAAAACAAGACTTTGTGCTGATAGTCTTTGGGTATTTTAAAGAACTTAAACACCAATATAAACACAAAGAGGTTGTCTACAGACAATGCCTTTTCAATCCAATAAGCCGCCTGATACTTAGAAAAATTATCCGTAATACTGTAGGGTCTGTCCAACACCCAGTACACCACTCCGCTAAAAATCATAGAAAGCGCAATCCAAACCAGTGTCCAGGAAAGAGCTTCTTTGTTTGAAATAGTATGACTTTTCTTGTTGAAGACTCCCAAATCCAACAACAACATCACAATTACTGCAATAGCAAACCCTGCAATTAACCACGGGTGGTTTATCAAATGATCGTCGGGCAATTTCCCCATTTTAGTTCTATTTATCGGTTAATTTTACTACCTGTTTCTTTGCTTCTTCTCAGTTGTTTAAAGTTTTTGGCTATTCATAAACACTTCTAATTCTGCATTCGACAAATATGCGATTTTTCCGTTTAGTTCAAAAATATACAAGGGTTTTTCACTATAAGTATTTAAACTTGACACTATCGCCAGTGTTCGTGCCCAAGCTTTATCCTCTAATGATATAACAACCGTTAATTTTTTTTATATTTATGCTATCTTTTGTAGTAACAACACCAATTCCTTCAAGCCTGAGGGAAATAAAAAAAATATGAAAGACAAGAAGATATACGACAAATTTACCTCATCACAGCTATGGCAGCTCAAGAAAGGTGACGAACGCGCCTTCGACAAGCTGTACCACACCTATAAAGGACAGTTGTATGGAAATCTTCTCAAGATTGTAAAGTCGGAAGAAATAGCCGAAGAATTACTGCAAAAAGTCTTCATTAAGGTCTGGCAAAAACGCGGTGATATAGACCCCAAAAAAAACGTGGAAGCCTACCTCTTTCGCATTGCGGGCAATATGGCGATAGATTTTTTCAGAAAAGTAGCTAACGACCGCAAACTCGAAGCAGAGCTCATCGCTACTTCTACCGCCAATTACACACATATAGAAGAAGGACTCTTTCACCGTGAAACTACTGAATCGCTGTCGTATGCCATAGAAAGATTACCACCTAAACGCCGCAAAATATTTGAGCTGGTAAAACTGGAGGGCAAGACTTATGAAGAGGTGAGCAATATGCTAAATATATCCACCTCAACAGTAAACGATCACATCGTAAAAGCCACCCGCACCGTGAAGGAATACCTCATCTTCAAGGGAGACCTCGCTGGAATTATTCTTATCTCACTTTTCCTGTAAAAAATACTCGCAAAGTAAATCACCCCAGTTCACAATATCCTCCCCCCATTCTCTGATTTGTACAAAATAAACGAGCATCCCTTCCATCAATCAAAGTAAACACCTGCCGGAGTACCCACCCTTACAGTTAAGTAATACCTGCTATCCCTACGACTGATGAGTCGCAAAAGCTGAAGAGATCCGGATCGTCCCACTGGAACAATAGTCACTCCCTCTTCCGGGAAGATATACTCCATAAACTCAAGAACCTCGTCAATATACGGTGCTGCATTGCTACTCGAAGTCCCATCTGGTGTAATGACAACATGGCTCTCGTCTATTTTTTCTGCTTCATAGCGGTAAGCCATCCACCCCGAATCACCGTCGGGCATAACGTATCGGAATTGCACTGAAGACGGACCAAAGCCACTGTTGTTATTGTACAACTGCAGATTGTAGGTATCTGCCCCTACAGAGGCTTTCAACGCTGTATAGGCTTCGAGGAGCAAGGGGCTGTAAAAATCCTCAGCCGTAGCTAAAGTAGAGGCGTAAAACCGCTCATCTCCTCCCTCTTGTAAGAAGAAATCGACCATACCTTGATAGGGAAATGCCGGAATATGTGCCACTTCGATCTGTCCTGTACCTGCAGTACCCGCAGAGGTAATCTCAAGAGTATTCTCATCCGATTCGCCAAAATAGATCTCAGATACTTCTACCGAACCCGATTGCCAGGGCTCAGACAGGCGTATGCCGTTGTTTGGCAAATTGGAATACACAAAGTCCTTGCTCACAATTTCGTGCTCTTCCGACTCCCAGCTCAACCGAAGTTGCTGTGTGTTAATATCGAGTTCCCAAAAAGCCGAAATATTCTCTAATATGACATTTTTGAAATAAGCCGACGAATTTTGGTTAAACTCGTACAGCAATCTGGAAACCGACGACTTAGCTATAACCTCATCTCTCATCTCACTATCGGCTTGCTGTAAGCTAAACTCTTTTTCAGTATTATTTCCCAAAACGTGCGTGAGTGTCATATTTCCATCGTCTTCAGGTCGTATCAAAAACTCAAAACTGCCCTCCGAATTTTGTGCAAGAACACTCCACACCGAATAGGTATCAAATATCAATTCGGGACGTATAACGCCGGCAATGCGATAAGTAGATTCCATCTCGTCGTAAAAACCGTACATATCGGAGATGATCTTCACTTTTCCATCTTCAGAAAAAGTCATGTGTACAGACACTAAAGGGGAGCTATCTATAGGCTGATACTCAATATACCAGCCATTGGGTGCAGCGACCAGCAACTCCTGATATTGCTGTTGCAAATCTGTAAGCCTTGCGGCTTCGTCGGGAATGACATTCTCGTGTTCCAAATCTTCACAGGCGGTAAATGCCGAAAAAAAGAGAATCGCAATTACAAAAATTCTTTTCATAATAATATTGTTATTGCCTGTCTGCTGACAGTTACAAGTTTATACTTTTCTAGCTACTAATCGAATACCAAACTGCGTTGGGCAGCCACCTGGTGAACGTAATTCACCCAAATTCTACTGTCTTTTTTGCTTACTAAGCGATAACGCGTAGTCGTCCCTACTCGATAGGGTACCACTGTTACTCCTTCTTCGGGAAAGATTTCCCTATAAAAAGCTTCGTAGTCATCTCTAACCCCGGTATTCACCACATTTGAGGAGGCATTTCCTGTCAGCTCAAACTGCAGTACATTGTCTTCTAAGACCGGTTCGACTACAGTATGTGACAGGAGGTAAAACGAGTTTCCTCCTTCGGATTTTCGAGAGCTCAGCTGAAGCGAAGGCGTACTTGTTGGACTGCTTTTAAAATAGAGCTGCAAATTGAATCGTTCGTCTACCAAATCGGTGGTTTTATCCCTAAACACCTCTCGCAATTCGCTTCGTAGCGATAGTGTTTCAGTAGAAAAATAATCGTCGGTATTTGCTGTGTACAACAAATTGCTACTACCTATATAAGTGTATAATGCCGCTGCCGCAGTTTGCGTTCTATCGGCTACATTGGTATACAGATATGGAGCCTCGTGACTGTAACCTATCGACCCAGATCCCGTATTTCCCGCACTGAGAATTTCCATACTTACATCGCCAACTTCTCCCAATTTCAATGTATCCACCTTTAGACTTCCGTATTCAATGGGCGGGTTAAATATTATCCCTTCTGGGTAGAAGGTATAGTTTACCGCTGTGGTTGAAGGTGGAGACAAAGGAGTTTGCTTATAGGTGAGTTCTAAGGAACGATTTACAGTGTCTAGTTCGTTTACTGCTGCCGAAAAATTTTCTGTTGTAAGATTGTAGAAATAGAAATCAGATTCTATAGCCACAAAATCTCTAAATTTACTCATAGTTTCCTGTGAGAGCCGTTCCTGTTCTTCTTCCCAGGCAATTAGATCTAATATATCTTGAACCTGATTGTCGAGCTGCCTAAGGCTTTCTTCATCAGCTTTTTTCAATGTAAAGACAATATCGTTATACCCATCAGAACGTGTCAATTCAAATTCTTCCCGGTCTTCTACATAATTGATCTTGAATTTTTTTGAGCCGTTGTGTTCATCGGCCAATGCGGTAAACACAGTGGTGTCGTCAAAAACCACAATCGGTTGATAGGCACCTTCATAGTGATAGCTCTTTCCACTTTGCCGTGTATGAAAACCTCTGTATCCAGAAATCAGTTCTAATGCTCTATCGGGCTGAAACCACAGCTGTATATAAACGGAATCATTATAGGCCTCTGGTTTGTATACCAGCACCCAGCCCTCTGTTTCAGCGGTCAGTATCTCGTCGTAAGTTTCGGCAATTTCAGCTATATCTTCAGCCTCGGCACGCGGGGGTAAGTCGGTAGTCTCATCCTTACATCCCCATATTCCCACAATAGTTAAGGCGAGGCATACCAGTGTCGCCCACTGCGAGATTTTATTAAAATGGTCTAATATTCGTTTCATTTTGAGTTGGTATAGTTTGATAATTTAATGTGACTTCAGGCTTGCTGTGCGACACCAACGCGATTGCGCTGTCATAGCGGTTTTGCATAGCCCTCACTTTTTAAGACGGGGAATCACTCTTCTTCAAGATCGTCTAAAATCTGCTGCAGATAAACTTGTAACTCGTGAATATCAATCCCTCTATCCAAGTAAAAATTATAAACCATCTGATATTTCTGGTTCAAAAGATCATTGGCCGACACGATTTCCAACACCTCCTCTTTGGGGTTGGTTACCAAACCATCTACCCAGGTTGCAAAGTCTTCAGACTCGTTGGTCATCCCGTAGTTTCTCCAAAATCCCCTTTCGCGAGCTTCGGCTTGGCTAAACACATTATACGCTGTTCCACCGGCATACAGACCAGTAGACACCTTATCAAAACCTATGGGGCGTCCGTATATCTTGTCTAATACATGAGCCATTTCGTGGTGCAGAGTGGCATATTGACCTCGCAACCAAGAAGGGTTGTTCAGGTCGTAACCGTTAACTCCGGTGATTATAATCCTGCTCAATCCATAGGCGACACCAGATGCGCTAAAGTTGCGCTCATCTCCTTCTACATAGTTCAGAGAAGTTCCAAACATCACCATCTCTATAGGCATGTGTTCACGCATAAAATCTGTTTTCTGCCGTTCGTAGGGGGCTATATACAATTTGCGAATAACATTGTTTATGTAGGGCAGTACCATATCGTGATCAGGTGGAGCCGCAAAGGCATCGGCCGATTTATAGCGTCTGTCGTAACGATAAATAATCTTCGACTGATACTCCTGCAGTATATTGTATACGGCAAGCTCTGTAGGATCGGTAGGAACCTCAGCTTCTTCATAGGGTTCATACGGTATGGCGTCTTCTTTTTCGCAAGCCGTAAACAGTACAAACAGTACCGCACTTGCCACGAGCAATCGGCATGGGCTTTGCAATATATTATATGGTGATTTCATCGCTTAAAATTTTAAAGGTTTAAAATACGACTACCTCGGATTGGGTTCCATTTCCGGGTTGGCCGACAACTCAGCTGCCGGAATTTGCACCAGTCTTCTCGGATCGTCGGGGAGTAAGTATATCTCCTTGGTACCATCCCAGTGTGTCACGGGAATTTCATATCGCTTAACATCAAACCAACGATAACCTTCATAACACAGTTCTCTGTTTTTTTCGTCTAGTATTTTTGCGATCATCGCCTCTTCTGTAGGGTAATCTTCCACCTTCAATTTATCCGCTTCCTCAAAGGGTCTCCACCGCTGCTCCAAAATTCGGTTGAGGATATCAATGGCGTACTGAAAATCGGGATTTTCCTTTCGAACCGCGGCCTCTGCGGCATTGTAAAGCACCTCTTCCACCACAAAAAGACCTACATCCGAATACGATTGCGCCCCGGCTACAGCCCTGAATTTACGAACCATAAAATTGGGAGTCTGATTTGACCAGCGTGTAAAAATACGTCCGCGTACATCCTTCTCATTAAAGGTCTCTCTGTACTCATTGGCATATAGACTTCCTCTGAAATAGGAATTCCACTCCAAGGTGTATTGCACCAGTAGTATATTGTTGTTTCGAGTATCGAAATATCGCTGGGCAAACTGCGCGTAATCTCCTGTGGCAAAATAGGTGTCAAAATCTGAAAACAAATCGCGTATGCTGTTGTTCAGTTTAAAAACTTCCTCACTGTGATAAAGCGATTTTTCCCAGTCGCCTTTAAACAAATAAAGTCTTGACAAAAAGGCGTGGATGGACGCCTTAGACCAGTGGTACTTTGGCACCTCCATAAACTCTTCACGTATCAAATCGAGTGCTTTGAGAGCGTCTTCTTCCGCTTTGTCGTACACGTATTGTACATTGTCTCGTTTGTAAGACCTACCGGGTTCTTTTTCGGTTTCCAGTGCATAAGGCACTCCGGGATCGGTACTGGCAGTGGCTTCGTCGTAATGTTTTGCAAAAATATTGACCAGCATAAAGTGGCTATACGCCCTGTTCATATAGGCCTCTCCTTTAACCGACTGACGCAGGGCATCGTCGCCCGTAGCCTCATCGATACCTTCAAGTACTACATTGGCCAGGTAAATATCGTTGTAATAATTACGCCAGGCTGCTTCGGGAGTAATCGAATTGTTGATGATATACTGGTCAGACCACAAGTACAACGGTCTGAGCCAGGAAGTGATATTGGCGTGATTGTAATCGGGGTAGTCGTAATAACGCACATTTTCTGTATACAATTCCATAAACATGTGATATGCTCTTGGATAACCTTCTGTAATCACGGCCTGATAATCTTCTACCGTACTCAATCGCACCCTGTTGTCCGGATTTTCTTCCAGATACTTCTCGCAGCCGCACAGCAACAGTATCAAGGCTGCAAGGGGAGCTAAATGATATGTTTTCAATATTTTCATCTTTTCCATTTTTCTTAAAAATTAACATGCAGTCCAAGGGTGTAACTGCTGGTTACCGGCATCAATACACCCGATACTATAGCCTCGGGATCTTGTCCTCTTAGGTTGGGATCTGCCCACAGAGCAAGATTCTGAGCCTGAGCAGTGAGCTTAAAGCTTTCCAGTCCAAGCCACTCGGTGACTTTTGATGGAAAATCGTAACTCAACATCACATTCTTAAAGCGTATAAACGAACCGTCCACGACACGTATATCGCTTCTGTTGTACGCGGTAAAGGGATCGGCATTGGCTTGTAACAGCTCCGAACGAGTTTCTTGTTCTATAATTCTAGGTACATTCGTATATCGTTCATCTCCGGGGGTGGTCCACCTGTTTGCCAATTCGGCATCCAAGGCCATTACATCGGAATAATAGCGTTGGAAGAAAGGATCGAGCCTGATCTTATTGCCATAAGAATAGGTGAGCAAGAAAGAGAGATTGAGATTTTTATAGCGAAACTGATTGGTCAATCCTCCCGATCCGAGAGGCTCTCTACTTCCTTCGTATTTCAACATATCCAGATTGGTGGTGTATTTAGAGAAAGAATTAGACATATTACCACTTGCCGTGTAAAACAGCGGCAGTCCGTCTCCATCCAATGTGGCAAACTTAAAAGAATAAAGTCCGGTTACCGGTTTTCCTACCATAGGCGCCCCCTGATTTACCGTTTGCCGGAGTACGCCATTGGTCAATTGCAGGCGGGTAACCTCATTTTTGTTATAGCCAAAAGTAAAAAGGGTGTTCCATTGAAAGTCGTCGGTTCGTATGTTTGTAGTATTCAAAGTTATCTCAATCCCCTGATTGGTCATATCTGCCCAATTCATAGTTTTTCGGGAGAATCCACTTACTCTCGACACCTCCATATTACCAATCAGGTCGTAATTAGAACGGTGATACCACTCTAAAGTAGCCTGTACACGCGAAAACAGACCAAATTCTACAGCTATATTTGCCATTTTTTCCTTTTCCCACTGCATAAAGGGATTGTCGGGTGCAGATATAGTAATAACGTCTTCTATATTATTGGGGTCAAAACGAGTAGTTGTCCCGTAATACGCCAGTATTTCAGGGCTACCCAAACCGCTGATATTACCTCGGGTACCATAAGACCCGCGCAGTTTCAAATAGTTTATCCACTCTATATCTTGTATAAAAGGTTCGCTGTCCATATTCCAGCTTGCACCTACCACCCAAATGGGTAAAAAACGGAACTTTTCAGATGCTCCTAAGCGGTTAGATCCATCGGCTCGGGAAGATAAGGTGATATTGTATTTATTGCGATAAGAATAAGCTAGATTGGCAAAAAAGGAGGCTTCTCTATAGGTGTTTACTCCCATACTGTAGTAAGGAGAACCACTTCCAGACAACTGGTCACGTTGTATGGCCCTGTAGTCTGGACTCGCAGTCATACCCCGATAATATTCAAGACCATAGCCTGTAAAACCGTAAGTATTATACTTTTTCTGTTTGATTTCGGAGCCTGCCATCAAATCAAACACGTGTTTTTCCTTAATTACCGGTTTGTAATTAATCGTATTTCGGAGAGTATAGAATTCTCCGAGGTAATTATCCACTATCGCAATTCCTCCGCGAGGCAATACGGATATGGGAAACTGACTATCGTCGAAGGGATCGTTGTACAATCTGTTGTTAGCGCCGCGAATGGAAGGGTTTTGCATGGCTCGATAGCTCTCGGCAACATTGGAAAGCTCGGTAGATATATGCTCGGAATGTGCCGATGTACTCCGCGCGGAAATAATGGTTGCAAAATTCAGATTATCAGTAATTTTCCACAATCCGTCGATCTGGAAGCGAATTTCTTTGAGCTTGACATCCACAAAATTATTGTCCATCTCGTGAATAATATTGAAAGGAGCGAAATTTGACTGATAGTATTCCAAACCACCTTCATCATTGTAAGGGCGCATAGCTCTACTGGTGGTACGCGCATAGGTATAGGGGTTGATGTCGTAGGCGCGCTCCGTGATACCACCTATGTTTTCAGTTTCGTCAAAAGTTCCGAAAAGCCGCTGGTTTCGGATAGAACCGTATAAGGTTCCGGTAAGGGTAAATTTATCCGAGAGATTAAAAGTTCCTTTAAAACTTCCACTAAAGCGGTCAGTATATTGATTTCTCGTCTGTCCGTTGTCTCTGAAATAGCTTGCAGACATATAGTACTGCGCCTTTTCTGTACCTGTACTCACGCTTACACTGTGTTCGTGAGTCAGTGAATTTTTAAACAGTTCGTCAAACCAATCGGTATTGTAGGTCTTTGCTCTCTGTATCTCGTCGTAGTACTGATTCCAGGTAATCTCTTTGCGAGACAATTGGTATAGTAATTTTCCAAACGCCCCGTAAGTGCGGTTGAGATCGGTAAAATCGACCAGGTTCTTTTGATAAAGTTCTTCTGAAAACTCCATTCGCTCTTTGGAATTCATCACATTGAAGCTTTTGATTGTAGGCTTCATTGCTACGCTAAAATTATTTTTATAGCTGACCGTAGTTTTCCCGATTTTTCCTTTTTTGGTAGTCACTACAATAACCCCGTTTACAGCCTGTGTACCGTACATAGCGGTAGCGGAAGCGTCTTTTAAGATCTGGATGTCTTCAATATCATCTGGATTGATTCCACTGATGGCCGAGCTCAACATGGTAGCGGCATCTCCCGAATACAACTGGTTGGGATTTACATTTACAGGATCGTCTAGCACTACACCGTCTACCACCCACAGGGGTTCTTGATTTCCACTGATAGACGAATTACCTCGAATACGTATTTTAGATTTGGTTCCGAATGTACCGCTGGTATTCTCTACGGCCACCCCTGCAACCATTCCCTGTAGAGATTTCCCTACATCCGAGATTCCTGCAGTGGCCATAGTTTCAGTATTTACCTTACCTACCGAACCGGTAAATGTTCGTTTATCTATGGTTTGATACCCCGTAACCACCACTCCTTCCAATTCTGAAATATCTTCTTCCATGGTAATATTGAGTATGGCTTCTTGGACTGCAATTTCCTGAGAGCGCATTCCCAAGTATCTAAATACAAGAACATCACCTTCTTTAGCTACTATGGTATACTTACCGTCAAAGTCGGTTGTGACACCCCGTGTCGTTCCTTTTACCAAAACGCTTACACCGGGAATAGGAACCCCATCGGCATCGGTCACCAACCCTGTCACCTCTTGTTGCTGAAGAGGTCGATCTTCTACTACCTCATCAGCATTCCCTTCTGTTTTAGGAGCCTTACGGATAATGATCTCGCTGTCCATAGCCCTGTATTCATAGGCTCGAGGAATAAGTAGCGTGTCTAACACACTTTTGAGAGATTGCCGCTGCATATCGAGAGTAATACGGTCGGGGTCTTTAACGATAAGACCACTGTACATCATAGGAATGCCCGTGCTTTGCTGAAGCGCGTCTAAAGCGTCTTTAAGAGACACATTTTGTACAGTAATGCTTATCGGACGCTCCAAAATAGGTTGTCCGCTCACTCGTTTAGCGGGCAGTGTAAAGGCACTGCAATAAAATATGCAACTCGCAATAAATGTCCAACGCATAAGCTTGGTAATTAAAGACAGCCACTGTTGCCAAAACGGACACCAATAGGCCGTTCCTTTTGAGAAGTCCTTTTTTTTCATACTTTTATGGTGTTAAACACCGGTGGGTATATACGGTTTTCCAGGCCTGCGATATACTACCGGTTAAGTTTGCAGTCTCTCTCTGTAGTCACAGGGAGAGATTTTTATTTTTCCGACGATTTTTATGTCAGCTTAGCTCCTTTTTGATTTAAGGATGATCCGTATTTCGAAGTCTCACGGATAGCTGTCGGTGGTAAAAGTGTTTTGGTTTCATATCGTTTTGGTGTTAATTTTATGGTTATATAGATATACTGATTGTCACATTACTCCACATCCATTTCCTTTAAAATAAACGGTCTTCCCTTTTTTTTGCATTGTCGCATTGACGGTAATGGCCATTTTTTCTAAAAAGTGATACACGTCGTCCTCCGGTTTTTTGGTACCGTAAAAAGTACAGTTAGTGAGTTGTCCCTCTACTTTTAGAATTAAACCGTATTCTCTTTTCATATCGGATAGGATATTTTCAACCGGGACTCCTCGGTATTCAAAAACGCCTTCCCTTCTCGCCAACATCACAGAAGCATCAGGAGCTTCTTCCTTGACCAGCGATTTTGTTTCCCCATCAAACACAGCCCTTTGATCGGGATTTAGCAATACCTCTACTTCTCCCTGTTGTTCCTTATCGGCTACTACCCTAACCCTTCCGGTAACTACAGTAACCGAGAGATCTCTTTCATAGGCTTGTACATTAAAAGAAGTTCCCAATACCGTAGTATTTACCTCGCCTGTGTGAATCACAAAGGGGTGATCTTTATCTGCTGCCACCTCAAAAAAAGCCTCGCCTTTTAGCGTCACCTCCCGTTGTGCCCCGCGAAAACTATTGGGGAAACTCAGCGAACTTTCCGGACCGAGCCATATCACAGAACCATCGGCGAGCTGAAATTGCTGTCGATCGCCGCTTTTGGTATTTACATATTGCATTTCTACGGGATCGATAAGCTCGTAAAGTTCATCTCGATACATCCAACCCAGCCCCACAAGAACGGCTATACTCGCAGCAATTGCAATGACTCTTCTTATCTTGTATATGCTTTGAGCTTTTTTGTCGGCTTTAATACTTGTCCGTATTTTTCGATGGCTTCTCTCAAAGAATGCCTTCCCCTCAGTATTCTGTTCAAAATCGCTAGATACAGGGCTGCGGAGTTGCTCTTCGATAAGCCTGTACAACTGCCCCCTGTCTTCTGTCTTAAAATACTGCAGGAGCTGCCGTACTTCCTGAGGAGAACAGCGATTATCCAAATAGCGGAAAAATATTTCTCTGAGTTGATCTTTGCTTTTCAATTGCACAAGTTTTACGCCACCGTTTAATAGTAATACGTGTGAAAAGCAGCTTACATCGGCTCTGAAAAAATATTTTTTTGATTTTTTTATCACAGGTAAATCACTGGAAATAAAATCGTCAGATCTCCTAATGCTATCTATATATAAAAATACGGGAGCATTTCTTATTTCATACCTTGAAATGCTCCCGCGGCAATCCCTTAATTAAGGAGTATATCTATATTTCTAAAACGAAAGACTAAACCCTAGTCTTATATTGCGCCCTAGGGTAGTATAGCCTACCAGCTCTAAATAATCTTCGTTAAACAGATTGCTGATATTGGCAAACAGCTTCATACGGCCATCGAGAATACTGTGGCTCAGATACAAATCGAAAAGGGAAAAACTGTCCATCGCTATCCCTCCGGCATCGGTTCGGTCACTGAGATACTGGTAGCTTACAGACGCAAAGGTATGCTCGTCTACATTAAAACCGGCAGTGGCATTTACCTTGTGTTTGGGAATTCGCAGCGCCAGCTGATCCCGATTTTCTGTAAAAGTGTAATTTGCATCCAACTGTATAAAATCTATAGGCTTTACCGAAAATTCAGTCTCTACTCCGTTTACGGTATAGCGCTCATCTATATTCACATAGCCTTCGGTTCCGTAAAATATAAAGTTTTTTTCCTCGCGGTTAAAGTAAAGCGCACTCAGTCGCATAGTTCCCTCCTTCCATTCCAATCCTCCCTCCAAGGTGCGGTCTTCTTCGGGTTTAAGATCTGGATTGGCTCCAAACTGTCCGTACAATTGCGATAGATTGGGTGCGATATACGATGTGCTAAAAGATCCCAATACTTTGACATACCCATCTTCCTTAAGTGACAGCGTATACGAAGGGTTCAAATTGTAGGTGAAATGTGTTCCGTATTCGCTGTGGTTATTCAATCTCGCTCCTGCATTCATATTGAGTCCAAAGCCGGATACCCACACCACATTGGCATAGGGATCGACTATGGTAAAATCTCTATCTGAATCGAATTCTGCCTCATTGTGGATATAATTGACACCCAACACCGTATAAAACTTATCGTTAAAATTGTATTTGTTGTACACATCGGCCACCAAACTATTGGCGTTGTATACCGCGGGATAATCAGACAAAATCTCTCGCTCAATCTTGTTATACGCTATACTTCCCTGTAGGCTACCATTAGTATAAGTAAACTTGGGAGCTATACCCGTACGGTATTGTTTGCTAATACTGCGGTCGTCGGTATCCACAAAACTGAAGCTGACATCATATCCATCGATATCGGCCTTGTATTTGTCGTAGTTTCCAAAAACATCCACAGAAAATCGCTCTGTCGCCTGATAACCGATTTTTACATTGGTATTAAAGCGAGAAAAAGCATCCCTTTCTGTACCCGTAGCTGCCACCGACAGTCCGTCGGCATACTGCTGTGCAAAACCTGCCTGATAACTCACTTTGCCCGAACGACCACCTATTGCAATACTGTTGGAAAAATCGGCAGGATTGTACTTCTGATCATCATGAGACTGATTGGTTCCTATACTCGATCGGAAAGTAGCCGACAGAGGTTTTTCGGAGGCTTTTTTGGTCGTAATATTAATAACTGCAGTAGCAGCTGCATTTCCGTACAATGTACTAGCTGCCCCCTTGACAATTTCTACGGAGGCAATCTGACTGATATCGATAAGCCTGAAATCAAAATCGGCTGCCGGAGCCGAGGGGTCAGATACCTGTACACCATCGATGAGCACCAGTACCTGTCGGTTAGATCCGCCACGGATGTAATACCCGAGATTTTGCCCGGCATTACTGCGGCTTCCACCAATTTCAATACCACTTTTAGTATTGATTACTTCGGCTAGGCTTTTGCCTTGGTTTTTTTCGAGTTCTTCCGCCTCGATTCTGATAACGGTTTTTCCTGAGTTTTCCCTTTTTATTTCAAATCGGGAATCGGTGACCACGACCTCGTCAAGCTGTTGCAGTTCTTGGGCTCTTCCAAATACACATAGACCCAGCATAACGGCCAGAGAAAGTGCTTTTTTCTTCATTTTTTACACGATAAAGACGGGAATACAGCGGTAATACCACCAAACTTTTTTTCCCGAAAGTCTGACTTTAGTTTTCTTTCCGGCAGGTCTCCTGACTTACGTCCTATTGTGAGCCTTCCCATTCCCAAAAGAACAGTGGCACAGCAGTGATCACAACAGGCGTCCCTATTTTCAGAGACAAAGTTTACAGTTGCGGGTACAGCTTGGGTCTTTCACCCAATTCCCTTTTCATCGGCAAAGCCGAACCGGATTGCGCGACGAATATACAAACTAATCCAAATATGCCGACTAATTTTCAGTTTAAAGTTTGAAGTACAATACAATGACGACCACCACAGCTACAGTCTCCATTCGCTACACCTCGGTATTCTACCTCCTCCAATTGCTGTAAATAGAACGAACTGTAACCTATGAGCTCACTTTTGTTATTTAACGACACAAAACAGGCATTTTGCAGCCTGTATTTCGAGGGTATTGGCTACATTTGTACCGTTCATACATACTATTTCCCGTTATAAGTGGGGTTGTTCTATATGTTTCTGGACTTCCCCTTAAAAAGGAACCGTGTGAAAATCACGGGCTGACGCGCAACTGTAAGTAACACTAAGTTACCGCCGCACCACAATCCATTGTCCGACAGGATGAGAAGGATGGCAGTAATGTTACGAGCCAGGAGACTTGCTTATAACGTAGAGACGTATGCTTTCGCGGTTTTGAAGCAGTAGTCGGGATATTTCAACGAGGCATTGTCTACACGGTATGACAAAATGCAACTCTGTTTTTGTATATCCTCTCTTCTACGATTCTTCTAAGGCATACGGAAAAATAGTTGGTAAGGAACATTGATTTAATTGATGTTTAACTTAATGCTATTTTAAAAATGCAAAAAAACAATTTGGGCTATCCGCGTATCGGAGCCGGGCGGGAACTAAAAAAAGCCTGCGAACAGTACTGGTCGGGAAAATTGAATCGCGACGAGTTACTCGATGTGGCAGAAAGACTGCGACGAGAAAACTGGCAAGTACAACAACAGGCCGGAATCGACTTGATTCCTTGTAATGATTTTAGCTTTTACGATCAGGTGTTGGATATGTCACTCAGTCTGGGAGCCATCCCAAAAAGGTATAACCCGGTGCTCACGCAAAACCGAGACCATACCGAACTCGACCTCTATTTTGCCATGGCCAGAGGATATCAAAAAGGTGGAATCGACATTACCGCTATGGAAATGACTAAATGGTTTGACACCAACTACCACTATATTGTTCCGGAATTCTACAAAAATCAAAGCTTCAAAAAGTTTTCTTCCAAGATTACCGATCAGTTTTCGGAGGCTAAAAAATTGCTCGACAAAACTCCTAAACCTGTATTGATCGGACCTGTAACCTACCTCCTCTTAGGGAAAGAGAAAGAAGAGGGGTTTAATCGTATCGATCTACTAGACAGATTACTCCCTGTATATGTCGATTTTCTCCACGACCTCAAAGAGCTCGGTGCCGAATGGGTACAACTCGACGAAGCCTTTCTCTCCCTCGACCTCAGCGAAAAGGAAAGAGATGCCTATAAAACAGCATATGCCTACATCGCCAGAGAATGTCCGGAACTTAAAATTATGGTAGCCACGTACTTTGAAGCTTTGGGCGACAATACCACTCTGGCAACCTCACTACCTGTATCTGCACTTCACATCGATCTGGTTCGGGCACCACAACAGCTCGATGCTGTATTACAAGCGACACCTCATACACTATCCCTTTCTCTCGGTGTAGTAGACGGTAGGAACATATGGAAAAACGACTATAAAAAATCGCTTGACCTCATCGATAAAGCCATCGCTAAACTGGGTAAAGATCGCATCTTTATAGCTCCATCTTGTTCCCTGCTTCACAGTCCGTACGACCTCGATGCAGAAACGACCATAGCTCCCGAAATAAAAAACTGGATGGCCTTTGCTCGGCAAAAATTAAATGAAGTATCCGAGCTGTACAAAATAGTAGAAGGTGAGGTATCGCTGCTAAAAGAAAACAGTAAAGTTCATGAAGAGCGTCGCACTTCCGAAAGAATTCACAAAGTGGAAGTAAAATCAAGAGTTGACGGGATTACCGAAACCGATACCCTGCGAAAATCACCCTTTTCGGCAAGGCAGAAAGCGCAACAAGAACGCTTTGGACTGCCATTATTCCCCACCACCACTATAGGTTCGTTCCCACAAACTCCCGATATTAGAAAACTCAGAGCACAACTCAAAAAAGGGAGTATTACTCAACAAGAATACACCTCAAAGATTGAAGAAGCTACGATAGAAGCTATCAGAATACAGGAGGAGATAGGACTGGACATATTAGTACACGGCGAATTTGAGCGCAACGATATGGTAGAGTATTTTGGAGAACTACTCGACGGTTTTGTCTTTACACAAAACGGATGGGTACAAAGTTATGGCAGCCGTTGTGTAAAGCCTCCTATTATTTTCGGTGATGTAAGTAGACCTAACGATATGACCGTCCAGTGGAGTCGCTTTGCTCAAGAACACACCGACAAGGTGGTAAAAGGTATGCTTACCGGACCGGTGACTATACTGCAATGGTCTTTTGTAAGAGATGATCAGCCCAGATTTGAAACTGCTTTCCAGATAGCTCTCGCCATACGAGACGAGGTAATAGCCCTGGAAAAGGCGGGAATTTCTATGATACAAATCGACGAACCGGCCATACGAGAAGGACTTCCCCTACACAAAAAAGACTGGGATAAATATTTGGACTGGGCCATCAAAGCCTTCCGCATCTCTGCCAGTGGTGTAAAAGATGAGACCCAAATACACACCCATATGTGCTACAGTGAGTTTAACGACATTATAGGACATATCGCCGCAATGGATGCCGATGTAATTACTATAGAGACCTCCCGTTCGCAAATGGAGCTTCTGGAAGCCTTTTCTGAATTCAGTTATCCCAATGAAATAGGTCCTGGAGTCTATGATATACATTCGCCGAGAATTCCCACGGTAAAGGAAATGACTGCACTGCTCCAAAAAGCTACTGCCTTGTTGCCCATCGAAAACATCTGGGTAAACCCCGATTGCGGACTAAAAACTCGTAAATGGGAAGAGACTGAAGCCGCCCTTCGCAATATGGTTAGGGCTGCTGCTACCCTTAGAAAAGAAGTAAAACAAAGGGTGTAACTACCGTAGCACTACATAGGAAAACCGCTTTTGTTCAAAAAAAAATCAAATATGTGATTTTGACATCGGACAAAAGCGGTTTTTTATATCAATTTGCTAAAACACTCCAAAACTTGTACAACTTTGAGCAAAATCGTATTATTACAACTTCTAAAACACATCTGCCTACATTAATCCGCCTTACACAAAGGCATATACCAGGCTCTTTTTTTACAAGCAGACTAAATGAAAGAAGAAGACAAGATTGTTAAAAACAGGGAACTCTCTATATGGGAAGCACTGATTCCTGTACTGGCACTTATCGGAATGCTCGCGTACAATGTTCTTTTTGTGTACAGCGACGATGCCCTTGGCGGATCTAATCAGTTTATACTGCTTATGGGCGCAGCGGTAGCTGCAGTTGTAGGCTTTCTCAACAAGGTTTCTTATAGCGATATGATGGAAGAAGTGGCCAAAAACATGAAGGCTACCACCAGTCCGATTCTCATTCTTCTCATGGTAGGAGGACTTTCGGGTACATGGCTCATAAGCGGTATCATTCCCGCAATGGTGTACTACGGCATACAAATACTAAACCCCACCATTTTTCTCGCCGCCTGTGTTGTTATATGTTCTATTATTTCAATGGCCACAGGAAGCAGCTGGACTACTTCAGCTACGGTAGGTATTGCTCTTATCGGCATAGGAAATGCCCTCGGTATCCCAGCCGGGATGACTGCCGGTGCCGTACTTTCAGGAGCGTACTTCGGCGACAAAATGTCGCCGCTAAGCGATACCACCAACCTCGCTCCGGCAATGGCAGGTACCGATCTCTTTACCCATATCCGGTATATGTCTATCACTACCACTCCTACTATTATTCTGACTCTAATTATATTCGTCATTATCGGTTTTTCTATCGACACTACAGGAAAGGCAGATATAGACGGAATAACCACAGCCATAAAAGGTACTTTTAATATAAGCCCCTGGCTGTTTATTGTACCCATACTGGTAGTGCTGATGATTGTAAAAAAGACTCAGCCACTAATAGCCCTACTTACAGGAACATTGTTGGGTGGGGTATTTGCCGTTGTATTTCAACCGGACATCGTTGCGAGTATTGCCGGTGAAAAAGTGCTAAATTTCCACGCTGCCTACCGCGGAGTTATGGACGCTATCACCACCAAAACCGCTATTCACACTTCAAACCCCGCTCTAAACAATCTTTTTTCTGCCAATGGAATGGCGGGTATGCTCAATACCATCTGGCTCATAATATGCGCTATGGTTTTCGGTGGTGTTATGGACGGTATAGGGGCTCTAGCTCGTATTACCGACAGCTTACTCAAAATGTTTCACACTACATTCGGACTTTTTGCCAGTACAGTTGCGAGCTGCCTCGCGCTAAATGCTACTGCATCAGACCAGTACCTCGCCATTGTTGTACCCGGTAAAATGTTTGCCAAAGCCTATAAAGACAAAGGACTCGCTCCCGAAAACCTCAGCCGTACCCTAGAGGACTCAGCTACAGTAACCTCTGTGCTCGTTCCTTGGAATACCTGTGGTGCTTATCACAGCAGCGTACTCGGCGTTAGTCCGGCGTCGTATATAGGATATGCCTTCTTCAATTATCTCAGTCCATTTACTACCTTGTTATTTGCGGCATTCCGCATTAAAATCAGACAACTTCGCCAAAAATAAAACCCCTATCAATCCCGCTAACACACTGTGAATATGACTACTACTCACAGGGTTTTTTGTCGTTATTAATAACGTCTATCAAACTATAAAATATTATAATCTCAGATAGTGGAAAAGGACGCAACTCTATAGTATTTTCGCAGCAGAAAATTAATAATCAAACTAAAATAACAACTATGGGATTCGTAGGTAAAAAATTTCCAAACATAGCCGTAAACGCTATGAATGAAATGGGAGACACTTTTAAACTGAACGTGTTTGAAGAGGCTGTTAAAAACAACAAAAAAGTAATCCTTTTTTGGTATCCGAAAGACTTTACTTTCGTTTGTCCTACCGAATTGCACGCTTTTCAAGCTGCACTTCCGGAATTTGAAAAGAGAAACACTCTGGTTATAGGAGCTTCTTGCGATACCGCCGAGGTACACTTTGCATGGCTCAACACTTCTAAAGACAACGGTGGTATAGAAGGAGTTACTTACCCTATACTGGCCGATAGCAATAGAAACTTGGCCAATATGCTTCGTATCTTAGATTTGCAAACCGAAGAGTACAATGAAGACACCGATTCTTATGTATTAGACGGAGACAACGTAACCTACAGAGCTACCTACTTGATCGACGAAGAGGGTACCGTATTCCACGAAAGCGTCAATCACATGCCTGTAGGAAGAAACGTAAGCGAATTCATCCGTCTTATCGACGCCTATACTCATGTTCAGAAAAACGGTGAAGTATGTCCCGCTAACTGGGAAGAAGGAAAAACAGCAATGTCTGCCACCAGAGACGGTGTCGCCGAATACCTAAGCGTCAACTAAATACAAGACCTACTAGCTTACATATCAATAATTGTGCCCGGTGGCATTGGTATATCCGATACAGCCGGGCACTCTTTACCGGGAAGATCTACAAATCAGTCTCATAAGCACAAACCCGGTAATCACTTAATACCGAATCGCTTAAAACATAAATCATGGTAAAGGAATTAGATACAGACAATCTGTCTGAGGTAGTTTCCGGAAACAATACGGTATTTGTCCAATATTCTGCCGGATGGTGTGGCAACTGTCGTATAATGAAACCAAAATTCAAAAAATTTGCTTCCGAAACAGAAAATGCAGTATTTGTAGTTGCAGATGCCGAAAAATTTCCGGAATCGAGAAAGTTGGCCAATGTAGACAATTTGCCCACTTTTGCCGTTTTCAGGGACGGAGCATTGGTCAAACAGGTACAGACCAACAAAACCGATGTACTAAAATCATTTATTGACGACAATAAATAGTCTTTCTATGAAACTACCGATCATCAAGCAGTTGTCCAACTTCATAGAAGAAAACGACCAGGATTATGTATTGGAAGCTATTGAAACTCTCGAGGCTATCACAGAAGTTCCATCGCTCAAAGACGAAGAACTGGATGTAATAGGCGAACTTATTTCCAATATGTATGGCGCCGTAGAAGTCGATAAAATGACCAAGGAAGGCATGTCTAAGAAAGAGGCGCTAAATGCCTTTATGGGACGAGTGCTGGGATCTATAGACAAATAATGAGCTTGAATTGAATAGTATACTGTTCCTGTATGGGAAAAAAATTGCTGTAATCCTCTTTCGAAACCTTCGGAAGAGGATTTTTACTTTCTAATTATTTTTCCAGTAAAACAGCTTGAAATTTGCCCCTCTGTTTCTCAAAGATTGGTTATATTTACCCTTTATCAACGCAAACAAAACAATTTAACATCATGGCAACAGTAACGCTACAAGGAAATGCTATACACACGGTCGGCGAATTGCCTGCTATAGGACAAAAAGCTCCGGAATTCACACTTATCGGAAACGATCTGTCTGCGGCTACCCTCAACGATTTTAAAGGAAAAAAAGTAGTACTCAATATTTTCCCAAGTATTGACACTGGCACCTGCGCCGCATCGGTGAGAAAATTTAACCAAGAAGCATCAAAACTGCAAAACACTGTAGTACTTTGTGTTTCACGAGATCTCCCCTTTGCTCAGGCTCGTTTTTGCGGAGCCGAAGGGCTTGACAATGTGATCAGCCTTTCCGATTTTAGAGAAAGACAATTCGGAAAAGACTACGGAGTTGAGTTTACCGACGGACCACTCGCCGGGTTGCTCTCTAGATCGGTGGTCGTTATCGATACCGACGGAAATGTAAGCTATACCGAACAAGTGTCTGAAACTGCAGACGAACCCAATTATGAGGCAGTCCTACAAGCGCTGAAATAAATAGCAATACAGTATAAAATACAATCGAAAAGGGGCGATAATAAGCTTGTCGCCCTCTTTCATTTCATTATTTTGTTGCCTTCTATTTACTCAGCCCGCTGAATTCTACTCTACAAAGGGCGATAACCATAAATGTTTGGTTCCCATTTCCCATCTTTTTTAAAAATATAATTCAATCCCATACGTTTGTAATTTGTATTTTTGCCCTTAGACTGTGTTGTCACAACTTAAAAAGTCTATAGACTCTTAATAATCGAAAGCGTATAAATGGTAAAGAAAAGGAACAGAAAAAAAGCTACCTCATCACAGCCCAAAACTTCCCGATTTACTTTCTCAAAACAAAACAAGATCATCGCCGGGAGTTTAATCATGCTGCTGAGCATTGCTCTCGGTATCGCTTTTGTGTCTTTCTTTTTTACCTGGCAACAAGATCAGAGTACACTTTCCGAATTTGTCGACAGAAATGCCGAGGCTCAAAATTGGTTGAGTAAATTCGGAGCACAGCTGAGCAACATCTTTATATACAAAGGATTCGGGCTCGCAGCTTTTATATTTGTATATCTCTTTTTCATAACCGGACTGAATTGGTTTATGGGTCTCGGCAAGGCAAAACTCATCAATCGATGGATTTGGGGGATTCTCGGAATCATTTGGTTTTCTGTACTCTTCGGTTTTTTTGGTAGCAGAGCCCCTCTTCTAGGTGGAGTAGTAGGCTATGAAATGAACGACTTTCTACAAGACTATGCAGGCAAGGCAGGCGTGATACTATTACTGCTCTTCGGACTCATCGTTTTTGCGGTCAAAAAACTAAAAACTACTCCCGAAAAAATAGGGGATTACCTCTCAGGGGTGTCCGAAAATATCAAAAAAGATTTCCGTAGAACTCCGCGTAAAACGGAAAGCACTACTACCGCAGAGCAAGGTCCGGTGATTTCCGACATTCCGGGACGTCCGTCTCCTTTTGAAACCGCACTCGAGAGACAAACACCTTCTTCGGAATATTCCAAGATAGACAAAACCTCTGATGTGGATATTGAAAACTCCTTTGAGGTAAAAATAGCCGAAGATGAAGACAGTGCTACAGCCTCTAAAACCTCCTCCTCCAAATCCCGAACTGCTGCATCTCAACAGAACGACGACATTGAGATAGAAGTTGAAAAAATAAAGGAGGAAAAGGAAGCCACAGAAATCCTCTCCGAAAAACTGGTACAAGATTTTGGAGAATTTGATCCCAAACTAGAACTGAGCAACTATAAATTCCCCCCCTTAGATCTGCTCAATGATTACGGAGGACAAGGAGGTATTACTATCAACCAGGAAGAACTCGAGGAAAACAAAAACAGGATTGTAGAGACCCTGAAGCACTACAAGATAGACATCTCTCAAATCAAGGCTACCATAGGTCCTACGGTTACCTTGTACGAAATCATACCGGAGGCAGGGGTTCGCATCTCTAAAATCAAGAATCTGGAAGATGATATCGCCCTTTCACTCGCCGCCCTGGGGATTCGTATTATCGCCCCTATTCCCGGTAAAGGTACTATAGGTATTGAAGTGCCCAACAAAAAACCCACTACGGTATCTATGCGTTCAGTAATTGCTTCTACACGGTTTCAAAATGCCGAAATGGAACTTCCGGTAGCCTTGGGTAAGAATATAAGCAATGAAACTTTTGTAGCCGACCTCGCCAAAATGCCCCACCTGCTTATGGCTGGAGCTACTGGACAGGGTAAATCGGTAGGACTCAACGCTATACTCACCTCCCTGCTCTACAAAAAACATCCGGCGGAGGTGAAATTTGTACTGGTAGATCCTAAAAAAGTAGAACTCACTCTATTCAACAAAATAGAGCGACACTACCTGGCCAAGCTTCCCGATACCGACGAGGCTATCATTACCGACAACACCAAAGTAATCAATACCCTCAACTCGCTGTGTATTGAAATGGACAACCGCTACGAGTTGCTCAAAAACGCTATGGTGCGGAACATAAAGGAATACAACGCCAAGTTTAAAGCCAGAAAACTCAACCCTAACGACGGACATAAATTTCTCCCGTATATCGTACTGGTGGTCGACGAGTTTGCCGATCTTATCATGACTGCCGGGAAAGAGGTAGAAACCCCCATTGCCAGACTGGCACAGTTGGCACGTGCCATCGGTATACATCTTATCATTGCCACACAACGCCCCTCTGTAAACGTGATTACCGGGATTATCAAAGCCAATTTCCCAGCGCGTATAGCCTTCCGCGTGACTTCTAAAATAGATTCTCGTACCATTCTAGACAGTCAAGGAGCCGATCAACTGATAGGACGAGGAGATATGTTATACACCCAAGGCAACGACCTAGTCAGACTGCAATGTGCCTTTGTAGACACTCCTGAAGTTGCCAAAATAACCGATTTTATCGGGGCTCAAAAAGCATATCCCGATGCCCACCTCCTTCCCGAATACGTCGGAGAAGAATCTGGCACAAGTCTTGATATAGATACAGAAGAAAGAGATGCCTTGTTTAGAGAAGCTGCCGAAGTTATTGTGAATGCCCAGCAGGGATCGGCTTCGTTGCTTCAGAGAAAACTAAAATTGGGCTATAATCGTGCAGGGCGCATTATAGATCAGTTGGAAGCCGCTGGAATTGTAGGACCTTTTGAAGGCAGTAAGGCTAGGCAGGTGCTCATCCCGGACTTGTACGCCCTGGAACAGTTTCTGGCAAACGAAGAAACAGAAAATTAAAATTCGGAAAACAGACCTAACAACAAAGAAAAAAGAGATGAAAACAGTTAAAATGGTATGGGCAATAACCGCATTGTTATTGACGACTGCCATATCCTACGGACAAGAGACAGAAAAGGCAAAGGCGCTACTCGACGAAGTACATCACAAAGTAAAAACTTATGACAATATTTTTGTCGATTTTAAATACGTCTTGGAAAATACCGCCGAAAATGTAAAACAGGAAACCCGTGGCGATGTTACCATACAAGGAGACAAATACCTTTTCAACTATCTCGGAGCCACCAAAATATTTGACGGAAAACGCATAATTACCGTAATTCCGGAAAATGAAGAAGTCGTGATCGAAAGTCCGGATTCGGAAGATGAAAACACCATTACTCCCTCCAAAATGCTCACCTTTTACTCCGAGGGCTACAATTACAGCTGGGACATTCTTCAGAATGTGAGGGGAAGACAAATACAGTACGTCAAGCTCGTACCGATAGATACTCACGCAGAAGCCAAAGAAATCTTACTCGGTATCGACGTGCAAACCAAACATATTTACAACCTCATTCAAACTGGGCAAAACGGAACAAAAACCACCATTACGGTCAATTCGTTTAAGACAGATCAGCCGTTATCTGCCAATCTGTTCAATTTTAATGCAAAAAAGTACGAAGACGAAGGCTATTATATCATAAATCAATAACTGCAAACATCTCCAGAGCTGGCAACTCGGTTCTGAGGTTGAATTTTCCGACTTTGAAAATCCTCGATCGCTACATCTTATCCCGCTTCTTGTTCAACTTCATCAGTTGTTTTACCATACTTATGGTCATCTTTATTTTTCAGGCGATCTGGCTCTTTATCGATGACCTTGCGGGAAAGGGACTCGATTTGTGGGTTATCGGTAAATTCTTACTCTATTACTCCCCTAGCTTAGTACCAACCGTACTCCCTTTTACCGTACTTCTGGCCTCCTTGATGACTTTTGGAAGCTTTGCCGAAAATTATGAGTTTGCCGCCATGAAATCGTCTGGCATCTCGTTGTACAGAGCTATGAAAAGCCTTATCGTATTTATGATTGCCCTCGGAGCATTTACCTTTTACTTCGCCAATAGCATTATCCCAAAAGCTGAGTTTAAAGCCTACAACCTGAGGAAGAATATCGCCAAGGTAAAGCCAGCCCTGGCAATTTCCGAAGGTATGTTCAACGACATAGAAGACATGAACATCAAAGTGGAGAAAAAATATGGAGAAGACGACCGTATGCTCAAAAACGTTATCCTCCACAAGAAAAACTCAAGAGGCGAAAACCTATTGGTCATTAAAGCCAAAGACGGCGAACTCATCAGCAGTGAAAATTCAGACATATTAAAGCTAAAACTAATAGACGGTTATTATTACGAAGATCAAAAACCTTCAAACCCGAGAAATCGAGATAACTACCCTCACGCCAAGGCTAAATTTGAGTTTTACACCCTCAATATGGATCTCTCAGAAGTAAATGATGTGGATCTGGAAGACGAGAGTTACAACACGTACAAAATGTACAACGTAGGTGAACTAGGAGTGCTTATAGATTCGATAGAAGATCACAACAGCACGGCTATTTATAATTTCGGCGATAATATATACAAACGCAGTGGAATCACCACCATAAAACGTTCACTGATCCGAGAGGAACAGAAGGAGGAGGAGAGAGACAGCCTAATCGAAGAAAAAGACACTCTTGTACTTACTTCACCTGACAAGGACTTTCTATCGCTTTTTGAGGTGAATAAAAAACAACAAATTATAGAGATAGCCCGAGGTAATATCACCAATATTGCCAATACGGTAAATGCGAAGAAAGACGAACTGCTCCGCAAAGATATGGTGCTCAACTATTACCTGATGGCCATGCACAGCAAATACGCCTTGGCATTTGCCTGTGTCATACTGTTTTTCGTAGGGGCACCACTCGGAGCTATTATACGAAAAGGCGGACTTGGACTTCCAATGGTGGTGGGGATTATATTGTTTCTCACCTACCACTTTCTCGGGATGTTTGCCAGAAACTACGCCAAAGACGCCAGTATTCCCCCTATTCTGGGTTCTTGGCT
The DNA here is from genome assembly GCA_029266035.1 of Sinomicrobium sp. Lineage (GTDB taxonomy): Bacteria > Bacteroidota > Bacteroidia > Flavobacteriales > Flavobacteriaceae > Sinomicrobium. The sequence continues at coordinate 63,821 of JAJUFH010000001.1, forward strand.
CTCCACACTCGTAATGCTTCCCCTTGGAATTTTCCTGACCAGAAGAGCCACAGCCGACAAAGGTGTATTGGATACCGACAACATAACCGAACCCGTAAAAAAGTTTTTTCAACGATTCAGAAAAACAAAAACGAAGAAACACTACGAACTACAAACTAAGAACTAATCGACTACCCCATGTCTCTTCATCACCACATCTCCTCTTCTCCTCAATCTCCCCTTCTCTTTATGGCTCTTATCGGTCAAAAATAGGTATCTTTGTAGCGTAAAATTTACATTATGCCTATCACAATGGAAATACCCGAAATAAAATTAAATACCATAGAAGAGGCTATAGCCGATATTCGCGCTGGAAAAATCGTAATCGTAGTAGACGATGAAGACAGAGAAAACGAAGGCGATTTTGTCGCAGCAGCAGAAATGGTCACTCCAGAATTGATCAATTTTATGGCTACTCACGGTCGCGGACTCATCTGCGCACCACTCACGGAAAAGCGCTGTAAAGAACTAGGTTTACACGTTATGGTAAACAACAATACCGATCCTATGGAAACTGCTTTTACGGTTTCTGTAGACCTCAGAGGCCAAGGGGTTACTACCGGTATTTCTGCAGGCGACCGCGCCAAAACTGTAAAAGCGCTGATAGATCCAGATACCAAGCCTTTTGACCTAGCTCGTCCCGGACATATTTTTCCCTTAATCGCTAAAGAGGGCGGAGTTTTGAGAAGAACCGGGCATACAGAGGCAGCGATCGACCTGGCTCGACTTGCTGGACTTGAACCTGCAGGGGTTATTGTAGAAGTGATGAACGAAGACGGCACTATGGCGCGCCTGCCACAGCTCACTGAGATCAGAGAGAAACTCGGGCTCAAACTGGTGTCTATAGAAGATCTTATCGCCTACAGAATGCAGCACGACAGCCTCATTGAAAAAAAGGAAGATTTTGACATACAAACCCGCTTTGGCAATTTTCGCCTTAGAGCTTATGTGCAAACCACCAACAAACAGGTGCATATAGCACTTACAAAAGGAAGCTGGAAACTTGGCGATCCCGTACTGACTAGAATTAATTCTACGCTGGTAAACAACGACATACTCGGAACACTGACCAACAATCCGGATAAAAAACTGGAAAATATGTTCCAAATGATTAATGAAGAAGGGCAGGGTGCTGTGGTGTTTATCAACCAACAAAATCAGTCACTCAACCTGTTACAACGTTTGGGACAACTCAAAGAGTTACAGAAAGAGGGCAATATAAAGGCCCCTAAAATGATTATGGATCAGAAAGATTTCGGCATCGGAGCACAGATATTACACGATCTCGACATCTCTAAGGCACGTCTTATGTCGAACTCAGAACAAATAAAACGCGTGGGCTTAGTAGGTTACGGACTTGAAATAGTGGAATATGTGAATTACTGATCACAATGCCATAACCGATGATACGAATACAAAACGCCGGACATTTCACATCCGGCGTTTTGCATTAGGCTTTATTGGGTATGCCTAAATTACAATACTTTTTTCAAAGCCTTTACCATATTCTCGGCACGCTGTTCTACCTCTTCCCTGCTCCATCCCAGTTTTATCAACACAGAAATAGTACGTCCCATCACGGCATCTGAAGCGCTGAAATCCGCTTTTTCGTAATCCGGCATAGCTGCTCTCACCTCCTCAGACACCTTGCCCAAGGTCTTTAACTTCTTGAGGTGTTCCCACTTTTTTATATAGTGCCAGTTGTTGTCAAACCAATAAAAACAACCGTCTACTCCTTCTTCAGTCAATGCCTTGTGCGCTGCTCTTGTCGTCGCTTCATCTGGAAGGAAGAAACTGAGAAAAGAATAATTTTCTTCAGCTCCTTCCGGAACTTCTCTAAAGCGTATTCCCGGAATACTTTCCAATGCCTTTCTCAATACTCCCGAATGCTGTTGCTGTATACTTAAAAACTCGTCCAATCGCCCTATCTGTGCCAGTCCTACGGCAGCGTGTAATTCAGATATGCGATAGTTATATCCCATAAACGGGTGACTTTCTGCCCCGCGGTCCTTACCTATATGATCGTGACCGTGATCTGAATAGTGATCGGCATTGCGGGCGTAATCGGCATTATTGGTAATGATTGCCCCTCCCTCTCCACAAGTAATAGTCTTTACATAGTCGAATGAAAAACAACCGAGATCGCCATAGCTGCCCAAGGGTTTGCCGTTGTAGGTAGCGCCTATTGCCTGACAAGCGTCTTCCAACAAGAGGAGATTGTGTTTATCACATATCGCTTTCAGTTCGCTCAACCTCGCCGACGACCCGCACATATGTACAGGCATAATCACTCTGGTTTTGGGCGTAACTGCTTTTTCTACCGCTTTAGGATTGAGCGTCAATGTCTCATCGATATCCATCAATACCGGAATCGCTCCAACCGATAATACTGCCTCAAAACTCGCCACAAAAGTAAAGACCGGCATAATGACCTCATCTCCCGCTCCGACCCCTGCACTGGCCAATGCCACGGTAAGCGCAGCTGTTCCACTACTCACCAATTGTGCGTGAGACACCTCCATCCTCCTACACAGTGCCTGTTCCAGCTCTCTGGCCTTCCAGTGCCCGTTGCGCATACCGTCAAAGCCATAACGCATCAATACACCACTTTCCAGTACATCGTTCAGGTGTTTTCGTTCTAAATCTCCAAAAAATTCAAATCCGGGCATAGCAATATTATTTTATCAGATTAAAAATAAGGTTTTTCGAAATATTCCGGAATACCTTATTCAATTTCCAGCACACTTTCACTGACTTCCTTGCGCACCTTTTCCATAGTGGCAAACACATCGTCTTCGGCTCTGTAGCCTACAGGCATGATCAATACCGATCTTAGGCCTTTCTCTTTCAATTCCAACACCTCGTCAAAACCGTCGGCTTTAAACCCCTCCATAGGGCAGGCGTCTATCTTTTCCATAGCGCATACCGTAAGCATATTTCCCAAGGCGAGATAGGCCTGATTACGCGCCCATTTTTCTATTTCCTCACTGGTTTTTTTGTTAAAATCGGCAATGAGAAAATCGCGATAGGGCTTTAGTATCTCCTCTGAAGTGTTGCGCACCGCCTTTACCTTGTCGAAATAACTTCTTATAAAGGCCTCGTCTATAGTATTCTCTATACAAAAAACAAGTAGATGCGAAGCCTCGACCACCTGTTTCTGGCCAAAAGCCAAGGGAAGTAATTTACTGCGCTTCTCGGCATTACTCACCACCACCAGCTTTACGGGCTGCAGCCCGAAAGACAGTGCCGTGAGATTAAAAGCCTCTTTGAGTAATTCAATCTGTTTGTCATCGAGATGTCGTGTCGTATCAAATTTCTTGGTAGCATATCGCCATCTCAACTGCTGTATGGTATTCATCCTGTGCTATAATTTTGATAAAAAGGAGCAAGTCAGATCACATTCATCCTCTCTAAAAAACTGCCCCTCCCCGATACATACAAAACCCATCCGAGCGATTACACCTCTGAAGAAAACCTAATTTCAAGCCTTACAGACAGATTTAACCACTCAAAATGAGTTCCGAACAAATGTAAGCATTATGCTAAAGAAAAGTAAATTATGTGTTTGGAAAAATATCGCCGCTGCTTTAGGGCATGATCCCTACTTAATATTTAAAGCAACTTTTTTATAAAAGAAAGGCGGTACATCTTTTGATATACCGCCTTTTCAGAAACATAAATTACTCAGTTTCAATATGTCGGGGTGACTGGACTCGAACCAGCGACCACACGCACCCCATGCGTGTACGCTACCAACTGCGCCACACCCCGATTGCCCTTTGGCTTACCGGAAAAACACAGTGCTTTCCAGAAATCTGCGCGAATATACAGAAAAATTACAAGCTGAAAGCACAAAGGGTAACAAAAATATAACGCGCCCTATTTTTGAGGCCAACTATTGTTGTCGAGATCAACATCGGCCGTTTCCAGTTTCGGATCGATTACAATACCCGTCAATTCCTTTTCTGAGGCGATAACTTTGGTGAGCTCTTTGTCGTTCATGCGCCATACTTCTACCGGATATCTCACAGTTTCCTTACTTCCGTCTGCATAGGTGTATTCCACAATAAGCGGCATAGGCATTCCTCCCAGCTTTTCAAAAGTGAGTTCGTAAAAGTACTTCGGATTCTTCAGAGCAGCTCTTTCTTCTGGAGAGAAATTGTCTTCAACATAGGTTTTAAGAGGTTTCCAGCGTTGCAGTGCATCGGTGTCTTTCTGCGATTGCCCTTCACCTTCTCCCACCATAAAAACCATCGAAGTTTCGTCTATATTACGCCTTTTCAAGCTTCTTTTCATCCTCTCCGGAACCTCAGAAGCCACATAGTATTTCTTCACGTCTTTAATTCCTATATCCACCCAATCGGTTCTGTAAAACCAACCTCTCCAAAACCAGTCGAGCTCCACTCCGGAAGCGTCTTCCATAGTTCGGAAAAAGTCTTCGGGGGTAGGGTGTTTAAACATCCATCGCCTTGCATAGGTCATAAAAGCGTAGTCGAACAATTCACGTCCCATAACGGTTTCGCGAAGTATATTGAGCCCGGCAGCTACTTTTGCATAAGCATTGTTTCCTTTCTGATATAGGTTTTCAGGATTGCTCATAATAGGCGCTATACGGTCTTGATCGCCTTTCATATAATTGACGATCTTAGAGGGTATTCCCCTACGGGATGGATAGTTGTCTTCAAAAGACTGTTCGGTAAGGTACTGAAGGAAAGAGTTAAAACCTTCGTCCATCCACGCCCACTGCCGTTCGTCTGAATTGACAATCATCGGGAAAAAATTGTGTCCAACCTCATGGATAATAACGCTTATCATTCCGTACTTAACTTGATCGGAATAGGTTCCGTCTTCATTCGGACGTCCGTGATTCCAGCAAATCATCGGGTATTCCATTCCCTGGGATTTGGCGTGAACCGATACAGCTTTAGGATAAGGGTATGCAAAAGTATGGCTGGAATACGATTTCAGCGTATGCGCTACCACTCGGGTGGAGTATTCTTCCCATAGCGGATTCCCTTCCTTAGGGTATAGCGACTGAGCCATAACGGTGTTTCCTCCAACTTCTACGGCCATAGCGTCTAATATAAACTTCCTCGAAGTAGCAAAGGCAAAATCACGTACGTTTTCCGCCTTGTACTTCCAAGTACTCTTTTTATCTGAAAATCCTTTTTCTCTCGCTTCTGCCTCTTTTTGAGTAGCGATTACAACAGGCTTGTCGAATGACTTTTTTGCCTTTTCATACCGCTGCATCATGGCAGGAGTATATACTTCCTGACGGTTTTGCAGTGCTCCTGTTGCATCCATAATATGGTCGGAAGGCACGGTGATATTCACTTCGTAATCTCCAAAAGTAAGCGAGTACTCTCCACCTCCCCAGAACTGGTAATTCTGCCAGCCCTCTACATCGTCATAAGCTGCCATTCGCGGGAAAAACTGGGCTATGACATACGATCTGTTGCCGTCTTTTTCAAAGGTCTCATATCCGCTTCGACCACCATCAGTAACGTGATTGTTGATATTGTACCACCACTTGATAGAAAATGATATTTTCTCTCCCGGAAGTAAGGGTTTAGGTATATCTACACGCATCATAGTGAAATTGATGGTATATGGCAAGTCTTCTCCCTTAACATCCTTTACATACTCTATATTAAAACCTCCATCGAAAGCTTCCTTCATATAATTTGAAATAAATTTCTCTTTTCGCTGAGCAGGAGGTATACGCTCTGAATTCCGAAGCAGGGCAGGCGAATCTTTCGACCGCATATTCTGATCGAGCTGCACCCAAAGATAATCTAAAGCATCGGGAGAATTGTTGGTATAGGTAATAGTCTCCTCTCCGTAAAGTCTTTTGTTGCGGTCGTCCAACTCTATGTTCATTTTGTAGTCGGCTCTTTGTTGATAGTAATCAGGACCAGGAGCCCCGGCACCGGTACGGAATCTGTTGGGAGTTGCGAATTCCTGATACATCTGCCGAAACTTATTGGTATTGGCATGTCCCTCTTTTTCGGGTTTTTCCTGAGCCTGTATTCCAATAGTCACCACAGACAACAGGCAGCATAAAAACAATCTGTAAATGGTCATCAATATAAATAATTGGTTAGTGAATGAAACTTTATCGCAAAATAGTCAATATAATTAAAATGTGGAATATTGGACTTTTAAAGTTTAGCACATCACTATAAAAACACAGTAAAAAAATGAAAATATTGTATTGATGGTAGTAAACTCTTCTGTAATTATCGGTTTAATCTGCGATAACTTCAACCTTCTGTTCCTCCAAATATTTTTTCGCATATACTCGGAGGGTGTCGGATACGGCAAGGGCATCGCGGCTATTTTTCAGATAATCAAACACGGGACGAGCCTGGCAGTAGTACAAAAAATCCGGAATTTTTTCTTCGGGAACTCCCATTTCAGCAAAGAATTTATCACCTAGCTGCTGCCGCATTTCCTTCAGCGCCTTATCTTCCCTTTCCAAACGCACGTATTCTTTCAGTCGTTTTGTGCGTCCTGTAATGGCGTTTATGATGGGGTTTAACGGAATCAATCCACTTCCGCTAGTCGCCTCAAACAATTTGCGTTCTGTTTTAGGAAGCTGTACTTTGTGAGCATTAGGCAAGCCTAAGGAAAAAGAGGTTACACTGTCGGTTTTTATGCGCCGCATATCGGTGATGAGATTGCCGGTGAGATTTTTCACTACTACCTCATCCAGCTCGTTGACTCTTCCCCGGAGATACACTACAAAATCTGGATTTGTCAGCATAGCTTCTGTAACTACTATGGTTTCTCTGTAAAACTGCACACCGGAAAACACCACAGAATCTCCTGCAGCTGCAGGAATTTCGAACCTGCCATTCGCATCGGTTATAGTGGCATAATCTGAGTCTGATATGTTTATGATATGTATACCTGACTTTTCGGAAGTCGGAATATTCACCCTTCCCTTTAGGCCGTTTTGCGATTGCACGCTGTACAGACACAGACAACAAAACACCGTCAAATAGCCGTATTTATTGGAATGTCCCAAGATATTGAGCTACTCCTTTTGCATATTCCTATAGGCTTCACTTTCTTGCACTAGAAGGTCTATGAGTTCAAATTCGTTTTCCTTTCGAAGTAAGGATTGTCTCGGTATCTTACCGTCTAAGTAATAGAGAAAATCGTCTATTTTGTCTTGGGGAATTTTCAGGTCGAGCACAAAAAACTCATCGTCATACACTTGGCGAAGCACTTCGCTAACTTTGAGCTGAATCTGCTGGTCTTCTTCTTTTTCCTTGACAAAAAGGGCTTTGAAGATATTGACAAAATTAACTCCGTTCTGCAAACGCTTTTCAGGAGTTGCCATGTTTTGAGCCTCTGTAGAATAGTCGTCAGCATATTCAAATTGCTTAAACTCCTCCCCTCTCAGTTCTAGAAATTTCTCCTCATTGTCTGGAGTTACCACTACCTCATCCAACGCATTGACTCGTTCATTAACCTCTACAACCAAACGGTTTTTATCGAGAATATCGCTGGTAATCTCCACTGTTTCCAATTTGTAATTCACCGCAGAAAACACCAAATGGTCTCCCTGTTTTACAAAGATTTCAAATTCGCCGTCCTTATTTGTTATCGTAGCTTTCTGTGTTTCTAAATTAATCACATTTTGATTGGGCACGCTAGAATTTCTGTAAATCACTTTTCCGCGAAGTATTGTTCTTCCGTCTTGGGCACCAACGGTAAGGACACATAAAAATAGTAAGACGCTTAGTATTTTTTGCATGGAGCTTTTTTTGTTTCTACTTTAGCTTTAAAAGGCTTTCTTGTCTTTGCACTGGTAACCATTGCACAGCACAAGAATACCGCAAATTAAACACTGTGGCAATTAATTTTTTGTTAAATGCCAGAATGTCAATTAAAAATACAAAAATCCCTGTCAACTGATGAAAGAAGAGCAAACAAATATCAGAAAATTAATCATAGCCAGTACATCTACCGTTCACGGAGGCTCCTATCTATCGTACATCTTGCCTCGATTGCAAACTTTTTTTGCCCATACCGACGAGATTGTTTTTATCCCTTACGCCCGTCCGGGAGGAATTACACACGACGCCTACACTGAAATTGCGGCAAAGGGACTGGCTTCGATTGGCAAAAAAGTGGTCGGTTTACACCGTTTCCCCGATCCTATTCGAGCCATTCAAAATGCCAAAGCGGTATTTACCGGAGGAGGAAACACTTTTTTACTGGTAAAAGAGCTGTATGAAAACGGAATTATGGAGCCTCTAAAAACGGCTATATCAGGCGGACTTTCTTATTTTGGAACCAGTGCAGGAGCCAATATAACTGGGGTGAGTATGCAAACCACCAACGATATGCCTATTGTATACCCACCTTCTTTCGACACGCTTGGAGCGGTTTCCTTCAACATCAATCCGCACTATCTCGACCCGGATACCCAAAGCACTCATATGGGAGAAACACGGGAAAAACGTATCGCAGAATTTCACAAGCTCAATCCGCAAGCCGTGGTAGGTTTGCGCGAGGGCAGCTGGCTCTTTGTTTCTGGCAAAAGTATCATCCTTGAAGGCGACTTGTCGGCAAGGATATTCGAACAGGGTAAAGAAGCATACGAACTAGCCGGAGGATCGCAACTTTCTTTTCTGGAGTATGCAGATTAATTTGAAACAAATTTAAGACCGACAATAGAAGCTACTAGGGTTGTGATAAAAAACAATCGCCAAAAATCTGCAGGTTCCTTAAAAAACAGTATCCCCATTAGCACTGTTCCCACAGCCCCGATGCCTGTCCACACTGCATAGGCTGTACCCATAGGTAAGACTAAGGTAGCGCGATATAACAAGTACATACTCACCGTAAGCGATATAAAGAAACCGGCGATCCAGAGATAGGAAGACATGCCGGTAGCTTCTTTGGCCTTACCTAAGCAAAAGGTAAATCCCACTTCAAACAACCCGCCGATAATGAGAATAATCCAATGCATAATCCAATTTGATTTTATTTACTTTGAAGTAATTTTTATCTCGAAAATCTTGTCCCAGTTCTTTCCGGTGACAAAAAAAGTATCGCGCTTCGGAAAATAAGCAATACCGTTCAACACGTCGAGATCGGGCTTTTGCGTTACTTTATCTTTTAATCCTCTGAGGTCTACAACGCCTTCTATAACTCCGTTATCGGGATTGATAATCATTACTCCTTCCTTTTGCCAGGTATTGGCGTATATCCTATCGTGAGCGTATTCCAGCTCATTGGCCATCGAAAACACCGAAGTATTGGTGACTGTTTCTATATGTCCCGTTTCCTCTAGTGTTTCCGGGTCCAGTATCCAGATTTTGGAGGTGCCATCACTCTTAAATATTCGTGTACCGTCGTTACACAGCCCCCATCCCTCCTTGCTTTTTCCGTAATTAAATTCTTTGATCAACTCAAAATTCATATCGTAAACCAACCCCTTACCTTCCCTCCAGGTAAGTTGATAAATCCTGTCGTTCATAATGGTGAGCCCTTCACCAAATAAGCTCTGATCCAAGGATATCTTTTTCAATACCTCCCCTGTTGTATAATTGGATTTTCTCAGCGACGAATACCCGTGTCTTCCGGTACTTTCATAGAGCGTATCCTTGTAAAATTCAAGTCCTTGGGTAAAAGCCTCTCCGTCGTGAGGATATTCTTTTACAATCTCATAGCCATACAATTCAGGAGCCTTGTCTGCCAATATGGTTATCGGTACAGATATACTGTCTGAATCATCACCGTAATAGACTGTAGCCACTATTTTCTGATGTCCTAAGGGAATGCCTTTCAGACTAATTCCTCCTTCTTCTTTCGGTAGAGAAATGCCATTTACCGCATAGGCTACTGAATCGACAGGGATGTCTTTTTTGGAAGTTACCTTTAACCTTACAGGCTTGTTGTACACTACCTTTTCTCCACCTTCTACAGCTACCGAAAAACGTCGGGAAGAGGCGTGTTCTCCATTACAGGCAACAAAAAAACAGATCAGGATATTGATATTAAACCACTTAAGCATCTCTCGTGATATTTACCTTTGAGGGGACCAATTTATTCAATAAAATTAAAACGGAGAAAACTTTTAGTAAATATAAAAAAGTAATACCTTTGCAACCGGCAAGTCCTACACGACCAGCTCCTGCAAAATCCCCCAGGGTGGGAACGCAGCAAGGGTATGTGGTCGCAGCGGTGCGATGTAGGTAGCTTGCCTTTTTTTGTGCTCTAAAGTCACCTCCTTACAGATTGTTTTTTCCTGTCAAAACAGTTATCTTGCATCGACAATCGGGTGGCAAAATACCCATGTAAATCTCCTGCTATCATGAAGATTCTCCATACTGCCGACTGGCATATTGGCCAGCTCTTTCACGAATACGACCGGACCTACGAACACCGTAAATTTCTGGAATGGCTGGAAATCGTCTTAAGGGAAGAAAAAGTAGATGTACTGTTGATCAGCGGAGATGTTTTCGACCTGTCAAATCCCTCCGCCGCCTCGGTGAGATTGTTTTACAGTTTTCTCAGTCGCACTACTGCGGCCTGCCCAAACCTCCAGGTGATTATCACTGCGGGAAATCACGATTCAGCTTCTCGCTTAGAATCGCCTAAACCACTATTAGAATCCTCCAATATCCATATTGTAGGAGTGGTAGAAAAGAAGAGTGACGGCTCAATAGACTACGACAAACTACTCATTCCCATACGAGGGAAAAACGGAGAGACGGAAGCTTGGTGTATGGCCGTTCCCTTTTTGCGAATGGGCGACTACCCTCCGGTGGCAAACAGTACTAACCCTTATGCCGATGGGGTTGCAACCCTATACAACTCGCTCTATAATTATCTCCGTGAGGAAAAACAGCAGAAACAGCCTGTTATTGCAATGGGGCACCTTCACGCTCGCCAGGCAGAAATAAGCGATATGGACAAATCGGAGCGTCTTATCATGGGAGGAGTGGAATGTGTATCGGCATCGGCCTTTCCCGAAGGCATCTGTTATGTAGCTCTCGGACATATCCACAAAGCGCAGCGCATAGGGGCAAAAGAACATGTGAGATACAGCGGAAGTCCGATTCCCATGTCGTTCTCAGAGGTAAACTACAAGCATCAGGTCATGGTATTTGAGCTGGAAGGCAAGACTGTTGAAAATATTCAAAGCTTGGAAATTCCCGTGTCGACACCCCTCAAAAGAATTCCCGCTGTTCCGGAAAGTCTAGACGATGTACTCAGTGCAATTTCCCAGCTTCCAAATACATCCGACACCGATACTCCCCCCCCTTATCTCGAAGTAAGAGTATTACTGGAAGGACCAGAACCCTCCCTGCGACACCGCATTGAAACCGCTCTTCAGAGCAAAAACGTTCGCCTCACCCGGATAGATGTACACTATACTAGTGTGGATAAAAAGAATAACAATACCCCAAACAATCCGGAACAATTACAGGAATTACAACCTCTCCAAATCCTTGAAAAAACATACCACTCCAAGTATGGCAATACACTGCCAGACGATCTGAAAAAATTGTTTCAACACCTCAGTGCAGAACTCGCAGAGCAGGAATAGAGCTGAAGCAAAAACACTTTTATCCTCAAAGCTATTTTAATCGACCCTATTTGAATGAAAATACTCAGTGTACGCATCAAGAACCTCGCTTCCCTAGAAGGAATTACGGAAATAGACTTTACCGAAGAACCGCTAAGGTCGGCCGGGATCTTTGCCATCACCGGACCTACCGGTGCCGGAAAATCTACCATACTCGATGCCCTGTGCCTGGCATTGTACGCAAAAACGCCTCGATACCGGACAGCTGAAGGGGGAATTGACATCAACGATGTAGGCGAACACACCATAAAACAGGGCGATGTTAGGGGGATTCTAAGAGACGGTACTACAGACGGTTTTGCAGAGGTCGATTTTGAAGGAGTGGACAAACAGCTGTACCGCGCTACATGGAGTGTAAGAAGAGCGTACAACCGTCCCGACGGAAGCCTGCAACCCTACGACATAAAGCTGAAAAACATCAGTAATCGCACCGATATTCCGGGAAGAAAAATGGAAATTCTGGAAGAAATCGAACGCTGTGTAGGTCTCAATTTCGAACAATTCACCCGATCTGTCCTCCTAGCTCAGGGTGATTTTACCGCCTTTCTAAAAGCTGGAAAAGACGAGAAATCAGCTCTGTTGGAAAAACTGACCGGAACCTATGTGTACTCGCAGATTTCCAAACGGGTTTACGAAAATTACAAAGAGCAGGAACAATTGCTGCGCGACTTGCGCGTCAGGCACGAAAACACCGCAATACTCTCCCCGGAAGAAATTACAAAATTACTGGAACTCAAAAAGGAAAGCGAAACTGCTGCTGAACTACAGCAAAAGGAAGAAGAAGAACTATCCAAAGAACTCAGTTGGCACGAGAAAGACAATTCACTGCAACAGGAACAAGATAAAGCCGTTCAAGCATATCAACGGGCACAGCTAATTCGGAATGAGGCAGCTCCAAGAGAGCAATTACTCGACAAGCTAACCCGATTCCAAACCGTAAAACCTGCCGTAGACAACCTTAAATACATCCGTGAGCAACTGCAATCAAAACAGCAACAACTACAGGAGATTTCAAATAAGCTCACAGCGCTATCAGAACAAAAGAGCAAACTCAAACAACAATCCGATCAGATAGCATCCCGTTTGAAATCGGCCCTCAAAACTCAGGAAGAAACACGTCCATTAATCAGCAAGGCTAGAGATGCAGATATCAGAATTTTTGAGTTCAAAAAACAGCTAGACCAAGCGCAGAAAGAAAGTGAAGAAGCAAAAGGAGAATACAACCGCCAAAAGGACAAATTAGCCATACACACCCGCAATACGCAAGCTATACAAAACCGGCTAGACCAAATCGACCGCTGGTTAAAAGAGCATCAGTCCAGAAGAACAGTAGCCGAAGAACAGCAGTTTATCATCTCCAAGCTAAAAGATGCAGAAGTATCTCTGAGGGAGATACACTCTCTGCAATTACAACTACGAGACCTTCAAGGTAAACAAGAAAAAGTCTGTAAGGAACAAGACAGCCTTTCGCAAAGTCAAAAAACAATCCTCAACACACTGCAAAAACTTAAAGAGCACTGCAAAACACTGCAACAGACATTATCGCAAATCGATATTGCCACACTTGAAAAAGAACGCGACCGCCTTCATTCCACAGCCACAGATCTCAACACTTTAGCACTGCAATGGAACATTTGGCATGAGCACTTACAGCAAAAGAGTGCTACAGCGGAAAGGCTCGACGAGGAACGCAAAGCATACACTGAAAAAAGAGAACTGCTCTCTGCAACTACAAAGGAACTAGAAACAGCTACTGTGAAACACGATACTTCCGGGAAAATTCTGGAAAAAGCCAAGTTGACCGTTTCAGAAAATACCGACCGACTACGTCAAAGCCTAAGTCCGGGCGAAGCCTGTCCGGTATGTGGAAGTACCGAGCATCCTTATGCTGTGCACTCTCCCCTATCCGACAGACTATTGGAAGATTTAGAAACAGAGCATAGAAACGCTAAAGAACAACGCGATTCCCTGTTGGGAGCATACAACAAACTGGAACAAGCCATAGCGTTCCACAAAGCAAACATCCCTCTACTCAAAGCTGAGCTCTCATCGGAAGACGAAAAGATACGACAGGCAGAAGAAAAATGCCGGAACTCTGATGTCTACACCTCTCTGATTGCCCTCCCCGAAGATCGCAGATCAGAATGGATACAAGAAAAACAGAGCAGACAAAAAGAAAAACTAAAAATACTGGAGCAACAGATTAAAGCATACAACATCACCAAAAAACAATTGGAAGATGAAAAAGATAAACTAGAACAAAAACGATTGGAACTCTCTGCAGTAGAGAAGGAAATTAACGAGAAAGAAAAAGAACGCTCACTCGGAGAAGAAAAACTAGCCAGCCGAAGTCGAGAAGAACAAAAACTCACGACAGACTTACAACAAACCCGAAAGCTGCTCAAGCCGTATTTCCCTTCTGAGGAATGGTATGGACATTGGCAAAATAATCCGGAAACCTTTGTCGAGTGCATTGTCGAATTTGCCCGTGAATGGAAAACGCGTGCCGAAGAGCTGAGTTCCCGACAACGCGAGCTTGACGTGGCCAAAACCGACCAAAAACACCTCGAAGAACAGTTGGCACTTTCGGAAAAAACAGCAAAGCTAAAAACACAACAACTGTTAGATCTGCAATCGCAATACAACCAAATGCTCCAAAAACGCCGTTCACTTCTACAGGGCAAGGCAGCTGATGAGGTAGAAACTGAACTTGAACATAAGCTATCAAATGTACGAGAAGAACAGGAAAGTATCACCACTGTTTTCAACGAACTCAACCATAAACAAGCCGGTGAAAACACTCGGGGTGAAGAAGTAAAAAAAGAAATCGAAAGGCTACAAGGACAGGAGAGCAAATACGCATCTGAAATCGACTTATGGCTGGAATCACAGCCGGAACAACACTCCAAAAAACTGACTATAGAGGAGTTAGAACCCCTGCTCGAGTATTCTTATGAGTGGATAGAAGAAGAGCGAAATGCTCTTCACGAGCTGACCAACGCTGTAAATCAAGCGGCATCTATAGTGACTGAAAGGCGCAAAGCATTAGAACATCACAGAAGCCAACGCCCTTCCAAGCGATCGGAAGAAGAAGTGGTACAACTGCGCAATGCGGTTAGGAAAACACGGGAAGAACACAAAACCAAGATCGCCGAGATCAATTACAAGCTTAGAGATGACGAAAAACTCAAACAGGGACTTTCCCAGATTTTAAAAGATATTGAAAAACGGCAGCTCGTTTTCGACAACTGGGCAAAACTCAATGAGGTCATCGGGTCGGCAGACGGTAAGAAGTTTCGGCAAATCGCCCAAGAATACACCCTCGACTTACTGCTCGGCTATGCCAATGTACACTTAGAAGTACTCAGTAAACGCTATGTATTGCAGCGTATCCCAGATTCGCTGGGACTACAGGTATTGGACAAGGATATGGGAGATGAAATCCGCACTGTTTACTCCCTTTCCGGAGGGGAGTCCTTTCTGGTTTCTCTCGCCTTGGCCCTCGCCTTGGCCTCGCTGTCTTCTACTCGTATGAAAGTGGAGTCGCTGTTTATAGACGAAGGTTTCGGCTCACTCGATCCATCTACTTTAAACATCGCTATGGACGCCCTAGAACGCCTACACAATCAGGGGCGAAAAGTAGGGGTAATCTCCCACGTTCAGGAAATGACAGAACGCATTCCCGTACGTATCAATGTGCGGAAACAGCGAAACGGCAAGAGCAAGGTGGAAGTAAGTGGGTGGTAAGCCTAGTTCGAATTTTCACTAAAGTAAAGCAATTTGACGATTCCGTCAGAAAGTCCAATTTTAGGCACGTGTATTTTCTTTGCCCCACTCCATTTGGTCGCAGAAAGAAAAAGACGTGTAGCAGGAATGATTACATCGGCTCGGTCGGGATTGAGCCCTAGCTCTGAAATACGATCTTCATAGCTTATGCTCTGTAAAAATTGGTATTGTGCATTCAGCCAAATATACGACAAGGGCACCCCAGGTTCCCTGCCCGACATCTTGTAAAGTTTATTGATGTTTCCCCCTGATCCTATAAGAGATAGGTTTTTGAGTTTACGAGTATTGTTCTTTATCCATTTTTCAATCTCCTTCCAGACATTGTCCTCCACAATTTCGTTCAACAGCCGTACTGTCCCTATTTTAAAAGACTTAGACATGGCAATTTTGCCGTGGGTAAAAATGGTAAATTCTGTACTTCCACCTCCCACATCTACGTAGAGATACGAATTTTCACTGTCTATAAATTCGTGTAAGTCAGTAGAAGCAATAATGGCCGCTTCTTTTCTACCGTCGATAATCTCTATATGTATTCCCGATTTTCTTTCTATCTCCTCGGCCAATTCGTTGCCGTTATTTGCCTCTCTCATTGCCGAAGTAGCACAAGCCCTGTACTTTTCCACTCCGTGTACTTTCATCAGGAGTTTAAAAGCCTTCATGGCCTCTATCATTCTCAAGCTGTTGGCCTCCGAGATTTCTCCTACAGTAAAGGAATCCTGTCCGAGTCGGATAGGAACCCTTACCAAAGAGCTCTTTCTAAACTGAGGTTCTTTTCCTTCTTCTTCAATGACGTTATTTATAAGCAGCCTCACGCCATTTGAACCTATATCTATTGCTGCAAATTTTCTAATCCTCATCATAACAAGCTATTCCCCCTCTGCACTTTTGGTTGAGATCAAAGGGTTTGGTGTTTTACTTTACAGTTTTGGTCATTTTTTTTAAATAATATTCGTAAGTCGCGATTTGCGACCGTATTTCAGGACCTCTTTTTTCTCTATAGGCATTGTCTTGTGCAACAGACAACACCCTCGCCTTAATATTATCACTCCATCCAATCTCAAAGGTATCTATCAGCTCTTGTTTGATATCCTCGTCGTATATGGGGCAACTCACCTCTACTCTAAAATCGATATTTCTCGTCATCCAGTCTGCCGAAGAGATATATACTTTCGGATCTCCGCCATTTCCAAAAATATACAATCGAGGGTGTTCCAAAAATTTGTCTACTATGCTGATTACCTCGATATTCTCACTCATCCCAGGTACTCCGGGGATAAGGCAACAGGCGCCGCGTACAATCATTTGTATTTGTACCCCAGCCCTGCTGGCTTCATACAATTTATCGATCATTTTGTAGTTGGTAAGACTGTTCATCTTCAACTTGATATAAGCGTTATGCCCGGCTTGTTTATGGGCAATTTCACGATCTATCAGTTTGGCAAAAGTCTTTCCGGTATAATGTGGAGAAACGACGAGATGCTTGTATTTTCGTATCTTATAAGTGGTTTCAAAAAAGTCGAATACGGCATTGACCTCCTTGAGAATAGCCTGATTGGAAGTGAAAAGCGTATAGTCAGTATACACCTTTGCAGTCGATTCGTTAAAATTTCCAGTGCTTATAAATCCGTATCGACGCAGTTTGTCTTTTTCCTCCCGTTCGATAACGCATATCTTGCTGTGTACTTTAAGTCCCGGTACCCCGAATATCAGTTTTACACCTTCGTCCTGAAGCTGTTCGGCATATTCTATATTGGCCTCTTCATCGAAGCGCGCCTGCAATTCGATCTGTACTGTAACCTGTTTCCCATTTTTTACAGCATTGATAAGACTACTTGTTACCTGAGAGTGCCTAGCCAACCTGTAAACGGTAATCTTTATGCTCCTCACTCTAGGGTCGAGAGCCGCCTCGCGCAAAAAGCGTATCAGATAGGAAAAAGTGTGGTAGGGCGTAAACTGCAAATAATCTTTTTCGGCTATCTTGTCGAGTAGGCTTCCCTGAAGGCTCAGACCGTTTACCGGTAGTGGAGGCTGTTTGCTGTACAGCAGATCTTTTCTTCCCAAGCTGGGAAAGTCCATATAATCCCGGCGATTGTGGTAGCGCCCACCAGGAATCACACTATCCGTATTGGTGATGCGCATTTTTTCCTTTAAGAATTTGAGCGTGTCTTTATCGATCTTATCGTCGTATACAAACCGAACCGGCTCTCCAATCTCTCTGTCTTTTACACTACGAGAAATCTTATCGATAAAGCTTTTACTCAAATCGTTGTCTATATCCAATTCGGCATCTCGAGTAATCTTTATCATATGTGCAGATAGTGATTCGTAATTGAAAATACTAAAAATCTGCGGCAAACAATACCTCACCAAATCATCTAGCATAATGATGTACTGCTTGTTTTCTTCTTTAGGAAGCACTATAAACCTGTTGGCATCTCTGGGTATTTCGATAAGAGCATAACGTATCTCCCGAGTTCCAGAAGTCAAAATGCGTCTTATTCCCTGTTCCGAATCTTCATTTTTCATCTTCATTTTTACGGCCAAATAAGCAGCACTATCTTTCAGAAGAGGAAAATCTTCCAGTTCGTTGAGGATAATGGTAACCAAAGCCGGACTCACCTTCTGCACAAAGTAATCAGTAATGAATGCTTTTTGAGAATCAGACACCTCTGTCTCATCTATAATGAGTATGTCTTCCTCTTTGAGCTGTGATTCGATATCTCGCAATATCTCTTGGCTCTCAGCCTGCTGACGGATTACGATACGGGTAATATCGTCGAGCAAATCTTTGGCCACTTCTCCTCCCAAAGCGCTCTTTCCCTTTCTCCCTGCAAGAGCAATTCGCTTTACAGTGGCGTAACGCACCTTGAAAAACTCGTCGAGATTGTTGGAAAATATTCCCAGAAAACGAAGCCGTTCGATCAGCGGAACACTTTCATCTACTGCTTCCTGTAGTACGCGAGCATTAAACTGAAGCCAGCTCAACTCCCGGTTTATATATTGATTTTTAACTTCTGTCTTATCCATAGTTAACGCAAATGCTTTGGGAAAACCATCAGATCTGTTCTGCCGTTTTGAACCTCCGACCAGTGCTTTACATCAAACCTCATCCGCACCAGTCCACAGGTGGGGATATTGTCGGTAAAACGATCTCCCAGATTATTGGAAACCCCGGTCATGGCGTGATTGTGTCCAAAGATTACAATCTTCTTATAGTCGTCGTTCATCCCTTTGACAAACCTGCCCACCGAAGCCCCCGAAAAGTCGTATAACTCATCAGACAAACACAGTCTATCCCACGGAATCCCCAGGGTTCGCATAAAAATAGTACAGGTGTGTAAGGCTCTGTTGGCCGGACTAGAAAATACTACGTCGGGCATTTCCACCTTGCCGCGTATATGAGAGAACAATAGGATAGCATCGTTTACCCCCCTCTCCTTCAGCGGACGGTCTTTATCCTGCACCTCGTAATCCCAAGACGACTTGGCATGCCTGACAATGATAAGTTGCTTCATTACACCTGTAGTTTACTGCTTAGCCGATATAAGTATACACTTTTATTTGCAAAATATCAAGGTGCAAGACGCTCCTTTTTCCAATCGATTCCGTTTTCGAGCGTATATCTTATTCTGTCGTGCAATCGGTTGGGGCGACCTTGCCAGAACTCTACCGATGTAGGACATACCAAATACCCTCCCCAATGCTCCGGACGGGGTATATCTCTACCTTTGTATTCTACTTCGAGCGCTGCGAGTTTTTTTTCCAACACCTCTCTGTTATCTATCACTTCGCTTTGAGGTGAAGCCAAAGCCCCCAGTCTACTTCCTACGGGGCGCGATTCGAAATAACCATCAGATAAATTCTCGGCCAGTTTTTGGGCAGTGCCCTTAACAATGACCTGTCGCTCCAAATTAGGCCAGAAAAAAGAGAGACAAACCTTCGGATTAGCCTCAATAGCCCTCCCCTTTTCACTGTGGTAATTGGTGTAAAACACAAAGCCTTCATGAGTAAATTTCTTCAACAGCACTACCCGGTTTTTAGGATAGCCGTCGAGCCCTATAGTCGACACTGTCATGGCATTAGCTTCTTCTACCCCTCCTGCTTGCTCTACCTCGTAAAACCAGGTTTGAAACAATTGCATAGGGGCATCGGAGATATTTCCTTCTGTAAGCTCCTTTTTTTCGTATGATTTTCGGTAATCACTCAAATCCTTTTGCATAATACCTCTGTTTATAAGATAATATACAAAGATACCTTTTAGCCTCTAATACCCGATTAGCTAAGGTTAATTTATCTAAAAGATTTTTGGTTTTTTAGTTTTAAAAGACGAACACCTTTCCGTCGTCGGCAAGTTCTACATTTTCAAAAACAGCTGCAGCCTCTTCTCTAAACCACTCCAGATTGGAATAGCGTACCGAATAATGTCCGAGTATAAGTTTACCTACTGCAGCCATCTCCGCAATTTCTGCCGCCTGTTTGGCTGTAGAGTGACGCGTGGTTTCTGCCAGCGATTGGTGCTCTTCAAGAAAGGTAGACTCGTGGTACAACACATCTACTTTTTCTATAATCGGCACAATATCGGGCTTGTACATCGTATCGCTACAAAAGGCGTAACTCTTTGGTGCGGGAGGATCGAAACTCAATTGGGCATTGGGAATCACCTGTCCATTCTCCAGTTGTACGTCCTTTCCGCTCTTGATATTCCTAAAATAGCATTTGTCTATTCCGTATTCCTGAACCGCAACAGCATTGAGCTTTCGCTCTCCTGGTTTTTCCCGAAACACAAAACCGTTGGTATACACTCTGTGTTTGAGCGGCACTGTATATACCTCTACTTTGTCATCTTCAAAAATACAATCTGAAAACTCGGAGCTGAGCTCGTGAAAAATCAGCGGAAAATTAGTTCGCGACTTTCCCAATTTCAACATCAGGATTATGGCTTCTTTAATCCCTTTCGGGCCGTATATTTCGAGGGGTGCCTCCCTACCGAGTAGCACAAAAGTAGAGATCAGTCCGGGCAGTCCGTAAAAGTGATCTCCGTGCAAATGAGAGATAAAGATGTGCTTGATTCGGGCAAATTTCACACTGTGTCTTCTGAGCTGTACCTGAGTTCCTTCGCCACAATCGATAAGGAAGAGGTGATTCTTTATTTCCAACACCTGAGAAGTAGGGTTGGTAAAAGCCCTTGGCGTTGCAGAATAACATCCCAGAATAGTGAGTTTCATCAAAAGCAAATTAAAAAGAAGATCTTATAAGCCCAAATCTCGCTCTATTTCTTCCATTTCAATAATGTCGAGGGCTTCTTGCACAGTAGGCACTACTACCAACTCGTCGGGAATATCGTCTACACTTATTCCGTCGGATACAATCACAAAAGATTTATTGTCACTTCGGTGTTTTTTAGAAATTGCGTCCAACACCTTGAGGTCTGCCGCCTTCAGCCGATCGAGAGAAAACAAATTGACCACCAAATGATCGTTTTTCAGCTTGTGGTAAGCTTCTTCCAATCTGAGATAAAAATCGTCAACCCCGCCTTTTTCATGGGTTACTACCGTCGTATTGTCATTAGGTTTATCGATTATCATAAGGTTAATTTTTAATCTTCGACGCCAACAGATAGATAACCGCCATACGTATGGCTACTCCGTTCTCCACCTGATTGAGTATAATAGCCTGTTTAGAATCGGCCACATCACTGGTAATTTCCACTCCTCTGTTTATCGGACCGGGGTGCATGATGACGATCTCTTTATCTAGAGAATCCAACAAAGCCTTGTCTACTCCAAATTGCTGAGTATACTCTCGTGTGGACGGAAAATAGCTGATGTCCATACGCTCGTTCTGTACCCTGAGCATATTGGCTACATCGCACCACTGCAGGGCTTTTCTCAGGTCGGGCTCTACCTCAACACCGAGGGTTTCTATGTATTTAGGAATCAGAGTAAGCGGACCACATACCTTTACATTGGCACCCTGTAGCTTTAGCGCAAAAATATTGGACAGTGCTACTCGAGAGTGCAGTATATCTCCGACAATAACCACATTTTTTCCGGCCACGTCTCCCAATCTCTCCCTGATAGAATACGAGTCTAACAAGGCCTGAGTAGGATGCTCGTGAGCACCGTCTCCGGCATTTACAATACTGGCTTGAATATGCTGAGAAAGGAATACTCCCGCCCCAGGATTGGGATGTCGCATAACTACCATATCCACCTTCATGGAAAGGATGTTATTGACCGTATCGATCAGTGTTTCTCCTTTTTTTACCGAAGATTGAGCCGCCGAAAAATTGATCACATCGGCCGAGAGCCTTTTTTCCGCCAATTCAAAAGACAGACGGGTACGTGTACTGTTTTCAAAAAACAGGTTGGCTATAGTAATATCTCTCAGCGATGGCACCTTTTTAATAGGTCTGTTGATCACCTCCTTAAAATGATCGGCAGTTTCAAAGATAAGTTGGATATCCGCTTCGGTGATATACTTAATCCCCAATAAGTGATTGACACTTAATTCGCTCATATTTTAGACTTGTATTTTTGTAGTTTCGAGTACACTGCTGTACTGTGTCTTTTACAAGGGTTGGCCCTTTTCCCAAGGTCATATCAGCACCTAATCCTCTACCAGATATATCACATCTTCACCCTCGTTCTCTTCCCACATCACCTTCACCTTCTCGCAGTTAATAGCATCCACCTGCCTGCCTCTATAATCTGGCTGAATGGGCAAATGTCGGCTAAACCTCCTGTCGATAAGCGTGAGTAATTCTATTTCTGCAGGCCTTCCAAACGACTGTATGGCCGTCAGTGCCGCTCTTATGCTTCTCCCTGTGTACAACACATCGTCTATAAAGACTACCTTTCTGTCTTCTACCAGAAAATCGATCTGGGTTTTATTGGCTTCAAGGGGTTTATCACTCCTTCTAAAATCGTCTCTGTAAAATGTAATATCCAGATAACCCAACTGTATGTTTTCTATACCGTAGGAATCCCTGAGCAGACGAGCTAGTCTATCGGCCAAGTACTTCCCTCTGGGCTGGATACCGATGAGCACGGTATTTTTAAAATCGAGGTGATTTTCGACAAGCTGACAAGCCAGTCGATGTAGTATGATGTGAATTTCTCTGGAAGAAAGCAGAACTTTTTGACTCATGTTTCCCATCGTATTTCGCCCGTAAAAGTACGGATTTATATGAAACTTACGGAGCCCTCAACTATATTATTTTATCTGGTATGCGACAAGCTCGATCTACTTGTCACACCTCCAACAGATATATCGTCAATTGAAAACTACCTATTTTATCAGACGACCTTATACTTTACGACACATCCTGATTATCTTTGCAATTTACCAAAGACCATATTAATGCACAAAATAGACAGCAAAACGCTGCAGGATCTCGAATTTTCTACGGTATTGTCACATATCGAAGAGCGGTGTACTACCGTGGGAGGGAAAAGCAAGGCGCTCGACATACTTCCGTTTTCCAAAAGGACAGCGCTATTAGATGCCTTGCAACAAACTTTTGAATACGTCGCTTCCTTTGAAAACAACAATGCCATACCCGGGCATTATTTCGATCCGATAGACCAAGAAATAAAATTGCTCGGCATTGAAAACACCGTGATAGAAACCGGAAACTTCAGAAAAATAGCTGGAATTTCACAAACGGTAAACACACATATACTGTTTTTTAGAAAATTTGAAGAGTATTACCCTACCCTCCACAAAAAAGCCGAACACATCCATCTCACCCGAGATATTATAGAAAAGATCAATGCGGTTATCGATCGTTTTGGAGAAGTAAAAGACGATGCTTCTACGACACTTACTGGCATCAGAAAAACGATCAATGAAGTAAGAGGCAAAATCAATCAAAGTTTTCTAAGTGCTCTACAAAATTACAACAGCTCGGGCTATCTCGACGACATTCGGGAAACAGTGGTAGAAAACAGACGGGTACTCGCTGTAAAAGCCATGTATCGAAAAAAGGTGAAGGGTAGCATTATGGGAAGTTCAAAAACCGGAAGCATAGTGTATATCGAGCCCGAGACCACTTTGAAATACTCTCGCGAACTGAGCAATCTGGAGTATGATGAAAAAGAAGAGATAAAAAAAATAATGCGGGAACTGACCGATTTTTTAAGACCCTATACCCCGCTTCTGGAGGACTATTGCGAGTTTCTTTCCGATATAGACATCATCGCCGCCAAGGCCAAATACGCCGGTGAGATGAATGCTGTATTGCCCAAAATCACAGAAGACAAAGAGGTTCACCTCATCGAGGCCTATCACCCCTTGCTCTATCTTACAAATGCTAAGAAAGGAGAAAAAACCTATCCACAGACTATCTCCCTACACAGTGAAAACCGCATTATTGTGATTTCCGGCCCCAATGCAGGAGGAAAGAGTATAACCCTTAAAACGGTGGGCTTGTTACAACTCATGCTCCAAAGTGGTATGTTGGTACCTGTTCATCCGAGAAGCAGTATGTGTCTGTTCGACCGTATTCTAACCGACATCGGGGATAATCAGTCGATAGAAAACCACTTGAGCACCTACAGTTATCGCTTGAAAAACATGAATTATTTTCTGCGCAAATGCAATGCGCAAACCCTTTTCTTAATCGATGAATTCGGAACCGGAAGTGATCCAGAGCTAGGTGGAGCACTCGCAGAAACTTTCCTCGAAGAATTTTACCACCGAGAAGCCTTTGGCATTATCACCACTCACTATGCCAATCTGAAAATGCTGGCCAACGAACTTCCCTATGCCTCCAATGCCAATATGCTTTTTGACAGTAAAAGTCTGGAACCTGTATATCGCCTAATTGTAGGAGAGGCTGGAAGCTCCTTCACTTTTGAGGTCGCACAGAAAAACGGTATCCCCTACAGCCTTATCAACAGAGCTAAGAAAAAAATAGAGAGAGGAAAAGTGCGTTTTGACGCCACCATAGCTAAGCTGCAAAAAGAGCGAAATAAAATGGAAAAAACTTCCCAGCAGCTAAAAGACGAGGAAGTACGCGCTCGGGAAGAGGCCAGCCGCTTGGAAGAACTCAATCGGAAAATACAGCACAAATTGGAGAGTTACCAGCAATTATTCGATCACAATCAGCGCATGGTATACCTCGGGAACAAGGTAAACGACATCGCCGAAAAATATTTTAACGACAAGAAGAAAAGACCTTTAATCTCTGAGTTTTTAAGGATAGTAGAAACTGAAAACAGCAAACGCAGTCCCAAGGCCCCCAAGGTAAAAAGGAAGGAAAAACAAGAACAGGAAAAGCTGGTTAAGGAGGTCGAGAAAAAGGTGGAAGTTATCAGGGAAAAGAAAAAGAAAGAGAAAAAGGAACATATCCTCAAGGAAAAAAACAGTCCAAAACCAATACTCAAAATAGGCGACCGCGTGCGTATGACCGACGGAAAAGCTGTCGGTACCATAGACAGTATAGAAAAGAAAAAAGCCGTGGTGAATTACGGAATTTTTACCACCAGTGTAAACCTCGACCAACTCGAACTGGTGCAAGCAGCTAAAAAGTAGACTAACCTACTAAACCACCCGCTCTATATGCGCTCCTATGGCTTGCAAACGGCGGTCTATCGCCTCATAGCCCCTATCTATTTGTTCGATATTGTGTATGGTAGAAGTCCCCTTTGCTGAAAGTGCCGCTATGAGCAGTGCTACACCCGCTCTGATATCGGGAGAGCTCATCGTTGTCGCCTTCAGTCTCGACTTAAAGTCGTGCCCGATTACCGTAGCTCGGTGTGGGTCGCACAGAATAATTTTAGCTCCCATATCGATGAGTTTATCCACAAAGAAAAGGCGGCTTTCAAACATTTTCTGATGAATGAGTACACTTCCCCGCGACTGGGTTGCTACGACGAGCACTATACTCAACAAATCGGGGGTAAATCCCGGCCAAGGTGCATCAGACACGGTGAGTATGGAACCATCTATATAATTCTGTATCTCGTAGCCTTCGGTATGGGCGGGAATATAGATATCGTCATCTCTTTTTTCGAGTGTAATTCCCAATTTTCTGAATACTCCAGGAATCTGCCCTAGGCTTCCCCAACCTACATTCTTGATGGTCAGTTCGCTCTGCGTCATGGCAGCCAGACCTATCCAACTCCCTATTTCAATCATATCGGGTAGCATGGTATGCGTGGTTCCCGAAAGCTTATCTACACCTTCTATGGTCAGCAGATTGGATCCCACACCACCGATCTTCGCCCCCATCCGGTTTAGCATATTACACAATTGTTGCAGATAAGGTTCGCAGGCCGCATTGTATATAGTTGTGGTGCCTTCGGCCAGTACAGCTGCCATAACTATATTGGCAGTACCGGTTACCGAAGCCTCGTCCAACAGCATATACGTCCCTTTTAAGCGTTCGGCTTCTACGCCGTAAAAGTACTCTTCTCTATTGTAGCGGAAACGAGCTCCCAATTTGATCAGCCCTTCAAAATGCGTATCTAGCCTTCTCCTTCCAATTTTGTCTCCTCCTGGTTTGGGAATATATCCTTTTCCAAATCTGGCCAAGAGCGGTCCTACAATCATAATCGATCCGCGCAATCCCCTACCGTCTTCCTTAAACTGCTCCGATTGCAGATAGCCTAAGTCTACCTGATCTGCGATAAAGCGATAGGCACCTCTACCCAGTTTTTCAGTTTTCACTCCCAGGCGTTCCAACAAGCCGATAAGCTTGTTTACATCTAAGATATCAGGAATATTGTGTATCTCTACCGGTTCATCAGTTAGCAGTACGGTACACAAAACCTGTAAAGCTTCGTTTTTAGCACCTTGCGGAACGATCTCTCCTTGGAGTGTATGTCCTCCTTCAATACGAAATATACCCATTAAGCGATCAGATTTTAAAACCTCCGGTCTCCTAAAATACGACTTTGAGGCTGCCAATTAGACATTTTCTAATAACGTTTCTTATTTCTGTTATTATTATTCTTATTGTTATTGCGGTTGTTTTTCTGTCCGGATTTCCCGTTGAATTTAGATTTTCCTCGCATCAGGTCGTCGCTATCAGACAAATCTTCATCCCATTTTGCCAGATTGATACTCCCTCCACTGAGCTCGTAAAGGTGTTCAAAGATCACTTCATCTTCAACAGTATCTTTGTTCCAATTCAGGAAACTCTTTTTCATGTGATTGGCGATGGTGTATTTGAGCCCTTCTTTGAGGTCACTCTCTTCCCAGCTGTTACACACATCGATCATACGCTTGATATTATTGCCGTAAAATCTGTATTTAGGATGGTTTTGCGGATAGCCCAAAGGCTCAGGTTTCTGTTCCAAAAATTCCCTTTCTGGCTTGGGATAAGGAGAATCTACATCGAGTTGAAAATCTGAAATGATAAAAAGCTGATCCCACAGCTTGTGTTGAAAATCGGGCACATCTCTCAAATGGGGATTCAAGTTACCCATAACTCCAATAATGGCCTTGGCCACCTTATTGCGCTCATCGCGGTCTTCAATAGCTACCGCATAATCTATCATCTTTTGAATATGTCGCCCATATTCGGGAATAATAAGCCTTTGGCGTTCTGTATTGTATTCTAAACTATCTGTCAAAATATATATGATATTTAATTAATCTTTAAAGACGAAGTCGCAAGCCGCGCATCGGGAAGTTGGTGTAACAGTGTGCAAAGTAATGATTTTTCATCACATAAACAGCAGAAGTTTAAAGAGATATCACGCCTTCAACCTTACCCACCTCCTGGTATTTTTCGATTACTGCATCTGCGCTTTTCATAACTACCTCAACCGAAACTGAAGTGTATTTACCGTTGGATGACATTCTCGTGTTTATTACCGCACCGGCATTGTCGAAGATTTTCTCTATTTCAGATATTTTTTCCCGATTTGAGGGTACGATAAATTTATAGAGATATTTAGACGGCCAAGCAGTATAGTTTTCCAACTCTTCTTTTAACCTCTTGTAAAATTGTTCTTCTTTTTCTGAAGCCATATAACAGGGAATATCTTTTTTTAGATTCGAAATTGAATCAATGGGAAATTTTGCTGTACGATACGACAAAGATACATTATCCGAATTAATATACCAGACAACATCTGTCAAAAACAAATTTCCACATTACACGAGCATTTGTTTATTTTGCACTTTCTGAAAGCGATATGGCACAGACAAATAAAATAGTTCTGACAGGGGGACCCGGGACGGGTAAAACCACAGTAATACAGGAGTTGGAAAAACAGGGGCACATCTGTTTTTCCGAAGTTTCAAGACAGGTTACGCTTGAAGCGCAGAAACAGGGTGTAACTCAACTCTTTCTCGACGATCCACTATTGTTCAGTCTAAAACTCATTCAAGGTCGTGAACAGCAGTACCAGACAGCGAAAACACAGACTTCAGAAAAAGTATTTCTCGACCGCGGAGTCCACGATGTTATTGCCTATATGCACTATGCCAAAACCGACTGTCCTCCAGCCTTTTCTGAAATCTGTAAAAAATGCCAATACGACACCGTGTTCTTGTTTCCTCCTTGGGAGGAAATTTACGTATCCGACAACGAGCGTTACGAAAGCTTTGAACAAGCGAGTGCCATACACGCTTTCATAAAATCTACCTATATTGCATTCGGACATCAACCTGTAGAGGTTCCTAGAGGTACCGTAGAGGAGCGGGTGGATTTTATCCTGAAGCGGCTTGACAAAGTCGAGTAACAAATTCTGTTTGCCAGGACATTTTTACAACAAGAGGTATTGTTTAACTAATTCGGAACACCACGACAGAACCACTGTACATATTACAGAAATACTGGGGACACAAATCCTTCAGATCGCCCCAACAAGAGGTTATCAACAGCTTGATTAATCGTCGGGACGCACTCGTTTTGCTTCCTACCGGAGGAGGAAAATCGATCTGTTTTCAGGTACCTGCACTGACCAGTGAGGGCATTTGTATTGTCATTTCCCCGCTGATTGCTCTAATGCGAGACCAGGTTCAAAATCTAAAAAGCAGAGGAATAAAAGCAGTAGCACTTGTCGGGGGAATGCGCTATGAGGAAGTAGACGCTGTCTTAGACAATTGCATATACGGAAATTATAAATTCCTCTACCTTTCCCCCGAAAGACTACAGCAAGAATTGGTAATAGAACGCCTAAAACAAATGTCTATAAACCTGATAGCCATCGACGAAGCGCACTGTATATCGCAGTGGGGAAACGACTTTCGTCCGGCCTATCGCAACTGCGGTCTTCTCAAAGAGATGTTTCCCGATGTGCCTCTAGCTGCTCTCACCGCCTCTGCAACCAAAAAGGTAGTCGATGACATTCTTGAAAACCTCCATATCCCCAAGGCCAGCATATACAAAAAATCGTTTGCCAGACCCAATATCGCCTATATGGTTTTTGAGGAAGAAGACAAATTGTATCGCCTGCTGCAAATTTTGCGCAAAAACCCTCAGTCATCTATAGTGTACGTACGAAATAGGAAAGCCACCGTAGACATTGCAGAACACCTCAACGCCAAAGGTATTACCGCTGGTTTTTTTCACGGAGGTATTCCCACTGCAGACAAAGAAGAAAAGTTACGCCTATGGCTAAACGGTGATCTACAGGTTATGGTGGCTACAAATGCCTTTGGTATGGGAATAGACAAACCCGATGTCAGGACCGTAATCCACATGAATCTTCCAGAAAGCATGGAGAGCTATTATCAAGAAGCCGGAAGGGCTGGCAGAAACGGCAACAAGTCGTTTGCCATAGTGCTAAAACACCCTGGAGATGAATCGATTCTAAAAAAACAATTTCTCGAACAACTGCCCGACGTCGCCTTTGTAAAGCAGGTATACCGCAAACTTAACAACTACTTTCAGATATCGTACGGAGAAGGAGAAAACGCCGAATTTTTCTTCAACTTCAATCGTTTCTGCAGCACTTACCAACTGAATATATCACGCACATACAACAGTTTAAAGCTGCTGGACAGGAATTCGGTAATTTCCCTTTCAGAACAGTTTGACAAAAAAACAACGCTGCAATTTACAGTATCTTCAGCAAGGCTTTTTCACTACTTGGAGACAAACCCAAGCATAGCGGCAACAACCCAGGCAATACTTCGCACCTACGGCGGCGTGTTTGAAAGCGAAACTCGTATCGCACCACAATTGATTGCCAAAAAACTAAATGTGCCAGAAGCACAGATACTAAATGCGCTGGAGCAACTGGCAAAAGATGATATCATTGCCTATCAGGCCGAAAACACCGATGCCAAAATCAGTTTTCTCGTACCCAGGGAAGACGATATCACCATCAATATTATTGCTGAAAACATAAAAAAACAAAATCGGCAAAAACAGGAAGAGGTAGCTTCGGTCATACGGTATATGGACAATGACAAAGACTGTAAGAGTAGACAAATACTGTCTTATTTTGGGGAGACCGACACTGCCAATTGCGGAATATGCTCGGTATGTATTGGCAGCAGTGATCATCACATCTCGGCTGAAACCTGGAAAACAATAGCAGAAGAAATTGTAAAAACGCTAAAAACAGCCCCCAAAAGTTCGAGAGAACTCACCGAAGTACTTACTTTTGAAGAACCGTATATTTTAAGAGTACTAAAAGGGATGCTCGAAGAAGACAAAATACGTATTGACGACAAAAACCAGTACCAGCTCAAAAGCTGAAACTAAAAAAAGACCTATGCAAAACCTCAATATTGTTTTTATGGGAACTCCCGATTTTGCTGTGGAGAGCCTAAAAATACTCGTAGAAAACGGCTGTCGTATTGCGGCTGTAATCACTGCACCCGACAAACCGGCCGGAAGAGGACGAAAACTACAACAGTCGGCCGTAAAACAATATGCCATCACTCAAAACCTGAAAGTACTTCAGCCTACAAATCTCAAAGATCCGGAATTTTTAAGTGAACTGAGAGCTCTAAACGCTAACTTGCAGGTAGTAGTCGCCTTCAGAATGCTGCCCGCTGAAGTCTGGAAAATGCCTGAATTTGGCACTTTCAACCTTCACGCTTCACTATTGCCCGACTATCGCGGAGCAGCTCCTATAAACTGGGCTATTATGAATGGGGAAACGGTAACCGGAGTGACCACATTTTTTATAGACGACAAGATAGACACCGGAGAAATCATTATGTACGACAAAACCGAGATTACTCCCGAAGACAATGCCGGAACCCTTCACGACAAACTGATGACAATAGGTGCTCGCTTAGTGCTAAAAACCGTACAGGCGATATCCGAAAACAAACTGAGCCCTCAAAAACAGCACGAACCCGATGAGCACAAGAAAGCCGAAAAGATCTACAAAGACACTTGCCGAATAGACTGGGATCGCCCCATTAAAGAAATATACAATCACATCCGCGGTTTGAGTCCCTATCCCGGAGCTTGGACTACGATTGAAGATCAGGGAGAAGAGATTTCGGTCAAGATCTTGGCTGCAAGAGCTGAAACCACAGCACAGCAGCAAAATCCAAAAAAACTAATTGTCGACAAAAACAGTCTGAAAGTTACAGTAAAGGAAGGCTATATTCACCTTCTCGAAGTACAACTCCCCGGAAAGAGAAAAATGGCGGTTACCGACCTGCTCAACGGACATCATTTTGGTTCGGAATGTACTGTAAACTAAACTCATGCGTATACAAATTACTATTTAAGAGAGGAAAAACTTACGTGTTATCAACATTTTTTTGAAGTTATTAACAAAAAAGGCGATTTACAGCGGTTTTACTTGCGTTATAACGAAATCCGTATAAATTTGTGTAGCTTTTAAACCGATGTTTAACCAACAGTTAATTTTTAAATTCTTAATATTATGAACAAAACGGAATTAATCGATGCCATGGCTGCAGACGCCGGTATCACTAAGGCTGCAGCAAAAAAAGCTCTAGAATCTTTCTTGGGAAGTGTTGAAAAAACTCTAAAAAAAGGAGATAAAATATCCCTCGTAGGATTTGGTTCATGGTCTGTATCCAAAAGGGCAGCTCGTGAAGGACGCAATCCTCAAACAGGAAAAACCATCAAAATCGCAGCCAAAAATGTGGTTAAATTTAAAGCTGGGGCAGAATTGAGCAAGGCTGTAAACTAATCAGTCCCTTTTAAAATACACGATTTGAACACCTGCTATGCGGGTGTTTTTTTTAGCCTATTCCCTCATTTTCTCCTTCTAAAAATTTGTTTTTAGCAATTTTTTATTTAGATTTAGGGGAAAGAATCGCCCATGATTGCCTTAAAACCCAAAAAAGGACATTTACTGATAGCTGAACCTTCCATTATAGGTGATGTATCGTTTAACAGGTCGGTAGTACTGCTGGCCGAACACAACAAACAGGGATCTATAGGATTTATTCTCAACAAACCGCTCTCTTTTCGCCTCAACGATATTGTACCCGGTGTAGACCGTCCGCTCAAAGTGTACAACGGCGGACCTGTAGAGCAAGACAATTTATATTTTATCCACAAAGTTCCCAAACTCATCGCCAACAGTATAGAAATATCCAATGGCATATATTGGGGTGGTGATTTTGAGGTCATTATTGAGCTGATAAACAGCGGAGAAATCAGAAGTGTAGACATTAAATTCTTTCTGGGCTATGCAGGGTGGCAAGTGGCCCAACTCGAAAAAGAATTGGAATCTAATTCGTGGATAATCTCAGAAAACACCCATAAGACAAGTGTGATAAGAAAGGCATCTGCCTCCTTCTGGAAAGAAAAGATGGTCGAATTTGGAGGTGATTATCTACTCTGGTCCAACGCCCCGGAGAATCCAAATTTGAATTGATGTTGTTGGGTTATTGAATTGTTGAGTTGTTTGGTTATTGAGTATTACCTAAATAACTTATTAACCTACTAACCTATCCCCCCAGACGGATATGCATATTGAGTTTCCCCAAGAGATCTCGACTCACTTCTGTAGCGAACCGTTTTTTTCTATAAGCCGTTACCGGACAAATTCCCTTGATGACATTGGTGATAAAGAGTTCATCAGATTTTTGTAGTTCAAAGGGTGATATCGAAGTCTCTTCCAGGGTGTAATTGTCCAATTTAGACAGTATACCAATCAGTTGCTTTCTCATAACACCATTGATACAACCATCGCTTAAAGGCGGAGTTTTTACAGTTGTTTCTTTAACCAAAAAGACATTGCCGTTTATCGCCTCTACCACATTTTTCTTTTCGTTGAGCAACAGGCAATTGTCGTAGTCATTCTCCTCGGCATAAATTGAAGCCAACACATTGACAATTCGATTGTTGCTCTTTAGTGTAGAGAGCAAGCCCGAGTTCACCCAATGATCCTTGTAGAGTTCGACAATCTCTTCCTTCTCCTCCAAAGTGTAAAAAGGATTTTTTAAGGGCGCCGTTTCTATCACGTATTCTACCCCTCCGGACTCCGGGAGGTAGAATCCTCCAGACTTTCTGTGTACTGCGAGGCGAACCCTTACCGCTGTGCTGTCTTGGTCATTCTCTACTATAGTTCTCCTTATTTCCTCCTCCAAGAATTCCATCGTAAAATTCATCGGAATATCCATGCGGAGTATCCGCATAGAAGCCATCAATCGCAAGTAGTGTTCTTCCCAGAAAAATATCTTGGCATTGACCACCCTAATGGTTTCAAAAAGTCCGTCGCCATAGCGCCATGCCCTGTTTTGCTGGTTTAAGAAAAGAGAAGAATCCGGTAGTAATTCGCCGTTAAAATTGACCATAAAAAAACCCTGAATTAAATTCAGGGCAAATATACTGGTTAATACATAAATATCACTACGCAGAACCGAGAACCTGCTTGAGGTCGGCCACCTGGTTTTCCCAGAGCATTCTCGCCTCGTCCAATTCGTCTTCTTCAGTAAAATCGGTAATCATCAGCGATACGTCTTTGGTAATTTCATCGACCACAATCTTGAGTTCAAAATAAGAATCATCTTCTGCCTCTGTCCATTTAAATTTGACAGATTCTCCGCTTTTTTTGCGGACGAGTTTCGCCTTTTCTTCACTGTCGTCCCATATAAAGGTATACATTTCACCTCGTGAGTTTACATTGTCGGCAAACCATTCAGACAAACCTGATGGAGTTGATATATACTGATATAAAAGTTGAGGAGAAGACTGTATTTGAAACTCGAGTTCGTATTTTATTTTGTCCTGCATATCTATTCGTATTTATAGTCGGACAATATAACCATTTCTCCCATAAAACCTAAATTTATAGTATAAAATATTTTTTTCTTCAGCTATTGGTCATACCCAATTTTGTTTCTATATTTGCAGCCGCAAAGTTTGAATTACACATCGCGACTTTGCAAAGATGGCGAGGTAGCTCAGATGGTTAGAGCGCAGGATTCATAACCCTGAGGTCACGGGTTCAATTCCCGTCTTCGCTACTAAACAGGAGAAGTGATTAAATTTATCGCTTCTCCTGTTTTTATTTTAGGGTTAGACGTTTTTGCTTATACTGATTTCAATACATTTGCAAAGCTAAAAAACAACCTGAGAACAAGTGTTTCAACCGTGAGAGATCAAGAGATAACACAATCTGGAAAATTGCCGATAATGGCGCTTTTGGCACTTAGTGTATCTGGCTTTATCGCCATTATCACAGAGACTATGCCCGCGGGATTACTACCTCAAATCAGCGAAGGACTCGGGGTTTCGCAGGCCTATGCTGGGCAGTTTATCTCTACCTATGCCCTGGGCTCCGTTTTGGCTGCCATTCCGATAATAAGTATGACGAGGAATTGGGACAGAAAACCGTTATTACTAATGGCTATTGCCGGCTTTTTTCTGTTCAACTTGGCGACCTTCCTTTTACACAATTACATCATACTGCTGGCCATACGTTTTTTGGCAGGTGTTAGCGCCGGAATAATCTGGGGTTCACTCACCGGATATACCGTTCGCTTGGTATCTGTGGAAAATGTAGGAAAATCTCTGGCTATAGTCGGAGTCGGACAACCTATTGCCTTGTCGCTCGGCGTTCCACTAGCTACATGGCTGGGAAATATAATCGGATGGAATACTGTTTTTTTTATAGCATCGATATTGTCCTTATTGCTAATATTTTGGATAGTGATATTCGTGCCGAATGTCTCCATAGAAAACAAGACAAAATCAGTTCCTTTTAAAACAGTTTTTTCCAACAAAAGCATTCAAAAGATATTGATGGCAACGCTGTTTTGGATTTTGTCGCACAATCTGTTGTACACCTATATCTCTCCATTTTTAGAAGCTAGTAAACTCTCTGATCAATTGGATATAATGCTGTTCCTATTCGGCATATCTTCCATTGTCGGAATTTGGCTTACCGGGCATTTTATCGACAGACACTTAAAGAGAGTTACACTCATAAATCTCATACTTTTCGGCATAGCCGGAGTGTTGATGCTATTTGGAAATACCCATAGCGCTTTTATCTATATCGGCATTACGCTATGGGGATACTCGTTTGGCGGAGCTCCGACATTGCTGCAAAAAGACTTGGCCGATGTAGCCAAAGACCACGTAGACATCGCACAGTCTATGTTTGTTACCGTTTTTAACATAGCTGTTGCGGGAGGTGGGGTTTTTGGCGGATTGCTACTAGCACATCTAGGAGTTCAGTTTATTGTTATACTATTTATCATCCTAGCTATATCCACGCTATTTCTATCTTTTGGAAGAAAACCGACCAAAGCAAAATAACCGAAGAGAGCAAACTTGCAACCTACTCTAAATACAACAGAAATTATTAATGTAATTTTGTAAGAGTAGGCACAATACTACAAGTGAACAAATGGAACAAATCCGAAAATATTTTGAGCGGTCATTTAAACTGACCGACCGAGATTGGCAGATCTTCTCTTCCAAACTCATCTGTCGGGATTTTCCCAAAAAGCACACTCTCCTAAAAGTTGGAGAGGTAGAAAACAAGCTTTCGTTTATCAAAACAGGGATAGTGCGTTTTTACATTCCAAGAGAAGAAAACGACCTCACCTTTTCTTTTTCCTTTGACAACAGTTTTGTGAGTGGTTACAATTCTTTTCTAAGTCGAAAACCATCAACATACTGCATAGAAACACTGGCAAAAACCACACTGTGGCAACTTACCTACGACGATTTACAGGAGATTTACAGAGAAACTGAAATCGGCAACGCCATAGGGCGACAGGCAAGCGAAGAATTGTTTTTAAAAAAATCACAAAGAGAGCTTTCCCTACTCAATGAAACAGCCGAACAGCGATATCTCAATCTTTTTACCGAGCAACCGGAATTAATAAAGGACATCCCATTAAAATACATCGCTTCATACATAGGCATCACCCCACAGGCGCTGAGCAGAATACGAAGGAGAATTTCTTAACCTAAGTTCATTGCTTTGCCCGAAACGGGAAACGAACTTTGTAGAAAAAGAATAAAAATGAAACCACTAACAGTATTGCTTGGAGCATTTGTTGTTTCACTGGTGATTACAAAAGTATTTCGAGGCTCTTTTGAACTGGCTTTATCGGGCAGAATTGCCATGGCTGTAATGCTGGTGTTTACCGCTATAGGACATTTTGCTTTCACCAAAGGAATGTCGTTGATGATACCGGAATTTATTCCCTTCAAAACAGAGATTGTCTATCTGACAGGAATTGCGGAAATCGCTTTTGCAATCGGACTTTTATTGCCTAATTACCGAGTTATAACCGCTTGGTCGCTTATCATCTTTCTCATATTAGTACTCCCGGCAAATATCTGGGCTGCAATAAAGCAATTAGACTATCAAAGAGCTACATTCGATGGAAATGGATTGGCTTATCTGTGGTTTAGAATACCCCTGCAAATACTTTTTATCGTTTGGACTTACCTATTGGCGATTTATAAATCATGACCATAGTCATAGCTCAAGTAAACCATTACCTCCAAATTCTCTAAGCTCTTAAACTATTCTTTATTCAAAATCCTCGTTTTCTAGGATTGCACTCAACAATCACAGCGTGTATTTTTGTCTGTACACATAATATCCTCTAAAGACTGTTGATGAAAAAAAATATTACTATACAATCTTTTGAATTCCCTCTATTTCGATTTAAACGTTTACTATACAGTGTTCCTCTCGTAGGATTATCGCTATGGCTGTTTACAATAGGCGGAATTGAATTGGAGTTGTTGTTAGAAGAACAAGACAAATGGATCAGCCTTTTTATATACGCGGTTTACCTGATTGGATATGTGGCATTCACGATTAAATGGTTATTCTATATCAACAGTCGTGTCGTTTTGATATGGGCAGATGACACCGGTTTTCGATTCAATATAGCTCCGAGCAAAAAGATTATGTGGCACGAAATAAAAAGCTGTAAATTTCCCCGTGACATATATGAAATCCGTTCACAATCACCTGCGTCTACCATCATCTTAGACTTAGGTTTTGGAAAAATAAAAATTATCAATTGTTCTACTTGGACCATTTTCAGCAAAAACAAGAGAAAAAATTACAACCACAATTTTGAGTCATTTAAAGAAGTATTACGCCATAGAATAAGCTGTACAAAAACATAACTACACCTGTAATCTCTGAAGGTCGAAAGCTAGATTTCGACAAAAGCAAGGTGTGGAATACTCTCAACACTCTCTATCTTAGCACTACTTCAAAGCCAACAAAAATAGAAATAGAAATGCCACAACAACGGGTAATGACACAAATGAAATCAGTGCAATATGTAGTGTTTTGTAATACCTCCCGAAAATTTCTCTAATCTTACCGATAAGTATCAGTAATAGGATACATACCACCGCCCATAAAGCGCAGGCCGTAAACAGGTCGTCAAAGTTCATAAAACCATCTGTATCAATATCAAAAAGAATAAGCGCCAATCTGGTTAGCAGACCAGTCGCTATCACAGCAATTATCAGTAATATACCAACTGCTATTGTATGTAATAATATAGTGACTCCCCTTGTCGTTCCACGTTTTTTCTGATATCGATTGAGAAAGCGGAAGCATATGCAAAGTAGTATTCCGAATAGCCCGTAACTCTACAGTATTTCTCCCATAATACCACAAAAATAGACTGTCTTCGGTCGATATAAAATCCCCAGATCCCGGTATTTTTCTACGCTAAGTTTACAAAAAGTAATGATGAAAAAGGGACAAATAATCACCAAAACCCCTAAAACACTCTTTGGGCGTGGTATACAACAGCTGTTTTGAGTTAGCTTTGAAGTCTGTATCTCGATAAAATAGCGGTATTGTTAGAGCAACGCACAGATGGCAAGCATGGGCAGTGCTGTAAGCCGTCAGTAAAGAAAACCAAAAAGCCATAGCGACGATTTAAACTCCATTTCATCGGCTGCACACAAGTCTTTGACAGCCTGCCTCAATTTTGTAATCTTTACCGCTGAAATATTCCGACTTTCACTACAAAAAGTTGTGTTTTTTCATATAGATATACTTGTAGTTTCCATATATTTGTCTTGTGATTACCTCTTATCACTCATATAAAAGACAGACTAGTATAAACACTAAAAAACCATGAAATCAAAATTATTACTGATTCCTTTTTTGCTCCTTTTTATTTTTGCACATGCTCAAAAAGAACTGGATTCCATAACTTACGAGCAGACACAGGACATCAATTTTTTTAGTACTGTTAAAAACAATACACAGGTTTATAAATACACTACTATAAACGGGAATCAGATCAAGATAGGTGATACTGTTGTTTTAGGAATGCCGACATCTGGGGAAGTTCTTACGAGAACCTATGGCGGCAGTTATGGCAGTGGATTTAGAGGTGGTGTCGCCGATTCTCGAGGTGTTAGTAAAAAAACCTATGAATTCGTAAAATTAGGCAGGCCGGCCGGATTTGGAAGTGTGATGAACGCCATGGCTGGAGAAGCTTCCGATATGGCTTCCTTGTCTTTAAAAAACACCAAGGCCATTGTCAGAGAAATGAAAGCTTATCACCAAGGAAGCAAGAAAAAACCACTTTACCTGGTAATAGTACTTGGAGAAATAAACGACAGAGCATTTGGCATTAACAAGTATCTAAGTGTGATGAATACCGAATTGGCTATAGAATCTGGAGAAATCCTTTTGTCGAACAGAAAAATGACTAGAGATGAGGCTATTGCCAAGCTGAAAGAAGCAAAAGAATTACTAGATTTGGACATGATCACTAAAGAAGATTTTGAAAAGCTCAAAGAAGAGGTAGGGCCAATTATTAAAGCTGAGACAGATTTTAATTAAAAGCTAAAACCAAAATAGTCTATTTTCGAAACTTAGGAGGATATCCCTCGTCAAGGCTTCTCATAGCACTAGAATTGTTTTGTTCCGATTGCCCTTACTGTCGGGTGGGTAATGCCGAGAGCTATTTTTTGCAACTACTGAAAAGGCATTTATCTGCACTATGTCACGCATTCCTTTAGCTGATTACTATTCCCTATTTTGGTGGAAGTAATTTGTATGACGCCTTGAGCGTGCCTGTTTTTAAATCTATTTCCATCAGGTGAGACTGATTGGAAGCCAGCAAATTATCTCCTTGCAAGTAAAACCTGCATTTGTTCTGGATGTTTGAAAGCTCTTCATTGTCGTCTTGTGGCAGCGTAATCGACCAGACCGTGGCCAATGTCTGCTGGTTTATACGGGTAAGTATTAAATCTTTAGAATTGTTTCTAACAGTTTTAGACAGTATAAAAAAACTTTGATCGTAAATACTGGGCCGGGCTTTGTGGTTGTACCTTTTCTGATGTATGGCAAGGTATTGCGGATCGAGAAAATCGTCTTGAGAAGTGATTTGAACAGAATCCGCTCTGAAGAGTTTTCTGCGCGATCCTCCGGTTATCTCCTGTTGTACAGCATCATAACTATAGGTGTACTGATAAAAATCGTCTTCGTATCCATTCAGCCGTTCTCCTTCGCTATCAGCTGCTATCGCAAGTTTTCCCGTTTCTGCATCTATATCATATTTACGTCCGTCTTCTGCCTCATAAACGGCTTGATTAACGTTCTCGTCACTCTCAAAAAAGGCACCATACCCGAAGGGAATATCAGGATTCTTCTCTCTTATGTCCTCTGCGCTAAACTTTAAATCGAACGATGACAAATCGAATACGGCAACACTGTTTTGCTCTTCCTCTATATCTCTAACGCTCAACCACACATAGTGGTTATTTACATCTCCAATTCGAACCAGCTCGTCAAACTCTACCGGATTTTTCAGCAGTTTTTCGCCCGAAGCGCAATCTACGACCTGCAAAAAACGCTCGGTATAACCAGATCGATGCGTGATACCACCCTGTTGGGAATACTGTGTAACATGGTATACGCTGTACATATACACATAATACTTCCCGTCGGGCGTAAACACCCCTCCTTCCCAAACCGGAGCCTGTTTCCCCATAAAAGAACATCCGGAAAGACTCAGAACCAATCCCAATAAAATTATCAACTTAGTGAGAATTCCTGTTTTCATCTAAAGAATTATTTAATCAGATTCCAATAATACGAATCGAAAATATCGGATTTTTTATGCGCTTAGAAGTTTTGTAGATTAAATTTCCGTTAATTGCGGTTTGAAGTTTTTCAGATTCCGTCAAAAATTGGCAAATCACATTGCAATTCCAAAACTAACAATACACTTCTTAAAAGTTAAATTTGCACTTTCCTTGTAATATGTGTGTGGGTTATAGTATTTTTAGGGCACAACACTAACAAATTCAAGTAATCCATGAAAAAACGATTGCCTTCTTTTTTGGCGGTACTACTGTGTTCTGTAAGTATTTACACACAGGAATACTTCCCCCAAAACGGCGGTGTTAAAACCACCGACAACAATTACAAAGCCTTTACCAACGCTACAATTTACGTAACTCCAGACAAAGTGATTGAAGGGGGCACCCTTGTTATCCAACGAGGCAAAGTGGTCGCTGTAGGCAAAAATGTAAGCATCCCCGACAACAGTATCATTACCGACCTCAACGGGAAATACATTTACCCTTCCTTTATCGATATTTACAGTGATTTCGGAGCGCAAAAACCCAAACGACGATCGTCTTTGGGACGCAAACCCCAATACGAAGCATCTCGAAAAGGCTATTATTGGAACGACCATATAATGCCCGAAAAAGAGACCGGAAACCACTTCGAATTTGACAATTCTGACGCGCGAGAATTGATCAAATACGGTTTTGGCGTAGTCAATACCCATATCCCCGACGGTATTGTAAGAGGTACCGGAATGCTCGTAGCTCTCGACATTGCCAACAATTACGACAACCGCATCTTGCAACAGAAAAGTACTCAACACCTCTCTTTTGCCAAAAGTATAGCCTCTATACAGCGCTATCCTAGTTCTCTTATGGGCGCAATGGCTCTCATAAGGCAGTTGTACCGCGATGCAGAATGGTATGCAGGTGGGCACTCAGATTACAAAGACCTCTCTATAGAAGCCCTGCTTCGAAACAAAACACTGCCTCAAATATTTGAGACTGGGGGGTATCAAAACGATTTGAGAGCTGCCAAAATCGCAAAGGAATTCGGGCTCAACTATATCTTCAAAGGTGGTATAGACGAATACCAACGTATCGATAAAATCAAGGCTACAGGAGCGAGTTTTATACTTCCTCTGAATTTTCCCGATGCCTACGATGTTTCCGACCCTATGCTCGCACAGCAAATCGCCCTGTCTGATATGAGACTGTGGAACCAGGCTCCGGGGAATCCGGCTGCATTTGCCGCGCAAAATATTCCGTTTGCCTTTACTTTAAACGGGCTCAAAAAACACTCAGAGTTTAAAAGCAAATTAAAGAGAGCCATAGATTACGGGCTCGACAAAACTACAGCCCTCAAAGCCCTGACTACTGTACCGGCACAATTACTGAGGCAGGAAGAGCTGATCGGACAGTTGAACAAGGGAAGTTACGCCAATTTTCTCATCGCTTCGGGAGATATATTCGAACCTAGCACCACGCTGTTTGAAAACTGGGTACTGGGTCAGAGAAATGTTGTCAACGACATGAACATCAAAGACATCAGAGGAGAATATACCCTTTCGGTAGCCGGTAAAGAATACCAACTTACTATCGAGGGGAGTATTGCCAAACCCACGGCCAAACTACAATCGGGCAGCACTAAACTAAAAACGAAAATTTCCTACGACAACGGATGGGCACATCTGTTCTTTGCACCTAAAGAAAGTGAAGGATTTACCAGACTTACCACAAAAGTGCAAAACACAGACAAATTAGAAGGCAAGGCTGTAACCGACGGGGGTGCAGAAAGCAGATGGACTGCGGTAAAACAGAATCCCTATGCCAATGGTAAAAAGAAAAAGAGCCCTTCCATTCCCCAACAGCTTCCAATCACCTATCCAAATAAAGCATACGGCTTTGCCAAATTGCCCGAAGCCAAATCAGTGTTGTTTAAAAATGCTACGGTGTGGACGAGTGAGGATGCAGGAGTACTGGAAAACACCGATGTATTGATCAAAGACGGAAAGATTGCCCGTATTGGCAAAGACCTCTCAGCCTCAGGAGCAGAAGTGATCGATGCCACCGGAAAACACCTCACCGCGGGAATTATAGACGAACACTCCCATATCGGAACCGCATCCGTAAACGAATCTGGCCATAATTCGTCGGCCG
The DNA here is from genome assembly GCA_029266035.1 of Sinomicrobium sp. Classification (GTDB taxonomy): domain Bacteria; phylum Bacteroidota; class Bacteroidia; order Flavobacteriales; family Flavobacteriaceae; genus Sinomicrobium. The sequence continues at coordinate 105,856 of JAJUFH010000001.1, forward strand.
AAGTATCTATAGAAGACGTGGTCGATGCCGACCAAATCAATATCTTTCGCGATCTGACCGGTGGGGTGACTACGCTGCAAATACTGCATGGTTCGGCAAACCCCATAGGTGGAAAATCGGCTATCGTAAAACTGAAATGGGGGCATACAGCAGATGAGCTCATCTACGACAATTCCCCGAAATTCATCAAGTTTGCCCTAGGTGAGAATGTGAAGCAGTCTAATTGGAGTACTCGACCAACCGTTCGTTTTCCACAGTCGAGAATGGGTGTAGAACAGGTTTTTATCGATTATTTCCAGCGAGCTAAAGAATATGCTGAAGTCAAAAAAAGTGGTAAGCCCTATCGTTACGACTACGAAATGGAAACCCTGGTAGAGATTTTAGAAGGTAAGCGTTTTATCTCCTGTCACTCCTATGTACAAAGCGAGATCAATATGCTGATGAAAGTAGCCGATAAATTCGGTTTTACAGTAAATACATTTACCCATATTTTGGAAGGCTATAAGGTGGCAGACAAGATGAAAGCTCACGGTGTATTGGGAGCCTCCACCTTCTCCGACTGGTGGGGATACAAGTTTGAGGTAAACGATGCTATTCCATACAACGCAGCTATTATGGAAAGCCAAGGGCTAAATGTAGCTATCAACTCCGACAATTCCGAAATGTCCAGAAGGCTAAATCAGGAAGCAGCAAAAGCCGTAAAATACGGTGGAGTATCGGAAGAAGAAGCCTGGAAAATGGTGACCATAAACCCGGCAAAAATGCTGCATATAGACAACAGAACGGGTAGTATTAAAGAAGGTAAAGACGCCGATTTGGTACTGTGGAACGACCATCCGCTTTCGGTCTATGCAGTAGCTGAGAAAACCTTTATCGAAGGAGCTCTCTATTACGATTATGAACAGGTGCAAAAGGCGAGACAGGATATCATCCGCGAGAAAAATATTCTCATCGACCAAATGCTCGCTGCCAAAAACAAGGGAATGCAAACCCAAGCTCCTAAGAGAAAAGTAGAGCAAGATTTGCACTGTGACACTGAGTTTTACGGATTGTAAACAGAAAACGGATCCTAAAAAATTTTGACATTTATGAAGACTATCAATATATTATTATTTGTACTGTGTAGCATATCGCTGCTTCACGCTCAACAAACTCCGGCACCAAAACAACAGCAATCTATTCTCATTACCGGAGCCACCGCCCATATAGGCAATGGCACAATAATAGAAAACAGCGCCATAGGTTTTCGAGAGGGTAAGATAACCTATGCCGGGGCACTATCAGGAGTATCTGCAGGAGACTACGACCGGGTTATCGACGCTTCCGGAAAACATGTTTATCCGGGCTTTATCGCGGTAAATTCGACATTGGGACTGGTAGAAATAGACGCGGTAAGAGCTAGTGACGACGAAGGGGATATAGGTGATTTCCTGCCACATGTACGAAGTATAATCGCCCATAATGCAGAGTCTAAAGTCATAGAAACCACTCGCCCCAACGGTATACTTATGGCACAGATAACGCCGCGGGACGGGGTGATTTCAGGTACTTCTTCTGTGGTGCAGCTCGACGCCTGGAACTGGGAAGATGCCGCCATTAAAACCGACGATGGCATACATCTGCACTGGCCTAAAGCCTTCCGCTTACTGAGAAGGAGACTTACAAGACTGGCCTCGTACAACCCCAATAAAAACTACGACAAAGACATTCAAGAAATTACAGACTTTTTTGCGGGTACCAAAAGTTATCTCAACGGAAATCGCAAACCCAAAAACCTCCCGTTCGAAGCCATGGAAGGACTGTTTGACGGTTCTAAAAAACTCTATATTACTGCCAATGGAGAAAGGGAAATTACCGATGCCGTAAACTTCGCTGTAGATCAAGGTGTGAAAAACATAGTAATCATAGGAGGTAACGACGCTTGGAAGGTAGCCGATTTGCTCAAAAAACACCAGATTTCTGTTGCGATTACCAGATCTCACCGCCAACCTGTTAGCGAGGATAGCGATGTGAAACAACCCTTTAAACTCGCAAGGCTTTTAGACGAAAAAGGCATACTTACCGGATTGGAAATGAGTGGTTCTCAAGATCGTACAAGTACCCGAAACTTACCCTTCTATGCCGGAACCTTTGTAGGATACGGATTGGATCGCGAAAAGGCGGTACAGATGATCACCCTAAACAACGCCAAAATACTCGGAATAGACCATATAGCCGGTTCGCTGGAAACCGGGAAGGATGCAACCCTATTTATTTCAGAAGGAGATGCACTTGATATGCGCACCAATATACTCTCTCACGCTTTTATACAAGGGAGAGAAATCAGCCTGGAAACACATCAAACTAAGCTTTGGAAACGCTATATGGGGAAATACGAGGCACAGAAGTGAGATAGACACATGGAGACATAGCGATGTGGAGATGAGGTGAAGTGGTGACAGTATGGGTTGCTCGAGTCTTTGTTCTTCATTATATTACAATCTGAATGACGAATAACGCTGTTATACTAAGGCCTGTAAAAGAAACGGACAGTGCTGTACTGCCGGAAATCATCAGAGCAGTCTTTGAGGAATACGACGCCCCAAAACAGGGTACAGTCTACTCCGATCCGGATACTGACGAACTGTATCGGGTTTTTCAAAAGGAGAGATCAGTGCTGTGGGTGGCAGAAGAAGATGGTAAAATATTAGGCTGCTGCGGTATTTACCCCACTCCTGGACTTTCCGAGAATTGTGCCGAACTGGTCAAATTTTACCTATCCGCTCAAGCAAGGGGAAAAGGAATAGGCAGCCTACTGATGCAACAAAGTGTAAAGTCGGCCAAAACAATGGGGTACACTCAACTCTACATCGAGAGCCTCCCCCACTTTGCCACCGCGGTGAAAATGTACGAAAAACAAGGATTTCGGCGATTGAACAAACCTCTCGGAGCATCCGGACATACCTCTTGTGATATATGGATGATTAAGACACTGACTTTGTGAAAGGGTGACGCGATGAGGCGGAGATGGGGTGACTTGATGACGTGGAGATGAGGTGACTTGGAGATGGGAGATTGAAGTTACTTCTCCGTCAAAAGTTCTTAGGATGTTGGAGAAATATATTAGATCTTCGCTTTTCTATCGGGTAGTACATTGGAGGTGTCATATCCTGAAAACTTACTCATATAATACCGGATAGAAGCTCCGTTGACATCTTTAAACCCTTGTAGTCCACCAGAGCGCAAGAAAGTTTTCACATTCCCCGGACCGGCCAAATGAGCTGCGGCGAGAATTCCCGATTCGGTAATATACACTCCCCCTATCAGCTTGCCTACACTTCTCTTTATGTCTCGGCGCAATATCCACTTATTACGAGAAGTATTGGCAATAAAAGCCCTTTCTTGAAGCTCGGGATCGTTGAGAAAACCGGAAGCATCTCTAACACCAATCAACCTCAAGGTAGAGGCGCCAAATTGATACTTTCCCATATACCCCAGATGATTGGTTACAAAATAATCTCCACGAGACTCTTTAAAGCCTAGTGCCTCTTTAAAACCTATAAAAGATTTCCCTAAAAACGGAGGTTTAATTTCGGGAAGTTGCTCCCCTAGAGAAGCCACTGTATAAGTCAGAGACCCGGTAACCCGAATACTTTCGTTCAACTCCACCTGCTTTTCGGGAGATAACCCTAAGCTGATAAAGGCCAAAAGAGCAACTAAAGAAAGATATTTTGTTAAGGTTTTTACCATCAAATTACATTTCTTCGAGATTTACGGAAAGGAATCAACAGTCAAAAAAACGACGATTTCCCTCTACACTTCCAACTCAAAGTTAGCGGATGCAAATGTACAACTTTTATCAATAAACACAAAATCAGCTATTTAATCATCAAAAACTCAGTATAGCTATCGATTTATACCTTGTTTATTGACCCAGTTTACATACTCTCTCTTGTTGGCATTGTGCTGCATCAAGGTTTTGGAAAACTTGTGATATCCGGGATTTTTCACATCGGCCACAAAATAGTAATAATCGTGTTTTTCTGGGTTGAGCACAGCATCAATTGATGAGATATCGGGCATGGCAATAGGTCCAGGAGGTAAGCCTGCATATTTGTAGGTATTGTAAGGAGAATCGATTTCTAAATCTTTGTACAGTACTCTTTTTATAATGGTATCGTAATTTCCCAAATGTTTTTTTATCGCGTATATCACAGTAGGATCGGCTTGTAAGAGCATATTTCGCTCCAAGCGATTCAGATAGACTCCGGCTACACGTGCTCTCTCATCTGTTTTAGCAGTTTCTTTTTGCACTATAGAAGCCAAGGCCATTACCTGATGCGGGCTGAGGTGTAATGCCCGTGCTTTGGCAAGTCGCTCTTCATTCCAGAATCTTTTGTACTCTTTCAGCATTCTGCCTCTAAAATCGGTAGCAGAAGTATTCCAAAAAAATTCATAGCTGTTGGGAATGTACAGATTTAATGCTTCATCGGCAGTAAATTGAATACTGTCGAGAAAAACAGTGTCTTTAAAAGCTTGCAAAAGCGATACACTGTCGGCTTCAATCTGCCCTGAAATACGTCCGGCGAGCTTGGCGAGAGTTTCCTGATTGTTAAAAGATATGTCAACCGGTGTATTACGACTTCGCAGCGAATTGACGATATCGTTGTTGCTCATGCCTTTATCAATCACATACCTCCCGGCCTTGGGAGCTTGGGTATATCCCTTTTTATCAGCTACCTCATCAAAGGTGCTAATATTTTTAAGCAGGGGTTCCAATTGCTCTCGTACCTGTTCGTAAGAAGCCCCCGTAGGGACGTACACATAAGCTTCTTTATTGTTGAATGCTGTGTTGGGCGAAAATATGGCCGTATAGACATGATAAACAAAAAACAAGCCTCCAATTACACCCAGAAGCAATACAGCCACAATAATCTTTCGTATATACATAAATATTAGTTTTTTAGTTCGTAGTTTGTAGTTCTTAGTCGTAGTTAACCATAAACCCCAAAACCATAAACTACAAACCCCCAACCTTCTGATAGAGGATCTCATCTTTGAACTTTCCCTCCGAAAAAATCCAGTCTTTTTTTACACCTACTCTTTCAAATCCTTGTCTTGAAAACAGCTTGATACTCGCCGTGTTATCTGCTGTAATATTAGCGTAAAGCTGATGTACTCCGAGATGCGTAAAGGCGTATTCGCTGAGTAATCGCAGAGCTTCCGCCCCTATCCCTTTGTTTCTACGCTCTTTTTCCAACACCACTATCCCCACTCCCGCTCTTCTGTTTTTCGGACTAAAATCGAACAGATCGATAAAGCCGAGGAGGTGCAAACTATAATCTGATATTGCCAGTCGCAACTGCTTTATCTCGTGAATATCCTTGTGACTGTTTTCGAGATATTGTTTGAGCAAATAGCGCGAGTACGGGGTTTGGGTTTCACTCACTTCCCATATCGCTTCGTCGTTTTCGAGTCGGTAAAGAAAATCTAAATCCTCCGGTTCCAAGGCTCTTAAAAAAATCTTTTCTCCTGAAAGTGTTACCATAAGATTATTTTTTAACTGTCGCTATAGTCAGATAATACGCGAAATAGCAAGCCAGAAATATACCATCAATACCCCTCAAAAACTGTGCTATTCACGATCTACATCACCCGAAAACACTCTTTTGGCCGGACCTTCGAGAAACACATTGCGATAATGTCCGCCTTTTTCTTCAAAAGAAACCTTGAGTACGCCACCAGGGGTGTGTAGGCTTACTGTATTCCCTTTTGTCTTTCCGGTGCGATGCATGGCAATTGCTACCGCCGTAACTCCGGTACCACAAGAAAAAGTCTCGTCTTCCACCCCTCTTTCGTAAGTTCTCACCTGAAAGACATCTTCGTCTACCTTACTCACAAAGTTAATATTACTCCCCGTTTCCCCGTATTTGCCATAACGCAGTTTTGCTCCTTCCAATTTCACATCAAATTGATCTATATCATCCACTTCCTGCACGTGATGTGGCGAGCCGGTATTTAGAAAGACATAATTGTCAAATACGTTTACACTGTCTACATCTATCATCTGCAGCTTTACCCTTTCGTCGCCCAAGCTAGCTTTGTGTTCGCCATCTACCGCTATAAAACGAGTCTGATCTTTTACAATTCCGAGAAGCCCTGCAAAGGCCACTATACAACGTCCGCCGTTACCACACATAGTACTCTCATTGCCATCGGCATTGTAATACACCATCCTAAAGTCATATCCGCGTTCTTCTTCCAGTAGAATAAGTCCGTCTGCACCGATTCCAAATCTCCTATCACACAGTTTACCGACAAAATCGGTGTCTTCTTTTGGGAACTTTCCGTCTCGATTGTCTATCATGACAAAATCGTTTCCGGTACCCTGATATTTATAAAATGTAAACCCCATTGTTTTTCTTTTAAACAGCAGCCGCTAAACTCATTTTTTTCAAACAAGACAAATATACGATTTACCGGCAATTGCAGTGCTTTTTCTTAAAATGCTACACACTTTTCGTTTATCACCCCCTTGTTAAACTGTCGTTAAAGTCGAAATGTTAAAATAATAAACTCCTAAATTTGAACTGTAAAACTCCGGAACTTGCCCTACCGGATTATTTACCGGAGTTTATACAACGAGAACAATAAACTTTGGCAAATGTGGATATCAAACTTTTATCCGGTCTTTGGATAAACAACGATACCGGATTTCTCCTGCTTTTGCCGCAAAACGGACATACTTAAAAAAACGGGTTAAAAATTTAAATATTAAACTGATGAAAAAGTTTATAGGTTTACTCTTCGTATCCATATTCGGCGGTTTTATAAGCCTTGGAATTTACAAGACTTTTTTTGAAAAAGAACAAGTTGTAGTAGAAAAACAAACCACTCCAAATTTTGTCACTGCCAGCTACGATACTTCTCCCCTAGCTGCAGCTGAGACGACCGATTTTACCGAAGCGGCAGAAAAAACAGTACACGCTGTGGTTCACGTTACCAATCGCATTACCAGCAGTGCTCCTACCAGTCTGCAGGATCTCTTTTTTGGAGGGGGGCGCGAACGCACCCAGGTAGGAACAGGATCAGGAGTTATCATATCTCCCGACGGCTATATAGTGACCAACAACCACGTAATAGACGGGGCTACCGAACTCTCAGTCACTTTAAACAACAACAAAACCTATAGTGCAGAGCTAATAGGCACCGATCCTTCTACCGATATTGCCCTGATAAAAGTTGATACCGAAGACGAACTCCCCTATCTGGCCTTTGGCGACTCCAACAACGCCAAAGTAGGCGAATGGGTGCTGGCGGTAGGAAATCCATTCAATCTGACCTCTACGGTAACCGCAGGAATCATCAGTGCGAAATCGAGGGATTTGAGCGGTAGTAACAATCAGTCGTTTATACAGACCGACGCCGCAGTAAACCCCGGAAACAGTGGAGGGGCTCTAGTAAACAGCAGAGGTGACCTCATCGGTATCAACACCGCTATCACCTCACGTACCGGGACTTATATCGGCTATGCTTTTGCAGTCCCCAGCAATATCGCCAAAAAAGTGGTAGAAGACTTGTTGGAATACGGCAATGTTCAGAAGGGATTGCTGGGAGTATCTATCATTCAGAAAAATTCACCCTACGCCATCGAAAACGGAATCAACGAGATTGAAGGCTTGTACGTAGGAGGTGTAGAGGAAGATTCAGGGGCAGAAAAAGCTGGTATCAGCGAAGGAGACATCATTGTCAGTGTAGACGATATCAAGATAAACAAATTTGCCGATCTTACGGGTTACCTGAACTCTAAACGCCCGGGAAACACGGTTCAGCTAACTATAGAAAGAGGTGGAAAGACCAAAACTATACCTGTTACCCTGAGTAAAATCAACTCGTATACATTGAACGAATTGGGTATACAAGTGAAAAATATTTCAGAAAAAGACAAAAAACAATACCGTATAGATTACGGAGTAAAAATTACCCGTACAGCACCCTACCTCAACAATGCCAATCTCGAAGGCAGAATCTTGGTAGAGATCAATGGTAAGAAAATCAGAAACGGGGAAGATGCGGAACAAATAGTATCGGAAATGAACCCCAATGAAAGGAATGTTATTGTAATCCTCAACAAAAACGGAGAACCCGAACGCTATCTGTTCTAAGGATTATATAACTTACAATTATATTGGCGGCGGGAACTTTTCCCGCCGTTTTTTAAACCTTCTGTAACTACTCCAATATCTCCAGTCGAGCAAATCGAAGCAACAGTTTTTTCAACTGTCCGTTATCGAATTTTATCTCTGCTTTTTTGTCGTTCCCGGCACCTTCCATTTTTACAACTACACCCCTACCAAAACGGGTGTGTGACACCTTGGTTCCCACCTCGAGGTCGGCCGAAGCCGCCTGTCCGTTCCCCACGGGAGTAGACAATTCGGGTTTTATCTTTCGCAGTTTTCTCAACTGACTTTCTGTGGGCTTCAATCGCGAGGGTGGAGTGCTGCTCACCGGTTTGTTCTGCCTCAGCTTGCTCTTGTCCACATCTCCAAAAATATCGGCATCTATCAAGGGTTTGTAGCGGTACGTGTTATCCACGGGAGGAGTCAGGTATTCCAGGTATCTATCATCTATTTCTTCGATAAACCTGCTGGGTTCGGCATCGATGAGTTTACCCCAGCGGTAACGGCTTTGCGCATAGGTGAGAAAAGCTTGTTTCTCTGCCCTAGTCAGAGCCACATAAAACAAGCGGCGTTCTTCTTCCAGTTCGCTTCTCGTATTCATACTCATGGCCGAGGGAAAGAGGTCTTCTTCCATCCCCACTATATACACATAAGGGAATTCCAGTCCCTTGGCCAGGTGAATAGTCATCAACGACACCCTGTCGTCATCTCCGGTATCCTTGTCTAAATCGGTAGCCAGAGCCACATCTTCGAGAAATTCGGTTAGCGAACCGGTAGCACCGTCAATTTCCCGCTGTCCTTCAACAAAATCTCGAATACCGTTGAGCAATTCCTCTACATTCTCCATACGAGCTATCCCTTCCGGAGTACCGTCTTTTTTGAATTCGTGCAGCAGCCCTGTCTTCTTGGCTACGTGTTCTGCAAGTACAAAGGCATCTGCACTCTGAGCTGTTACCTGAAAACTCTGTATCATGGTGACAAAATCTTCCAACTTTCTACGAGTACCTGCATTGATTTTGAGATCTATTTTATCGAGCTGTTGTATCACCTCATAAATAGAGCGTTTGTAGTGATTGGCTGCCACAGTGAGTCGCTCCATGGTAGTCTGCCCTATGCCCCTAGCCGGATAGTTGATGACCCTATTCAGAGCTTCTTCATCTTTGGGATTGAGAATCAACCTCAAATAAGCCAGTACATCTTTGATCTCCTTGCGTTGGTAAAATGATAGTCCGCCGTAAATACGATACGGAATATCCCTTTTTCGCAGGGCATCTTCTATGGCTCTCGACTGCGAATTGGTACGGTACAATACGGCAAAATGACTGTTGGGCAATTGCTCCTGCATCCTTAACTCAAATACAGAACCGGCTACAAATCTACCCTCTTCTCCATCAGTAATACTGCGATGCACCTTTATTTTTCCTCCCTTCTCATTGGCTGTCCACACCACTTTTTCCAGTCTGGTCTGGTTTTTTTCAATCACCGAGTTTGCCGCTTCCACTATGTTTTTAGTAGAGCGGTAATTTTGTTCCAATCGGTATACCTGCACCCCGTCGTAATCACGCTGGAAATTCATGATATTATTGATATTTGCCCCGCGGAACGCATAGATACTCTGGGCGTCGTCGCCCACCACACAAATATTCTGGAACTTATCGCTCAGTGCCTTTACAATCAGGTATTGCGAATGATTGGTATCCTGATACTCGTCGACCAAAATATACCGAAAGCGCTCCTGGTACTTGGCCAGCACTTCGGGGAAACGAGTGAGCAACTCATTAGTTCTCAACAACAGATCGTCAAAATCCATAGCCCCTGCCTTAAAACAACGGTCTACATAAGCTGCATAGATTTCGCCCATCCGCGGCCTTTTGGCCATGGCGTCGGCCTCTACCAAATCCGGATTATTGAAATAGGCCTTGACTGTAATCAGACTGTTTTTATACGAAGATATTCTGTTCTGTATCTGCTTGTATTTGTACACATCCTTGTCCAGCCCAATTTCCTTGATGATGGCACTGATAAGCCTTTGGGAATCTTGAGTGTCGTAAATAGAGAAATTGCTAGGATACCCCAGCTTGTCGGCTTCAAAACGCAGTATTCTGGCAAAAACAGAGTGAAAAGTACCCATCCACAGGTTCTTTGCTTCGCTGTTTCCTACTATGCTGGCAATACGCGCTTTCATTTCTCGAGCGGCCTTATTGGTAAAGGTCAGAGCCAGGATATTAAAAGCATCTACTCCCTTGTGCATAAGGTAAGCGATGCGATAGGTAAGTACTCGGGTCTTTCCCGATCCGGCTCCGGCTATGACCATCAAGGGACCTTCCATATGCAACACAGGAGCTCTCTGTGCCTCGTTCAGTTCTGCTAAGTAATTTTCCACCTTGCTGTTGTTCTTTTCAAATGTATGACTCTCCTTGGCAAATATAAGAAACCTGTCTCTTGATTATTACGATTGCTTTCACGAAGTTTGTCCTTACGCTAACAACAATGTATGGAACTGACTGCACTGAGTTATATTATTATTGCTATACTCGTATTAGACTTCGCTATCGACCAGATTTTGGATTATCTCAACGCCCGACATTTTGACGATGCTACTCCCCAACTGCTCAACGACGTATACGACGCAGACAAATACCATCGCTCTCAGCAATACAAAAAGGAAAACTACCGCTTCTCTATCTGGTCTTCGAGCTTTTCCCTCTTGCTCACTCTCGGATTTCTCTTCGCCGGCGGTTTTGAATTTACCGATCAACTCGCGAGGAGCATTTCGGACAACGAGATCGTAGTCGCCCTGTTGTTTTTCGGAATGATTGTTCTCGCCAGCGATTTGATCAGCACTCCTTTTAGCTGGTACCACACCTTTGTAATCGAGGAAAAATACGGCTTCAACAAGAGCACCCCTATGCTCTTCCTCACCGACAAACTCAAGGGATGGCTTATGGGTGCTGTACTCGGAGGGAGCATTACAGCTCTGATTATCTGGTTTTACCAACTTACCGGAAGACAATTCTGGCTCTACGCCTGGGGGGCTGTCGCCTTTTTTTCTGTACTGATGAATATGTTTTACAGCCGACTAATCGTTCCGCTGTTTAACAAACAGACTCCTTTAGAAGAAGGGGAATTGAAAACCGCAATAGAGCGCTATGCTTCTCGAGTCGGTTTTACACTCAACAACATCTTTGTCATAGACGGTTCTAAAAGATCGAGCCGAGCAAACGCCTATTTTTCTGGCTTTGGCAGGGAAAAGAGAATTACGCTCTACGACACTCTGATAAAAGACCTGGACACTGAGGAGATAGTGGCTGTACTCGCTCATGAAGTAGGTCACTACAAGAGAAAACACATACTGTTTAACCTCTTCCTTTCTACAATACTTACAGGGCTCACCCTCTACCTGCTGTCTCTATGTGTCAATTTTCCCGAGTTGTCGCATGCCTTAGGCGTATCGCAACACAGTTTTCACACCGGTCTTATCACCTTCGGCATATTGTACAGTCCGATTTCGGAGATTACGGGAATAATAATGAACTATGTCTCGAGAAAATTTGAGTATCAGGCCGACAACTATGCCGGCGACACCTATTCTGCCGATCCCCTGATATCGGCACTGAAAAAACTGTCGAGAAACAATCTGAGCAACCTGACTCCACATCCGGCTTATGTAAAAGTACACTATTCGCATCCCACCCTGTTACAACGGATAAAAAACCTGCATCGCTAAAACGTCATACCCAGCCGTGAGCCACCGAAAGAGACACTAGCTCAAGAAGGCTTTTGGCACCTGTTTTTCTAAAGATGTTTTTGCGATGAGTAGCTACCGTAAGCGGACTGATACACAGCTGATCTGCTATTTCTTCCGTAGTCATACTTTGGGTCATCAATCTCAGTATCTCAAGCTCTCTTTTGCTCAACCTGATATCCAAAGCACTATTGGCATCGGTAATTTGATGGATAAACCTCTTTTTGTGATTGGCTATGGCGAGATTAAGGGTCAGGAGTAGGTGATCCTTGTTAAAAGGTTTGGTGATATAAGCATACGGCATAAGTCGCTCGGCACTTTTCATGGTGTCTATATCGGAATAAGCGGTGAGAAATATTACCGGGACCTCCTCGCCTACATTGTTTTCAATCAGTTCGAGTCCCGACACCTCACTGTTGAGATTGATATCGCTGATAATGGCGTCGTATTTGTTTGTCGCAATAGCTTCTCCCGCCTCAATCGGGTTGGTGACCACTTGACTTTCATAGCCATTGCTGTCGAGATATATTTTTATACTGTTGGCTATAATAACTTCATCTTCAACAATCAATATCTGCTTTGACATTTTTATCGGGGTTTTTGGCAATGGTTAATATAAGGGTTGATCCTTTTTTGTTTACAATAGTCACTTCGCCTTTGAGTTCACGGGCAAGGGTATAGATCAGGCTAAGTCCCATTTTCTTGGTTTCATCGGCTCTTCCGGGGTCAAAACCTTTGCCGTTGTCACTGTATACCAATCTAAACCGTTCGCCTACATCCTCAAAACTTATGCGAATCTTTCGATCTAATTGTCCTTTATCAAATGCGTGTTTTACGGTATTGGTGATTAGCTCGTTGAGAATAAGTCCCACATAGGTGATTTTTTCCACCGGATATATTACCGCTGCCAAATCGAGTTTTAAACTTATTTTCTCTCCCGAAAAACTAATCAGGTCTTGGGCTATAGATGTAAGGAAGCGATCTATTTGGAGGTATTTGTTATCGCTATTAGCATTCAGTATATCGTGTACCTTAGATACCGTATAGATACGCGACTGCAGCAATTTGAATTTTTCCTGAAGTGATATTTCGGGTATACTAGTGTTCTGAATATCGATAAGACTAGTGATGAGCTGTAGATTATTTTTCACTCTGTGGTTGAGCTCCCGCATGAGAAAGGTAATATTCTCCTTTTGCTGTTGGCTTACCGAAAGTGAGCGATTCAGGGCCTCATTGGCTTCGGTGAGTTCTGCTGTTCTCTCGTCTACCATTCTAGACAATCTCGCATTCAACCTTTTCTGTTGCTGATTCTTGTAGAGGAAAAAGAGGACAATACACAGTGACAAAAAAGAAATGGCAATCACCTTAAACCAAAGGGTCTCAAACCAGGGCGATTCGATTACTACGGTTAAACTGTCGGGCTCGCCCCAAAACAACTCGTTATTGCTCCCTTTCACCTTGAACACATAGGTTCCGGGATCTAGGTTGGTGTAGGTAGTACTGCGTTCGCGTGTTACCGGACGCCATTCCTTGTCGAAACCCTCCAGATAAAAACGGTATTGATTTCTTTCGGGCCACAAATAATTAAGGCTGGAATAATCGAAGGTAATCACATTTTGGTCGTGAGAAAACACAAGAGTATCGGAATACATGGCATTCCACACCACCGACTTACCAAACAACCTCACTTGTTCAATCAGGGTTTTACCTATTTTTCTATTGACTTTTACACTGTCGGGATGAAACATATTAAATCCGTTCATCCCACCAAAATACATAAGACCGAGACTATCTTTATAGGCCGATCTACCGTTGAATTCATTATTCTGCAGACCGTCTTCCTCCGTGTAATTTCTAAAGGTGTTGCGCTCTCTGTCAAATTCTGAAAGCCCGAAATTAGTAGATACCCATATATTCCCTTTATCGTCGGATGCCACTCCGTAAATAAAATCATTAGGCAAACCGCTCTGAGCCATAAAATGACTGACGGTACCGCTTTTGGCATCTATTTTATTTAATCCCTTTGCCGTTCCTACCCATATATTTTTAAACGGATCCTCGGCTATGCTAAACACTCTTGCATTAGACAACTGTTCGTTGTAGTAGGTGGTTTTGCCGTCTCTGATGCGGTACAAGCCTTCGTCACTGGCTATCCACAAGGTTCCGGAAGTATCGGTATAACTATTTCGCGATCGCACCAATGCCTTACCGCCAATAGGACGAAGACTCACCCCGTAATCGACAGTATTAAGAGCGTAAATACCACTCGACCAAGTGTGTACCAATATAGTGTCTCTATGCACGGGAGTAATGTGAATAATATCTGAATCCTGAAACGGTAAAGGCACGGGCTCAAAGGCGTCTTCTTTACGATTGTACCTTACCAGGCCACTTTCAAATCCGCCACCCCATATATCTCCCTTAAAATCCTTTTGTATCACATATTCTAGGAAACAGTTGGTCATATAGAGTTTGTAATCATCCTTTTTAGGCCTGTAACGCACCCATCCCAACTCTGTAGCCATCCAGATAGTATTGCCGTCTCTGAGAAAACTAAAAATACTGATAAAATCTTTCTTAGGTGAACCAGGAGCCTTAATGCGATAGGGAATAAACTTTTCCCTTTTGGGATGGTAGTAAAGAATCCCGCGCTCCTGAGTGCCAATCCACAGTCCGTCTTGGTTGTCTTTTGCAACACACAAAACCCCCGATTGCAACTGTTTTCCATCGTCCTCCACAAAAATCATCTTCCTCCACTGCAATCGATGGTCCAAAAGATAGGTATTCAGAAAACCTCCTACCAACAAGGTATTGTCATCCCATTTGACAATACTTCTCACCGCAGTATCAAAATCGGGAGGGTGACCTATACGCTCTACAGTGTTTTGCTCGCAGTAATACACAAATAAGCCTCCGTCTGTTCCTATAAGCGTTTCTGTATCTGAAAAAGGGTAAAAACAATTGATCTTACTCTCCTTAAAGCGATTGAAAACCTTTTCGATACCCACCGATTTCTGACGAAGGTCTAATTTGTAAATCCCACTAAAATTGGTTCCGATGAGAAATGTATCATCTCCTATCTCCTGTATGGCAGTAACATAATCGTTCTCTTTGGATTTAGGGATAGGGATAACCGTAAACTCCAGTGTTTTTCTATCGACCAGCAAACAATTTCCAATTGCACCAACCAAAAGGTATCGCTCGTCGACGGCATACAACACGCTGCTGTATCTCACCAAAGGGTAGGCTTCAAAATCTATTTGATCCTCAAAACTCAAAAAACGATCTTCGGAAAGAATGTAGGCTACCAGCGAATGCGTGGTGGTAGCAATCCACAGTGTATCGCTTTTGTAAAACAAATCAGTCACATCGTCATCGGGAAGCTCACCGGGCTTATCTCCGGCGCGAAACACCTTCATTTCATAGCCGTTAAACCGGTTCAGTCCGTTCTCCGTAGCAATCCAGACATAACCGTTGTCGTCCATAGCCAAAGCTGCTGCTCCCAGTTGAGAAAGTCCCTGTTCTTGGGCAATATTTTTAACAGTAAGTGTATCTGCCGGGATAATTTGTGCCATACATATCCCAGTAACTACAAAGTATATCAACAAAAAAGAGCGTAGCTTTTTATTCATTGGCAACAAGCTGATATTTCCCTTTTGACAAACTTACTCAAGGAATGTTTAAAAAACATACCCTCTTCAGGGTATTTTTATGACAATATGCTAATAATAACGAGTAGGCCGATCGAGTCCGGAAAACCGGAAAATCTGTCTGTTGTACAACAAAAGATAAGTGGGGCATAAAATTTGTGATGAATATACAAAAGAATTTTATTAACTTTATATAAGAGCATTTTAAAAGAAGAATTTGACCGACAAATAGTCGATTTTTGCAACGATCACAGAAGAACAGGGATATATGACAGTAGTAATCGATACCGAAAGAGAAAACAAGGAGATTGCCAAACAGTACAAAGAACTGTTGCGCATCAGTTACCAAACGCTGAGTGAGGAAGACAAAAAACTCATCAGAAAGGCGTTTGACACTGCTGTAGACGCTCATAAAGACCAGCGGAGAAAAAGCGGGGAAGCCTATATATTCCACCCTATTGCCGTAGCCAAGATTGTGGCTTCCGAAATTGGGCTGGACGCTACCTCTATCGCTGCGGCCTTACTACACGATGTGGTGGAAGATACCGATTACAGCCTTGAAGACATCGAAGAGATGTTCGGAAAAACCGTAGCGGTCATCGTAGACGGTCTTACAAAAATATCGAACCTGAGCAAAGAAAAGAATATTTCGCTTCAGGCGGAGAATTTCCGAAAAATGCTGCTCACCCTCAACGACGATGTCAGGGTTATCATCATCAAGATTGCAGATCGATTACACAATATGCAAACCATGGAATCCATGCCGGAGCACAAACAGGTGAAAATCGCTTCTGAAACCCTGTACATCTATGCTCCGCTGGCTCATCGTATAGGACTGTACAACATAAAGACCGAACTGGAAGACCTCGGACTCAAATACACCGAGCCACAGGTGTACAACGACATATTGGACAAGGTAGAAGAGAGCAAAGAAGACCAAAAAGCTTATATCGATGCTTTTTCAAATATCATACGGGAAAGTTTGGACAAAGAGGGTTTGAATTATCAGATTAAAGGACGGCCGAAATCCATCTTTTCTATCAGGCGAAAAATGCAGGCACAGCGGGTTACTTACGAGGAGGTTTACGACAAATTTGCGCTTAGGATTATCTACAAATCGGATGCCGCCAATGAAAAGTTTCTCGCTTGGAAAATATACTCCGTAGTCACCGATCATTTCCGCCCAAATCCGGTGCGTCTTCGCGACTGGATTTCATCTCCTAAATCCACCGGATACGAAGCGCTTCACATCACCGTAATGGGACCTAAAGGACGCTGGGTAGAAGTACAAATACGCAGTGAACGCATGCACGAAATAGCCGAAAAAGGATATGCTGCTCATTTTAAGTACAAACACGGCGATCAGAAAGAACAAGGAATAGAAATATGGTTAAATCGTCTTCAGGAAGCGCTGGAAAACCCCAATGCCAATGCAGTAGATTTTGTAGAAGAATTTAAACTCAACCTCTATTCCAAAGAAATTTTTGTCTTTACCCCCAAGGGAGAGTTAAAGTCACTGCCCAAAGGAGCCACTGCACTCGACTTTGCCTTTAACATCCACACCGAAATCGGGATGCACACCAGAGGAGCCCGGGTAAACAGCAAACTCGTCCCACTGAGTCATACTCTAAAAAGTGGAGACCAGGTGGAAATCATCACTTCAGAACACTCCAAACCCAATGCTAACTGGTTGGATTATGCCACCACAGCACGGGCAAGAGCCAAGATTAAAACCTCGCTAAAAGAAGACAAAAAACTCATAGGCGAAGAAGGTAAAGAATTGCTGAGACGGAAGTTAAAACACCTCAAAATCACCCTAAACGAAAAAGTGGTAAACGAGCTGGTGGTTTATTTTAAACTCAAAACCAGCCTGGATCTGTTCTTTCGAGTAGGCATCGGAACCATAGACAATCAGATGCTCAAAAATTTTGCGTCGAATAGAACCAATACCTTTATAAATTTTTTCAAGAACCGCATCCGGAAAACGCCTTCCGCACCACAGGAAGAAGTAGAAAAAGACGAAGTTACCTCTACCTACGACCTATTAGTGTTTGGCAAGGAAGAGGAAAAGCTCAATTACAAGTTGGCCAATTGCTGTAATCCCATACCTGGTGACGACGTTTTTGGATTTATTACGGTCAACGAAGGAATCAAAGTTCACAAAAAGGATTGTCCTAATTCCATAGCCCTGCAATCAAATTACGCCTATCGCATTATTCCGGCAAAATGGATAGACTCCAGCCAACAGGAATTTGTGGTGATGATCGGGTTGTCGGGAATAGATAATATGGGGTTAGTGAGTAATGTAACTCGGATTATCTCAAACAATATGCATGTCAATATGAAGAGTATACAATTCGATTCTGACGACGGGATTTTTTCGGGAAAAATCACCGTAGTTGTCAAAAACAACACTATCCTGAAAAAACTTATAGACAACCTAAAGAAAATGAACGGAATAGACAAGGTGACCCGATTGTAAGCTCATAGACATCATCAGCCTGTATCCTTCAAATTTCACTCTGGTTCAAACAAAAATCTTTCCGTACCTTTGCTTTTTAGGATTTTATGTATTTGCGAAAGCGTATACCCGAAGAAGATCGAAAAAAAAATGCGTAAGTTTGTATGTTAATATTTTGATATCCAATTATGACAAGTGATACCACAAATAAGAAAAATCAGGAGATTGTAAAAAATGTCTTCACCCGTTTTCTGGAAGATAACGGCCATCGAAAAACTCCGGAACGCTACGCTATTTTACAAGAGATATACGAAAGTGAAGATCATTTTGATATAGAATCGCTGTACATCAAAATGAAAAACAAAAACTACAGGGTGAGCCGAGCAACACTGTACAATACCATAGAGCTTTTATTGGAGTGCGGACTGGCCAGAAAACATCAGTTTGGGCAAAATCAGGCGCATTACGAGAAATCGTATTTCGACAGACAACACGACCACGTTATCCTCACCGACACCGGCGATGTTATGGAGTTTTGCGACCCGCGTATTCAATCTATCAAGCAGACCATAGAAGAAGTATTCAACATCAAAATACACAATCACTCCCTGTATTTTTACGCTACCAGGGACGAAGAAAAATCATAACTCAATATAGAAAAATCACACTGAGGCTCCTTAGGGAACAACGGATTAAAAATCCGTTATCGCACAAGTATTTCCCGAATGGAAGCCAAATTTTGTATTAACATCAAGACTGTATAAACACAAATAACACCATGGCAGTAGATTTACTACTCGGACTTCAGTGGGGAGACGAAGGCAAAGGAAAAATTGTCGATGTACTCACCAAAAACTACGATATCATAGCCCGTTTTCAGGGCGGACCAAATGCCGGGCACACGCTTGAATTTGACGGTATAAAACACATTCTTCGCACCATCCCATCTGGTATATTTCACCCCAGTGCTGTAAACGTTATCGGCAATGGTGTTGTTATAGACCCCGTTGTACTAGTACAAGAATTGAAAGGACTGGAAAAATTTGATATCGACTACAAGAGCAAATTGATACTTTCCAGAAAAGCTCACCTCATTTTACCTACACACCGCTTACTCGACGCCGCTTCTGAAGCGTCGAAAGGAAAAGCCAAAATCGGATCTACGCTAAAAGGTATAGGTCCTACTTATATGGACAAGACGGGTAGAAATGGGCTTCGAATAGGTGACTTGGAACTCGACACCTTCGAATCGCAATACCGCGCCTTGGTCAAAAAACACGAAAACATGATACGTCATTACGACGTAGATATGGAATACAACCTCCCCGAATTGGAAGCAGAATTCTTTAGTGCTGTGGCCAAATTGAAAGAACTGACTTTTATAGATAGTGAAGCTTACCTGAACAACGCGCTGAAACAAGAAAAGAAAATACTTGCCGAAGGAGCACAGGGATCGCTTTTGGATATTGATTTTGGCACCTATCCCTATGTCACCTCTTCCAATACTACCGCCGCCGGAGCCTGTACCGGACTCGGTGTAGCGCCCAACCGCATAGGAGAAGTATACGGCATATTCAAGGCGTACACTACTCGAGTAGGAAGTGGCCCCTTCCCTACCGAACTCTTTGACGAGGTAGGTGAACGCATGGCAAAAGTAGGCAATGAGTTTGGTGCAGTAACAGGACGCCCCAGACGTTGTGGATGGCTCGATCTCGTAGCCCTCAAATACGCTGTACAGGTAAACGGAGTTACACAACTCATGATGATGAAAGCCGATGTGCTCTCCAATTTTGACACACTCAAAGTGTGTACTGCATACAAATACAAAGGCGAAGTAATAGATCATCTGCCATTTTCGATAGAAAAGGAAAATGTAACCCCCGTGTATACCGAACTCAAAGGATGGGATCAAGATCTCACAGGGCTCGACTCGGCCGATCAACTGCCGTCAGAACTTCAAGATTATATTCGCTTCCTCGAAGAACAACTCGAAGTTCCGGTAAAAATAGTATCTGTAGGTCCCGACAGAACACAAACTATATACCGCTAAACAACAGTTACAAATTGCCTTTTTAGTGAATATTTTATTTTGAGGTACACTAAAAAGGCAATTTGCACTTTAAAACTTCAGGCATCCAAGCTCTTTCCTCCCTTAAATTCCTCTTAAAAGCAAGTTCTCCTCTGCAAAAAAGATTATTTTTGACGTAAATTTTACAAGGTGTCCACATATTTGAAACACATAATCTGTGCTTTTGTCTTGCTATCATCTCTCACCTCCTTCGCTCAAGAGAAGGCGAAGAAGAAAGAAAAAATAAAGGTCGTATACGGAGGAGTCTACAACGAAGACAACCAAAAATATCCGGGGGCCACCGTACTCACCAAAAAAGAGAGACAAGTACAATTTGAGCACGAAGGAGTAGACCTCTGGTGTGATGTCGCCGTTTTATATCCGGCAGACAACCTGCTCAAGGCCTTTGGCAATGTATATCTGCAACAAGGTGACACCTTGCAAATGAACAGTGGTTACTTGGAATACAGCGGTAACAGCAAACTGGCCATGGCCGAAAAAGAGGTTGTTCTACAAAATCCCGATATGACCCTTACTACAGACAAACTCTACTTCGACCGCAACATACAAGAAGCTTATTACAATACCTCAGGAACCGTAAAAGACAGCACCAATATACTGACCAGCGAAGAGGGTAGGTATTATCTGACTCCGAAAAAGTTTAAGTTTGTAAAAGATGTCACAGTTACCAATCCCGATTACGTACTCCATTCACTGCGGCTCGATTATTACACCACCACCAAACACGCCTATATGTTCGGACCTTCGACCATTGTTGGAAAAGACTATACCATATACTGCGAAAGAGGGTTTTACAAAACACAAAGTGAAGAGGGGTATTTTGTAAAGAGATCGCAGGTAGAATACAACAACCGCATTATAAACGGAGACAGCATCTATTTTAACAAACTGGATAATTTCGCTTCGGCTACCAACAATATTAAAATAACCGACACCATTAATAAGGGGATTGTAAAAGGACATTACGCCGAGGTTTTCAAAGAAAAAGACTCGCTGTTTATCACCAAGCGCGCTGTAGCCATAAACGAAGTCGAAAACGACTCTATATATATTCACGGAGACACTCTCATGGTTACTGGAAAACCAGAAAACCGTATTATTCGCGCCTATTACAACGCGAAATTCTACAAGTCGGACATGAGTGGAAAATGCGACTCTATACACTCTAATCAGAAAACCGGCATCACCCAACTGATCAGACGTCCGATACTGTGGTCTGGAGAAACCCAGATGACGGGAGACAGTATCAATCTGCTGAGCAATCCGGAAACCGAACAACTGGATTCACTAAGAGTGTGGGACAACGCCTTTGTCGTACAAAAAGACACCCTTACTGAAAATGGCTATAATCAGATCAAGGGCAAGGAATTACTCGGGTACTTTGAAGAAAACCAGTTGCGAATAGTCGATATCATCAAGAACGCCGAATCGATATACTACACCCGGAACGACAAAAACGAATTGATAGGTATCGACAAACACGTGAGTGGTAATATACAGTTTACTCTTGCCAACAACGAAATGCAGGACATCTCGTATTTTATCAATCCCGATGCTGTATTGTACCCCGAAGAAGAACTCCCTCCAAACGCGCGAAAATTAAGAGGCTTTGTATGGCATGGAGACGAGATGATACGTACTAAAGAGGACATTTTTGACGAAGATGACAGAAATATAGAACTCGTAAAGATCAGGGGAATAGACAATCCTATCGATATCGAAGAAGAGGAAGAAGAATACCGGAAGGCTATGATGGATTCCGTTCCGCAGCAGCTACCTCCCAGACAACATTCTAGACCGACTTCAGAGGCAGGAAAAAGGGATAGCATCCCTCCTACAACCACCGATACCCTTCCAAAAGTTAATCAGCCTACAGACAGTACAAACACCGTCGATATAGATACGACAAAAACAAACAGCCTTATAAAAGACAGTACTGACCTTCATTTGCCAGATAGCACCGCTACAGACAGCCTACTCAAAATACGAGAGGCGATAGATAGCACAAGGATTGAGATAAGAGACACTACAAAGATAAGCCTCCCGGTAATAGATAGTACCGATTTCCATTTGCCGGATACTACAGCGATAGACAGCCTACTTCAAAAACCGCCAAGCTCAAAAACCTCGGAAACGGAAGAAACACCTCAATAATGAATGCCAAAGGATATGATGAAAAAGGATTTTTTAAGTTATCAGGCACAGACCTCTCCCCGGCCTATGGCACTGGAAGTAAGCCGCGCTGAGGGTAGTTATATTTACGATACAGATGGCCGAGCATATCTCGATTTTATCGCAGGAGTATCTGCAAACACCTTAGGACACAGTCATCCGCGAATAGTAAAGGCGGTAAGTGATCAAGTCGAAAGTTATATGCACGTTATGGTATACGGCGAATTTATACAACACCCTGCGGTAAAATTAGCCAAACTACTTGCCGAAAACCTACCCGATCCGCTAGATAGCACCTATCTCGTAAACTCCGGCACCGAAGCTACTGAAGGCGCATTAAAATTGGCCAGAAGAGTCACGGGAAGAAGCGAAATCATAGCTGCACATGGCGCATATCACGGAAACACCCAGGGCTCTATGAGTGTTATGGGGTATGAAGAGCGAAAACAAGCTTTCCGCCCACTTATTCCCGGAAATAAATTTATCAGCTTCAACAAAGAGGAAGATCTACAAAAAATTACTGACAAAACTGCCGCTGTAATTCTGGAAACCATACAAGGTGGCGCCGGTTTTATAGTGCCGGAAGACAACTATTTGCAAAAAGTGAGGAAACGCTGTGACGAAACCGGAGCACTACTCATACTCGACGAAATACAACCCGGTTTCGGAAGAACGGGAAAACTCTTCGGTTTTGAACATTACCACATTGTTCCAGACATTCTCGTGATGGGCAAAGGTATGGGAGGTGGAATGCCGGTTGGGGCCTTTACAGCGGCGAGAAAGCACATGGTACAACTGATGGACAAACCAGCTCTCGGACATATCACCACTTTTGGAGGAAATCCCGTAGTAGCCTCGGCCTGCCTGGCAACACTGCAGGAATTGACAGAAACTTCCATTATGGTCGATATACAAGCAAAAGAAGCTCTCTTTCGCTCATTACTTGTACATCCGCTAATCACAGAGGTAAGAGGTAAAGGACTTATGCTTGCCATAATGACAGCATCTGAAAAACTGAGCGCTCACATTATACAGGAATCCCTAAAGCGAGCTTTGCTACTGTTTGGACTGTTATTTGAGAGGAAAGCTGTGAGAATCACCCCTCCACTCACAATTTCAGAAGATGAAATACGGCAAGGATGTGCTGTAATAATAGATATACTCAACGAATGGCACGATTGATGTTAACTACTTTGTTGATAACAAATAGCCGATGAGACCCGATTTTTGAGTGCCAAACCTTAAATTTATTATAGTGGAATTCTAAACAAGCATGCCTATGCCATTTAGTTCTAACGAAAACCGGAATTTCCCGATTTCGAAATTCGAATCCATGCTGAAGACCAATGACGTCTATTTTTTCGATGCCGATGATTTTGAAGATATTATACATCATTATCTCGATACCGGAAAGGTAGCTCTTGCCAAAAAAGCTATACAAATAGGTCTGGGACAGCACACCTCTTCTACCAATTTAAAATTGCTGCAGATAGAGGTACTTGTCTTTGAAAACAGGTTTGACCTCGCAGAAAAAATGTTGGACGATTTGGCAGCCGTAGAATCTTCTAACGAGGAGATCTATATTCAGCGTGCCAATATCTATTCGAAAAAAGACAAGCACGAAATGGCTATCCGTTTTCTACGCGAAGCCCTTGTTCACACCAGCGACAATGCCGATATCTACTCCCTCATAGGGATGGAGTATCTCTTTATGGACAAATATGCAGAAGCCAGAGATTTCTTTATAAAATGTCTGGACGAAGATCCGGAAGATTATTCGGCTCTTTACAACCTTATCTATTGTTTCGATTTTCTGGAAGACCACGACGGGGCAATAAGTTATCTGAACTCTTATCTGGAACGCAATCCGTACAGCGAGGTGGGATGGCATCAAGTAGGAAAACAGTATTTCCAGAAACAAATGCTCAAAGAGGCACTTGCCGCTTTCGATTTTGCGATTATCTCCGACGACACCTTTGTGGGAGCCTATCTCGAAAGAGGGAAAGTACTCGAAAAAATGGGACGATACAAAGAGGCAATAGAAAATTACGAGCTCACCTTGAGCCTAGACGACCCCACTTCTTTCGCCTATCTCAGGATAGGTAAGTGTTATGAAAAACTGAACCGCTTCAACGAGGCTAAAAAGTACTATTACCAAACTGTACACGAAGACCCTCTACTGGACAAGGGGTGGATTGCTATTACCGATTTTTATCTAAAACAGCTCAATTTCCACAAGGCAAAATACTATATCCACAAAGCGATTAACATAGATAGCGAAAATATCACCTACTGGAAACGACTGGCAGAAATAAACAGAGAACTCCGTTATTACGAAGAGGCCGATATCGCTTATCAGAAAACCGTAGAGCTCGGAAACTACGAACTCGAAACTTGGATTTCTTGGTGTGATGTACTCGTCGAAATTGGCGAATATGAAAATGCCGTTCACGTCCTGCTTCAAGCACTGGAATTCTACCCGAGTGAAGCGCTGTTAGAATACCGTATCTCCGCTTTATATTTTATGCTATCAAATAGTAAAAAAGGACAATTACACCTAAAAAAAGCACTTGTAGAAGACTTTGATCTACACCTGCAAATCAAGGATATTTTCCCAGGAGTATTTCAGTCCAAAATCGTCAAGGATATTATAGCAGACTTTAAAAAATCTTCAATCTAAAACAGTCACCTATACCTGGGTGGCATAAAACATCTACATTTGATAAAAACCTATCAGATAGCAAAGTAGAATACTTCACAAAAAACTCCAAAAACAAAACTTAAACGGACTTTAAATTTCTATTTTTGCTCTTTAAAGAACAAAAAATGCGCAGAAAACCTTTAGAGTATCTATTTGTAACCCTTAAGGGAATGGCTATGGGAGCAGCCGATGTAGTACCCGGAGTTTCAGGAGGAACCATAGCTTTTATATCAGGCATATACGAAGAACTGGTCAGCACTATAGACAACATTAAGCTATCTTCCCTCAAAGTGTGGAAAAAAGAGGGCTTTAAAGCGATGTGGAATAGTCTTAATGGCAATTTCCTTCTAGCTTTACTCACAGGTATAGCTATAAGTATAATGTCGTTGGCCAAACTTATCACCTATCTACTCGAGACCTATCCCATAGTAGTTTGGTCTTTCTTTTTCGGACTGGTAATAGCGAGTATTTACTTTGTGGGAAAACAGGTCTCACAATGGAATATACGTGCCATCATAGCTATTGCGATAGGTATTGCAGTATCTTATTATATCACCATTGCCCACCCAGTGAGCTCTCCAGACAGTTATGCTTATCTGTTTTTCTCCGGATTTATCGCTATTATAGCCATGATTCTTCCGGGTATTTCAGGAGCCTTTATCCTCCTTCTTATGGGATCTTACGGCATAGTAATGAGTACCGTCAACCAGTTTCGCGAAGGCATATTTCAGTTCGACTTTCAATTAATAAGCCAAGCCTTTAGCAAACTGGCGGTATTTGCCATAGGAGCCATTATCGGAATTAAATCTTTTTCCGGGGTTCTAAACTGGATGTTTAAACACCATAAAAACACCACTCTCGCACTACTCACCGGTTTTATGGTGGGATCGCTAAATAAAATATGGCCGTGGAAAGAGGTGCTCTCCTGGCGTACAAATTCGCACAACGAACAGGTACCTCTGTTGGAAAAAAGTATCTTGCCCATTCACTTCGACGGCGATGCCCAAGTATTTACGGCTGTCATTTCTGCTGTTTTTGGATTTCTTACCATATATTTACTGGAGAGAATTGCAATAAGGGCGCAAAAGAGCAATGAATAGTATTAGAACGATACAAGACAAAATTTTCCTATTCATCAAAGGGCTCGCCATGGGGGCTGCCAATAAGGTTCCTGGGGTGTCTGGAGGTATTGTGGCCTTTGTAGCCGGATTCTATGAAGAATTTATCTACTCCCTTCAAAAAATAAACCTCAAGGCCTTCAAATTGTTGGTCAATGGAAGGTTCAGATCTTTTTACAATTACGTAAACGGAAGGTTTTTGGGCATACTTATACTCGGAATGCTCGTCAGCTATTTTAGTGTATCTCGCATTCTGGACTATTTTATGGAGAAGAAGGAATTGTATGTATGGGCTGCCTTTTTCGGGATGATTATTGGATCTATCTATTATATCTCTAAAGGTTTTCGATGGAATCGAAAAACGGTGTTATGGGCCGTTGTAGGACTCTTATCGGGTGTATCTATAAGCTTTTTGAGTCCCGCACGAGAAAACACCGATTTGTTATTCATATTTTTTTGCGGAATTATCAGTGTCTCCGGAATGACTCTCCCCGGGCTTTCCGGATCTTTTATTCTTATGCTATTGGGCAATTACGTTTTGCTCCTGGTAGATTCGGTCAACGCACTGTATTTTACCGTATCGGAGGTCATTACTGGTGATTTTTCCTTTGTAAACGACCCCAACCGTATCGATATGCTCATTATTCTCGTCGTATTTACCCTGGGGTCGGCTACCGGACTGGTCACACTGTCTCATCTGCTCAACTACGTACTCAAGCACTTCCACAATATCACTACAGCCATTATTATAGGCTTTATCTCAGGATCACTAGGCGTGGTATGGCCTTGGAAACGTGCGGTATTCCACAGCGATGCCTCCGGCAATATGCTAGTCGACAGTGCAGGTCAACCCATAGTTGCGAATTACCAACGGTATATCCCCGATTTTTCTGGTTCGGAAACTTGGATAGCCATTGCTTTTATTATATTTGGAGTACTTATCGTTTTGGGGCTCGACTGGTACGGCCGGCGCACACAAAGGATAAGATAACTAATAAACACAAGGGACAATCCCAAAATATCATTATTACATCATGCCATTATTCGGACTCGTCGGAAAAAATATTTCATACTCCTTTTCTCAGGTATATTTCAAAAAAAAATTTCAGCAACTACGGCTACAAGATCACTCGTATACAAATTTTGACATTCAAGACATAAAGGAGTTCCCCTCACTTGTAGAAAAACACCCTGATCTCGGCGGAATGAATGTCACCATCCCCTACAAAGAAGCTGTAATTCCGTATTTGTCTGAACTCAGCGATAAGGCGAAGCGAATAGGTGCTGTAAATGTCATTAAAATATGCCGGTCAGGACTCACAGGTTACAACACCGATTATTACGGCTTTCTCGCCTCTTTACAACCATTGCTCAAGCCCTGTCACACCAATGCCCTAATACTGGGCACAGGAGGCGCTTCTAAAGCCATTGCATTCAGTCTTGACGAACTGGGCATAGCCTATACCTTCGTATCTCGAACCCCTGCTGCGAAGCAATTGTCCTATCAGGATCTAAACAAAGAAGTTGTTGAAAATCACAATATTATTATAAATTGTAGTCCGATTGGCACCTTCCCCAACACAGATCAAAAACCCGATATCCCCTACCAGCACATAGGTGCTAACCACTTGCTGTACGACCTGATTTACAATCCTTCAGAAACAGCATTTCTAAGAGAAGGAAGAAGTAGAGGAGCCATTACACGCAACGGCTTAAAAATGTTAGAGCTACAGGCCGAAAAAGCCTGGGAAATATGGAATAGCCAGGAGTAGCTCACGATAACAACTTCTATATAAATCTCCCAAACAAGAGCAGTACTCAAAAACATTAGACCACTTCTTCGGTAGGTGTACAGCTTTTTCCTCTAAATAAAAGCTGCTTATATCCCATTGGATATCTGTCGTTTTACACCCTTGTAAAAGCGGCAAAAGTTTTGCCATTTTCTCAGTTGTTAGTATCTTTCACATCCTAAAGCAATGATGAACCTTAAACATTTCAAGATGTTAGACCAAAATGAGAACGATCTGCACCGGCCCGACGAACGAAAAGAGATAGAAAACACAGGGGAAGAAGCCGGAAATATCGACCACACTGATAGTACTTCTCCAGAGTCATCTTCAAAAGAGATATCAGACAACACAAGCCAGTCTGAAGAAATCAATACGCCTACCACAGATGAAGATGACAACAAAGCTATAGATGAGATAGAGGAATCAAATGCCGAAGATGCCGAGGACGAAGACAATGCCAAACGGCACTCCATACCTTTACTGGACTACCACGCCATGGATATGGAAAAACTGGTAACTGAGCTAAAAAGACTAATGCGCAGTGAGAAGGTTCAGGCCATCAAAGATCACGTAGACCAGATCAAGTACGAATTTGATCAGAAATTCCAGGAACTCCACGACGAAAAGAAAGAAGAGTTTCTACAGGACGGTGGCAATGAAATAGATTTTCGTTACTATCCTTCCGTAAAACAAGAGTTCAACGAAGCCTATAGCGAATATCGGGAAAAAAGAAACCTGTATTATAAAAATCTAGAGCAGAATCTCAAGAATAATCTCGCCAAGCGTCTGGAGATTATAGAGTCGTTAAAAGGTCTTATAAGTGTTGAAGAAGACATCAACACCACTTACAAACACTTCAAGGAACTCCAGGATAGATGGAGGGTGGCCGGACCTGTACCCAGGGTAAATTACAACGATGTATGGCGCACCTACCATCATCACGTAGAGCGATTTTACGATTTCTTAGATCTGAATCGCGACCTCAGAGATCTCGATTTCAAACACAACCTGGAAGAAAAAGAGAAGATTATTACCCGAGCCGAAGCACTGGCCGATATTCCCGATATCAATATTGCCTTTCGCGAGTTGCAATCGTTGCACAAGATCTGGAAAGAAGACCTCGGTCCGGTAGATAGAGAACATCGAGAAGATATATGGAACCGATTTAGCGCAGCTACCAAAGTAATTCACAAAAGAAGACAGCTGTACTTCAAGGACATGGATAAAATTCATGAGCAAAACCTGGAACGCAAGCGCAAAATCATAGGTAAAATCGAGGCAATAGCCAGTAATAAGGCTAAGTCTCACGGACAGTGGCAAAAACAGATTAAGGAAATCAAGGCTCTGAGAGAGGCATTTTTCAACGCCGGTCGCGTTCCCCGAAATGTTAGCGACGAAATCTGGACTACCTTTAAAAAGGCAACTCGGAAGTTCAACAAACAGAAAAATGAATTTTACAAAAACCTAAAAAAAGAGCAACAAGAAAACCTGGCTCGAAAAAAAGAACTTCTCGAAATCGCCAAAGAACACATGAACAGCGAAGATTGGGCGGTTACCACTCCCCTGATGAAAAAAGTACAAAGCGATTGGAAAAAGGTAGGTCATGTACCGAGAAAATTGTCGGACAAAATGTGGGAAGAGTTCAAATCGGTGTGTAATCATTATTTTGACCGACTTCACGAAAGCAAAAATCGAGGAAGTAAAGAAGAGGCAGAAGCTTTACAAAATAAGGAAATGCTCTTAGAAAGTCTCAAAGATTTCCGAATTGGAGATTCTCGAGAGCAAGATCTCGAAACGCTGAGTAGCATTGTATCGAAATGGAGATCATATGGAAAAGTGCCCCATTTTAAGCGCAATATAGAAGGTAAATTCAATAAAATAATAGATGCCCTTCTAAAAAAACTAGAGGTAAACCAACAAGATATAGAGCTTATAAAATACGGCAATAGGCTAGAAGAACTCGCCAATTCTGACAAAGAAGGGCTCATCGACAATGAAAAAATATTTATTCGACGCAAGATAGACGAGGTCAAAAACGAGATCAGACAGTTGGAAAACAACCTGCAGTTTATCAACGCCGACGACGACAACCCTATAGTTAGGGAGGTAAACAAGAATATCGACAAACACAGGGAATCCCTCGAGCTCTGGAAAGCTAAATTGCAACAGCTCCGGAAAATAGACTGAGCTGAATAGTAGAGGCTCCGCCGGATATCTAAAAGCAAAAACGGTACAAAATATGTTTGTTTGTACCGTTTTTTTATGCTATCTATCTGCGGGTATCAATACCCGAAAGTTTTTATTTGGCCACGTTCACCGACCTGGTCTCACGGATTACGGTGATTTTCACCTGTCCCGGATAGGTCATATCGGTCTGTATCTTTTGAGATATTTCAAAAGAGAGTTCGGCTGCCTTGTCATCGCTTACCTTTTCGCTTTCTACAATCACTCTGAGCTCTCTACCGGCTTGAATGGCATAAGCTTTTTTAACACCGTTAAATCCGAAAGCAATATCTTCAAGGTCTTTAAGACGCTGTATGTATGAATCCAACACCTGCCTTCTGGCTCCTGGTCGAGCACCACTTATAGCGTCGCACACCTGCACTATAGGAGCTATTAGAGATTTCATCTCCACCTCGTCGTGGTGAGCTCCAATAGCGTTGCACACATCTGGTTTTTCGCCGTATTTCTCAGCCCATTCCATACCGAGGATGGCGTGTGGCATCTCTGTTTCGGCTTCTGGCACTTTTCCAATATCGTGTAGTAATCCAGCTCTTTTCGCAAGTTTCGGATTGAGTCCTAACTCTGCAGCCATCACGCCACACAGCTTGGCCACCTCTCTTGAGTGTTGCAATAGGTTCTGCCCATATGAAGAACGATATTTCATACGTCCCACCATCTTAATCAGTTCAGGGTGAAGTCCGTGAACTCCGAGGTCGATTACTGTTCTTTTTCCAACCTCTATGATCTCCTCTTCGATCTGTCGTGTCGTTTTTTGTACTACCTCTTCAATACGCGCCGGGTGTATCCTTCCATCGGTTACTAACTTGTGTAACGACAGGCGGGCGATTTCTCTTCGCACCGCATCAAAGCAAGATAGTATAATAGCTTCGGGAGTATCGTCGACAATAATCTCTACTCCAGTTGCAGCTTCCAGTGCTCTGATATTTCGACCTTCCCGTCCTATGATACGTCCTTTTACATCGTCGGATTCCAAGTTGAATACAGACACACAATTCTCTATGGCTTCTTCGGTACCAATTCGCTGAATGGTGTTTATGATTACCTTTTTGGCTTCTTGTTGCGCTGTGAGTTTTGCTTCTTCCAATGTATTTTGTACATAGCTCATCGCATCAGATTTTGCTTCCGCTTTTAGCGACTCCATCAACTGGCTCTTGGCCTCTTCGGCAGGCAAACCAGATATAATTTCCAACTGTTTCACCTGACTTTTGTGCAACTTTTCTACCTCTGCTTGTTTTTTGTCCAGAATTTCGAGTCTGTAATCGTAATCTTTTACTTTCACCTCTAGCTCTTCATTCAGCTTTTTGTTTTTAGAAAGTTCTCCAGAAACCTGAGCTTCCTTATCTCGAGTACGTTTTTCAATCTCAGCAATTTTCTTGTCCTTTGCCACAATAACCTTCTCGTGTTCCGCTTTCAGTTCCAGAAATTTTTCCTTAGCTTGGAATATCTTGTCTTTCTTTATGCTTTCACCTTCGGCTTTGGCCTCTTTTACTATAGAGGCAGCCTCTCCTTTGGCAGCGGAAATGATTTTGGAAGCATTTTTCTTCTCCATAATCTTTGCAATAGCGATCCCTAGAACCACTCCTATTACACCCGCCGCAACAATCATAATTATATCCATCGTATTATCGTTTTAATAAAAAAGCCTACATCGGCAAGGGTTATGTATAAACTCCTATAGACAAGTTTAGGGCTAACCGGCTGATCAAGGATCCGTCTTACCAGAAAACCGGTAACGGCTTGCTTTTACAACCGAAACTCACCCTTTTCAATTTGAATAGTGTTGAGTTTATCAAACTATAATACCAATGTAGGCAGTACCTTATTTCTATTTAAAGAACCTGTGTATCTTATGAACTAAGTTGTGAATCAAGCAATTCGCCAAGCGCTTCTAGGCGTTTTACAGCCTCTTCATTTCCTCTTTCTCTATCTATACTTTTCTGTTCCACTTGAGAGGCGAACTGCAAAGCGCACATGGCCAACACATCTTGTTTATCTCTCACGGCGTAATTCTGTTCAAATTGTTTTACAAGCCCTTCGATATTTTTAGCCGCTTTTCTAAGCCCTTCTTCCTGAGAAGGCTCTATAGTAAGCGGGTATACCCTATCGGCTATCGATATTTTTATCCTGAGCTTGTCTTCCATATTTTCTCACAGATCACCTCATTCCGAGAGTTGAGCAATACAACTGTCTATCTCTCGTATCAAAGTATTTATCTTAAGCTTAGTTTCTGTTTTGCTTTCGCTACTGCCCAACATTGCGTTTGCCAGTTTAAGGGCTTTATACTTTTCCTCCCAATCGATTATGACGGTTTCTTTTTCCTCCAAAGTCTTTCGGGAAAGTGTCAATTCCTTTTCAAGTTTGAGATTTTGCTGCTTTAAAACTTCCATTTTATGAAGTAGCTTACTCATCTTATTTTCCAAGGAATCAACTATTTCGGTAATATTCCCCATAGCTGCAAATCACAATTCATCTGTTTACAAAGTTAACATACCTGTTTATACTTCGCAATAGTTTATCACTTTTTTATCACATTCCATCAATCGGAATACAAATTGTAAACGGACTCCAAAGCTTAAAAAAAACAGATCTAAAACAGTTTTTTCTGTGTATCTATTAGAGTTTGAGGTATTTTGATAGCCGTTTGCAAACGGCTGTTAAGCTGTTCTATAAGATAGGCAGACAACAGAGGTGAAGCCTGTTCGATGTTTTGGTGTACAAAAAAGTGAATCCGCTTCAAACCCATCTGCGTCCACTGTGTCAGGCGTTCTACCCAATCGTTTAGTCGGTCGTAATCACTGGAATGGTTGGCTCCGACATAACGCACAAAAGCTTCGTTATTGGTGAGTCGCATATGCATAAGATCTCTTCTACCCGCAGTGTCGACAATTATATTGGCCACATTGTTCTCCCGAAGTAAATGGCAGAGCTCGTCGGCAACTGCAGTATCGTTAAACCAGTCGGTATGACGAAACTCTACAGCGAGAGGAATCTCTTCTGGCCACTGTTCTATAAAAGGAATAACTCGATCGAAGTTCTTGGGGGCAAAATTATTGTGCATCTGCAAAAACACCGTCCCCAACTTTTCCTTGAGGTGTACTACTCCCTCCAGGTATTCTTCTAAGGGAGCTTCAAAATCCAAAAGGCGCTTGAGATGGCTTATCCGCTGATTGACCTTGGGAAAAAAACGAAAATCTTTCGGCACTTTATCATACCATGCTACAAATTGCGATGGAGGAAAATTTCTGTAAAAGCTAGCATTTAGTTCTATGGCGTTAAATTGGGAAGCGTAGTACGACAATTCGTCTTTTGTTCCCCTTGGATAAAAATTTTTCAAATCCTGTCTATTCCACTTTGCACAACCTATATAAATTTCCAAGTCTCCTTCTCCTCTATCCGATGCCAATACCCCGGCAGTATCCTGATGATCTTGGGGGAAAGAAAAATCTACGTACTCAGGATGTTCTACTTTTCCAAATTTCACAATCTACTCTTTAATGATTAAACTCGTTTTATCTATAGCAGACAATTCTTTTAAAATAGACAAATATCACTTACTACACCTTGTCTCATACACTGAAATCGCCTATCTTCGACAGGTCAATATATTAAATTTTGATTGAAAAATGAGAAAGTCATTTGTAGTATCGACCGTTATACTTTTTTTTGGCGCATTCAGTATGCAAGCACAGCAAACAGCCAAAAACGATATCCGTATCGTATACAGCGATGCTTCTTCCATTAAATTGGGAGCTGTTCTCGGAGATGCTTTGGATAATTTACTTATCAACACCCTAGCCGGTAAAGATTATAGGGAAGTAGACAGCAAAGAACAAGGAATGTTTGGTATCCGATATACTCGTCAATTATCACCCAAACTCAGGGTGGGTGCCGATGTGGGCTATTTGCATATAGAGCGCACTATGCAGGAAAGAGGTAACGAAGCTGACAGAGATAGCTATACTTCAAAAATAAATGCCTTTGTCATTATGCCTACTGGTGAACTTTCCTATTCAAAAAGCTCTATGATCGATTTTTATGGTACTGCAAGTTTAGGAGTCATGGTACTGTCTTCCAAAAACGACATTCAAGGAGAAATGCTAAAAGACTCAGACTTTTCTTTTGCTTTTCAAATAAATCCGCTAGGACTGAGAATAGGAAGACAGCTCGGAGGTTTTGTCGAGTTGGGATTTGGGCATAAAGGCATTGTCAACATAGGAGCTAGTTACCGGTTTTAATCACCTGTTTTTGTACTGTTTCCCTTCTATAGAGAAAGAGACAATGGTCGTTACCTTCCATATTTCTGTAAGTTTTAATAAAATTAAAAGTGGGGAATTTACCTTATTTAACGCCTTTTTTTTGGATTATTATTATACTAGAACCTAAGCATAATGAAAAAGTATTTGATTTTTATTTTTTTGGGAGTTGTATTACTTGTTGGGCTCTTAACGAGAGATCAATTCCTTACAATAAATATACATGAAACATATTATCTTATTAACTATCTTCATTTCAGTGTAGTAATATCCATTTTTATTTTGTTTGGTTATTTGGTTTTACGCTTATTTTCGCGTAAGAAGTCGTGAAAATTTGAATTTTCTAAACTGCTAATTCCTTAGCTGGGGTGGGGATATTCTTTTTAACAGTAAATGTAACATTAAGACACGTACACAGGATCACGAAAGGATTTGCTGCGCACATCCTGCAAAGCTCCGCTTTGAAAATAGTGCAAACAAAAAAACACTCAAGTGTTACTTGGCTAAACATCTGATTTTGGCTATTCCAGATTCACGAAAGGATTTGCTGCGCACATCCTGCAAAGCTCCGCTTTGAAAATAGTGCAAACAAAAAAACACTCAAGTGTTACTTGGCGTTTTTTTGTTTGCACTATTTATTCGTGACCCCGGCAGGATTCAAACCTGCAACCCTCAGAGCCGAAATCTGATGCGCTATTCAGTTGCGCCACGGGGCCGTATTCTCGAAAAATGAGAATTATTTTTATTCTAGAATATCACCTACAAATTCCCTGCCCACACCCGACTTCGCGGGTTTGTCGTCAAGCGAGCTTTTGCTTTACAAGCGCAGAGATAATCTTGCCATCAGCTTTTCCGGCCAGTGCTTTAGTAGCCATTCCCATCACTTTCCCCATATCTTTCATACTCTCGGCACCAGTCTGGACTATGAGCTCATCTATCACCTTAGCGATTTCTTCTTCACTGAGTTGTTCGGGAAGGAATTGTTCTATAACTGCCGCCTGAGCCAATTCAGGCTCTGCCAAGTCAGCTCTTCCTTGCTCCTCGTAGATGGTTGCACTGTCTTTTCGCTGTTTTACCAACTTCTGTAACATTTTCAACTCATCTTCTTCAGTAAGTTCTTTCGCTCCACTTTCGGTCTGCGCGAGCAGCAAGGCCGATTTAATGGCTCTCAACGCTTCCAAAGATATGCTATCTTTGGCCTTCATCGCCGTTTTCATCGCTTCCATTACCTTGCTTTGCAGACTCATCGTATCAGTTTTATTCTGGTTTGCGAATATAAGAAAGAAATATAATATGCTGTGTAAAAATACAGTTTTTTTACCCTCTAAAATAATCAAACGCCACGATCCAGAAGGATATGGCGTTTGATCATTAAGCTTCTTATACCCGGTGAAAGACACCGAAATCTTATCGACTATTTTTAGTCCACATTATCGTGTAAGAAAGAATTATTTGTTCGCAACTGTACATCGTCATTACTGTCATTTCCCACTGAAATTCTCGATGCACCACCATCTGACGATCTTTCACTAAGATCTACCCCAAGCCTTTTATAGGCAGGTTGTTTTTCTATCTCGTCAATCTTAGAAATACTGTTGTTAAACCTGTAGTTGAACTCCTTGAGTTTTTTGCGTCTCTCTTCAGCTCTCAACTTCAAACTCTCTTCTATCGATGTATTAAACGGATCTACTTCCTCCGAACCCACACCTTCTTCCGGAGTGCTAATCACCTTTTTTTCCAAAGCGAGTTCCTGATCTGTCACTTCATCTGCTGGAGTAGATTTAGCACTAGCATTAGAAAGCCTGTTCTCTACTTCCATGTAATCATCCAAACTATAACGACGTACACCCTCTTCCGACACTTCCGTTACAGGTATTACTTCTACATGATCTCTTACATCATAATCCTTGGCCTCATCTATATCGAGTTCAAAAACCTTAGTCACAGGTCTTTCAGGTTGCTCTTTCGTATCAACTGTAGGTTTATTAGTCTCTACTGAGTTTTTTTTTACCGGCATATCAAAGGAAAGAGTGGTTTGTTGTTGTGCTTTTCTCGCATCGATATCCACCTCTTCTGTTTCAACCTCCAAATTCTCGATTTGCTTTGTAGTATCTATAATAACGAAATCCTCTTCCTTGGCATAAACTTCGTCATACACCACATCCATATTTCTGAGGATATCGGAAGTAGGTATCAAGTTTGTATCATCGTCTTCCGTAAGTGTATGTATTATAGCCTTTTGCTCTTTCCTCGGTAGTTCCTGATGGGAAGCGTCGGGAAAACTCATAGTCATCGATGTTTTATCTGGAGTGAGATTCTGCACCGCTCTTTGTTCATCTTCTAGAGTGTGTATAATTTTCTTGGCTTCTGTATTGACGATTTCGTGTTGTTGTTCTATATCAAAACCTGTAGCGATAATAGTTACCGAAATGGCATCACCCAACGATTCGTCTTCCCCAACTCCCATGATAATATTGGCTCCGTGACCAGCTTCATTTTGGATGTGATCGTTGATTTCCCCAATCTCGTCGATAGTGATCTCTTCTCCACCAGAAACGATAAGTAGCAGTACGTTCTTGGCTCCTGTGATCTTGTTATCGTTGAGCAAGGGCGAGTCGAGTGCCTTGACAATAGCATCCTGAGCACGACTTCCTCCTGAAGCTGAAGCCGACCCCATAATAGCGGTACCGCTGTTTGACAATACTGTCTTAGCATCCCTTAAGTCGATGTTTTGGGTATAGTGATGAGTAATAACTTCAGCTATACCTCTCGAAGCGGTAGCCAAAACCTCATCAGCTTTAGAAAAACCAGCTTTAAACCCTAGGTTACCGTATACTTCCCTAAGTTTATTGTTGTTGATCACAATTAGAGAATCAACGTGACTTCTCAGATTTTCAACTCCTCTTCGAGCTTGTTCGTTACGCGTTTTCCCTTCAAATTGGAAAGGAATAGTTACTATACCTACAGTTAGGATGTCCATTTCCTTTGCCATTTTAGCTATGATAGGTGCAGCTCCTGTACCGGTACCGCCTCCCATACCTGCGGTAATAAAGAGCATCTTAGTATTGCTGTCGAGCATTCCCTTGATCTCTTCAAAACTCTCTATAGCAGATTTTTCTCCTACTTCCGGATTGGCTCCTGCACCGAGTCCTTCCGTAAGAGAAACTCCTAGTTGTATTTTATTGGGTACAGGACTGTTGTCTAAGGCTTGCGAATCGGTGTTACACACTACAAAATCGACTCCTTTAATCCCCAGTTGAAACATGTGATTTATCGCATTGCTTCCTCCTCCGCCAACGCCTATAACCTTGATTACATTGCTTTGGTTTTTGGGCATATCAAACGAGATGTTTCCAAAATCTGTGTTGCTACTCATAATATTTGTTTACAGGTTTTACTACTTTTCTTCAGTCAATACTATCATTCAGCATTGTCTAAAAATTCTTTTACTCTATCAGACCATTTTTCGAGGAAAGACTTGCGTCTTCCAGTCCCTGTTGAATCTGATGCTGTTTTGGGTTCATCGGTTGGGTTATTCGGTGATTCCTTGGTTTGACTACTTTTTTCGGTGACTTGTTCTTCTGCGACAGATCTGCTCTGTCTGTCGAGAGCATTCATTACCAATCCCACTGCCGTAGCATAAACGGGACTAGCCACTTCCGGATCAGAATCGCCTGCCAAATGCTCGTTGGGATAGCCTATTCTCGTATCCATTCCGGTGATGTATTCCACCAGTTGTTTCAGGTGCTTTAACTGGCTACCCCCCCCTGTCAAGACAATTCCGCCTATGAGTTTCTTCTTTTGTTCCTCATGTCCGTAATTCTTGATTTCCATATACACCTGTTCTATGATCTCTACAGCTCTAGCATGGATAATCTTAGATAGATTTTTCAAGGTTATCTCCTTGGGCTCTCTACCTCTTAGCCCGGGAATGGATACAATCTCGTTGTCTTTGTTCTCCCCTGGCCAGGCCGAACCAAATTTGATCTTGAGCAGTTCTGCCTGTTTTTCTATGATAGAACAGCCTTCCTTGATATCGTCGGTAATCACATTGCCTCCAAAGGGAATTACAGCGGTGTGACGGATAATACCATCTTTAAAAATAGCCAGATCTGTAGTTCCACCTCCTATGTCGATCAAAGCTACTCCAGCTTCTTTCTCTTCCTGACTTAGCACGGCATTGGCCGAAGCCAACGGCTCTAGTGTTATTCCCGACAATTCTAATCCGGAACTCTTTACACAACGACCTATATTGCGAATAGAAGAAACCTGCCCTACTACTACGTGAAAATTAGCTTCGAGCCTTCCTCCATACATTCCTACAGGTTCTTTGATCTCCGACTGTCCATCCAATTTAAACTCCTGGGGCAACACGTGTATAATCTCTTCTCCAGGGAGCATGACCAATTTATACACCTGATTGCAAAGCCGATCTACATCGAGATCGTCGATTACTTCATCAGAATTGGTTCGGGTGATATAATCACTGTGCTGCAAACTTCTGATATGCTGTCCAGCAATGCCTACCACAACCTCATTTACACGTTTCCCCGAATTATTTTCAGCCTCTTGGATCGCCTGTTGAATGGATTGTATCGTCTGGGTAATATTGCTCACTACCCCTCGGTGTACACCCAGGCTCTTGGCTTTGCCAATACCCAATATCTCTATCTTTCCGTATTCATTCTTACGGCCTATCATAACCACAATCTTCGTGGTTCCTATGTCCAGTCCTATTCCGTATTTCTCCTGTTCCATAACTTATTTTTTGGTGCACACCACCTGGTTATTGAATCTCAGGTCTATTTTATTGTACTTGTCGAGTAATTGATCTTTTAATGCTTTCTGATAAAACGCTTTAAAGTTGACAATTTTTTGTCCCAAACTATCTACCCCTCCCAATACCACTGCAAAATCGTCTGTTCTCAGGTGCAGTGTATATCCGGAAGCCTCCCTGTGAATACCGGTAATATTCTTCTTCAAAAAACCATCTCTATCTATATACTTTACCAAGGCATACACCTCTTTTATCGAGTCTTCATCGACATTACCCGATACCAGTGGCACTCTTGCCGTATGTACCGGCGACAAAGGCATGCGTTTTCCCTGTCTATCTATGTAATAAGAGGATTTTCCCACAACTCTGGCAATGGGTTCTCTTTGCTTAATCTTCGCTTCAAGTTGTCCGTTTACAGTCATATAAACCTGAGCGTCTTGTATCATTTCATTAGAGTTTAGTATATCCTCCAATTTATTCAAAACTAATTTTTCTTTGGGTATATCTGGTATAGAGTCTGCATTTTGTATCAACAATTTATTAACCGTTTGATGCGTGATAAAAAGGTTGTCTCCATCTAAAAATACTACGTCTATTCCACTCAACTTTTTTTTGTCATACCTGTGATTGGCGAAGGAGTACAGAAATATCAGCACAGCCATCACAAGGAACAATTTTACTATGTGAATTACCTTTCTCATCATCCTCAATTATACGAGTATTTGGTTCATTTTAACACTGTTCTTTTAGTCTTCAACACCAAATCTATCGACCAGTATCTGTCTTATTCGCGGCACTTCTGCCCCTATATCTCCCGCTCCAAGAGTGAGTATAATCTCGGCATCGGTCTTTTGGAGTAATTCTCGCAAAGCTTCTTTACTCGACAATTGCTTGTTATCATGTGATATTTTCTGTAGCAACTTTTCGGAAGTAATTCCCTCAATAGGCAATTCCCTCGCCGGGTAAATATCTAACAGAACTACCTGATCGAAAGCGGATAAACTCTTGCCGAACTCCTCCAAAAAATCGCGCGTGCGACTGTACAAATGAGGCTGGAACACAGCCAGCACCTTTTTCCCTGGGTACATTTCTCTAACGGCCTGATGTGCTGCTTCTATCTCAGTAGGATGGTGGGCATAGTCGTCCACATAAACTATTTCTGCGGTATCGATCTGATAAGAAAAACGACGTTTTACTCCTTTGAAACCTGCGAGAGCTTGGGCTGCCTTTTCAGGAGAACTTCCTCCTTCAACCGCCATGGCAAACGCCGCCACGGAATTCAGCAGGTTGTGCTTTCCAGGTTTTCCGAAAACGACTCCATTCACCTTTCCTTTAGGCATGCGAATATCAAATACATAATGCCCTTCACTTATTTTTATATTTTCCAGTCCGTAATCGGCAGCATCTTCAAAGCCATAGGTCACTCCCTCAAAAGGAAGACCGAAGTGCACAATCAATTTCCCTCCAGGTTTTACCTTCTTAGAAAAATCGCGAAAGCTCTTTTCCATCTCATCCTTACTTCCATATATGTCGAGATGATCGGCATCTACTGAAGTTATACAGGCTATATCAGGAGACAAATGCAGGAATGAACGATCGAACTCATCAGCTTCTGTAACAGTCACCTCTTCTCCTTCGATTAGGAAGTTGCTGTTAAAATTCTCCGATATCCCTCCGAGGAAAGCTGTGAGTTGCGTACCGGTTTCCCTGAGCAGATAGGCCAAAATGGACGAGGTAGTGGTCTTTCCATGTGTTCCTGCAACGGCATAACAGAAGGTATCTGTGGTAATATACCCGAGTACCTCCGCACGCTTACTCACCTGGAAACCGCCCGCTTTGAAATAGTGCAAAAGCACACTGTCTTTCGGTATTGCAGGAGTGTAAACTACAAGTGTGTGTTCTGGGTTCTGAAAGCTGTTGGGAATTTCACGGTCATCATCCAAATAAGTTACAGTAATCCCCGCTTCTTCCAAGCCTGTTGTTATACTAGAAGACACCCTGTCATAACCGGCCACCTCCTTACCTATAAAGTGGAAATACCTAGCCAAGGCCGACATTCCTATGCCTCCTATTCCTACAAAATAAACACTATGTATACTCTTTATCTCCATGTATAAATTCCGCTCAATCCTACTTTTTTAGGCATCTTTCTATTTCGTCTACAATATCAGAAGTGGCATTGGGGAGAGCCAGTTTCCCGATATTGTGTCCAAGCTCGTCTTGTTTCTGCTCTGAGCCTGCCAAGGCTCTGAATTTCTCTTCAAAAACACTATCCAAATCTTTTTCCTCTATCAGTATTGCAGCATTTTTATTCACCACTGCCTGAGCATTCTTAACCTGATGATTTTCAGCTACGTGGGGCGATGGCACAAATATCACCGGTTTTCCCACTATACTCAATTCTGAGACCGACCCGGCCCCTGCCCTAGATATCACCATATCGGCTGCGGCATAGGCCAAGGCCATTTCGTTGATAAACGGGTGTATAGCAACCGTATTGCTCGCATGTATTTTAAATTCTTCATAATACAGACTACCGCATTGCCACAGCAGCTGTACCCCCAAATCGGCGAAAAACCCTAGGTTATTCCGTATCAGCCTATTAACAGCTCTCGCCCCGAGACTACCTCCCAGCACCAACAGTACTTTGCACTCTGGATCGAGTTTAAAAAACTCCATCGCCTCTTCCCTTTTTCCGGAAACATCCAAGAGGTCTTGTCGTACAGGGTTTCCTGTCTTTACAATCTTATCAGCCGGAAAAAAACGCTGCAATCCATCGTAAGCAACACATATCTTACTCGCTTTTTTGGCGAGCAATTTGTTAGTAATTCCCGGATACGAATTCTGCTCTTGTAACACACAAGGAATTCCTTGTGAAGAAGCTACTTTAAGCAAGGGACCACTGGCAAAGCCACCGGTACCTATCACCACATCGGGACGAAACCTTCTGACGATACTGCGCGCTTTCCACAAACTGCTTATCAATTTTATTGGAAACAACAGGTTTTTCAGAGAGAGCTTGCGCTGAATTCCTGATATCCACAAACCTTCTATGTCGTAGCCAGCACTCGGTACTTTTTCCATCTCCATACGATCCTTTGCTCCTACAAACAGAAACACCGCTTCTGGATAACGGGCTCTCAACTCGTTAGCTATGGCTATGGCCGGGTAAATATGCCCGCCTGTTCCTCCTCCTGATATGATAAACCTATAATTGTCCACTTAAAATCTCTAATGGATTTTGTTGTTCTGCTGTTATTTCCTTCTTCACTTCCTCCTCTTCTCTTCTGGCGCTTACACTCAAAATAATACCCAGAGCCAGACAAGACATCCAAATCGATGTACCTCCCGCGCTTATCAGAGGTAAATTCTGTCCGGTAACAGGAAAGATTTCAACCGCCACTGCCATATTGATAAACGCCTGAAACACTATAGGTAATCCCACTCCTATAACGAGAAGTTTCCCGAAAATGGAATCGGCCTTATTGGCTACAATAACGATTCTAAACAGCAATAGCATATACAAAAACAGGAGTAATAAACCTCCTGCCAAACCGTATTCTTCTACGATGATAGCATAGATAAAATCGGATGAACTTTGAGGGAGGAAGTTCTTCATCACACTCTTTCCAGCACCTACTCCCAGTACCCCTCCAGTGGCAATGGCAATCTTGGCTTTTTCAATCTGATAATCGGCCTCGCTATCTTCTCCGTTAGTAAAGCTTTCAACTCTGCTCACCCAAGTATCGATACGGTTGGGCAACAGATTAGGGAAAGCTTTATTGACCAGTATAAACAGAAAAAGTCCAAATATCCCAGCAGCCACTATCATCCCGAGATGTTTTATGGGATACCCTCCTATAAAACACAGCAACAGCACTATGACAAACAGAATTCCCGTAGTAGAAAAGTTGGCAGGGAGTATCAATGCCATTACCGCAAATACAGGCAACCACAACGGAACTATAGTTTCTTTAAAATTAACCACCCTATCTTTTATCTTAGACAGATAGCCTGCCACATAAGTAAGAAGTACAACTATGGCCAAGGCCGATGGCTGAAAAGTAATCCCAACCAAGGGAATCTTGATCCATCGACTGGCGTTCGCGCCACCGATAGTCGTACCTTGAGACAAAGTGAATATCAACACCAAAAAAACCACAGGCATAAAGAGTATAGACAGCCCCTTAAAATACCTATACGGAATACGATGAATCGCAAAAATAATCCCGAATCCCATCAGTAACAGTACAGCGTGTTTTACCAACAGGTATTCCACACTAGTTCCAGTTCCTACCACATATACCAGGTTGGAACTCGCACTGTACACCGGCAGGAATGAAAGCACGGCCAAAAGCGCGGCTACAGCCCAAATGGCCCGGTCTCCCTTGATATTTTTAAACAGACTCTGCATACTATCTCATTTCCGCTTTTCACAAACTGTTACAAGTGTTTTACGGCTTCTTTAAACTGATTTCCTCGATCTTCGTAATTCTCAAACAAATCGAAACTGGCACAGGCGGGAGATAGCAACACATTATCTCCCTTCTCAGCTATCTTATAAGCTATCTTTACCGCTTCCTCCATAGATTGTGTCTCTACCATTACATCTACCACCCTACCAAAGGCATCTATTATTTTTGAGTTATCCACCCCTAGACACACAATGGCTTTTACCTTTTCGCGAACCAAGGGCATCAGTACCGAATAATCGTTGCCCTTATCTTGTCCGCCCACTATCCACACCGTAGGAGCCGACATGCTGTCGAGCGCATAGTGCACTGCGTTGACATTGGTAGCCTTAGAATCGTTGATGTATTGCACATTCTGAATTTTCAACACTTTTTCCAATCGGTGTTCCACCCCTTGAAAGTTTTCAAAACTCTCTCTTATGGTCTGTTTTCTCACCTTTACTAAATGTGCCACCAAGGAAGCCGCCATAGTGTTCTTGACGTTGTGTTTTCCTTCCAATACTAATGTGTCTGTAGACATAATACTCTGTTCGTTATCTATGTTTATTACTATTTTATCATTGTTTATCCAGGCGCCCTGCGACACCTCTTTTTCGAGTGAGAAAGGCAATAGCACCGATCTTACCGGATGCTTCTCGAGCCAATCTGAAATCACTTCATCATCTGCATCGTATATGAGGTAATCTTCTTCTGTCTGATTCATTGCAATCCGAAACTTGGATGCTGTATACTGTTCAAACTCGTAATTGTACCGATCGAGGTGATCTGGTGTAATATTGGTAATCACAGCTATATGCGGACGAAACTCCCTAATACCGTCCAACTGAAAACTGCTGATTTCCAACACAAAAAACTCCTTGTCATCTTCAGCCACCATTCCGGCAAAACTCTTTCCTATATTCCCTGCCATTCCAACATTCAATCCGCCCTTGTGCAACAGGTGATGCGTGAGCGTGGTAGTGGTGGTTTTGCCATTGCTTCCCGTAATACCGATCAGCACTCCACGGGTGTAACGAGCTGCGAACTCTATTTCCGAAATCACCGGAATTCCCTGATCTACCAGCTGTCTTACCAGCGCTGCACTATCTGGTATTCCCGGACTTTTCATCACCAAGTCAGCCTGCAGTATTCTGCCTTCGTCATGACTGCCTTCTTCCCACGATATTTCAAATTGATCAAGAACGTTGCGATACTTCGGTTTTATCGTTCCTCTGTCTGAAACAAATACCTCAAAACCTTCTTTTTTACCTAGAATCGCTGTACCTATTCCGCTTTCTCCTGCTCCCAGTACTATTAACTTTTTCATTTCAATCCCCTCTTTCACGTCCGTTTTTATCATTT
The DNA here is from genome assembly GCA_029266035.1 of Sinomicrobium sp. GTDB lineage: Bacteria > Bacteroidota > Bacteroidia > Flavobacteriales > Flavobacteriaceae > Sinomicrobium. The sequence goes on from JAJUFH010000001.1 coordinate 150,828, forward strand.
CTAGGTTTGCTTACCTCACCTTTAGGGTTACTATCGTTATCACTGCCAGCATAATCCCCACAATCCAGAAGCGCGTTACTATCTTACTCTCGTGATATCCTTTTTTCTGATAGTGATGATGCAGAGGCGACATCAGAAAAATTCGTCTGCCCTCTCCGTATTTCTTACGGGTGTATTTAAAATACCCCACCTGCAACACTACTGAAAGGTTTTCGGCTAGGAATATCCCGCACAATACCGGGATGAGCAATTCCTTGCGCACTGCAATAGCAATTACCGCAATAATCCCCCCAATAGTAAGGCTTCCTGTATCTCCCATAAACACCTGAGCCGGATAGGTATTATACCATAAAAAGCCTACAAGAGCTCCGGCAAAAGCAGCGATATACACCGATATTTCTCCTACCCGGGGGATATACATAATATTGAGGTAATCGGAAAAAATGACATTTCCCGAAACCCAGGCAAAAATCCCCAATGCAATGACGATAATGGCCGACGAGCCCGCTGCCAGGCCGTCTATTCCATCGGTGAGATTTGCTCCGTTTGAAACGGCTGTAACGATAAAAATCACTATTGGAATAAAGATAAGCCAAGCGTAATCCTTGTAATTATCACCCGCCCAAGCAATAATCTTTGAATAGTCCAGTTCGTTGTCTTTTACAAAGGGAATTGTGGTAATGGTCGACTTTTCCTCTTCTCCAGCATCGATCTGCACTTTGTTTGATGCGACTTGCACATAGTTGGGATTAACTCCTTCCTTTACTGTGACTTCAGGATGAAAATAAAAGGTAGCGCCTACAATAATCCCCAAACCTATCTGTCCCAACACCTTGAATCTGCCTTTAAGCCCCTCTTTATCCTTTTTAAATATTTTGATATAATCGTCTACAAAACCGATAACTCCCATCCATATCGTAGTGATGATGAGCACAATGATGTAAATATTGTTGAGTTGAGCGAAGAGCAATACCGGAACCAGGGTAGACAGTATTATGATAATTCCTCCCATAGTAGGGGTTCCCGCCTTTTCCGACTGTCCTTCGAGTCCGAGGTCTCTCACAGTTTCTCCTACCTGTTGTTTTCGAAGAAGGTTTATGATATGCTTACCGAAAATGGTAGATATCAACAAAGAACATATCACTGCCAAGGCAGCGCGAAAGGAGAGAAACTGGAAAAGTCCGGCTCCTGGAATCTGGTAGTGTTGACTCAAGTATTCAAATAAGTGGTATAGCATTCAGTTTCTTCTTTTTATGCGTTACTGTTCTTATTTATCGAGTGCCTTTATCAGCTCTCCTGAAATTTTAAAATCGTCAAAGTCCCTTCGTTCTCCATTGATATCCTGATAGGTTTCATGTCCTTTTCCGGCAATGAGGATAATATCGTTTCGGTCTGCCATCTGACAGGCTGCCTTTATAGCCTGTCTGCGGTCTGTAACAGACAGGGTTTTGTTGTAATATTGGGGAGGTACCCCCTTTTCCATTTCCTCAATAATCAGTTCGGGATCCTCCGTTCTAGGATTGTCGGATGTAAAGACAACCTTAGTACTCAAGCTTGCAGCAATTTCACCCATAAGAGGTCTTTTTGCCCTATCGCGATCTCCGCCACACCCAACTACGGTAATGACTTCCTCGTTACCGGTTCGAATACTATTCACAGTATCCAGTACATTCTGTAGCGAATCCGGAGTGTGCGCATAATCGACAATAACGGTTATCCCTCCTTCCGAAACAAAGTATTGAAACCGCCCTTGTACACTTTCCAATTCACTTACCAGTCGAAGGACTTCTACAGTTTCCAGCCCCAACAATTCGGCTGCGGCATATACCGCAAGTATATTATAGGCATTGAATTGTCCTATGAGTTTTACCCAAACCTCATTTTCTCCGATTTTGAGCAATAGTCCACTAAATTGATTCTCCAGTATTTTCGCTCTAAAATTGGCATACGATTTTAAGGCATAGGTATATTTTGTCGCCGCTGTATTCTGAATCATAACCATACCGTTTTTGTCGTCGGCATTGGTCAGTGCAAAAGCTCCTTTGGGCAAGGTGTCGAAGAAGTGTTTCTTCACATCTCTATAGGCTGCAAAGCTATTGTGATAATCTAAGTGATCGTGAGTGAGATTGGTAAATATCCCACCGGAAAATCGAAGTCCTTCTGTTCGCTTCTGTGCTATTCCATGTGAGCTAACCTCCATAAAACAGAACTCTACCCCTGCCTTTGTCATCAAGTCGAGGTAGTAGTTTATAGCAAGAGGGTCTGGCGTGGTATGGGTAGCTTTGTGTTCTTCGTCATCTACCATAATCCTCACTGTAGACAACAACCCGGTTTTGTATCCGGCCTTCCGAAACAGCTGATAAAGCAAGCTCGCAATAGTGGTCTTGCCATTAGTTCCAGTGACACCTATCACTTTTATATTCTCAGAAGGGTTTTTGTAATAATTAGAAGCCATAACCGCCAGAGCGGTATGTGTATCCTCTACCTGTACATAGGTAACTCCGTTTACAATACTATCTGGCATCTTTTCGCAGACCACGGCAACGGCTCCTTGTCGAAGAGAAGCATCGATAAATGCGTGTCCATCGACTTCCTCTCCTCTTACCGCAATAAAGACATCGTTCAAACTCACCTTTCTCGAATCGAAACACAGATCATTTACAGCCACGGAAGTATCTCCAGCCACGGCCTCTATCTTTACCTTATACAATATGTCTCTCAGTACATTCATAATCTACGAAAGCTCCAACACTACGGTTTCGTTAGGTTTTATCTTATTTCCGACACTCGCGGACTGCCTTTTTACTCTTCCACTACCAATAGTCTTCACCTTAAGCCCTAAATTTTCCAACAAGGGTATAGCGTCCATACCGCTCATTCCTTTCACATCGGGCATTACATTACCTGACTGCTGTGCTTTTGCATAGTATGACTGGTAGTCTTTTTCGGTTTCCGGTTTGTCCTGCTCCAAATCTTTAACCACATCTTCTACCGGCGAACTGGTATAGACTTTTTGCGCAATACTCTTAAATACCGGTCCCGACACATCAGCTCCGTAATACCCCACACTCCTATCGGGTTCGTGAATAACTACAATACAGGAATACTCCGGATCATCGGCTGGAAAATATCCGGCAAAAGTGGAGATATACTGTAGGCGTTGCTTGTTCTTCGGGTTGTAATTTTTCTGAGCTGTCCCAGTTTTACCCGCCATAGAGAAATTGGGAGAATAAAGTCTTTTACCAGTACCTTTAAGCACTACATTTTTAAGCATCCCTTGTAATTTACTCACTGTTTCCGGAGTGCATACTTGAGGATTTATCACTTCTTTTTCAAACTTTTTAATGGTCTTATTCCACTCTCTCACCTCTTTGATAAGCCTGGGTTTCACCATTTCCCCATCATTGGCAATAGCATTGTAGAACGTAAGCGTTTGCAAGGGAGTAAGAGACACTCCATACCCAAAAGCCATCCATTCCAGAGCTATTCCACTCCACCTCTTCTTATCTCGAGGATCGGGTATATAGGGTTTTCCTTCTCCTTTTATAGAAAGCCCGAGCGGCTTATTAAGCCCCATCTCATAAAGTTTATCTACAAACTTTCTCGGGTTGTCACTATAGTGATCGTGAATCGTCTTGACGACCCCCACATTAGAAGAGACCTCAAAAGCACGCCCTATACTTATTTTCCCGTATCCACCATACTTAGTATCTCTCACCTTTCTACGGTAATAGCTAACTACTCCTTTTTCGGTATCGACAATATCGCTGGTATCTACTACTTTGTCATCTAGAGCCACAGCCAGAGCCATCAATTTGAAGGTAGATCCCGGTTCGTGCGACTCTCCTATGGCATAGTTCAGTTTTTCATAGTACTTACCATCGGAGGTACGTCCGAGGTTTGAAATTGCCTTGACCTCGCCTGTTTTGGTCTCCATCACCACAGCGGTACCGTGCTCAGCTTTGTATTTTTCCAACTGAGCCAACAAAGCGTGATGGGCAATGTCCTGAATATTGATATCTATGGTCGACACCACATCATAACCGTCTCGGGGTTCTACTTCGTTATTATCGCTAATTGGTTTCCACTGCCCCTTAGCTATGCGCTGCTTCAACCTTTTCCCTTCTTTTCCTTCCAAATATTCTCCGTATGCTCCTTCCAAGCCCACTCGCAGTTCATGACCGCTACCATCCAAACGCTCGTAACCTATACTGCGCTCGGCAATTTTACCGAGAGGATGCTCGCGCTCTACGTGCTGCTCTACAATGATTCCTCCCTTATAGGGTCCGAGTTCAAAAAGTGGAAAACTCTTTATCTTTATATAATCTGCATATCCCAAATCTCTCGCAACAAGCAGATACCTATTCTTATTGACCCTCGCCTTACGGAAAGCGTTCTGATAATAAGAAGACGACTTTCCAAGCATTTCGGAAAGTTTATCCGAGAGAGGCTTTAGGTATTTTTCAAAATTCTGGGAAGAGGCTGTCAGGGCATCGAAACGGATATCGTATTTAGTGACAGAGGTAGCCAACAAACTGCCATCGTCAGAATACAAATTTCCCCTATTGGCCGGAATAGTAAAATTCCGAATCGTCCTCTCTTCTGCCATCTGACGATATTCTTCACCATCTACTTGAATATACACCAGCTTTACCGCAACACCGAGCGCAAACAAGAACATACACCCAGCGAGGAAATACAATCTGTTTAATATTTTCTTTTCTGTAACTGGCATAATACCGTACTGAGCTTTATTTCGCGATAAATACGTTCTATTTTATATTACTTTCTGCAATCACTATTTTTTTAGGTGGTATCTCAGACTGCTTCACCCCCTTATCTTTCAATCGAGCCATAATGGCCGATTCCAGTTTCATTTGCTGCATGGTAGCCCTAGTATCTACATACTCACTTTTCAATTCTTTAACCTCGTCATTGAGCCGTGAAATCAGGAGCACCTTTCTATCCACGCTATGGGAACTGGCTATCATCAATATTGCCAAAGCCGAAGCAAAAAGGATAAAACGCCAATTTTTAACGGCGTCTTCACTGACCAGAAACTCCCCTTTTAGTATATCGATCAACCTGTTCTTCATAGTGCGTATATAAATTAAGTTTTCACTTCCGTTTTTAAACGCGTTCAGCTATCCTGAGTTTCGCACTTCTCGCTCTATTATTTAACTCAATCTCCATAGGGTCGGGCACTATCAAACCTCCCGACTTCTTAAAGGGCACATCCACATTGCCGTAGAAATCCTTTTCCGGCTCCCCTTCAAACATACCGTTACGCACAAACCTCTTTACCAACCTATCTTCCAGCGAGTGATAACTTATCAAACTGAGATACCCCCCTTTTTTTATCAATTCAGGCATCTGTATCAAAAATTCCTTAAGAGCCTCTATCTCACCATTCACCTCGATTCGAAAAGCCTGATATATCTGAGCCAACACTTTGTTTTCTCTATGTGCTGGCAGAAAACGGCGCAGTGCGCTTTTCAACGCTTCCGTAGTGTGAATAGGAGTAGCTTTTCTCGCCTCCACCACAGCTCGAGCTATAGCACGTGCATTTTTCAACTCACCGTACTGCAAGAGCACCCGACGCAATGTCTCTTCATCGTATTCATTGACCACCTCATAAGCGGAGAGCTCATTTCTCCGACTCATTCTCATATCAAGATTGGCCTCAAATCGGGTAGAGAACCCCCTTTCCGCCATATCAAACTGATGAGAAGACACTCCAAAATCACCCAACACACCGTCCACTTTCCGAACCCCGTACAAGCGCAAAAAACGTCGAATATGCCTGAAATTCTCATGAATAAGCACAAAGCGCTCATCGTCAATACGATTCGCAAGCGCGTCTTCATCCTGATCAAAAGCATAAAGCCTTCCCTTTTCACCTAAGCGACTCAATATTTCACGAGAATGCCCCCCTCCTCCGAAGGTCACATCCACATACACTCCATCTTCCTTTATCCGAAGCCCATCTACAGACTCTTTCAACAAAACCGGCTTATGATACGGTACCTTCATCGTCATCTCCCATTACTTCTTCGGCCAGCTCTGCAAAATCCAATGCAGCATCATCTATAGCCTGTTCATAACTATTTTTATCCCAGACCTCAACAATGTTTATAGCCGATGACAACACCACTTCCTTACCTATTCCCGCAAATGACACCAGATCTTTCGGTATGAGTAATCGACCGGCAGCATCCACCTCAACCATTCGCACTCCAGCTGTAAACCTTCTTATAAAATCGTTGTTTTTTTTCTTAAACCGGTTTAGCTTATTCATCTTTACCATCAGCGCATTCCACTCCTCCATAGGGTAGAGTTCAAGACAAGACTGAAACACAGCACGCTTTAAAACAAAACCTTGCTGCAACAGTGGTGAAAGCTGATTTTTAAGAGCAACAGGAAGCATTATCCTACCCTTTGCATCCGCTTTACATTCATATGTCCCTATAAAACTATTCATTATCAAGCCTTAAGCACTCCGTATTTGTATTTTCAAATATATGGAATTATTTACCACTTTTTACCACTTTTTACCACTTTGTTGATAAGTTTTGTTTTTTTAGCTGTAAAACACCTTATTTATTCACGTAGAAAAAGGAGTAACTTGATGTGATTTACACTACACTCATCCCAGTATATTTTTCATGATAATCGTATCTATTTCTTAAGTATTTCAACGAAATTGCTGAACTAAAACACCTTTTAATTTCGATATAATTGTACTTTATCAAAAAAATAAGTGTATAGACACGCCCTGAGATTTGCCGTGAAACATTTTTATGTAAATTTGCTAACTTAGAAACGAACCTATTAATGGTACAGAACATTAAGAAAGAAGGAAAATATTCTTATTTAGAAGTAGGAGAAGGAACTCCCGTCATTATACTTCATGGACTTATGGGAGGTTTGAGTAACTTCAACGGTGTTACCGAACACTTTTCCACAAAAGGATACAGAATTATTGCTCCCGAACTACCGATATACAACAAGCCTCTATTGCGAACCAATGTAAAGAGTTTTGCCAAATACTTAGATCAATTTATTCAGCACAAAGGGTTGGATCAGGTCATTCTACTCGGCAATTCCCTAGGGGGTCACATTGGACTTTTACACACAAAGATGTTTCCCGAACACGTTAAAGCGCTTATAATCACAGGGAGTTCCGGTTTGTACGAGAGCGCTATGGGCGATGGATATCCAAAGCGGGGAAACTACGAGTTTATCAAAAAGAAGAGTGAAGATGTATTTTACGATCCCAAGGTAGCTACCAAGGAAATTGTAGACGAGGTTTATGCCACGGTAAACGACCGTTCAAAACTCATCAAAACACTGGCCATTGCCAAAAGTGCAATTCGCCACAATATGGCCAAGGACCTCCCAAATATGAACACTCCCACTTGTATTATCTGGGGGAAAAACGACACGGTCACACCTCCAAACGTAGCCGAAGAATTTCACAAACTCCTACCCGATTCCGACCTTTACTGGATAGACAAATGTGGTCATGCTCCAATGATGGAGCATCCCGATGAGTTCAACAGCTTGATGGAAGAATGGTTGAACAAGAGAAATTTTTAAACCCAATTTTATGCAGATTCACACGGCAGAATTTGTAATCAGCAATACAGATGTAGGCAAATGCCCAAGAGATCCGATTCCGGAATACGCCTTTATCGGTCGGTCTAATGTAGGCAAATCTTCGCTGATCAATATGATGACCAACAGGAAGGGGCTAGCAAAAACATCCGGAACACCAGGAAAGACTCAACTGATAAATCATTTCCGCATAGACAACCGCTGGTTTTTGGTAGATCTTCCCGGCTATGGTTATGCGCGCGTGTCTAAAAAACAACGACAGGGGTTCCAGAAGCTGATTACCGATTATTTTGAAAAGCGAAAGCAATTAGTTGCGGCATTCGTGCTTATCGACATACGACTGGATCCTCAAAAAATAGATTTGGAATTTATGTACTGGTTGGGAACAAATGGAATTCCTTTCACTATAGTGTTTACCAAAGCAGACAAGCTCAAACCCGCAGCTATCACCAAGAAGACCGAAGAATATATGCAAAAATTGACCGAAGACGCTTGGGAAGAGGCTCCTCCTCACATAGTGACCTCTGCTCAAAATGGTTTGGGAAAAGACGAGTTGTTGGGATATATTGACCAAATCAATCGCCAATTAAACTAATGCGCTTAGAAGCTAGCCTTCCCTACTTTTTCAATTCCAGTTTTTCTGCAAAATACGCACAAAAATCCCGCATAGTAGCCGTCATTTTTTCATCTTGTGTAGCTCTGTGAAAGGTATCGGCCATAGCCACAAGAGTTTGGTGAAAAAACACCTTCATCTCATCGACCGGCATATCTTTAGTCCAAAGATCGATGCGAAGGGTTTCCTGTTGTTTGCTATCCCACACAGAAAGTAGCATTGCCTTGGCCTCTTCTTCTTTTATTCCTCCATCTTTGGCAGTCCACCTCAGCTTTTCCGGAACTCTGTTCTCATCCAGTTCTACGGTAAGTTTTATATCTGAAGTATGTGTTTTAGCCATATCTATTTTACTTTATAAGGGTGTTTACGCTTTAATTCTAAATTTTATCGACTCATTTACCCGGCTTATAGCGAGACTCCCGAAACAGCTGTTCGGCCGGAAGCTGTAGCAATTGCTGCAAAGATACATTATTGTTTTTCATATACGACCTGACAATCTGCCATCCTATAAAACGACCGAGTTCCCCCGGAGACTCATTGTCCAATTCCAGATAAAATTTTGAAAACGGAGCCGGAAGAATAAAGCGGTCACTAAGCCTAGAATCGGTAGAAAACAGCAGATCCCGCTCTACAAAATAACGCCACATTTCCTGTTCGTTAGCTTTTGCCCATGCTATTTCCTCTTCGGTGTATCCCATCTTTTGGGCATCAGATACCTCTGGAAGAAAAAGGTCGCAAAAGTAAAGGAGCTTGCCCTCGTAGATCAGCTCATCGACAAAGCTTCGTTTGTGATTGGGAGGTACCTGCATTCGAGCGTATGCCAGGGCTACCTCCGGCACTATGTTTTTACCGCTAAACTTTTTACTCACATAAACTGGAATCCCTCTATAAAAATGGTGATCGGCTCCTAGGTAACAATCCAAAGACACCAACAACAGACTATCTGTCCAAATCACTCGGTTCTGATAATCTACATCAGAGGTCAGCGTTACCACTTCGGGAGCTTCAAAACGAGGAAAGTAGTATTTGATGTGCTGAAACAGTTTTCTCAGCTGCTCCTGTTCTGTAGAGAAATCGGGGAATGCTTGCTGTACTTCAGCAGATAGCTCAATTTGCAGGCTATCTTTCATTTTTGCAATCCATATACTATCTGGATACCGATCTGGAAAAAGAAAGGGATAACTGGTTTTTAATCGAGGAAGATCGGCGGGCTCAGCTTCCGAAAAGTCCTTGTCAAATCGGTTAAGGTGAAGCTCAATCGGAATTTTGCTTATTTGATCTTCCAAACCGTGATCTCCCTTGCAAGAGACAAACAAAACTACAGCAAATACTACAATTGATACTACTTTTCGCATACCTATTAAATTAATATGTATAAACGATAAATCTTTTTAATAATTTTATCGGCAGAGAACAAAATCTTATCTGTGCAAAATTAGCACAGTTAATCAACAAACACATGCAAACTGAAAAAGTAATAAAACATATTGTAGATTGGCTTAAAGAATACGTACAAAAATCTGGCACAAAAGGATTTGTCATCGGTATATCTGGAGGTATCGATTCAGCGGTGACCTCCACACTGTGCGCGCTTAGCGGATATCCAGTATTGTGCCTCGAAATGCCCATACACCAAGAGGAAAAGCAAGTAAGCAGGGCGGGTGGGCATATCAAATGGCTCAAAGACAAGTACGGCAATATTTCATCACAATCAGTCGACCTCAGTCCGGTATTCGACAGCCTGGTAAACAGTCTGCCCGCCGTACCTAAAGAAGAAGATCGTTTTATGACTCTTGCCAATACTAGAGCAAGACTGCGAATGACCACCCTCTATTACTTTGCAGGGCTCAAGGGGTTCCTAGTGGCAGGGACGGGTAATAAGGTGGAAGATTTTGGAGTGGGCTTTTACACCAAATACGGAGATGGAGGAGTTGACCTCAGTCCCATTGCCGATTTACTCAAAACAGAAGTATACGAAATTGCCGCCCAGCTCGGTATTATCGAAGAAATTCAACAAGCCCCTCCTACTGATGGATTGTGGGGAGACGACCGAACCGATGAAGACCAGATAGGTGCCTCCTATCCGGAATTGGAATGGGCTATGCTTGTAGATGAAGAAGGGAAAAAACCAGAGGATTTCACAGGACGACAAAAAACAGTATTGACGATATATCGCAGGCTCAACAGAGCTAACAAACACAAAATGACCCCCATACCAAGGTGTAAAATTCCTCCGTCACTAAAATAAAAGACCCGAGAATTTCCGGAAAACCGGATATGTCTATATTCAAAAAAATCATTCATTGTAAGTGTATTTTATAAAATTTTAACAGAATATTAAACTTTTTTTATAGTATTTTAACTACATAAATAACAAAATATGCCCTGCTTATCTTGCATTAGATATTTTTTTTAAGTACATTTACCGCCGCTAACCTCAAATCTACTATATAATACCGGCTAACTTTCCTACTTAATTGCGTTGGTTTGTTTCGCAATGTGAACCTAACTGATCCTAAATAAAAACAAATCATTATGATTAAAGTATTGATTGCCGACAACCATCCGGTAGTACAAGATGGCATTATTGCAGCGCTGAGCGGCAATAAAGAAATCGATGTAGTGGGAACAGCACGCACCACTTCTGAGCTATTTGACCTTCTACCCCAATTAAAACCTGACATCATCGTACTGGAAATGAATATCCCCGAAGTGAACGGGATTACTGCACTGCGACAATTAAAAAAAGAACAGACTCAAGCCCGTGTACTCATTTTTAGTTCGGAGTCTGAAGATGTTTATGCATTGAGTACTTTACGAGCCGGAGCTTCGGGATATCTCTCAAAGAATGCAGACACTCAAATGCTATCTGAAGCTATTACGAAAATTGCCAATGGTGGGCTCTTCATCACTAACGAGTTGGCGCAACGCCTCGCCTTTGACGAGAGCACCAACAAGCCGAGAAAATTCTTTAGAAAACTCTCTACTCGAGAAGTGGAAGTTTTAAAGTTACTTGCCGAAGGCAAGCGAAACAAATACGTCGCCGAAGAACTCGGGCTCAACGAAAAAACTGTAAGTACCTACAAAGCCAGATTAATGCGTAAACTCAATGTAGATAATATGGTAGATATGCTGCAACAGGCCAAGGCACTGGAACTGTACTAATAAAATTTCCCTCAACTAAAGCACTCGATTGAGTTTTTGGGCAAGCATACGTTTTAATTGATGGTAATTTATGATCTCCTCGAGGATATCTGGATTACCATCTTTTTTTTCCAGTGTTTGTCGCTGTAATTCCCCTACTCTTTTATCTATGAGATAACAACGTAAATTGAGGATGGTTTCACTCACCAGCTGTGCTACCGTCTGTGTTTTGTCTTTCACCAATATGTCCTGATCTTCCCATCGATGCAGCATGTATTTTTCTTCGTCCATCAGTATAGAAGTCACTTCTCTGGCTTCATCCGGCTCCAAATCCTGTACAAAACGGTCTATCGAAAAATCTTCGGCTCCACCTAATTTTTCTACAAGCACTGAAAAGAGTTTTCTAAACACCTCATTTCCCAACTCTACCTCATCCTCTTGTAAATCGAGAAACACCTTTTCAAAAACTCGGTATTCGCTCACAATTTTTTCCATCTTCAATTCTCCCTTCTCGTCTTGCTTTAGCACCTGATCTTCAAATTCTTCAATTTTATTGCCGTAAATAAGCAATAATTCGATGATCTTGCGCTCCAACACATATTGCTGATCTATTTTTGCAGGGCTAGGTTGCTCCCGAACCACTTCCATACCCGCTTGTTGTCGCTGCTGACGCTGCCTTTTACTGGCTTCTGCAATCTCCTTACGCCCCATCTGTGCCAGGGTATTAAAGAGCACCTCTTCCGAGATATCCATAATTCGTGAACACTCCTGCACATAAACCTCACGTTGTATTCTGTCGGGTATCTTCCCAATACTGTTTACAATATCTCTTATAGTCTCCGCCTTGCGAATAGGGTCGTCTTGTGCTTCCTCCATAAGTAACGAAGCCTTAAAACGAATAAAGTCGGTGGCATTTTCCCGTAGAAAAAGCGTCAAGTCTTCAAAAGAATTTGCTCTCGCAAAACTATCGGGATCCTCACCGTCAGGCAGGGGGCAGACCTTTACATTCATCCCCTGCTCCAATATGAGATCAACCCCGCGTAAGGATGCTCTCAAACCGGCAGCATCACCGTCAAACAACACCGTAATATTATTGGTGAGCCGATGTATAAGTCTTATCTGCTCAGGAGTAAGTGCCGTTCCGCTGGAAGCAACCACATTTTCAATACCATTTTGGTGAAACTGGATTACATCGGTATAGCCTTCTACTAAAAAACAGTTATCCTCTTTCGCTATGGCCTGCCTCGCATGATAAATACCATACAGTACCTTGCTCTTGTGATAAATAGCGGTTTCGGGAGAGTTGAGATATTTTGCAGCCTTTTTATCGGTCTTCAATATCCGTCCACCAAAGCCCAAAACCCTACCACTCATAGACTGTATTGGAAACATCACTCGCCCTTTAAAACGGTCGAACTGCCTGTTTCCTTCTCCTCTGTTGTCTTCTTTTACAATGGTCAGTCCCGTCTTTTCGAGAAATTCCAACTGATATCCCTTGGCAAGTGCTTCTTTAGTAAAAGCCTCCCATTCGTCGGGAGAATAGCCGAGCCCAAACTTGCGTATGGTCTCATCTGTAAATCCGCGTTCCTTGAAATAAGTGAGTCCGACGGCTTTTCCCGGTTCTGTATTCCACAACACATCCTCAAAATAGTCTCGAGCAAATTCACTTACGAGATACATGCTCTCGCGCTCATCGGCTTGCTGCTTCAGCTCGTCGGTCTGCTCCGTTTCCTCTATCTCTATATTGTATTTACGAGCTAGGTATTTAACAGCTTCAGGATAAGTAAAATGCTCGTGCTCCATCAAAAAAGCCACCACATTCCCCCCTTTTCCCGACGAGAAATCCTTCCATATCTGCTTTACCGGAGATACCATAAAACTCGGCGTGCGTTCATCTGTAAACGGGCTCAACCCTTTAAAGTTCGAACCCGACTTCTTCAGCTGTACAAAGTCGCCTATTACCTCCTCTACTCGGGATGCCTCAAAAACTTTATCTATGGTATCTTTAGAGATCAAAGCTGTTGTCTTTTGGTTATTGGGTTATTGGGTTGTGGTTGTTTGTGGTTTGGGTTAATAAGTTACTTGGTGTTGGGTTAATGATTAAATTCCTGCGGATCGGAAACCAAAAATACGGAATTTAATTTTTCTATCGAGTGTTTTTAAAATTACCTCACAGCTCAAAACGGAGCCCGAGAGAAATATTCCGCTGTTCCGGATTGGGATTTTTAAAAATGGGACTGAGATCGTATTTTAAATAAACTGACATATCACCTCTTCCCACATAGGCCGCCAAACCGTAGACAAAATCGTTGGTATTATAGTCGCCTTTTAGCTTTTCTCTGCTTCTACTTCTATTTTCATCCCGGTATCTCAGTTTCTGTCTCGAACTTAAGCTTGCTCCCACATAGCCACCTATGCCTACCTTAAACTTCTTGTCTGTAGAATACCTAAAATAATCGTCGTATTCCTTTTTTTCCGAAGGTCCAAATTCAAAAAACAAAGGAACTACAAGATGATCTTGGCGGAATTTACTCTTTTTCAAGCTATGTGGAAAAGACTCCAGAGAAGTCATTGCCCCCTCGCTCACGAAATACTGATTATCTTTAGGTTTCAGTCCGTTGGAATGAAGAGAGAGTCCGTAACTCACCCGTACAGCATTACTGTTTTTAAGCAATCTTGTCTTCCATTGCCATCCCAATTCAAAAAACCTACTTCCCCAAGTTTTATACGGACTGTCGTTAAGCGATTGTCCTTCGATAATAGCATTGTTGAGTCCTATTCCTATAACGAGATTAGAAGTCGTTTTTTTGTCGTACTTTTTTTTCTTGTTACCACTGTCGAACACTACTCCAAAAAGACGATCTCCATCGGCTTCCTCTTCTGCCCCAAAATTTATTCTCAACACGGCTTCATTCCCTTCATCTCTATATTTTTCGTATTCTCCCCGCTCTGCCAAAGCCATTTTATTTTCTAAAATGGCCAATCTGTTCTCGATGTTTAAAGCCGATCGCTTTGCTTGTTGTTCTTTCCGTCGCTGTGCTTCATCAGCGGTAATCTCCCCTCCTCGCTGTAGGCTTTGTATGCGCTCTACTTCCTTTTTTAATCTAGATTTCTCTTCCGAAACTATACGCTCCCTCTCCTGTTTATAGGTCTTGAGAAGCTCTTCTTTGATACTTGTGTCGAGGCTGTCTTTTGGAGTCTGTGCCTTTAAATTTTGGACAATAAAAGTCATGGTCACCAAGGTGACATACAAAACAATTCGCAACATGATTAATGGATTTTATGGATGATTTTTGTACTAATTTCTATTGACAAGCGCCGTACCTACTTTGGCTAGCCCCTCTTTCAATGCTTCCAGCACCTTTTCTCGAAAAGACTGATCCATCTCGGCCTCCACCTCGTCCAACAGTGCCATAGCATCTATACTACCCCTGTTATCTGACATGCGTTCTACGGCTATTTCACGCTGTGCCTGTGCGAGAAGCATTTCGATATCTTCGTCGGTCACTTCTCTCTCTTTGTTAATTTCCAAAAGTTTCGACACTATACCGGTAACCTTCTCGTCTTCCTTATTCGCCTTTTCGGTGTTTTCGGCTTGAACGAGTACAGCTTGTACCTCGGGTTCTTCTACGGTTTTATCTACCGGAGGGGCATCTACCTCAATATGCCTTTGTTTCACAGATTCCGGATATTCGAGAACTGGCGTTTGCTCTGCTGTTACAGCTATTTCTACATTCTTATTTTCTACTTTCTCGTCCTTATTTTCAACTCTTGTCGAGATAGTATCAACAGTTTTCACTGTGCTAACAACTGCAGGTACCGTTTCCTGCTCAGGCCGGTTTTCCAACAACAGCAATCCCAACAACAGTACGGCAGCTGCAGAAGCGGTGGCATAAAGCCATATCTTCCTTCGTCCCGATGCGGCTGTCTGTCGGTTTTCGAGTTGTTGCTCCAAGCTGTTCCAGGCAGATACAGAAGGAGTTATACGCCTCGCTTCTAGCTTTTCCTTTATCAGTCTATCTAGTTTATCTCGTTCCATTTTCTTTTCTCTTTAACTCCAACATACGGTTTTTTAGCATTTTTCGCGCTTTAAACAATTGCGATTTTGACGTACTCTCAGAGATATTTAAGATGTCTGCTATTTCCCGATGCGAATACCCTTCTACGGCATACATCAGCAAAACGGTTTTATAGCCTTCGGGTAGCAGATCGATAAGCATTTGTATCTCTTCCACATCCGGAAGGTCTGTTTCTGGTATATTCACTGTAGTATTTTCCGGAAAAGCATTGGCCTCAACAAAAGACAGCGATTTTTCCCTGCGCAAAAAGGAAATACACTCCCGAACTACAATCCGCCGTATCCATCCTTCAAAACTCCCTTCAAAACGAAAAGATTCGAGATTTGTAAATACTTTGTAAAAGCTCCCTATCATCACGTCTTCTGCAAAATGCTCGTCTTTTACATAACTGCGACATACACTCAGCATTTTGGGTGCGTACTTATTGTACAGTTCTTGTTGGGCCCCTCGGTGATTTGCAGCCGCCTTGCGCAACAATTGTCTTTCGTCTTTATGCAGTGGTATAATCTTCAAAAATCGTCGTTTCATCGGGTACTTTCATTTATATAGACGCCCCGCTTTAAAAAAAGGTTGCTTGAACATCCTTTTTTTGAAGAAATCTATTTTTTGCGATCTATGACGTAGTTGACCATCAGTTGCAAAGAGTCTCTGTATTCAGAATCGGGATAAGTGTTCAGTATATCCAAAGCTTCTTTCTGGAACTCTTTCATCTTTTGCTCGGCGTATTGAAGTCCGCCATTGTCTTTTACAAAACTGATAACCTGCTTAACCCTCACTACATTCTTATTGTGATTCTTCACCGAGTTGATAAGCCAGCGCTTATCTTTTTCAGAGCAGTGATTAAGGGTGTATATAAGAGGGAGAGTCATTTTCTGTTCCTTGATATCTATTCCCGTCGGTTTTCCTATGCGCTCTTCACCGTAGTCGAACAAATCGTCTTTAATCTGAAAAGCCATACCTATGAGTTCGCCAAACTTTCTCATCTTTTCGGTTTCTTCAGATCCGGGTTTTACCGAACAGGCTCCAAGGGCACAGCAGGCAGCTATAAGGGTAGCCGTTTTTTGGCGGATGATCTCGTAGTACACCTCTTCAGTTATATCGAGCTTCCGAGCTTTTTCTATTTGAAGCAGCTCACCTTCACTCATTTCCCTGACTGCGACAGAAATAATCTTTAGCAGATCAAAATCGTCGTTGTCTATAGAGAGCAACAGCCCCTTAGAGAGCAAATAATCTCCTACCAATACGGCAATCTTGTTTTTCCACAGTGCATTGAGGGAAAAAAAACCGCGCCGCCGATTGCTGTCGTCTACCACATCGTCGTGCACCAGAGTTGCGGTGTGGATAAGCTCTATGACCGAAGCACCGCGATAAGTGCGCTCGTTTACCTTTCCACCCGAAACCATTTTGGCGACCAAAAACACAAACATAGGCCGCATCTGCTTTCCCTTGCGGTTTACGATATAATAAGTGATGCGATTGAGCAACGAAACCTTTGAAGACATGGAGTCACGGAACTTTTTCTCGAAAAGTTCCATCTCTGTATAGATGGGTTGTTTTATTCTTTCCACTGGTTTCATCACGGCCTCAAAGATATAAAAAAGCTGTAATTATACCGTAGTAATGACTCGGGGTGTTTCAGACAAATTGAACAGGAAATTAAATTGTTATCTTTAGGCACTTTTTAACCGTGCTCCGTCATGAAAAACAACATACGCACAAATACATTACTTTCCTGCCTTTTGATCTGTATGCTCCTTGCAGCTTGTTCGACTACCAAAAAGATAGAAACCCTAAAACCTGAACCCGATGAGGCAGCCTCTACCGCTTATCAAAACACACACTCGTTTATCAATCTTCCGGTGAGTATAAAGCTAAAAGACGTAGAGCGTATGACCAACAGTTCCTTCGACGGGCTCATTTACGAAGACGACGATTTTGAAGAAGACGATTTGAAGATGAAGGTGTGGAAAGAACAGAAAATTTCCATTACAAACGAAAACGGAAAACTCAAAACAGTGATTCCGCTCAAGGCGCTGATACAATACAAATTTAGCGCCAGAAACTTTGGCCTCCCACTCGACGACATCAGTGACATATACCTAAACGGAACCGTCACTCTAATAAGCGACATCGGTCTTTTCAACTGGGAGATACGCACCAATACAAGCTTAAAATCGCTGATATGGAATGAAGAACCTTCCACCAATATCATGGGGCAAAAAGTTGCGGTAACCAGTTTGGTCAATCCGGCAGTCGCCTTGTTCCGATCGGCGATAGAAAAGAGTATAGATCAGGCTATCAGAGAAACACTCGATTTTAAGCCCAATGTTTTGGACGCCCTACAAAAGATAAGCACCCCTTTCCAGATGAGCGACACATACGAAAGCTGGATGCGCATCATTCCTCAGGAATTATATATCACCGATGCCAGCCTGAAAGATCAGACCATTTTCTTCAAAATGGGTATGAAGTGTATTATGGAAACAGTTATCGGTCAACAACCCCCGACAGTTTTCGACCAAGAGACTATTGCACTTAAACCGGTAACAGAAATTCCGGAATCGATAAATGTCAGCATCGCTGTGATATCGTCGTACAAAGATGCTTCAAGAGTGATTACCAAAAATTTCAAGGGTTACGAATTCGGGGAAGGCAGGCGAAAAATATCGGTAGAGAAAGTCGATATCTGGCACAAGGAAGGAAAGATAATCGTCGCTCTCGAGGTATCGGGCAGTGTTGAGGGAACTATATACCTAGCCGGGTATCCACAGTACAACCGGGTAACCAAAGAGGTCTATTTCGACAAGTTAGACTATGTCCTGGACACCAAAAACGCCCTGTTGAAATCGGCACAGTGGCTGGCCGGCAATTATGTACTTCTCCAATTACAAGAAAAGTGCCGGTATTCTATCGCATCCGACATAGCTGAAGGCAAGGAAATGATGGGACAGTACCTCCACAATTATTCTCCTACAAAAGGTGTTTTTGTGAACGGAGAAATACAAGACATCGAACTAGACCGTATGCAATTGGCCACCAATGCCATGATAGCTCTGGTAAAACTCAAAGGCAAGGTGTTTGTCTCAATAGACGGCCTGGAATAGTCCCTGTCGTTTACATATCAAACTTATAGGTGACTCCTCCCAAAATCTGAAAGCCCTGAACAGGATAATTCATCCATCGTGTGTAGCGATTATTAGCAATATTATTGGCTTTGGCAAACAGCGAAACCTGGTCGTTAAACCTGTATCCTAAGCGCAGATTAATATCGACATAACCATCCAGGTCTACAATTTCAGGACTTGAAGGAGTACTGTTGAACGGTATGTACAAATCTTTTCGCTTACCCACAAAAAACATATTGGCTCCAGCCGACCAGTGTTCACCTATGCGATAATCGCCGAAGAGCGAGCCTTTGTACACGGGGAGGTTCCAAGCTTCTTCCTGTTCGTCTGTATCATATCCTGATACCTCTGCATTGACTCCGAGTGTGAGATTGCGATTGATATCGGCATGCAGTTCTCCAAATGCTGAAAAGGTCGTTACATCGTCGTATACTACCCCAAACGAATTGCCGTACATATACCCCTCGTTATTTGGCATATCCGAAATCACCGGATTTGCCTGATACAGAGCTTTGTTCTTCTCTGCCTTATATGTCGCCTTTATATTATAGCCAACCACGGTAGATAATTTTCCTTTTAACCCTACAAAAGCATCGTATTTACGATCTGTAGGACTTATAAATAGCGAAGGTGCTACAAAGAGGTTCTCCTGTGCCAGGTCGTGGTACGAATTCTGATCGAGCCCTCCTTTTACACCTCCGTACAACGTAGCATATTCATCTGCCAAACGATAAGATGCCTCTATCTGAGGATAGATATAAACATCGTTATCCCTGTTTTCTATATCCATTCCGTAAAAGATCCAGGCCCCGAAATTAATCGTATAATCGTCTCCTCCGAATACATAATTGGGGTTGACTCCCAATAACAGATTGCCGTATTTCACTTTTTCTCCACTGTAGTAGTGGTGTCTGAACTCACCCCCTACATAATCAGCTACAATACGTGTGCTTATCTTCTGTTCTTCAGATATGGAAAACTCAAAAGAAGGTTTGAATATCAGTCTGTTCTCTCCAGAGCTCTCCGCATCCCAGAAACGCTTATACGACAATTCTCCTCCGGTAAACACCGATTCTTCTACAGCCTCCACTTGTCCACCTACCGAAGCCGTATAATAGGTATGTCGTTCGTCTATACTATTTATCACCGGCAAATCAAAACCCGCCTCTTCTGGTAGTCCGTACCAGTTGTATATCTGATGGTGAAACCCGGCATTGAGTCCCCATCGGTAAAAACGCCCGGCATTGCGATAGGACGCTTCCAAACGAGTGTCAAAAAACTTAGTATCGAGTTCGGTTTCATTCAATTGAGCCAGAGAAGAATGGTGATTCAATCCGACATCAAACGACTGATCCTCACTTAACTCCTGACTGGTGTAAAAATCCAGTAAGGCAGAGCTGTAATTTCCCAATCCGAGAGACACATAGCTGTTGTACAACACCTCTCTTTTTCTTTTTTCCATCACGGCTACCTTCCCCTTTTCTGGTACAAAAGTCGACGCTACCGGTACTGAGAAAATATTGTAATCAATCTCTTTTTTCTGTAACAACACAGTATCTTTTAGTATGGGTTCCTCCCTTATTTTAACGGCTTCGGGTAATTTGGCCTTATAAGATTTTATCACATTTACCGTTTCTGTTCCTATATCCTCCTTTTCTTGTGCATACATTCCCGTAGCCGCACATATCACAGTGATAAAAAGCGACAAAGAAGTATATGAGAAGATATTCTGGCGCTGTTTTCCGGTATTTTTAGGTTTATGATACATTACTATTCAGGTATAGGATTTTAATTATTATTCAGGTTTACTGAAGAATTCGTCTTGGCTTCTTCGGCCTTGATTCGGTTGAGTTCGGTACGTGCTTCATCTACCAGCTCAGGATAATCGCTAAAACTGCTAATCAGGTTGTCGAGAATATAGGTAGCCTGAAAGGCATCTCCCATAGCGTAAAAATTCTTGGCCATTACCAACAATCCTTTAGCACCAAACTCCTTGTATCCGGAGTATTCCTCAGCGAGTTTTTGTACCTGCTCATTTGAGGCTTCGTACTCGCCTTCTTTATTTTTAAAATAGGCGTCGTAATAAAGCGCTTCTGCAGCCAGAGCTCCGGTAGCTGTTTCTGCCAAGGCTTTATAAGCCGATTTTGCCGTAGGGTCGTCTCCCGCCACAACGGCCGATCTCGCGATGATGGTATGAGCATCTCTCCTGACTCTCACATCGGTATCTCCATCTTCCAACAGTGCCTTCGCATAAGTAACTGCCTCCGTATTATTACCCAACTCCCGCTGTACTTTCATCAGGTTCGACTTGGCAAAAAGAGAATGTTGAGGAGAGCCGGCTTCTTCTTCCAGTCTAGACAGTACCGGAAGGGCTTTTTTGTAATCTTTTCCGTCGAGATATAGCTGTCCGAGTCGCACCAGAGCTTGCTCGGTGTATTCATTTCTTCCCCCTTCCACTACCTTTTCATAATGAGACATTGCCTTTGTTATATCCTCTCTCTCGTCATAAGATTGCGCCACATAAAAATGAGCTTCATTTGCGTGCAATCCTTTCGGAAATTTATCGAGGTAGGTTTCAAATCCTTTAGTAGCCTCTTCCGACTTGCTTTGTGCGTACTGTCGCTCTGCCGAAGCAAAAGTTGCATTGTCGAGTTCAGCATCGGTTACTTCTACAAAATCGAGTCCTCTCACCCAATTGGCATAGGTTTCTACCTGTCCCATATCTACATATATCATTTTGGCTGTCGACACCGCTTGCAAGGCCTCGGAAGTGTTCGGAAAATAATCGACCACAGCGAGGAGCTTTTCCAATGCCTTTTCATTTGACCCGTCGTTGTAATACACCAGCCCCTCGCGAAGCATGGATTTCGCTGCAAACGGACTCAAAGGGTATTCTTTTACCAAGCGGCGATACATCTCGGTAGCATCGTCTAAGCGATTTTGACCCACATAGGTATTTCCCAGTTCGTAAATAGCATCATCGCGCAGACCTGAATCGGGAAAATCTCGAATAAAGGCGTTGAGGGACTCTATTTTTTTCTCTTCGCGATCTACGAGACCGTAACTTATGGCCTTTTGAAAAGAAGGATAATCTTCCTGACCTTCACGCATCGCTATAGCACTGTTGTAGGCCTCCATAGCCGGCCAGTATTTTGAGGTCGCAAAATAACTATCGCCCAGGCGCACCCATGCATCGTTTAGTCGTTTTCGATCTTCCAGACTGCTTTCGCTGTCTGTATACTTCTCAAAATACCCAATTGCCTTTTCGTAATCTCTCTGTTTAAAGGCGACATATCCCTGTTGATAGGCGACCTTGTAAAACTCGGGAGTCCGATATGCCCCGGGCTCTCCCAAAAAATCTTCAAAGTATTTTGCCGCTTCCTCATAGTTGTTCCTCTGGTATGCCGTTTCTGCCCTCCAGTAAATGGCTCTCGCCGTGTATTCTTCGTCTTCCGCTTTGGCTATAGCCTTGTCAAAGTAGGATGCACTCTCTTCAAACTCCCCATCTCTAAACAATTCCACTCCGCGAAAAAAAGCGACTTTCTGGTATACCGCTGCATTCCCGTAACTATTGCTTTTCTCGAGGAGTTCTAGGGCAGCGTCGTAATTCTTAGACGTCACATAGGAGTCGACAAGCAAGGTTTCTACCTCTTGACGAAATTCGGAATTCGGATATTGTTCCACAAAGTGATGCAGCACTTCAGGAACACTTTGATATGGGTTTCCGATATCGTAACTCAGCTTGGCGTAATTGAGCGTGGCATCTTCTGTAATCTCGGCATTAAAATCCATTTCCGACGCATTCCGAAATGCGTTGAGTGCCTGTTGCTTTCTGTTCTCTTTGAGATAGCATTCGGCAAGGTGGTAATAGGCGTTTTGGGCTACAAAGTCACTACCTCCTATAATTCTGTTAAACTGTCCTATGGCCTTCTCGTAATCACCCTGCTTGTAATAAGCATATCCCAATTGATAAAAATCGGTATTATTCCACTTGCCTTTCTTCCCCTTGTATCCTTGCAGATAAGGTATGGCTGCCTCGTATTGCTCGAGGTTAAAATAGCTTTCCCCAATAATCTTATTGAGTTCTGAAATCTCTGCCGGATTCGATTTTGGGAGTTGTTCTTTGGCAAGGCGAACTGCCTCCTCAAACTTGCCTCCCTTAAAACTCATGTCTGCCTGGTAGTACGACAACTTCTTGTTCAGCTCTCTGTTGTTAGACACCTGATCAAAATAAACTGTAGCTTCGTTGTAATCGTCACCTTCATAAGCCATATATCCCAAATAGTACTTAGCTCTGTCTCCATATGTTTCTGAAGAAGCTACCCGATTGAAATAAGTTTTGGCTTCATCAGGACGTTTTACAGCAAACAAGGCATATCCTTTTTTAAAGTTAAAGGACTCTTTTTCTGTAGTGCTCAACTCTTGCTCTTCCGTCTTGTTATACCACTTTAGAGCCTGAGGATATTGCCCGCGAGCAAAGTAATAATCCCCAGCGTCGATATAGGCGGTATTTCTCTTGGAAGAGGTGGGGTGATTTTCTACAAAATTTTCCATGAGCTTTTCAGCCCCGGTCTGCTGTAGCCTTATAGCACTACTAGCCACATAATACGCACTGTTGGCCGCCAGTTCTTGGTCGTGAGTACGCGACCTTACTTTTTCAAAAATGCGCTGGGCAGCACTGTATTGTTTGTTGTGATATAGCTCCAGTGCTTTTCCATAATCTTTATCGGTATAGGTGTAAACTTCTGATAATTGAGCAGTTGCAGTAGACAGTACACAACAACCGGCAACAAGTGAAATAAGCCTTTTAAACTGCATAGAACATTTTTTTTCTTCGATCAAAGATAATCCAATATACAACCTATAACGCAGCTTTCTAACGATAATTATCCACAAAGAGATTAAGGTTTGTCAAAAAGGAAAAGAATATTTTTAGGTTATCGATACTCGAGCTAAGATTATAGCAATGCAAAAGAAATTAATCCCATCTTTACTGCAGCTACTCCCAAGTTTTATTATTTTTACCATTTGTATAAAAGCCTGAATATGTCAAATACCATAGTAGAGCTTCGCGATGTTGCCATTTACCAAAGAGAAAATCTGGTTTTGAGCGAAATCAATCTCAGTATCAACAAAGGAGAATTTGTTTATCTCATCGGGAAAACTGGCAGTGGAAAGAGCAGTTTTATGAAAACCCTTTACGGCGACCTACCTCTTACGCAGGGATCGGGTACTGTGACCGACTTCGACCTGAAGACATTAAAGGAGAAGGACATCCCCTTTCTCCGTCGCAAACTCGGTATCGTATTCCAGGATTTCAACCTGTTGCCCGATCGTACGGTAAACGACAATCTCCTGTTTGTACTACGCGCCACCGGATGGAAAGACAAAGACAAGATGGTATCGCGTATAGAAGAGGTACTCGGACGCGTAGGCATGAAGACCAAAGGGTTTAAATTTCCACATCAGCTCTCGGGAGGAGAGCAACAGCGCGTAGCCATAGCTCGTGCTCTGCTAAACGACCCCGAACTTATACTTGCCGACGAGCCCACCGGTAATCTAGACCCACAAACCAGCGTTGAGGTGATGAAAGTGTTACAGGAAATCAACCAAAACGGACGTACTATTCTCATGGCTACCCACGACTATGCCCTGCTACTCAAATTCCCTTCCAAAACCTTAAAATGCGACGGTAGTAAAGTATTTGAAGTGGTTCAGAAAAATATTTGACGGGCTTACACCCACATGTTTTCATGAACACCCCCGCCACATGAGAGTTCGCGGCAGGAAATAGTAAAGGTCTCCATCAGAGGATTGTAGCCGGTAGACTCAAAGTTTTCTCGATATTTGACTAAGTAACCCTCTGTAAATTTCACCTCTTTTAGCTTGGCATCTGTATGCCTCTTGAGAAAGACAATACTTCCACTCTTGCGCTCAAAACTGTTGGTCATCCACTCAAAAAAGAAAGAATCTCCTGTAGATTCAACTGTGATATTGATTCTTCCTCCTCTCGTTACAGACGAAGGGCGACCCGTAGCATCAACCTCCTGTGCCAGATCGTAATTGACTCTTAAAACATTTATCTGCTTGTCGCCAATCTTTAAAACCGCCTTGAATGACATATATACAAAATGATATTTAACAAAAACAAAACATTAAAATACAACCTGCAAGATATTAAAGATACTACTATTCTACAATAGCATTCTGCACAATACTGGCAAATTTAAGAACACTCAAATTACGAGAAAGACTTCATAATTTGTATTGATAAAAATCTATATCTCACATGAGCCTTAACAATATCAGGCCGAAGTAACTTCTGCTTTTCGATCTATTTTCTTTACCAGTCCCTGCAACACTTTACCCGGACCTACTTCGGTAAACAGGCTAGCACCATCGGCTACCATCTGCTGAACGCTCTGCGTCCATTTTACCGGAGCGGTAAGTTGTGCGATAAGATTTCTCTTTATCTCGTCAGGATCGTTAACAGCCGTAGTAGTAACATTTTGGTATATGGGACATATAGGAGCATTAAAGCTTGTTTGCTCTATGGCCGAAGCGAGTTCTTCCCGAGCTGGCTCCATCAGAGGAGAGTGGAAAGCGCCTCCTACTGGAAGCACCAAAGCTCTTCTAGCGCCGGCTTCTTTAAGGGCTTCGCAGGCCTTGTTTACAGCTTCTATCTCTCCCGATATTACGAGCTGACCCGGACAATTGTAATTGGCAGGAACAACGATACCTTCGGCAGTACTACACAACTCCTCGACCACGGCATCTTCAAGCCCCAAAACTGCCGCCATAGTTCCCGCTTGTAATTCGCAAGCCTTTTGCATTGCCTGTGCCCTCTGAAACACTAGTTTTAGACCGTCTTCAAACCCAAGAGTCCCATTGGCTACCAAGGCAGAAAATTCTCCGAGAGAGTGACCGGCTACCATATCGGGGGTAAAGTCATTCCCCAGTGTTTTACTAAGTATCACCGAGTGTAGGAATATAGCAGGCTGGGTAACCCTAGTTTGCCTGAGATCTTCATCTGATCCGTTAAACATAATATCGGTAATAGAAAATCCCAATATCTCATTGGCCGTATTAAAAAGTCGTCTCGCTGTTTCCGACTGCTCGTACAACTCAGCTCCCATACCGGAAAATTGTGCTCCCTGACCGGGAAATATATATGCTTTCATGCTTTTAGTTTATTAGTTTGTGGTTTGTGGTTTGTGGTTTGTGGTTTGTAGTTTGTAGTTTGTAGTTTGTAGTTTGTAGTTTGTGGCAAAAATAACAAATAGTTTACAGGCAGTAGGTATCTTCAAAAATATTCTAAAAAAACAGTCTCTTTTTATCTGCCATCAGTCTTTATACCAGCCGGAATACTTCACATAATTTGCAGCAATCCGTTCTATTTCCCCAGAGATAAGTTCTCTGCTTATATCTTTTACCTTTCTCGCCGGTACTCCTGCGTAAACACTTCCAGATTCTACCCTGGTGTTTTTGGTCACCACTGCTCCCGCAGCAATAATACTATTGCTCTCCACCACACAATCGTCCATCACAATACTCCCCATACCAATCAGCACATTGTCGTGTATGGTACAGCCGTGTACGAGGGCATTATGCCCGATGGAAACATTGTTACCTATGGTAGTAGGCGACTTCTGATAAGTGGCGTGAATAACAGCTCCGTCCTGTACATTCACCCTATTGCCCATAGTAATATAGTGTACATCACCTCTTATTACAGCGTTGTACCATATACTGCACTCATCTCCCATCTTTACCTCTCCAACAATTACTGCGTTTTCAGCTATAAAACAATCTTTCCCCATTACAGGAGCTTTACCGTTAACCTCTTTTACTATCATACTTTTTAGTGTTTACTGTAACGACTACAAATATAGACAAGTGTAGGTCACCAGAAAAAGTAATTGACAGATCACCTGCTACATTCTCACTTCTTATGTGTAACTTTGCACCAAATTGCAATTGATATGGAAAACAGTACTATAACAATAAAAACTACCGCCAATCCGGCCATTATAAAATTTGAGGCTTCTCGTTTCCTCACAGAACACAAGAGCTATGAGTACAAAAATATAGACGAGGCCAAAGAATCTCCGCTGGCTCAACAGCTCTTTTACCTACCTTTCGTAAAAACTGTATTTATCTCTGGGAATTTTATCGCCATAGAGCGGTATGATATCGTATCTTGGCAAGATGTACAAGAGGAGGTAGGCGCTCAGATAGCCAATTATCTCGAGAGTGGTAAAGCGGTCGTAAACGAAACGGAAACAGAAACCCGATTGCCTTATACCATCTACGCAGAAAGCACTCCGAATCCGGCAGTACTCAAGTTTGTGGCCAACAAAAAGCTGGTACTCTCCACCTTTGAATTTAAGAATATAGACGAAGCTAAAGATGCCCCTCTGGCACAATCGCTTTTTCACTTCCCTTTTGTAAAAGAGGTTTTTATAGACGAGAACTATATCTCAATCACCAAATACGACATAGCCGATTGGAACGACATCACTATGGAACTACGGGAATACATACGGGTGTACCTCGAAGAAGGCAAACCGGTAGTCTCTGATACTATTAAAGCGCAAAAAACTAATAAAAGTGTTATCGACCCGGAAGTAAACCACAGTGATCTCGGGGAAACTTCTAAGGAGATTGTCAATATTATCGAAGAATACGTCAAGCCTGCTGTTGCGAGCGACGGAGGCAATATTCTTTTCGAATCGTATGACGAAGAGAGTAAAGTGGTAAAACTCGTATTACAGGGAGCCTGTAGTGGTTGTCCCTCATCTACATTTACGCTCAAAAACGGCATAGAGACCATGCTCAAGGAAATGCTTCACGGCAAAGTCAATGAAGTAGTAGCTATCAACGGATAACATCAACTTACAGCGCTAAGGTGTACTTACACCAAGCTGTGGCATTTAAATAAAAAATCCCGAAAACTATCGCAGTTTTCGGGATTTTTTATTTTTCAGTCGTTGTTTCCTACTGTCTACAGTACGGTAAAGTTCTTTTCCTTAACCTCCTTATAATCGGTATAGAAATCCCTAAAGAGTTCCAACAGGTTCATACTGGCAGAGATAAGGTCTTTAGTCTCCAACAGCAATCCAAAATACAGCTTGGTGTTTTTAGGACTGGTTTCTGTGGTTCGAATACGATCTATTTGTCGCTGTACCAAATCGGAAACTCTATCGAACAACTCCTGCTTTTCTTCCAGTATACCATCTATCTTTTTAAAGGATTCTTTTTCAAAAATATCCTGAATTTTATCGAACAACACCTGTAGATCGCTGTCTATCCGCTTCAGATCGCGTATCTGATTAAACTTGAGGTTTTTGTGATTGTTGTTTACGTGCGAATAGCTATTCTTTACAATATAACCTATAGACTGTACCATATCCTGCAGATTATCCAGCATCAAAATATAAAACTTACTGGCCTCCATCGAAGATTCGTCCAATGATTTTATAAAATAGAACAATTCTCCTTTCAGCTCATCGACCTCATCCTCCAGTTTTCTAAGGGTTTTTCTGTTTTTCTTCAATTTTTTGAGATCTTGAAGCCCCAAATTATCAACCACTTCGGTATACAATTTATTAGTCTTTGCTATAACCTTAGAGATGTGATCTGAACTGTCGTTTACAATTTCGTGTATAGTAATTATGTCTTCAGTTCTAAGCCTTTTCTGCTCTTCTTTCTCCTGGTTTTTACGTGCGTAAACCCTTGAACTTCTATACAACAATACAGCAACCAAGATCAGCAATCCTATCAGCGATGCCACACCTCCAATAGTGAGTAAATACGCCAAAAAGGCAGCAACTACAAAAGCTACAACTGCCGTGAGAAACCACCCTCCAATAACATTAAACACCCCAGCTACCCGGTATACTGCACTCTCTCTATCCCAAGCTCGGTCGGCAAAAGACGAACCCATTGCCACCATAAATGTTACATAAGTAGTGGAAAGCGGAAGTTTCATCGAGGTTCCTATAGAAATCAATATACTGGCTGCCATCAGGTTTACCGAAGCTCTTACCATATCAAAGGCCGGTGCATCCCTCTTTTTTCTCTGTTTAACCTCAACTTGTTCAAATCGTCTATCGATTTTGAGTTGTAAGGATTGAGGCATCAAATAATTAATACCGGTTCCTACATATACTGAAGCTCTTACTATAAAACGCGATAGAGTATTAGGAGCAAATTTTTCTGCCCCATCTCCTTGGCGAGATAAATCTACTCCGGTAGCGATAACTTCGCGAGCCTTTTTAGAGGTCCACAAAGTGATAACCATCACTATTCCTGCAAACAACAAGAAATAAAAAGGTGCTACAATTTCTTCGCTAGCCAGTGCTTCCATCATATAAGTATCGGCAGGCATACCAGAATCTGTAAAAAAGCCATACGACTGGAAAGCAGCTATAGGAACTCCGATAAAATTCACCAAATCATTCCCAGCAAAGGCCATCGCTAAAGCAAAAGTCCCTATAATGATAATTAAACGAAGGATATTAACCCTAAAAACACTCATCAACACCTGCGACAACACCGTCCAAAACACCAAATTTATACCGACAATCGTCAATTGATGTGTTTTTATCCACTCGTGAATTTCAGCCGGGATAAAGGAAACGCCTTTCATTCCCTTAATCAGTATAAAAAAGGTAATCGCTGTAATGGCAAGACCTCCAAAAATAGCTCCTACGTACTTCAACTTCTTTTCAAATTGAAAGGTAAAAATAAGTCTGGAGATATATTGTATCAAAGATCCGAGGGTAAATGACAAGGCTACAGAAAGTAGAATACTAACTACAATCTGCGTAGCCTTAGACGTATTGATATACTCTCCCAAGCTCATAATATCGCCTTCCTGTACCACAATTTTATAGACACCAAGACATACGGCAGCCCCAAGCAATTCAAAAACTATGGATACAGTGGTAGAAGTGGGTAAGCCCACAGAGTTAAAAAAGTCTAACAAGAGAATATCGGCAATAATTACAGCCATAAAAATAATCATAACCTCCTGAAAGCTAAACATTTCCGGAACAAAAATACCACTACGTGCTATCTCCATCATTCCACTGGAAAACAAGGCTCCACAAGCAATCCCTACACTCGCCACTATCATAATGGTCTTCATAGAAACCGCCTTAGACCCTATTGCAGAATTCAGAAAGTTTACGGCGTCATTACTAACTCCTACTACCAAATCCAACACTGCCAATAGCGCTAGGGCTATAAGCATCACTATATATATCTGTTCCATACGTATTCTTTACTGGTGCAAAAATCTGCCAACTAAACCAAACTAAAGTTAATTTAATGTTACGAAAATATTACGCAGAAATTTACAACAGTTTGTCAATCTACAATTTAAGGCATTTTACCTTAATTACAGCGTTTTTTTTTCTTATCTTACAGGAGTAATCAATTAAAACATTTGATATTATGGCAGTTTTAAAAGTAATCGAAGTATTGGCAAGCTCTTCCCAAAGCTGGGAAGACGCCTCCAGAAAAGCCATTGCCCAAGCCTCAAAAACCGTAAAAAACATCCGATCGGTGTACGTACAGGATCAGAGCGCCGTAGTACAGGGCAGTGATATCAGTGAGTTTCGAGTTAACCTCAAAATCACTTTTGAAGTACAGGATTAAAAAAAACGTCTACAGTAAAAAATGCTCTTAAAAAAAGCGTTTCAATAGTGTTGATACGCTTTTTTACCTTATTTCACCGCCTTACTAAAAACATTTTCCATGGCAGAAGTTCACGCCAACGACCTTGTTCACGAAAGCAGTCCTTATCTGTTACAGCACGCCTACAATCCGGTTCGATGGAAGGCTTGGAAATCGGAAGTTCTCGAAGAGGCTGTCGCTTCCAATCGATTGCTACTCATCAGTATAGGATATGCCTCGTGCCACTGGTGTCACGTTATGGAGCAGGAGTGTTTTGAAGACAGCGAAGTCGCCGAGGTGATGAATCGCTGTTTTATCAATATCAAGGTAGACCGAGAAGAGCGTCCGGATGTAGATCAGGTGTATATGACTGCCTTACAGGTGATGACCGGACAGGGCGGATGGCCTCTGAATATTGTAGCCCTCCCGGATGGCCGCCCGGTATGGGGTGCCACTTATCTTCCGAAAGATCGATGGACGGGAACACTGTGGCAGATATACGACCTCTATGAACAGGATCCTCAGAAGCTGCGGGAATATGCCACAAGATTAGAGCAGGGACTGTTGAGGATGGAGAGTGTAATTCCAAAACACGACAGTATTAACTTTTCAGAGGAGCCAATCAGAAATGCCGTTTCTAAATGGTCGGCTGAATTTGACCACGAATACGGGGGACCTGACAGAGCTCCTAAATTTATGATGCCGGCCAATATCTCCTTTTTGTTGGAGTACGCTGTGACTAAAAATGATAGGTCGCTGTTGGAATACACAAATCTCACACTGACCAAAATGGCCTACGGAGGGGTATACGATCAGATTGGAGGCGGATTTTCACGTTACTCCACAGATCGCAAGTGGCATATTCCACATTTTGAAAAAATGCTTTACGACAATGGGCAGCTCGTAAGTCTATATGCCAATGCCTATGCAGCTACGGGTAAAGAGCTTTACAAAAGAGTGGTCTACGAAACCTTAGAATTCGTCAGTCGGGAACTGACCGACAACCAAGGAGCTTTTTATTCTTCGCTCGACGCCGACAGCACAGATAGCCAAGGACAACTTCGGGAAGGTGCCTACTATACCTGGGAAAAAGAAGAACTCAAAACCCTGCTCGGAGATGATTTCCCTCTCTTTGCAGAGTACTACAATATTGACGATTACGGCTTTTGGGAAGAAGATCAGTATGTACTCATCCGCAATGCATCTGACGAGGAAGTTACCACTCGCAACAACATTAAAAAAAGTGCTCTTCACAACAAACTGACTTCCTGGAAAAAACTACTTCTTCACCACAGAGAACAGCGCCCTCGCCCTCGCCTCGACGACAAGATACTAACCTCTTGGAATGCCCTAATGCTCAAGGGGTATACAGATGCTTATAAAGTTTTTGGAGAAGTGTCTTTCTTAGAAGCAGCCTTGAAAAATGCCTCTTTTATTCTCGAAAAACAATACGACGGTAACGGAAGGCTGTACCGCAATCACAAAGGAGGAAAAAGCAATATCAATGCCTTTCTGGAAGATTACGCCACGGTTATAGACGCCTTTATCGCCCTTCATGAAGCCACCCTCAATCCGAAGTGGTTACAGCTGTCGCAAAAACTTACCGACTATGTTTTCACACACTTCTACGATATGCAAAGTCGTATGTTTTATTTCACCTCCAAGCAAGACTCAGCGCTTATTACACGAAGTATAGAAAGGCAAGACAACGTCATTCCGGCTTCCAATTCCACCATGGCTAAAAACCTCTTTGTACTGTCTAGGCACTTCAACGATAAAAGATACCGAGAAACGGCAAGTCTGATGCTGCGGCAGATGACAGACGACATACAGAGTCATCCTTCCTTTCACGCCAACTGGCTCAGCCTTATGCTCTATCACACTTCTGGTTTTCGAGAAATAGTCGTATCCGGACCGCAGGCCGAGACATTTACAAAACAAATCAACAACCACTATCTCCCTTTGAAAACTGTGAGCGGCGCCACTGAAAAGTCCGACCTACCTCTCTTACAACAGCGGCACCAACATAAGGACACCCTGATATACGTATGTCAAAACTCAGCCTGCGAACTCCCTGTCGCCACAGTAGGCGAAGCCATCGCAAAGCTCAAATAATCTCTTATCCCTACTTTTTACGAGGCGTGGTCGCCACAAAATCTTTCAGGTAATACGGCTCAAAATAGGCGACATCTTCAAAGCTTCCTGATTTGAATTTTTCTTCAGAAAGCAATGCCATTCCACTTGCGGAAGGCACCTCCTTGTGTTCCGGAAATACTGCATTGGGGTGAAGGATAATCGCCCTGCACTTCTCAGCTCCATTACCGGTAAAGAACACTTTTCCCCCTTCCAACCACTCTGCAAAAGAATGCTCATCTACAATTTCAGCTCGAGTTTCTCTTATCGGTTTAAGTTCTGAGTCGTACACTGCCGAATAGACCTCCATCCTTCGAGCGTCGAGCAAGGGCAAAACAAGTCCATCAACTCCACGATATCGAGACGCCAGCAGCTGTAAAGTGGGTATGGCCAACAAAGGCTTGTCTAAGGCATAGCACAAGCCTTTTACTGCAGACACCCCGATTCTAAGCCCGGTATAAGAACCCGGCCCCATGCTCACGGCAAAGGCATCTACCTCTTCCATACGAAAACCTGCATTTTCAAGGACCTCTTGTACAAATAGATGGAGGTTTTCGGAATGGGAATAGTTTATATCGTCCTGTTCCTTAATCGCTACAACTTCGCCGTTTACAGCCAGGCACACAGAACAGTTGGTAGTAGAGGTTTCCAGATTGAGAATAACAGCCATCTCTCCGTTTTATGAATATTACAATTGCTCTAGCGGTATCCCAAAATAAAATTCCAAGACTTTCAGCTTAAAGATGTAGTCGTATTTGGTTCTTACAAATTCAGCTTCCGCATTGTCTACCCTAGCCTGTGCTTGAGCGTAGTCGAAACCGTTCATCAGCCCCACATTATACCGTTCACGAGCGTAATTATAGGCTTCCTTTCGGGCTTCCAGAGCCTTACCGGCAGCTTCATAACTCTTGAATGCGGCACGGGTATCGTTCCAAGCCTGATGTACTGCATTGTCGAGATCTAATTTGTCTTGTTCCAGCTGATTTTTAGTGCGCTCCAGGTTTACTTCACTTCGCTTCACGCTATTGCGTGCCGAGAAACCGTTGAACACCGGAATACTGAGCTGCAAACCGTATGAATGTCCGTCGTTCAAGGTCCATTGATCAAAAAAAGGCATCGGTCCGCGTACTCCAACAATCTCACGACTGGTCACTACAGCCTCTTGAGTAGAAGGCACCACCCCTATAGGTACCAGATCAAATTCTCCCGTACCCACGGTTCTGTCCTGATACGATATTCTGGTATCGTAACCGTAATAAGCCGACAGTGTAGGCATCATTGCCCCTTTTGCTATTTCCACATCCTTTTCGGCCAAAGCCACATTGGCCTCCGAAAATTTTATATCATTTCTAAAGGTCAGTGCCTTTTCATAAATACTTCGGGGTGACTCGTCGGGGATACGCGATTCGGGGATTATAAAATCCTCGTCGGCCACATCAAAATTCTCATAATCGTCAATTAGGAGAAGTTGTGCCAATGAAATTCTGGACAATCTAAGTTCATTTTCAGCATTTACAATCTGTTGTTCCTGAGTAGCCGCAGTAGCTTCTATTTCCAACAGATCTCCTTTTGGCACTACCCCCGAAGCGACCAATTCTTTAGTTTTCTTCAAGTCTTGTACTGTAACCGCATACTGCGCTTTGGCTACTTCGAGGTTTTCTCTACTGAAAAGCACCTGTAAATATCCATTGGCTACCGAAAGCGCTATATCATCTTTCATATCAGCCAGCTTATACCTATTGGCAAGAATGCTAAGGTTGGCTCTTCTCAGGGATTTCACATTCTGCAATCCCTTAAATACATCGATGCTTACCGACCCCTGAAAAGACGTAAATTGTGTAGTTTGGTTTTCGAGTATTCCCGTGGTGATATTTTGGTTGAGCCCTATGTTCCAGGAGTGAGCCCCCCCTAGGTTGACCTTGGGCAGAAAGTTCCCTATCGCATCCGATTTATTGATTTCGGCATCTCGAGCATCCAGTTCACTTTGCCGTACGCTTATGTTGTGTTTTAGCGCGTAATCTATACAGGATTTCAAGGTCCATTTTTTGGCCTGGGGATAGGCAAATAAGGTTGTGAGGAGAAAAGTCAGAAAAAATAATCTTGTTCTCATAGGGTTATTTATTGTTTTTCAGAGGTTCTGTTTTATTCCACACTTTTACCCGGTCGTTTTCCGAAAGGCCGGATATTATTTCTATATTGATTCCGTCGGAAATACCTGTTTCCACTTCCCTTCGTTCAAATTCCTGTTCTCCTGTCTGCACTTCCACATAGGGTTCTTCGGTTTCCTTATCAAACTGAAGCAAAGCTTCTTTTATAGCGAGTACATTTTCTTTCTTGTCGAGAACCAAAGCGGCATTGGCGCTGTATCCTGCTCTGATAAAATAGCCATCTTCGATTAAAATATCGGCTTCTATCCTAAATTGTATCACTCCCGAAGCAGTTTCTTCTTCTTCGTTCCACTTAGGCGCCACAAATTTTAAAGTTCCGTCAAACTCCTTGTTAGGTATTGCTCCAAAACTTATTTTCAGCGGAGACCCAACTTCAAGTTTTCCCACCTCCGCTTCGTCTACCAATCCTTCAAATATCATCTTTGAAAGATCGGCGATACTGGCGATGGTTGTACCATCGTTAAAATTGTTACTCTCTATCACCTGGTCTCCTATTTTAACCGGTATTTCCAACACTGTTCCCGAAATAGTAGCCTTTACGTTTGTATTGGCAGTACGTGACCCTCCAGCCGAGCCTTCACGTATAATCTGAAGATCGCTCTGAGCATTGGCAAGCTCTTGTTTGGCTTGGTTATAAGTGAGTTCTATATTGTTGAATTCCTGGGCAGAAATTACCCCCTTATCAAAAAGCTCCTTATTCCTATTGTATTCTATTTTGGCATTCCTCAACGATATTTCAGCATTGCTCACCCTTCCCTTAGCGGTATTCAAGGCTTGTTCGTTGGGCACCACGGTTATTTTAGCTATGAGATCACCGGCTTGTAATTCATCGCCTTCTTCCACTAGTATTTCTCCTATGATACCAGATATCTGAGGCTTTATGGCAACCTCATCTTCCGGAATCACCTTCCCTGTAGCTACTGATTTCTCCTCTATGGTCATTTTAAACGGTTGTTCCGTCTTGTAGGTTATGGGCGACTTACTATTGGACTTCACAAAATAAGCTGCAGCAAAGAGTACTCCTACAATAAGAGCTCCGATTCCCAAATACTTTACTATTTTCATCTATGACACGCTAAATTAGTTAATCTTTATACTTTATTTGTTAGTTTACTCTAACTATTCTTCCCTGAGGGCATCTATAGGTTTAATATTTACTGCCCGCTGTGCCGGAATAAGTCCGATCAAGGTTCCGAGTAAAATCATCACCATCAGGGCTCCTAAAATATAAGGTATGGGTACGGTGGGATTGGCATAGGGAAAATCACCATCTCCTCGAGTCACCAAATTGATTAAAGCCAATACAACAGATCCCATAATAATCCCCATGATTCCGGCAACCAAAGTGAGAAAAACCGATTCGAGCAGAATTTGCCCTCTCACCTCTGCAGGAGTAGCCCCCAAAGCCCTTCTCACTCCTAGTTCACGAGTGCGCTCTTTTACCGATATCAGCAAAATATTTCCAATGGCAATTACCCCGGCCAAAATAGTAGCCATCCCAACAAAAAGAGATAAAAAGTTTAATCCTCGGGCAAAGCCAAATAACTTGGAAAAGGCCTCTCCCAGATTAAAGCCTCCAAAGGCTCTTTCATCGTCGGGATGCACCTTATGTCTGCGTTTGAGCAGACTTTTCACATCCTTTTCCAGGGCAACAATATCAACATTGTCGTAGGCCGCAATAGCCATCCACCCTACATTGTCGCCTGTATTGAATATATTTCTATAGGTGGTATACGGCAACATAAGCGAATTATCGCCTTCAAAATCCACATTTTCCGATTTTTTATACACTCCTACCACCTGCAGGTATATGTTGTTGAGTTTTACATATTCCCCTACCGGATCTTCGTCTTTGTCGAAGAGGTCGTTTCTCACCCGTTCTCCAATAACACAGACTTTCCGCTCCTTCTCAATATCCATTTCATTGAGAAAACGCCCTCCTTCATAGATTTTTTTCTTCGATATTCTATCTACTTCAGGATAATCCCCAAAAACGGGAAAAGTACCATATTTTTCACCTCTTATAACCTGGGGCGGAGCACCTCCAAAAACACCCATCACATTTCGGGGAGCGATAAACTGAATCTCCGGCAACTTGTTTTTTAAGTCTTCTACATCACCGAGTTTCAAGCGTATATTTCTTCCAATCTTAAACCCTCCATAGGGAATGCTGGTGCGCTGTGTCCATATAAACATACTGTTGTTAGCAATACCTTGAAACACCTTTTCAAAACCGTTGTCCAGTCCCTTGGTAGCCCCAGAAAGTGCGACGTACACAAAGATTCCCCATAACACCCCGATAATCGTGATTACGGTACGCACCTTATTCTTGCGAATAGACCCGAAAATCTCCTGCCACGTATCTCTTTCAAAAATAAACCGCATAGGTATTCTCTTTTTATTATTCGTCTCTCAGCGCTACAATAGGTTTTACATTGGCCGCCTTTTTAGCCGGGACATATCCTGCCAGTACTCCAAAAAACACCAGTACAAGAGTGGCTGTTATCACTATGCCCAGCCCTACTCCCGGATTACTGATAAAATAGTCTTCCTTAAAGCGATCGCCCATAGCAGAAAGCACTCCCACCCCCAACACCAGTCCGCCATAACCCGCTATAGTTGTGATAAAAATAGACTCTTGCAGCACTAGTCCTATGACCGATGCCGGTGTGGCTCCAAGCGCCTTTCGAACCCCCAATTCTTTGGTGCGTTCTTTCACTACAAAAACCATAATGTTACTGATACCTATCACTCCGGCTATCAGCGTGCCTATACCTACAAATACAACCACCAATTGCAAGATATTGGCAAACATCATATTACGCTGAACGATATCGGCCATATTCCTCAAATAAATAGCATTTTGGTCGTCGGGAGCTATATTGTGCTTTGACTTTAGGTACTTTTGCAAGCTCAGGTCAAATGCCATAGCGCCGGCATAGCCGATATTGGTATTGTAAGTCAGTGTAATCTGCCCTATCTTATCGGTACCCTGATCCAGCATCTGACGCGTGGTGTAGGGCATATAGATAATCCGCTCTTCATTGTCGCCATCATCGTCCTGAAACACTCCTACTACGCGGTAAATAATCCCTCCAACATCCAAGAATTTCCCAAGGGCATTTTCCGATTTTCCAAACAAATCGAGTTCTACCAATCTACCGATAACGATATTCTTGCTTCTCTTTTCAAGGTCTTTTACATTGATATACCGTCCTTTCATCAGTATAGTCTTCTGCATATCCTGGTAGGGTGGGGCTACAGCATTTATCGTATAACTATTAGATTCTCCTTTGTATTTCGCAGTAGCACTAAAGGAAATTACCGGAGTAATCTCGTCGAGATAAAACGCAAAATCCTTTTTTATATCCTCTATATCGTCATTTCTAAATTCAATAGTCCTGCCGCTCTTAAAACCTTTATAGGGCTCAGAGGTGCGCCCGGGATAGATAGAAAAAGTATTGGTAGCATCTCCCATAAAAAATTCGTTAAAGGAATTCTTCAGTCCGTTGCCCATACCGTATAGCACAGTGAAAATAAATATCCCCAAGGCCACGGTAAAGCCCGACAAGAACGTCCTCAGCTTGTTTTTGCTGATGGTTTGGAATATTTCCTGCCAGCGATCTCTACTGAACATACGACGCAGCTCTTACCTGTTCCACTAAAGAATCTTCCACGATAACACCGTCTTTAAGGTGTATAATACGCTTACACATTTGCGCTATATCGGGTTCGTGTGTCACGATCAATATGGTTTTACCCTCGTCGTTGATTTGCTGTACGAGATCCATAATTTCGTATGAAGTCTTACTGTCTAAGGCTCCTGTAAGCTCATCGGCCAGCAATACCTTTGGCTCTGCAGCCATGGCACGAGCAATTGCAACGCGTTGCTTCTGCCCTCCCGACAATTCACTGGGCAGGTGATGTGCCCAGTTTTTTAGTCCCACTTTTTCCAGATACCTCATAGACTTCTCCTGTCGTTCGTTTCTGTTTACGCGCTGATAATAGAGTGGCAATGCCACATTTTCTATGGCTGTTTTATAATTGATAAGATTGAAAGACTGAAAGATAAATCCGAGAAATTTATTTCTGTATTTGGCAGCTTTGGTCTCGTTGAGATTCTTGATTGGCACTCCATCTAAGATATAATCGCCTGAATCTGCTTCATCGAGCATTCCCAAAATATTGAGCAAGGTCGATTTTCCGGATCCGGAAGACCCCATAATCGCTACAAGTTCCCCCTCCTTTATAGACAGATTTAGTCCTTTTAGTACGTGAAGGGAATTGGCTCCCATGCGATAAGATTTGTGTAAGTCTTTTATTTCAATCATGTTTTGGAGCTTTCTTTTTTTTGAAATATTTTGTGACCTTAATGCAAGGTACTACCGATGTTTAGACGCTAAAAAAAGCAAAACGTTACAACCTGGGCCTCAAAATTTTCTTTTTTTCACTTTTCAACAGGCCATACGCAAAATGTCAATCTTCCGAGAGCAATCTGTATATCAGTATGGCTGCCCTTAGTGTGAGGGCCTCAAAAGTTTCGATATTGATATTCTCCTCGGGGGAGTGTGCCCCTTCTCCCATAGCGCCCAAGCTATCCAGACAATCTACATACTCGGCTACAAAAGACACATCAGCCGCTCCTTTTTTTAGCGGATCGGCGGCTTTCACCTCTCCCAATCCCATAGCCACACTTACCTCACTCAGCTTTTCAAGCAATTGTTTGTTTCCATCTGTAGGTTCCATGGCAGGGTAACTGTCAAAAAAAGAAATTTTCGCTTGGGTACCCGGCAAATTACGCGATACAATCTCTCTCATCTTTTCTCTAGCTTCTTCCTTCTGTTTTTCCGATATAAAACGCAGTCCACCGTCTACTACAGCCGTTCGGGCCACCACATTGGTCTTCCCAAAAGTATTTCCTTTGCTCAACACTTCGTTGTAAGAGACTTCGGTACCGCCCAGTACCGTTCCCGGATTGAAGGTCAGATAGCGATCACCTCTCAACTTCTCGTAAAACTCGTGCAGTATACGGGAGACTTCAAAAACGGCTCCTGCTCCTACTTCTTCACTAAAAATATCTGCAGAATGAGCCTGTTTACCGCTCACTTCAACTTTCCATCCCGAAGAACCTCGTCGCGCCATAGTAGCTTCAGAAAAACCGGTTGAAGGCTCAAAACCCAAAGCCACATCGCTTCGTTTTGCTGCATCTATCAGTGCCTTTCGGCTTATTGACAAGGGCTTACCCGTATACTCTTCATCGCCCATCAGCGCTACCACCACCTGCCTATCTTTTAAAAGTCCGTTTTCGCTAAGAGCCTTTAAGGCATATAATAAAATGGTATTTCCACCTTTCATATCGTTTACTCCGGGGCCGGTAGCGGTGCTGTCATTTATTTTTTTCATAGTCTGAAACGGACTATCTTCCTCAAAAACTGTATCCAAATGCCCTATAAGCAACACTCTTTTCCCCTTTGTCCCTTTTACCTCTGCAAAGAGATGCCCAGCTCTGTCCATTTCGGCTGGCATATCCAACCACTGCGTTCCAAACCCAATTTCATCGAAAGCTTCAGAAAATACTTGCCCAACTTTCCGCACTCCGGCGTGGTTCATGGTTCCGCTGTTTATATTGACCACCTTTTCGACAAACTCCAACTGATCCTCAAAATTTCGACTTACAGCATCGGCAATCTGACGCTCTGTTTTGGAAAGATTTTGAGCGTGGCCTGTTACTACGGCCAACACCAATCCTGTACTGAAAAAAGTTCGGAGTCTCGACATGGATATAATTTTAATATAACAAGTGGCTAATTTAAGAATTTCATCGCACTTGTCTTGCGCAATACTTCACAATTCCCCTAGAGAATTATCTGAATTTGCAGAGCAATATCAATCGAACCGCATCGCTTTGGACGGCACAATCCGGGTAATGATATAAGAAGGCACCAACAACATAAGCAAGCAGAGTCCCAATACCCCCAGATTGAGCCATACGATATAGCCTGCGCTGATATACACTGGAGCCTCAGACACGTAGTAATTGGTCGGATCCAATTTGATCCACCCGGTGTATTTCTGCAAGAACAGCAATCCCAAACCTATGAGATTACCCCAAAAGAGGCCAATCAAAATCAGGTAGCCCGCATTGTAGAGAAAAATCTTGCGCACACTCCAATCTTCACTTCCCAAGGCCTTCAGAATACCGATCATGGGGGTGCGCTCTAAAATGAGTACAAGGAGGGCAGTAATCATATTAAACCCTCCTACTACTATAAGAATACCGATTATAAGAGCTGTGTTAAAGTCAAACATCCCCAACCATTCGAACATGGAAGGAAACTCTTGTAAAATGGTAGTCGAATCGAGGGTAGAAAGTGTTTGCCCATACACCTGATTACCTACCTCTTCCAGTCGGTCGAAATCGGAGATAAACAATTCAAACTTTCCTACCTGATCTTCTTCCCATCGATTCATACGCTGTATATGGCGCAGATCGGTAAACACAAATTTCGCATCAAACTCCTGAAAACCGCTGTCGTACAACCCCGTCACCTTAAAAACACGCTGATTGGGTACAGTACTCTCCTCATCTCTCAGGAAAAATGCGTAGAAAGTATCCCCTACTTTCAAGTTCAATCTATTGGCCAAGTAGTTGGAGAGTAAGACCTCATTATTGAGCTTTCCTGTATAATCGGGCAACCTCCCCTCTACTAGATATTCAGAAAAATACCTCCAGTCGTAGTCCCTTCCCACTCCTTTTGCGATGATACCTTCAAAGGTATCTTCAAGACGGATGATCCCCGCCTTGGAACCCACTCCTTGTATATGTATAATTTCGGGTATGGATGTAAATTCGGGATAAAAATCTTGGTTTAAAGATATTGGATGTACCGAGACTTCAGACTGGTTATTGTCGTAATTGTAGATTTGTATATGTCCGTTAAAAGCGGCAACCTTCTCTCTGATCTTTTGTTGCAAGCCCACTCCCGCCGCTACCGAAACCAGCATTACTACCAGGCCTATGGCTATAGCAGCTATCGCAATTTTTATAATTGGTGCCGATACACTACTTTTATAATCTTTCGACCTAATGATGCGTTTTGCTATGAAAAACTCTAAATTCAACGGGATGTTTTGTTTTACAAACCCCAAAAATACATTTTTATTACGGTACTTCCTCGAAATTATAAGGAAGGGCAACCAACTTCCTCCACTCGTTTTTCTCTTGTTGCTGCTGTCTTGCAGCAATAGAGCCTCTTCCAAAGCTACAACAGACCTAACACTATCAAACAATGCCGTTCCACAAACGACGATAGAAACCGGAGCCGATCAAACAGAAAAATACCTACCTCTACTAAATGGCAAGCGAGTAGGTGTTGTAGCCAATCCCTCCAGCATTATTTTCAGAGATCAGAAAAAGAACTCCTATGTTCACTTGGTAGACAGTCTGCTCAGCAGAGGGGTAAACATAGAGAAGGTCTTTGCTCCGGAACACGGTTTTCGGGGAACTGCAGAAGCCGGAGAAACTGTGAAAGACGGCAAAGATCCGACTACAAGACTCGAGGTAATTTCTCTTTACGGCAGCAACAAAAAACCAAAACCCGAACAACTAAAAGACATCGACATCATCGTTTTTGATCTCCAAGATGTAGGTGTTCGTTTTTACACCTATATCTCTACACTTCACTATGTGATGGAAGCCTGTGCTGAACTTCAAAAACCACTGCTTATCCTCGACCGTCCCAATCCAAACGGGCACTTTATAGACGGCCCTATACTCGAGCCACAGCACAAGAGTTTTATCGGTATGCATCCCATACCCGTAGCTCACGGTATGACCATAGGTGAATACGCCCTGATGATAAACGGTGAAAAGTGGCTAGAAAAAGGAGTACAATGCCCAATTCAAGTGATTAGTTGTGCCAATTATACCAAAGATATGCCTTATCAACTTCCCGTAAAACCATCGCCAAACTTGCCCAATGCTCAGGCGGTCAACCTCTACCCCAGCATCTGTTTTTTTGAAGGCACTGATGTAAGTGAAGGAAGGGGTACCGACAAACAGTTTCAAATATACGGTTCGCCCTATCTCCCCAAATCAAAATATCCCTACAGTTTTACCCCTGAGCCCAATGCTGGGGCTGCCAAACCCGAACACCTCGGAAAACTATGCTATGGAGAAGATCTCTCCAGCACAGAAAGATTGCAGCGCATAGAACTCAAATGGCTTATCAGAGCTTATCAAAGTACTGCAAAGAAAGAAGACTTCTTCACCGACTTCTTCGTCAAGCTGGCAGGGACAAAACAGCTCCGCCAACAAATCGAATCTGGAACGGCTGAAAGTGAGATCAGGGCGAGTTGGCAAGAAGGATTGAAAGCATTTAAAAAGATTCGGAAAAAGTATTTACTGTACCGTGAATAGTTCTTTTCCACACTCACACAGGAGAGCGGATTTCTCTGAACCGTAAAAAAGATAGCCCGGAAAACAAACTGTATTCCGGGCAATCATATAGTTGGTTGGTTTTGGCTATCTACAAAGTAATGCTAGCTTTTTCTACTGCTATAGTCGTATCGGCTTTGACGTGTGCCGCGTTGGCGCGACCACTGGGATCGGTATTTTCCTGCCATTTCGGTATCCATCGTTTTACCGTTTTGGCCGCGCTCTCCTGAGGAAAATGCTTGTGAAAAATTTCCCTGTAAAAAAAGGCTTCCTTGGTCGCCGGAGTGTTTATCGGATACTTTTCGGCAGCCGTAGCCATTTGTGTATCGGTTACCTGAGAAGCACAGTGCGCAATCAGGGTATCGATCCAGTTGTAGCCCACACCATCTGAAAACTGTTCTTTTTGCCTCCACAGCACTTCGTCCGGGAGGAAAGGTCGCTCGGGGGTGTCGAAAGCTTTTCTCAGTATATACTTTTCTACACCGTCGTATGTCTTGGGCTGCTTGAATTTAGGCATAATCTCCATGGCTGTCTGTAAAAAAGACTTGTCGAGGAAAGGCACCCTAGCTTCCAGTCC
Source organism: Sinomicrobium sp. (assembly GCA_029266035.1). GTDB lineage: Bacteria > Bacteroidota > Bacteroidia > Flavobacteriales > Flavobacteriaceae > Sinomicrobium. The sequence continues at coordinate 194,403 of JAJUFH010000001.1, forward strand.
GTGAGCCATAGTACTCTTATCTGCTCGAAGACAGTCGGCAGTTGACAATTTCTGTACCCTATCGATGGTTTCTTTTTGGAAATCTTCGGGAGAAGGTGCGTTCCTAAAGTAGAGATAACCACCAAATATTTCGTCGGCTCCCTCTCCACTCAGCACTACCTTCACTCCGAGGTCGGTAATGGCCTTACTCATAAAATACATTGGAGTAGAAGCTCTGATAGAAGTCACATCATAAGTTTCCAAATGCCACACCAACTTTTCGAGAATAGTTATCCCCTCTTCTATGGTAAAGTGTATTTCGTGATGTTCGGTGCCGAGATATTCTGCCACCTTACGAGCTGCGATAAGATCGGGAGCATCTGCATCCAGCCCTATAGAGAAAGAGTGTAGTTTTTGTCCAGTACCCTCCAGCAATCTACAGGCAATAGAAGAAGTAAGAGACGAATCCAGTCCGCCCGACAACAATACACCCAACGGCACATCGCTCATCAGCCGCTTCTCAGTAGCCGCGATCAAACTTTCACGCAGTTTGTCTAAGTCGAGGTCTTTTGTGGCGGTTTTACTGTCAAACCACTTCGGACTAAAATAACGTACAAATCCAGTTTTAGGAGTGTAGAAATGCCCGGGAGGAAAAGCGGCAAACTCTACGCACTGATCGGCTATAACTTTCATTTCGGAAGAAAAATACATCCGTCCTTCTGCATCTGTACCGTAGTATAGTGGTTTTACCCCTATCGGATCCCTACCAGCAATAAAATCGTCACCATCTATCACCACAAAAGCAAACACCCCATCAAGTTTATTGCAAAAGTCATAACCAAACTCCTCATAGAGATGTACAATAACCTCAGAATCTGAAGTAGTGCGGAAAGTGTGGTCTTTCAATACTGTTTCTCGCAGTTCGCCGTGATTGTATATTTCGCCATTGTGTACCATCCAAGCGGTATCGGTCCCTTGTATGGGCTGCTTACCGGTATTCAAATCTATAATAGACAATCGCTCATGACTCAACACATGCCCATTTTCAGTGAAATGCAGATCACTTTCATCCGGCCCTCTGTGTGCCATTCGCTTTGATATCTTTCCTATAAGTTCTGCATCGGTTACAGGCTTCCTCGTCTCCAAACTTCCGTCTGAACTATAACTTGCACCTATTACTGCTAATATTCCACACATATCTCAAATATTTTTGTTTCTAAATACCCTGCAAATATTATCTTTAACTTTCAATTTAAAAACTAAACATTCAAAAGTGATTACACAAAACACATTTTAAACTGAATTCAATTATTAAATACAAAACAAAGAAGAACAAATAGAAAATTTACGAACAAATTGTAAGAAAGCGTAGTACGGTGTCTATTACTCAAACTTCATATACCTCCATTCCGATTTCAATCGGTGTATACGTTTGTTTAGCTTGCTTTTAAAATCCCGGTATTCGGCAGAATCGGGTGAAAAAGGTCGGTGAGAAAGTCCTTTTCTGATGACATCTACCTCCTTCATAACCGGAATAGCTTGTGGTGCGATGTGAGCGGCTGCAAATTTCTCCCAAATATAATTAATAGCAGTGGCATTGGGATGCATCATATCTTCGGCATAAAAGCGATAGTCTCTTAGCTCGTCCATCACGATTTCATAAGCGGTGAAGTAATTTTCCTGTGGTATAACTTGATGCAAAGCTGCTATGAGGTGAGCCTTGCTTCGCTGATTTTCAACAAAACCGTCTTTGAGGTGTCTTACTGGAGAGATGGTAAACACAAAATGTACATCCGGATTAATGGCAAGTATATTTTCCCGGATTCGGACAATACTCCCTGCAACATCCTCTACCGAGGAGAGTTTTTTTGTAAATCTGCTTTGAGGTATTTTATGACAATTGGCCACGGCCTGTCCTGTTTCTTTTAAACGATATTCCCAAGCCGTTCCCAAAGTGATGACGATATGTGTAGTAGTTTTGAGAAAAGACGCTGTTTCTTCGAGCGCAGTATTGATATTGGCAAGAGCCTGTACTCTAGAGGTATTCCCCAAAGCCGAATGTGCATCAAAACAGCGCCAGCTTCCCTGCTGTTCAAACAGTTCATCTGCCTCGTATTTACTTCCCGAAACTACCCGGTCTAGAAAACGAGCTATTGCCCCAGGATGAAACAGTATTCCAAAGGGATTTTTCAGGATGCGGAACTGAAAGTAATCCAGTTTATTTCCTATATGTTCTACAAAACACGAACCCAACAACAATATCCTCGAATGGTAATCGATGTGATTATTCCCTGAGGATATTGGTATTTGGGTTTGCAGTTTCATGATTTTTCAACCTTAATCTATTGTTGAGTGGAGACGTACGATCGTACGTCTCTACGGGTATATGGTCAAGGCCCTATACAATGAATTCACGGGCCTTCTCGAGGGCCTGTGGTATCCCTGCAGGATTTTTACCTCCTGCCGTTGCAAAGAAAGGCTGTCCGCCGCCGCCGCCTTGTATCAGTTTGCCCAGTTCGCGAACTACCTGTCCGGCATTGAGGTTTCTTTCCGCTGCCAGTTCTTTAGAAATATAACAAGTCAGTATAGCCTTGCCTTGTTGCTCTGTGCCCAACAGTATAAAGAGGTCTTTATACTCCCTTCCCAAATCGAACACCAAGTCCTTCAAGGCTTGAGTATCGAGGTCGGCTGTAGCTGCGAGAAAGCGCACATCACCTATTTGTTCAAAGCTATCTGCAAGTTCTTTTTTAAGATTTTTCGCCTTGTCTTTCAACAGGGTTTCCAGTTGTTTTTTCAGGGAGTGGTTTTCTTCCTGAAGTGCCGTTATCGCTTTAATCGGATTATCGGTATTGCGCAGTGCTACTTTTACTTCCCTAAACATTTCTGCCTGAGAGGTAAAATACTCTTTGGCCGCATCCAAAGTAATGGCCTCTATACGTCGTACTCCTGCAGCCACAGCACTTTCTCCGGTGATAATAAAATGCCATATATCACCGGTATTGCTCACGTGAGTTCCCCCACAGAGCTCCATACTTTCTCCGAAGCGAACTGTTCGCACTGTATCGCCGTATTTTTCACCAAACAATGCCATCGCCCCTTCTGCTAAAGCATGTTGATAAGGAGTGTTTCTCCGTTCCTCCAATGGCAACTGTTCGCGAATACGCGCATTGACAAAGTTTTCCACTTCTTGCAGTTCTTCGGTTGTCATTTTGCTGAAATGTGAAAAATCGAATCGCAAATGGTCATTGTGCACTGAAGATCCTTTTTGCTCTACATGCGCTCCGAGAACGACTCGAAGTGCCTGATGCAAAAGGTGGGTAGCCGAGTGATTGGCAGAAGTTCGCCTTCGCTGATTGGCATCTACCACCGCTGTAAAACTCTCTTGGGGATTACTCGGTAAATTTTTGACGAGATGAATAATCAGGTTGTTCTCTTTTTTGGTATCGGTGATATAGACCACATCGCCATTAGCGGCTTTGATATATCCCTTATCCCCTACCTGTCCTCCTCCTTCGGGGTAAAAGGGAGTGAGGTTGAACACCACCTGATACATCTCGCCGTCTTTTTTGCTGTTCACCTTGCGATAACGGGTAATTCTCACTTGGGTTTCGAGAATATCATAGCCCACAAATTCCTCTTCGTCGTCGTCGGAGAGTACTACCCAATCTCCCGTACTCATTGCAGTAGCCGCTCTGGAGCGATCCTTTTGCTTTTGTAGTTCCTTTCGGAATCCTTCTTCATCCAGAGTATATCCTCTTTCTCTGAGTATCAAAGCGGTGAGATCTATGGGAAATCCGTAAGTATCGTAGAGTTCGAAAGCTTTATTCCCGGATACAGTATTGTCTTTGGCATTGGCAATAATGCTATCCAACAGTACCAATCCCTGTTCCAGAGTTTTCAAGAACGACTGTTCCTCTTCTCTTATCACGTTTACCACCAGATTTTTCTGCGTCTTTATCTCGGGGAAAGTGTGCTGCATCTGATCGCTAAGTGTATCTACTAGTTTGTATATAAAAGGTTCGTCTTGCTTTAGAAAAGTAAAGCCGTATCGAATAGCTCTTCTCAATATGCGGCGTATTACATAGCCCGCACCGGTATTAGAAGGCAGTTGTCCGTCGGCAATAGCAAATGCCACAGCTCTGAGGTGATCGGCTACCACTCTGATTGCGATATCGGTCTCTTCTGCTTTTCCGTACTTATTGGTGGTCACCGCTTCTATCTCTCGGATTAAAGGAGTAAACACATCTGTATCGTAATTGCTCTGTACTCCTTGCAACACCATACACAGCCGTTCAAAGCCCATACCGGTATCGACATGTCTCGCCGGTAATTTTTCGAGAGAGCCATCGGCTTTGCGATTGAATTCCATAAATACCAAGTTCCAAATCTCCACCACCTGCGGATGGTCTTTATTTACCAAAGCACTTCCCGGTATCTTTTCTCTCTCTTCATCTGAGCGTATATCTACATGTATTTCTGAACAGGGTCCGCAGGGTCCCTGCTCTCCCATCTCCCAGAAATTGTCTTTTTTATTCCCTGGCAACACTCTGTCTGTCGGAATCAGACTCTCCCATAGTGCTTTTGCCTCACTGTCTTCGGGAAGATCGTCGTCTGCAGCCCCTTCAAAATAGGTAGCATAGAGCCTTTCTTTTTCGATACCGTATACTTCAGTGAGCAATTCCCAGGCCCATTCGATAGCTTCTTTCTTAAAATAATCGCCAAAACTCCAGTTGCCGAGCATTTCAAACATGGTATGGTGATAGGTGTCTTTTCCCACCTCTTCCAGGTCGTTGTGCTTACCACTCACCCTGAGACACTTCTGCGAATCAGTTACTCTTACAGAGATCGGCTTTCGGTTTCCCAAAAAGAATTCTTTAAACTGATTCATACCCGCATTGGTAAACATCAGTGTTGGGTCGTCTTTGACAACCATGGGAGCCGATGGCACTACAGTGTGCTTTTTCGCTTCAAAAAATTTAAAAAAACCTTCTCTTATCTCTTGTGATCTCATCGATGTGTATTTGGCATTTTTAGTATTCAAACAACGGTAAAATCCTATACTGCAAATCTTAAGCTTTTCTAAAAATCGAACTAACTGGAAAACAATTTTTATATTTGTCTATCAGCACGATTTCAACAAACAGCTTTTTGCGGTGATTTTACAGTTGTTTACAGGGCAAAAATAGAATATTTTAATTTTATGTCGAAGGTAAAATATTATTACGATCAAGAGACCCTTTCATATCGAAAAATAGAGGTAAAAAAAGGGAAAAAGCTACGCACTTTTTTCGTCTTTCTCTTGGCGTCGTTTCTGTTTGGTGCTCTGGGGCTCTTTGCCCTGCTCAACACTGGGCTGATTAACACTCCTAAAGAATTGTCATCCTCCCGTGAACTCAGGCAATACGAGCTTCAGTTTGAACTGCTGAACAAAAAGATGGAACAAGTAGAAAAAGTTCTCGCCGACATTGAGGAGAGAGACAACAACATATACCGCCTCTATTTTGAAGCCACCCCCATTCCCGACGAACAACGGCGAGCGGGATTTGGAGGGGTAAACCGCTACCGCGATCTGGAGGGATTTGATAATTCCAAGATCATTATCAACACTACCAGAAGGCTAGAGATTCTTCAAAAACAGCTGGTTGTACAATCCAAATCGCTAGACGAGATTACCAAACTGGCGGAGGACAAAGAAAAACTGCTCGCTACTATTCCCGCCATACAACCGGTAAACAACAAAGATTTAAAGCGGATGGCTTCGGGCTACGGATGGCGCACGGATCCATTTACCAAAGCGCGTAAAATGCACTGGGGAATGGATTTTTCCGCACCCAAAGGCACTCCCGTTTACGCCAGCGGAGATGGAGTAGTAATACGATCAGACAATCGCGCAGCGGGCTATGGAAATCACATAAGGATAGAGCACGGATTCGGCTATCAGAGTCTGTATGCCCATCTCAGCAAATACAATGTGAGAAAAGGGCAGAAGGTAAAACGCGGAGACCTCATAGGATATGTGGGCAGTACGGGACGTTCGGAAGCCCCTCACCTCCACTACGAAGTATCGAAAGACGGACAGCGTATCAACCCTATGAATTTTTATTACGGTAGCTTAACTCCGGAAGAATACGAAGAGCTCATACATGTAGCCTCACAAGAAAACCAATCTCTCGACTAAGATGGAGATCAGATTTACAACTAAGAGGAGGGAGCATTACGATAACACAACAGTTTTTACATTATGCACATAGATCTTCCCGAAAAACGCTATTACAGTATAGGTGAAGTAGCCAAAGCCTTTGACGTAAACACTTCCCTCATCCGTTTCTGGGAAAAGGAATTTGACGTACTCCGCCCCAAAAAGAACGCCAAAGGGAATAGAAAGTTTACCCCCGAAGACATCAAAAACCTGCAGCTTATTTACTATCTGGTAAAAGAGAGAGGATTTACTCTAGAAGGCGCCAAGATTCACCTGAAGGAAGAAAAACAAAAAACGCTTTCCAATTTTGAGATTATTCGTAAATTGGAGAACATAAAAGCATCTCTTTTAAAGATTAAAGACGCATTATAAACAACAAACTAAATCTCACTCACTATGAAAAAATGGTTAATCCCTGTTATCATCCTAATTGTAATAGCTATAGGTATTTACAGCTGGGCAGTAGGATTTAACAATACGGCAGTAACATACCAGGAAGATGCCAAAACCACCTGGGCTAATGTAGAAAGTGCATATCAGCGAAGAAATGACCTCATAGGCAACCTGGTCAAAACTGTGCAGGGTGCGGCCGACTTTGAACGAAACACGCTGAGGGAAGTGGTAGAAGCCCGTGCCAAAGCCACCTCAACTACTATCAATGCCGACGATCTGAGTCCTGAAAAAATAGCGGAATACCAACAAGCGCAAAGCGGACTTTCCTCTGCCTTGTCGCGATTGCTGGTATCGGTAGAGCGGTATCCCGAACTCAAGGCCAATCAGAACTTTTTGGAATTACAAGCACAACTGGAGGGTACTGAAAACCGAATCAATGTGGCACGCGACCGCTTCAATGCCGGGGTGAATACTTACAACAAACACATCAAAACTTTTCCGAATAAAATTCTCGCAGGAATGTTTGGTTTTGAAGAAATGGCGCGCTATCAGGCAGATCCGGGATCGGAGAAAGCACCGGATGTGGAATTTGACTTTTAAGCATCCTAAACTCGCCTTAAGGGGTAACAACAAAGTAATACCACCATGACTGAAGTAGAGCAATTTTTGACAGCTCGAGAGGAAGAAGAGATTGTAAAAGCCATAAGAGAAGCTGAACTGAACACTTCCGGAGAGATTCGCGTTCACATAGAGAAAACCTCTGGGAAGCTCAGCTCTTACCAACGGGCTATTGCTGTGTTTCACGAATTGAGGATGAATCGGACCGAACTGGCCAACGGAGTAATTATTTATGTTGCCGTAGAAGACCGATCCTTTGCTATATACGGCGACAAAGGAATCAACGAAGTAGTACCCAGCGACTTTTGGAACTCTACTAAAGAGGTTATGGCTGCCTACTTTAAAAACAAACAGTACAAAGAGGGACTCACAGAAGGTATACGCCATGCCGGAAAACAGCTCAAACAGCACTTCCCCTGGCAAGAAGACGATATCAACGAACTTCCCGATGAGATCTCAAAAGGATAGTTTCCCGATAATTCTATAAAATGTAGTAATACTAGAACTCATGGCGTTTTACCGATCTCTTTTCCTATTCTTTTTGCTGATCACCGTATTTACAGCTCCCCTACAGGCGCAGTATTCTATCCCTGAAGTTCCGAAAGTACAAACCAGCGTATACGATTACAGTCGGCTTTTCTCCCCTACCCAAAAAAGAGCTCTCGAAGAGAAACTCATTCGCTATTCCGACAGCACTTCTACACAAATTGTAGTGATTGCCATAGGCTCTGCGCAGGGAGAAGACCTCAATTACCTCGGAGCCAACTGGCTGACAAAATGGGGCATAGGACAAAAGGGAAAAGACAACGGCATACTCATACTCCTCGCGGAGAAGGATCGCAAAATAAGCATCCAGAACGGATACGGTATAGAACATCTGCTCACCGATGCAATGAGCAAACGCATTATCGAACGGGTGATGAAACCTTATTTCGTAAAAGGAGATTATTACGGCGGACTGGACAAGGGGACAGACGCCATTTTCGGGGTGCTTATCGGAGCTTATAAAGGGCAACCGCAAAACGAGATACAAAACATTCCCATAGGTATCTTCGCCATTATCATTATTTTCATAGTTCTTATAATTATCCTCTCTAAAGGAGGAGGCAGGGGTAATGGTACCGGAAAATTCAGAGGACCAGACTTAATGGATATCATCATACTGAGCAGTATGGGTCGAGGTGGTGGCTTTGGAGGTGGATCTTCAGGAGGAGGCTTCGGAGGAGGTTTTGGAGGAGGCTTCGGTGGCGGAATGGGCGGTGGTGGTGGCGCCAGTGGAAGTTGGTAAAGCCATAGTCTTCAACATATTCCTTCAAGATTCGAAACACTCAGTCTCCTTGAGACCAGTGTTTAATCACAATTCAAAACTCAAAAAAACAAAAACTCAAAAAAACAAAAACACAAAAAAACAAAAGAGCAAAAACACAAAAAAATCGAAAGTGTAAAAAAGCAAAAACAAAGGTGGTGGAGTACAGAGCGTAACAAACGGCATATGGAAGTTCTGGATTGAGGAAAACAGCAACAAAACTAAGGTTAATTAACAGCTCTATTTCTATCAATTTTCTTGACATGGCATCTTTTATTATTAACTTTACATCACTTAATTTTTAATGCTGTATTTTGCTAAATTTTACCCGAAAAAAAACGGTTTATCTCAAAGATCTGTTCGAAGGAGATCACGTAGATATACACTCACATCTCTTGCCCGGAATTGACGACGGAGCCAAAACCATTGAAGACACTAACAGCCTTGTCGATAATTTTCTCGAACTCGGCATCCGGCATATTATAACATCGCCTCATATCATACAAGGAGTATGGCCTAACAACTCCGACATCATCAGAAACAAGGAAGGAGAAGTACGCCCGGTTGTAATCGAAAAAGTATCTTCCTTTCGCGCTGCAGCCGAATACCTCATGGACGAATCGTTTAGGAAATTGGTTCGAGAAAAAGACATTCTTTGTCTTAAAGATCACTACGTCTTGGTTGAGATGTCGTATATCAATCCGCCCCTTTCTCTTTTCGACATCTTATTCGACCTACAGGTTGCCGGATACACTCCTGTATTAGCCCATCCGGAACGCTATCTGTTTTATCACGACAATTTCGATATGTATGCCAAACTGAAAAAGGCGGGATGCCTGTTGCAACTCAATCTACTGTCGCTCTCTACTTATTACGGGAAGGGAGTAAACAAAACAGCACTGCGACTGCTTCGGGAAGGTATGTTTGACTTTGTAGGCACCGATGCTCACAACAGCAGACATATAGCGTATCTCAAACAAAAATTCAAACTGGAGTCTACAGAAATAGCCCAGTTAAAAACGCTTATAAAAAACAACAAGACTGTTTTTGCTCCTTGATATCGAAACAGAAAATGTTCAATTCAGAGCACAGCGAAGAATCTCCCTCCAAGCCCAAAGAATCTTCAACAACACAACTCTTCCTCTCCACACACCCCTTCCTTCATTTTGTCTTGACACAAAACGAAGCAAAAAGTCAAGAAGCCTTTTAGGAAATTTCCCTGGATATCGTGGGAATTCAGTTTATTTCTAAAAAGGCTTCGGGTTTGGGAAGTATCGGAATGTAGGTCGTAGAAGACGTTGTCATTCAGAACGGAGCCCTAGCGGAGTGATGAATCTCCACCCAAGCTCAAAGAATCTTCAACAGCACAACATCCAAGTCAGAGATCCCCCCACGATGGTCGGGACACTGCCCCACTACGAACTAAGAACTAATCAACTACATAACGTCAATGCCTGAGATTCTTCCTATCGTCGGAATGACACCACAATGTCCTTCAGAGCGCAGTTCATCCTGAGCTTGTCGAAGGATCTCCCCAAAGGCTCAAAGACTCTTCAATAATATATCACCAAGCATAAGATCTCTCCACGATGGTCGTGATAACACCACTAACCTTCTGTGAAATAAACGAATAAAAAAAACCCGGAAGCAAAACTTCCGGGCCAATTAAACTTTATACATTTTCAGATTCGGATACTGTTAAAATCCGAGTTCTTTTTTGACATCTGCCATGATATCTTTCCCATCTGCGAGCAGTATACCCGATCCGGGAGAGGCGTCTAATACATACTGGAATCCTTGGGCTTTACCCACTTTTTGGATGGCAGCCTGAGCTTTTTCGAGAATAGGCTGAATCAGTTCCATTTGTTTTTTCTGCAATTCCTGCTCGGCAGCCTGACGGGCTTGCATGATGTTATTTTGCATCCCTTGAACTTCTTCGGCTCTCTTCTGATTTTCGTCTTCAGTCTTGCTTGCGGCCTCGCTTTCGTAAAGTTTGATTTTATTTTGCAATTCTTGTCCGGAACTCTGCAAATCTGCAGAATACTGCTTTTCCAGTTTTTCCAATTCTGCCCTAGCCGCTTTCATCTCCGGCATATCTTCCATCAGTTGCTGCACATTGATGTGGGCAACTTTGCTCTGTGCATTCGCAAAACTAACCGTTCCTACAGCTAATACAAAAGCAATGGCTAACGTTTTCAATTGTTTCATAATTTCGAAAATAATAAATGTTTAAGTGTTAATCGTTATCGTTGTTATTCTCTTTCTGAGCTTGTTCCCGCTCTTCTTTTTTTCGCTGTCTCTCTTCTTCTTTGGCCTTCATATAAGCCTCTCGCTCTTTGAGAATCTGCTGTCTTCGTTCTTCAAATTCTCTTTTGCGTTCTTCTCGTTCTCTAATGCGCTCTTGTCGCTTTTCTTCTATCAGCTTTGCACGGTTTTCTCTTTCCGTCTCTACACTTTCCTTCTGTGCTTTTCGCTCGGGGTTAACTTCTCTGTTAACTCCTTCAAATTCGTTTTTCGCACGTCCTGTACGGCGTTCTTCAGTAGTTCTGGTGCGATCTATACTCCTCAAAACCTGCTCGCTAATATCGTGTTTTTTATCGGAATACAACATCACCAAATCGGCAGATCTATCAAAAACAAAATCGTATGATCTTCTCGATGCTATGGCTTGTACGGCATTAAACACCCTATCTTGAACCGGTTTTACCAGCAAGCGCTTCTGTCGCACCATGTCGCCTTCCGGTCCGAATCTGCCCTGCTGATATTTCAATAACTCTTCTTCTGAGATTTTGATCTCCTCTTCCCGCTCTTCTATCAGCTCTCTGGTGAGCAAGACTTTTTCCGCTTCCAGTTCCTTTTTCATGTTTTCAATGGCATTTTTCTGCTTTTCCACCTCGAGCTTCCACTTCTCTATCCGTTCTTCGAGCAGTGCGCTCGCATCTTGATATTCCTGAACGTTTTCCAGGATATACTCCATGTCTATATAAGCTATCCTCACCCCTCTCTGACTGTAAGCGGTGTACAACGAAGCAAATAACAGTACCAAAAGAACTTTAACCTTCATGAGTTCCTGTTGTTTTAAATTTCGCCTGAAATTAACAATTTTTTCAGCAAACCCCGGTTATAATTTTCATTTATATTTTTTCAACTTAAGGGTAACATACATTTGTCTATACAGAAAATATCATGCCAAACTCAGAACTGTTGTCCTATAATAAAGTGTGTTTCCCATCCGTTGGCTTGCCCTGTTCCGTCTACCGAATCGAAACCGTGACCAAAATCTATACCCAGCAAACCGAAAGCTGGCATAAAGATACGCAGTCCGAATCCTGCCGAACGTTTGAGCTGGAAGGGGTTGTATTCTTTAAAATCGTTATACGCAGATCCTCCTTCGGCAAATATAAGTCCGTAAATCGAGGCTGCGGGTTTTAGGGTAAGGGGGTATCTCAATTCCAGTGAAAACTTGTTGTAGATGGTAGACCCGATATTGGGTGACAGCGACTGGTTGGGATATCCTCGCAATTGTATGGTTTCTCTACTGTCGAGCGTATAGTTTGCCATTCCGTCTCCCCCTAGGTAAAAGCGCTCAAAGGGAACTACTCCTCTATCGCTGTTATAAGCCCCCAAGAAACCGAAATTGACAGAAGTTCTCAACACCAGGTCTCCCACAAGTCGATTGTACCATTCTCCATCAAACTTAATCTTATAGAATTCCAACCACTTGATCTTTTCCTGTTCTATTTTTTCTTCATCAGGCACTGTGTTCCCGTTGTCGTCTTCCATCTGAAACTTCGGATCATCACTGAGGTTTGCATAGTCTACGCCGTCAAACAGGGAGTATGGAGGTGTAAGTCTCGCCGAGATCGTAAATCGAGATCCGGTACGAGGATAGATGAGTTTCGGAAATCTGTTATCTCTCGAAAGCGCCACGGTATAGGCGATATTTTTAGCAAATCCTGTACTCCCAAACCTAAACAATCCAATCGGGTAATTTTCCAAGTTGTAATACTGAAAACTCAAGGAGTGAGAAAGCGTAAAAAAGTCGTCGGGAGCTTCGAGTCGCTTCGCTAGACCTAGTGTAAAACTAGTGATGTAAAACCGCTGACTCTTATCAGGTCTACCTGTTCGCCAGTCGTAGTAAAACTGTCGGCTATGCGAGAGAGAAGCCGAGAACTGCGTCGGTTTTTTACCTCCCAACCACGGTTCGGCAAATGAAAAGCTATAGGTTTGATAAAAACGGCTGGCCTGCAACCTCAACGCCAGTGTTTGTCCGTCACCCATAGGCACGGGTTTATAGGCCTCTTTTTTGAACAGATCCTTTATGGCAAAGTTGCTAAACGAAAGTCCTAGAGTACCGATAAATCCTCCACCGCCATATCCACCTTGTAACTCGATCTGGCTAGATCCCTTTTCGGTAAGTCCGTATTCGATATCTACCGTTCCTGCATTGGGGTCGGCATTCTTGATATCCGGGATTACAGCTTCTTGGTCAAAATACCCTAAGCCTCCGAGTTCGCGAATGGTTCGAATCACATTTTCCTTGCTGTATTTCTCTCCAGGACGGGTTCTGATTTCACGATAGATAACATGGTCGTTGGTCTTTTCGTTACCTGAAACCCTAACATCGTTAAAGTACGCCAGTTTACCTTCACGGATACGTATCTCAAAATCGATAGTGTCGTTCTTAGCAGATATTTCTACAGGGGTAACGGTAGAAAACAGATAACCGTTGTTTTGATATTGATTGGCGATATCATCGGCATCGGGTTTGGTATCGTCTTGGATGCGCTGTTGTAGGAGTACCCCGTTATAAGTATCTCCTGGTCGAATACCCAATAGTGAAGCCAATTGCCGATCGGAATATACGGTATTCCCTACAAAGTCGATGCTTCCGAAGTAGTATTTATCTCCCTCTTCCAGGTCGATATTGATGCTGATATCCTTAGATTTGTCGTCGATTACCGTATCTGCAATAATCCGGGCATCGCGATATCCTCTTTCCTTGTATTTGTCTATAATCGCGGCGAGATCAGTCTTGTAATCTTCCGGGATAAATTTCGATTTTTTCCAAAAGCGGCCGAAGGTCTTTTTCTTAGTGTTCTTCATCGCTTTGCGAAGTGTTTTATCTTTCAGAGCCTCGTTGCCGTTGAACACTATATCTTTTACCTTAACCTTATTTCCCCGGTCTATGTTTACCATCATCTTCACCGCATTTACCTGCGAGGTATCTGGAGCGGTTATAATATTAGCTTTCGCATGCAAATAACCTTGTTTCTTGTATTTGTTGACGAGAAAGTTCCTGGTATTAGTAATAAAACTTTCGGTAACTCGCTTCCCTTTCTTGATATCGGCTTCCTTGAGTACTGCTTCTCCTTTTTTGGGTTTTATCCCCTCGGTTTTTGCTATCGAAAGAACGGGCACCTCCTTGATGTCGAGTATCAGGAAAACCTGTTCGCCCTCTACTCGGTCGATATAAAAATTCACATCGCTAAACAACTCCAGTTTCCACAGTTTTTTGATGACTTCAGAGATTTGCTCACCGGGAATGGTAATCTCCTGTCCAACACGTAAACCACTATAAGTAACTACGGTTTGCTTGTTATAACTCTTCACCCCGGTAACCTCAATACCACCGAGAATATAGCTTTCCCCTTTGTCGAACTTGATTTCCTGCGCCTTGAGCGCCGTGTTGTTTGAAAGAAGTATAAAAAATATGGTTATCGCTCCAAAATATATATTGCGCATACTATATTTCGTTAAGTTGTTCGCTTGTTTTTCCAAATCTACGTTCCCTATTCTGATAATTTAGTATTGCTTCATACAGTTTTTCCTTGTTGAAATCCGGCCAGAGTGTTTCAGTAAAATACAGCTCGGCATAGGCTATTTGCCAAAGCATAAAATTACTAATTCTCAGCTCTCCACTGGTGCGTATCAACAGGTCTACATCGGGCAAATCCTGCGTGTAAAGATGCTCATTTATAACTGATTCGTCAATATCTTCTACCGAAATTATATTATTTTTAACTTTAGTTCCTATGGCTTTTACCGCGTGGACAATCTCATCTCTAGAGCCGTAGCTAAGTGCGATGGTAAGCGTCATACGGCTGTTGTTTCGGGTTTTCTCGATTGCCGCTTCCAGCTTTTTTAACACCGCATTCGGCAAGAGTTCCCTACTCCCGATAACATTGAGCCTAATATCGTTTTTATTAAGGGTTTTGAGCTCTTTTCCCAAAGAGGTAATCAACAACCTCATCAAAGTATCCACTTCCAACTTTGGACGGTTCCAATTTTCGGTAGAAAATGCGTAGAGCGTGAGTTGCTTCACCCCCAATTCAGCACAGCCTTCTACCACTTCCCGCACCGATTTTGCTCCATTTTCATGACCGAACACCCGTAATTTTCCACGTTGCTTTGCCCATCGACCATTACCGTCCATGATAATGGCTATATGTTCGGGCAACCGCTGTTTATCTATGTGGTCTTTTACAGTGTTCATCTATTTATTTTGTCTAAGGTGGCAATTCAACAGCCCCCTCTTTTATATAATATCACTAGTCATAACAGTAATTACACGGTCTTTTACCAAAAGTATAGGTCAGCGTAATCCCGCTAAACACATACCAGTCGTTGGTGTTGTAATCACCGAATACTAGGTAATCGCCTGATTCTGGTTTCTTCTCAGGGTAACTTCCGTCGATATCGTTAACCAAACTATATCTCGCTATTATCTCGGCTCCAACAACTAGGTTGGGCAACACTTCTCCTTTAACTCCCAGCCCGAATGGAAACGCTAAGGTCATCCGTCTACTACTATCCAAATCATCATTTTTATCGTGGTCTGCCACCCTATAACTCAACCCTGCCACCCCGGCATAAATATAGGGGCTAAACTGCCGCTGTAATCGGTGAAGGTCGAATTCCCAAAAATTAAATTCTATCCCCACAGAGGCCTCCAGTATTCTGTTGGAAAATGCATATCCTCTCGCCTCTCTCGCCTGATCCCCCGATTTGCTATCGTCTGCACTCAATCTGGTGTACGACAACATTGCTCGGTACGAATATCTCGAACTCTTATTCCATTTATATATTCCTCCCAGAGCCAGCTCATTGGGGTTGATATAGTTGGTTCTCCCTACATCGCCTATAAAATTACTTCCGCCGACAAAAACTCCTAATTCGTGAATCTGAGCATTGCCAAAACAACACAGCAACAGGAAAAAAGCGGCGACAACTCCTTTCCCGTATACTTTCAAAAGTGTGCAAATATAACAATTATGATTGCTCATGAGTAATTTCCTTCTATTTAGTATGCTCAATCAACAGAATTAAGTTTCTTATTGTATCTATACGGCTTTGTAATTCAACATCGAGACTCAATTTCTTTTATCTTCACCCCAGAGCAATTTGTTTCTCAAGGTTTTGAGAAAGCTCTCCGATTGCAACTCCACCATATACATCTCGAATGGTGCTTTTTTTATAATAATCTCCGTTTCTTCAGGCAGGGTAGCTACTCTGGAATCGAGAGACACGAGATAATTGTCTTCTCTTCCCGATACTTTTAGTCTTATCTCGGTATCGTCGGGAATAACCAGAGGCCTCGCATTGAGATTGTGAGGAGCTATGGGCGTTATGACTAATCCGGCAGCGTCGGGTGTAAGCACCGGCCCTCCACAACTCAAGGAGTATCCAGTAGATCCAGTAGGGGTTGCAATGATCAGTCCGTCGGCCCAGTAAGAAGTCAGGTATTCATCGTTCAGATAAGTTGCTACAGTTATCATAGATGCCGTATCCTTCCGATTTATAGCCACTTCGTTCAACGCAAAGTTAATTTCCGCCAGTGTTTCGTTTTCAGGTCTCGTATTTATTTGAAGTAGGGTGCGCCCCACTACCTCGTATTTTTTTTCAAAAATACTATCTACTGCCTCCCTTATATTCTCTTTCTGTACTGTGGCGAGAAAACCCAGTCGGCCCGTATTAATCCCCAACACCGGTATTCCCAAATCGCGTATATACAACACGGTACGAAGTATAGTTCCGTCGCCACCCACACTAAAAAACAACTCGTAACTCTGATCGAGGTCTTCAAAGGAAGAAAATGTTTTGTAGTCTTTCTCTACTTTCAGAAAACGACGCAGAAGTCCCAAATATTTTGCTTCAACCACGACTTCCACATCCCGTTCTTCGAGAGACTTGAGCAGGGTAAGCACGTACTTTTCACTATCGCTGTGGTAAAATTGTCCAAAAAGGCCTACTTTCATAGTCGAATATCGCGATTTTATATATTGAGGAATTTTTTTAAATAATCTGATCTCTCCTTGAGGTTGGCCAGATACATATCGTCTTCATTACCCATAACGATACCGTAACCATACCTTCTAAACGATTGTATTATCGAATTCAGACCGGTATTTCCCACCTTCAATGTAATTTGTACTTTGTCGCCCTCTCCATTAGAGATAAAAGCACCTAGCAATTTTCCGTTATTGCTCTCTACAATTTGTGAGATCTCGCTAAAGGTGTAATCGGCACTTCCTTTTTCTACAATAAGCACCCCTCCAGGTTCGTTAAAAAAAGGTGTCTCCCTAAAGAGTCCCATTATTTCGGTCAACTCGTAATATCCAAGGTATTGTCCCTCCTTGTCGAGTACCGGAACGGTATTGGCATCGTTCTTCGCAAACACCTCAAGCACCTCCAACCAATTGGTATGCTCACCTACAAAAAACATATCGAGGGCATAGGTGTAGTCTGATATTTTTTTATCCAAATCGAAACCCGCCATATCCTCTTCCGAAATACTCCCCGCCAAATATCCGTCTTTTACTACCGGAAGATGTGTATTAGTAAGCTTCAGAAAGCATTCCCTAACTTTCTCAAGGGTATCGTCTGGACTAAGTGGAGGGATATCGTAATTTATGCAGGTACTGATCTCCATAATATAACTTTATTTAAACGAACCGAGAAAATGGCAATCGTACTTTCTTCTCTTGCCTTCTCGACCAAAGAATCACAACTCACTACAAGTCAAACGCTTACCACAAATCCTTCTTTTCGGTCAGCAAATTAATTAAATTCTGTGAGAAAAAAGCAGGATGAAGTTTGTATTTTTGCTCTTATTTTAATTACCGCTATGGCTCGTTTAAGTGTAAACATCAACAAAATAGCCACGCTTCGCAATTCCCGAGGTGGCAATGTTCCCAATCTCATTCAGATGGCAAAAGACATTCAGGAATTCGGTGCGGAAGGTATTACCATTCACCCCCGACCGGATGAGCGGCATATCCGTTATCAGGATGCCAGGGATTTGAAAGGAGTAGTTTACACCGAATACAACATCGAGGGCAATCCTGTACAAAAATTTATCGATCTCGTTTTAGAAGTACTCCCTACCCAGGTAACTCTTGTTCCCGATGGAGAGGACGCTATCACTTCAAATGCCGGATGGGACACTGTAAAACACAGAGATTTTTTAAGAGAAGTTATAGCTGAATTTAAGCGCAACAGTATACGGACATCTATCTTTACCGATCCCGATCCAAAAATGATAGAAGGCGCTGTCGAAACAGGTGCCGACAGAATAGAGCTGTACACCGAAGCCTATGCCGACGCCTTTGAAAAAGGAGACAAAAAGGGTATACTTCCATATATCGAAGCAGCAAAGACCGCAAATGCATTAAATCTGGGCATCAATGCCGGTCACGACCTAAACCTGGAAAACATCAGCTTTTTCAAACAAAACATTCCCGGACTACTCGAAGTATCCATCGGACATGCGCTCATTGCAGAATCGTTGTATTTGGGTATTGAAAACGTCGTAGGAATGTACCTAAACCGACTTGGGGAATAGAACATCGAAATATCCTAAAAATATTTAACCACCAGTTTAAGCGGGAAGCTAGACTATTTGGCAGCGCTGGCAACCACAGCTTCTGCCTCAAAGATTTCCAGAAAGTGTTGCTGTATTTTTTGGCGAACTTCTGTTTCATCCACCTGTTCTTTTCCCAACTCTGTATTTAGGGAAGTCACTGCCTTTCCCCGTATTCCACAGGGAATAATATTGTCGAAATACCCGAGATCAGCATTGACATTCAGTGCAAATCCGTGCATGGTCACCCATCGTGAGGCTCGCACTCCCATAGCGCATATTTTCCGTGCAAAGGGAGTTCCCACATCGATCCACACACCGGTTTCTCCCTCACTACGCATGCTCTTGATTCCATAGTCGGCCAGAGTGCGTATGATGACCTCTTCCAAAAAACGGAGGTATTTGTGAATATCGGTAAAAAAATTATCTAAGTCGAGTATGGGATAGCCCACAATTTGTCCCGGACCGTGATAAGTGATATCTCCCCCTCTATTAATCTTATAAAAAACAGCTCCCTTAGCCTCCAGTTGTTTTTCACTGAGCAGCATATTGGACATATCTCCACTTTTTCCCAAAGTATACACATGCGGATGCTCTACGAACAACAGGTAGTTGGGCGTCTCCAAACTAGTATTATTCCGCCTGTTTTTCATTTTGATATCCAATATCCCCTGAAACAACTGCTCTTGATAATCCCAAGTCTCTCTGTAATCGCGAAATCCGAGATGTTGTATTTCTACCTGTCTATTCATAATGCAAAGATAAACATTAAAAACAAGCCCATATTTCAGGAGTTCGCCTCTTTATCTATCGCTTTGGATTATTGAGAATAACCAAGGAGGCAATCACTCCCGGAACCCACCCACACAGGGTAAGCAAAATAACGATTACTACAGAACCACACCCCTTGTCTATCACTGAAAGCGGCGGAAAGAAAATAGCTAATAAAACTCTCCAAATACTCATTCACTTTTATTTATCACAGGAAAAAACCAGTTCTTGATCAATGTAAAATTCAAATAATAAGACGACAAAAGCATCTTTTTGTTACACCCGCACAAAATTAAATCAACATTTTCTCAACTCCGGCCCTTTTGTGTTTTTTTTACGGTTGTATAACTAAAAAATCAGACCCAAGCAATCGCAACTAAGCCTCCCTTTCCCCATGTCTCCTCCTCTCCTCTCCATGTCTCCTCCTCTCTACGTCTCAAAGTTCTCTTATCTCAAAGTCAATGTCTCAAACTTTAAACTTCCCACAAGTAGAGTGGTGAAACATAAATTGTAACTATCTTTGCATCTTTAAAATAAAAAGGAATTTAACATATAGCTTTTTGATATGCAGCTTTCAGAACAGGAACTCGTAAGAAGGGATAAACTCGAAAAACTAAGAGCTTTGGGTATAGACCCCTATCCGGCGGCGCTGTACCCGGTAGACCATACTTCGGGGCAAATCAAAGAAAATTACGAAGAGGCCAAAGAGGTCATTATAGCCGGTCGCCTTATGAGCCGAAGGATACAGGGTAAAGCTTCTTTTGCCGAAATCCAAGACAGTGAAGGAAGAATACAGGTGTACTTCAACCGCGACGAAATATGTACAGGAGAAGATAAAACCCTCTATAACGAAGTGTATAAGAAGCTGCTCGATATAGGAGACATCATCGGTGTTCGCGGAACGTTATTTACCACCCAAGTAGGGGAAAAAACAGTAATGGTAAAAGAGTTTACTGTACTAAACAAATCGCTTCGTCCTCTGCCACTACCCAAAGTAGACAGCGACGGTAAAGTGTACGATGAGTTTAACGATCCTGAACTGCGCTATCGTCAGCGATATGTAGACTTGGTAGTAAACCCTCACGTAAAGGAAACCTTTATAAAACGCACAAAAATCACCAACAGCATACGCGAATTTTTTAACAATCACGGTTATCTGGAAGTAGAAACTCCCATACTACAACCCATTCCTGGAGGAGCGACAGCACGGCCTTTTATTACCCATCACAACGCGCTCAATATTCCGCTTTACCTCAGGATAGCCAATGAGCTATACCTGAAAAGACTTATAGTTGGTGGATTTGACGGGGTTTATGAATTTGCCAAAGACTTCCGCAACGAAGGAATGGACCGAACCCACAATCCGGAATTTACGGTAATGGAGCTCTATGTAGCCTACAAGGACTACCACTGGATGATGGACACTACCGAAAAGTTACTGGAAAAAGTTGCTATAGACGCCAACGGAAGCAGCACGGTAAAAGTTGGAGACAACGAAATCAGTTTTAAAGCACCCTACCCAAGGATTCCTATATTACAGGCTATAAAGAATCACACAGGGTATGATGTAAGCGGAATGAATGAGGATGAACTCCGAGAAGTGTGTAAAAAACTAGATATCCCTGTTGATGACACTATGGGGAAAGGAAAACTTATAGACGAGCTTTTCGGAGAGAAGTGTGAACATCACTATATACAACCCACATTCATCACCGACTACCCGAAGGAGATGAGTCCGCTCACCAAAGAACACCGCGACAATTCCGATCTTACCGAACGCTTCGAACTGATGGTAAACGGCAAAGAATTGGCCAATGCCTACTCTGAGCTCAACGACCCCATAGATCAGCGACAACGTTTTGAAGATCAGTTGAAGTTGTCGGAAAAAGGAGATGATGAAGCCATGTTTATCGACCAAGACTTCCTACGGGCACTGGAATACGGTATGCCTCCTACTTCAGGAATCGGAATCGGAATAGACCGACTGGTTATGCTACTCACTAACAATGCTTCAATTCAGGAAGTGCTATTCTTCCCGCAGATGCGCCCTGAAAAGAAACCCCTAGAGCTGAACGACAACGAAAAAGCCATACTCGAAATTCTTCGAAAACAGCAAACTCTGCCTCTCGACGAACTCAAATCAGCTGTTCAATTGAGCAATAAAGCTTGGGATAAGGGAATGAAAGGTCTTTCTAAGCTAGGACTCGTCAAAGTTGTAGTAGACGGCGACACCAAAACGGTTCACTTACAAGAAGAGTAAACAATTATAATATACCACCTAAGCCCAAAACTTGACTGTTTTGGGCTTTTTTTGTTAAAAAACATATAAAAAATCAATTTTTATTAAACCTTTTCTTCTTTAGATAGTCTTACCTATAAAATTTTAAAAAGAAAAACTATGAAAAAATTAATGACTTTAGCTATTGCACTTTCGCTGGTGAGCGGAGTTATGGCACAGGACAAGGGGGAAAGAAAAGTTATGGAAAAGAAAAGAGAACGAATCTCGTACTTTAAAAATCTTACCCCTGCACAGCGCGCAGAACTACAAACCAAACGCATGGCTTTGAAATTCGATTTGGACGATGCACAGCAAAAGAAAATATTAAAACTCAACACCGAACTCGCCGAGAAGAGGAAAAGTAGAATGGAAGCCTACAAAAAAGGTGACCGCAAGGCGAAAAAAGAGTGGACTGCCGAAGACCGCTTCGCCTTTGTAAATGCAAGACTTGACGCCCAGTTGGAAGTTCAAAACAGCATGAGAGACATACTGAACGAGAAACAGTATCAGATGTGGAAAAGGGATCAGCACAGACACAAACGATCTTTTAAAAAGCACCGTGCATACAAACACAATAAAGCACAGTCACACAAAAAATTCCAATCACATAAAAAATAAACGATAGTCTATAAAAAAGCCGGCTCGAATTCGTTTCGCAGCCGGCTTTTTTAATTAGATAGCTTCCTCACTTTTACCGTGGTGTATTTGCGCTCCACAGCTTCACCTACTTTACTTTCTACTTGCTCTGTTTTGTTGTAAAACCCTTCGATATTCAACTTTGATTTCGCTATTAGTTTCTCAATATCACAGCGATCGAAGAGTCGAAATCGTTCTCCTACAAAAGGCAGTGCACTCATAAACTCACGAGAAGCATAGGTGAACACTCCTACTCCTCCCAGTTTGAGTATTCTTTCTATCTCATTTAGTAACTTTTCGGGATCTGACCAGAAATAGAGCGTATTTACCGTCATAAATCGATCGAAAAAACAATCGGAAAAAGGGATGTTCACCCCGTCGTAAAGTTGAAATTCCGCCAACTTATCAAAATGATTCCTCCGTGCCTCCTCCCACATGGTTTGTGAAATTTCTAATCCAAAATACCTCAAATCATTCGCTTTATTCAACAGCTGATCCAAATGTCCGCAATTGCCGTGTCCCAGTTCCAACACCACATTTCCATCTTCCAACTCTAGCAAATCTGCCGTGCTCAACGTCATTCCCATATTAGAGATATTCATGTTCTGCCCCACCACAAGCCCAAACTTTCCACTTGGACAACTCAATTGCCTTTCCAATTTGCGAAGCTCGGTTTCTGTAAATGTTTGTTTCATTGTTGAATTGCTTGTGATAAAAAATAATGTCTAAACCATTACGATACTCTGCAAGTTAACAAAAAACAACATTTATCTTCTTCTAAAAGCTACACCAATATAAATAGCAATTTCATTTTACAATTCAAATCCGTTTCATACCTTTGTCGCACATTTAAAGAAAGAGGAAGGATTTGACTGATTGCAACCTCGGTAAAAAATGCTAAAACAGTTAGTTCCGCCTTTGATGGCGTTGGTAAACACCACAGAACAAACCGCTTTAGCAACTTCTTTCAGCCGCTTCTTTCTCCGTTAGCAAATCAAAAAATTGAATTGAGATAATGGCTTATTTATTTACATCTGAGTCAGTAAGTGAAGGGCACCCAGACAAGGTTGCCGATCAGATATCCGATGCACTACTCGACCATTTCCTGGCTTTCGATCAGGATTCTAAAGTAGCGTGCGAAACCTTGGTCACTACCGGACAGGTAGTACTGGCCGGAGAAGTGAGATCGAAAACCTACCTCGACCTGCAGAATATCGCGAGAGAGGTTATCAACCGTATCGGTTATACCAAAGGTGAATATCAGTTTAGCGGAGATTCGTGCGGGGTGATATCACTCATACACGAACAGTCGCAAGACATCAATCAGGGGGTAGATCGAGCCAGTAAGGAAGAACAAGGTGCCGGCGATCAGGGAATGATGTTTGGCTATGCTACTAAAGAGACGGAAAACTATATGCCTCTGGCCTTGGATATTTCACATAGAATATTGCAAACCCTATCTGAATTGCGAAGGGAAGGAAAGGAAATCTCCTATCTCCGTCCCGATGCTAAGGCACAGGTGACTATAGAGTACGACGATAACGATATTCCACAGCGCATCGTTACCATAGTGGTCTCTACTCAACACGATCAGTTTGACAAAGACGACGAGGCTATGTTGAGCAAAATACAGAAAGACATCAAGGAGATTCTGATTCCTCGAGTCAAAGTTCAACTTCCGGAAGAGCTACAACGCCTCTTTACCGACGATATCCAATATCACATCAATCCCACCGGAAAATTTGTGATAGGGGGACCACACGGTGATACCGGACTCACCGGACGCAAGATTATCATCGATACTTATGGTGGCAAAGGCGCTCATGGTGGTGGTGCTTTTTCGGGCAAAGACCCCAGTAAAGTAGACCGCAGTGCAGCCTATGCTGCAAGGCATATAGCCAAAAACTTGGTCGCTGCAGGTGTTGCCGATGAAATACTGGTACAGGTAAGTTATGCCATAGGAGTGGTAGAGCCTACTTCTATCAGTGTTGACACCTACGGAAAATCGAAAGTCGATATGACCGACGGCGAAATTGCAGGAATAGTGCAAAAGCTGTTTGATATGCGCCCGGCTGCAATAGAAGAGCGCTTAAAACTACGCAATCCCATATACTTGGAAACAGCGGCTTACGGTCATATGGGTAAAACACCCCAAACTGTAACCAAGGTATTCGAATCGCCCTATAACGGACGTATAGAAAAGCAAGTAGAGCTATTTACTTGGGAAAAGCTGGACTATGTGGACAAGATTAAAGAGGCTTTTTCGCTGTAAATAATACTTCAAAATTTATAAAATACGCCATATACATTTTTTTGTGTGTGGCGTATTTGGTTTTGGTAAAGAAAAGGTTATACCTCTTTAGTTAGCTAGAAAATTGAAGAAGTCAAGCAACTCCTTAAAACCACAATGGTTTTATTCAGGCAAATCGGGTACACTTTCTCGTTTATTTCTCGACTCCAAAGTTCCGAGAAATCGTATCAAACAAAATTTTTCATAATCACTTAAATCGAGTTTGATCAACAGTGGTGAGGTCTCCGGGAAAAGCGTATCCTGTTCTTGACCGGGTTTTCTTTTAGGTCTCGGCATTCCAGCATTATACATATTGACCACTCCGCGAAGGTGTGGAAACAGACCGTTGTGCATAAAAGGTCCTGTTCTCGATATTTCTCGAAGACTCGAAGTGCGAAATTTACCCACATCCTCTTTTTTCCCTGTGACCTCATACAACCCTAGATCTTCGTATTTACGTCCGTAATACGTCAGTCCGATATTGTGAAATTCATTGTCTGAAAAATAACCTCCTTGGTGACAATTGATACACCTAGCCTTGGTTCTAAACAAATGCAGCCCCAATACCTCCGCATTAGAGTACTGATCGGATTCACCATCTATAAATTTGTCAAATCTAGTGCTTTCACTTATTATGGTGCGTTCATAAGTCGCTATGGCCTTTCTAATAGTCGCATCTGTCACCGTGGTATCACCGTAAGCTTCTTTGAACAGCTCTTTATATCCGCTAATTTGTGAAATCCGGTCTACGGCAAGAGATATATGAAAGTTCATTTCCAAACTGTCTTGTACGGGAAATTGCACTTGTTCTTCAAGACTTTCGGCTCTTCCGTCCCAAAACAATTTATCGGCAAATGCCACATTGAGCAGAGACATGGCATTTCTTCTTCCCTGTTGCCTGTTATGGCCATAACTCACTCTTCTTCCGTCTCCCCAGCCTATTTCGGAATCGTGACAACTGGCACAGGCAATCTGACCGCTTACCGATAGCCGAGGATCGAAAAACAGTGTTTTGCCCAATGTTTTCTTGGCCTCTGTATAAGGGTTGTCTTCAGGGAATTTAACTTTTGGCAAATGCCCTATTTCCTCATAATCGGAAAGAGTTTGATCTATAAAGGCCTTTGGCCAAAGTTTTTTATCTCCACTACTGTAGAGGCTTCTCAACTGGTCGACATCATATTCCTGCGCAATTTTAAAACCCATAAAAAGAAAGCACAATCCTATAGCCAATATCACTCCTACTTTGCTTTTATCCATTTTTCTAATAATATAATGTCAATCCCATCATGCCGTAGTAGCGCACAGGATGTTCCTCTTGAAAATACTGCAATGATCCGAAAGGTTTCTTAAAACCTAAATCAAAATTAAATTGGGTATTTACCCTAGCCGATGTTTTAAAACGCAGTAGTGTTCCTATACTTATATCCAGTTCATTATTTGAAAACAGCTCGTAGTCTGGATAGACTACCTCATCATAAAATCCTCTTAAAGTATACCCTGCAAAATCATTTGCTCCTATATTGTTGAGATAATCTGTATTCCCCTGTGCAAATTCCGCATCGGTATTTAAACGAAAACGCGATTTGACAATTGGACTTACAAGCATGTTTTTACCAAGCTCAAAAGATCTCATGACATGCCCTCCTATTTCCATATTTGAATAGCGAGAGTATGTGGTAGATAAGGCGTCACGCTGGTTTAAGTCCCAGTAAGTCAAAAACACTCCTGCATCTAAACTGGCATTCAAACTCAATGGCTTAAGGTATCCTATATTTAAATTGATTTCATCACACTTAGCGACATATGTTTTTCCTCCTTTCGAATACCACATATTATTTGCCGACATCGCACTTCCAGAAAGTTTAAATTTAAGAAAACTCTCCCGAGCCAAATCGACAATTCCCAATACCGTGGCTGAAATCGTTTCTGGCGTATATCGGGCAAAGTAGTTTGACCTGTCTTTGTAATCCTTGACAGCTCCTCTCACATAGGTAATATTCTTGTCCTTTCGATAGGTGAAATCTGTGAGCAAGGTCCATCCTACCGCCTTATAAGCATGCCCTACATACCACGAAGTCCATTTGTTCCTTCGCATTGTGGAAGACGAGACTGTATTAGTAAGAGAGCCATAACCAGACATCCATCGAACGTAAATATCATAATTCCCCGGAATATTATGATTGTTATTAGAAAAATTTACTTCGTTGTCAATGTGGGAATACCCCATTTCTCCTCCGATTTTGACAAAGTGTCTATCGGCGAACTGATAGGAGACCCCAGAGGTAAAACCAAGTGAGTTAAAGGTAACTTTTGGACGAGGATCGTAATCTGTCCTGTACTTGTTAAACAAGCTGTAATCCACCTTAATCATCCATTCCCATCTTTTTGTCAAGGGTACTAAAACCCCACCGTCTAAACCGTAGTTTTGATTGTTCCATTTAGCCCCTTTGGAGACCAAGAAATAATGGGGATCGGGCATGAGACCTTTAACCGGAAGTTCATATGACAAATTCCATTTCAAATTATTGTAAAAACTCTTTTCAACAGCAAAGCTACCAAAAAACGTAAGTCCCTTTTTATTTTTGTACAGTCCGTTGGTCTTTATCCCAAATTGCTTGATGGTTTCCGGCTCACCTCCTTGTTTGTACAAACCATCTTCAAAAACAAAATAGAGTGATGAAGCGGTATAATTATTTATATGATAAAAAGAGTAATTTGCTGGTATTCCAGACAGATCTCTCGACAACAGATTAAAGAATAAACTGCTTTCCACATCGTGACTGTTATACGACAAACTATCCTTTACTTGAGCGTTTAGCTGTGTAACTCCTAATATCAGAGCTATATAAATATACCGCTTCATCAAAAATTATTCTATGATTACTTCAGGGTGTTCTAACACCTTAAAATCATTACTCGAGTTGTTGGTGTCCTGATAAAAAGTCTTGTCACCAACTTTCTTACTTACCTTTCTGATAACAGACTCAGAGGAATACGCTCCGAGAATATTGGCAATTTCTCCGGCATCGACAGTGTCTGGAAGACGTTTTGGCTTAGCTTTTGCCGGATCGTTACGCTGTAGTTCTACGCCATCTATTACAACATCAACCGGAATCTGAAGATAGGCACTAGTATTTTCATTAATATTTCCTATCAAAGTTTCTGGTGAAGGCAACGCATCCCATGAGGCTACAGTTTCAGTATCGGCCTTAAAAATCACAAAAGCATCGCGTCCATTAGTGTCAAGTATTAGATCTTTCCCTCCGTAAGACTTAAAAACAATCTCCATATTTACAGCGTTTGGATTGTCTATATCAGAATCCAGATAAGAACTACCTTGGGATTCCTGAAAAGGTCGGTAATAAGCTTCAAAGGGTGCTGTACTCAGGTCGATGGTACGTTCAGGCTCCTGTACTTCAAAAACCTTTTCCTCGCCCTCGTCATCGACAACAACTAGGGGTGCCTTATGATTAATGGCAGTGGCCGCAACGATAACGCTTTTTCCAGACTCCAACGGATATTCTTGTCCGCTTCCAGGAAAACGCAACACCTCATCTGAATACACATACGCTGTATTTGCATTTTCTACATCGCCCTGCCCTATAGCCTGACTCCAGTCTAATTGGCCATTGGGGAGCTGAAAAGGTTCAGTTTCACCAGACATGGAGGCTTCTCCGTAAATCTGTGCAAAACACAATCCATCCAGATAGATTGTTTCATTTGAATTATTATGAATCTCAAAAAATTGATCTCGGTAGAGTGCTCCCAACCTAACATCTGAACCGGCGTAATAAATCTGTTTTATCAATAGATCCCCTATCCTTCCTGTAGTCAGCACAAGTTCGGTAAAAGTTTCTGATTCCTGGTTAATTGCAACACCTTCCAAAGAAGCATTAAAACTGACATCTCCTTGGACTTCTTGCCCTGAAAATTCTAAATATTCTTCTTTAGATAAAATGAGAGACACGTTAATGTTATACACCCCTGGGATCACATCGAGAGCAACTTCTCCTTCACTATCTGATGTACCGCTATACTTCTTTCCATCTTCCCTGTTGGTCATAATCAGTTCGGCTCCAACAGGTTTAGAATTCCCATAACTTTCCTCGAATAAAACATGAAAGCTATGCGATATTGGCGCCACAAAATCTCCATCATCGTCCTTGCTACAAGCGATTGTGAAGACACACATACAAAGCATTAAAAATCTTTTCATTTTAATTTTGATTTACGATTAGAATTGATATTGAATGTTTGCCCCGAAACTAATCGGGCTATTTGTTCTCTTCTCCGACCCATTGATTACCACTATGGGCCTATAGTCTAAAAAGTTGGTGACGTACATAGACATACTGACACCATTGAGAAATTCTTTGGTAACTCTCGCGTGAAAATTGTGGTAGGTGGGAGTCCTGATATCCTTACTTGTATTGGGATTTCTCCATAAACTGCTATACCTGTTATCACTTCTCTCACTTACAGGGATGGCTATTCTTTCGAGATCCGGATTTATATAGGCTACAGGGTAGATTGCCTCGACACTCGCATAAGAGGTTGAAAAGGTAAATTGTTCAGCAGAGAGGGAGATGAGCAATCCCAATTCCGGAATGTGGTGGGTGATAGTTGCCCTCAAGTTCAATTTGTCCAATTTGACAGGTTTCCTAGCGTAAACTCCGTATAAATATTCCTCTTCAAGCGGGTCGTCACTGGGTTCTATCAACTCCGTTTCATTCGTACTCTTAGAATATACATAAGATCCCATAAGACTGAAAGATGTGTTTATTGCCTTGATTTTATCAGAATTAAAATACAACTCAACCCCTTTATCTATATAATCTAAGTTATTCGCACTCAAACTATAATCTAGTATAAAAGGGCTTTGACCTACAATGTTATATGAAGGAGGAGCGGGATCGTTAAAGATAAACTCAATTTCGGGAATGGCCACTTTTTCACGAAGCTCGTAAGAAGCTACACCGTCAAAAGTGTGATTGTAGTATGCTGTAAGCGCAAAATTACCAAAATCAGGATTAAAATTGGCGCCCAATTCGTACTTCCAGCTTTTAGAGGGAGATATATTCTGTTTCTCAATTTCTTTTTTGTAGGTCTGTACTAAATTGAAGGAATATCTCGAGGTTCTAAAATCCCTGATTAGCACGTCAAAATATTTATCCCCAGGAAATATTTGCGCCAGCGAAGGTGCTTTGGAAGCAAATCCCAATCCTCCGCGAATACTAAAATTGTTTAACAGCTCCACTCCCATATTGATTCTAGGTCCATAACTGGAAAAACCATTCTGGATATCGTATCTAAACCCTATATTTGAGTACAGTGCCCGGCCGTTTTCCCACCTCCAAGTCATATTGTCCTGAACATAGGCCCCAACCCCTATTCTGGGTTTTACATAACGACCATAATCGAGAGGTCTGATTCCCTCTCCTGTACTCAAAGAGCTTCCACCCGCTCTCAAGGTCACCTGAGTATGAGCATTTTCGGGATTATACGCTCTACCACGGCCTCGATTGTCACTAAAACTAAAGTTTAAACCTGCAGCTATATTATGTAGTACTAAATTGTCATTGCCTAAACTTTTATCCAATGAAATTTTCGAATTGAAATTTATGGGTTGGCCATAAGTTTCCTGTATCATAAGGTAGGCCACGGGGGTGTATTCCCCATTAGACAATCCGGTTTCCAAATTGACAGGCACCACTTTCCCTCCGTCGTTTATAAAAGACTGACGATAAGAATGTTGGTAAGCATAAGAAAACCCCACATTTATATTGAAATTGTCGATCCAGTTTGCTGCTGGTTTCCAATTAAATCGATTACTTATTTTTACCCCTCTGTCCTTTCTGAATTGTGCATCCCGACCACCGTCGTCATTATCCTTGTCGTAATTGGTATCGTCTAGGTTATTGTGAAGAGTTAGAGACAAAGTGTTTTTTATACTCTTTGATTTACTATAAGTAGACCAAATAGCCGATGCTGTAAGTCGGTTATAGTTGGTGAGGCTATTTCTCGGGTCAGAATTGGCATTTAAAAAATCAACAGATAAACTTAGGTCTCCCCAGCGATCGTTGAGGTGTACACCCTTGCCCACACTAACTGAAGTATTACCTTGGTTAATATTTGCATTAACTCTAAAAGGAGTAATCCCGGCTTTTCTGTCAATTTTGATGAGTCCCGAAGTAAGATTTCCGTACTCGGCATCCGGAATACCACTTATCACCTCTACTTTTTCGATGTTTTCGGCAGGAATAGTTCTCAAATCTATTCCGGTATTCACATTTTCAAATTCTGTAAAATTCGCACCGGAAATATAGGTCTGCATATTCTCGTCATTAGAAAGACGCGTACCATCTAACTCATAAGCAACGCCAAATGCATTAGTAGCATTGGGGAAGGCTGTTCTGAGGGACAGGGTATTAGCGCTGTTGAGTGAAGGAGAACCAATCCTTTGTCCAGGGAGTTGAGACAGCACATCGCTCAAGCTATAAGATTGTACTTGGTTTACTGCATAAGCGTCCAACACTATGGCAGAACCTATCTTAGCACGTTTGGGTATAGCGGTAACGGTGACCTCTTCCAGTCGTAAATTGTAATCTTTTAATCGAACGATAAGCTTATCACTATCGACAATTTGGTCGCTGGACACAACTTTCGATTCCTTCCCTAGTATTTTGAATTCCAACTCAAAGACATTGCTATTGAGTACTATCAAAAAATTACCAGAGTCATCACTTAACGACCATTCGTTTCCCAGTGTATTGACAATGACAACATTTTCAATAGGCTCGCCTGTATCATCGTCCAATATCGTTCCGCTAATGTTTTGACCAAAAACACCGCACAGGGTTCCAAAAAATATAATGAAGGAAACAAAAAGCTTCATATCCTTGTTTTGGCGAACAAAGATATAATCTAATTTTTATTTATTCTAAATAAATTTAATTTTTGTATATCTAATTACCGAAGAATTCTGGCTCTGTATAGCGTAGAATGACCTAAACTTGACACACTCAAAAAACAACCAGATTACTTTCATCTGAAAACTCACTAAAAACCATATAAGGAGAAAGGTTGGAAATACAGTTGACAAGGCTCAGGGCTATATTTCCATTTTCCGTTTTCCACTGAAACTTCGTTCCGAATTCATTTTCATATATCTTTTGTTTTTCCGAACCGATCTCGTCTATTCTTTTTATCACCGAATCAGCTTCCGCATTACTTTTAAGCAGAATCCTATAACCGACTACTGTTTCTTCCCTACAGTAAACCAGTGCTTTGTCTCCATCGACATAAGGATGTTCAAAATCTCCCTTATTTAAAGTGAAAAATGCAAAATATTCATTTCCATTTCTTTCAAAATCACGATTAATCAGGTCGTCCCAATTCTTACCTATTATACGTGCCAAGGTGTATATGTCGTTTGAACAGTGTACCAGTGAACTTGGAAACAAGGCACCTACGACCCCAAAACTAATGTATGAAAAAAAATCCCTTCGCTTCATAAATATCAAATAATGGTAAAACCGTGATTTTTTGAACGCATGTGTAATTTTATCTCCAGTTCAATATTACTTTGTTTTGTTTTATCCGGACTTTTAAATTGGAGGGGCTGTGTTCCATCTCGTTTTATCAATCGCACTAATTTCCCATTTCCTATAATCTCGAGTTTTAGTTCTTTTTCATCTAAAGACTCTACTTCCAAATTCTGATTAAACAACTTAGATATTCCATTCTTGAAACTTTGTTTTCTTTCTTCTGAAAAATAGAAGGCCTGCTCTTGGAGCTTCATCTTCTCCATAGATAACTCTAAAAATTTTGGAGCATCTTTAATCTCTAATACGGACAACACCTGTCTGTAATACGCAATAACTTCCTGAAACAGATCGTCTTCATCCATTTTAGTTAAATCTACCGAATTTTGCCAGCCATCTAAAACATAGGGAAGCTCTACTTCGATTTCAGTCATTATCTCAAAATACTTATGCTTCACCCCTTCACTTAGTCCGTCCCATGGAGATTCTATTCGGGGATGAAACTTATGCCTCGTATCTTTCCATTTACCAGGATCGGCTTCAGCACAAAAAAAGTCTATCATCATGACCTCTTCTTCTGTAATATTTTCCTGCCCTTGTCGTGGAAACATTTTCCCCACTACCTTATATTTACCACTTTCCAATAAGACATGGTTAACCAGATTATCTCCCGCATATCCTCCCACTCCCTCAGTTTCTTCTCCAAACCAATCAATCACAGGCACATCATTGACATAGATGCTTCCCGAACAATAAATGGTTGGATAAACTGAATACAAAGGTTTTTCAAAATTGTGCATCATTTTTACTATTTAGTGAAATATTTTTTCTCTAAAGGGACTGTATCTTCATCGATAACTTTCTCTTCTACCTTAAAATTACTCTTCCACCAACCAACCTCTCCTTCTATTTCCACCGAAAGCATTATTCCTGAAAACTTTAAAGTAGGTTGAATAAACAATCCTTCTTCATCTGAGTTTATAGTTAATTCTCCTCCAAAAAAACCATGTGCCCTTGCAGCAGCTCTAAAAGATACATCAATAGGCATAAATTTAGCTCCATTTGCTTTTCCCAATTCCGCACTTATCCCCAACTCTATCATTACTCCCATTCGTCCTCCAATAGTAGATTTTCCCTGCATATCAATCCCATTCCTCTCATCTATCCTCAATGCTTCTATCTCTATTTCCAACTCTCCGTAAAACGTTGCGGTAAATACTACAGAAGCTCCTAATTTATCCAAGCCTTGTCTAAATTTACTGATAATTTTCGCTGCGGCAGGATTTCCGGTAGTTCCATAAGAAACAGCGGTAATCGCCGCTCCTAAAATGTCTATAACCATCTCTGCTCCGATTAATGGCTTAAACCCAAGCCCTACTTCCCCTATGGTGTTGGCAGACTCCAATTGATCTCCAGATTCTAGAAACCATTTTCCAACAATCACAAACTTAGGATATCTAATGTCAAAACCAATCGGTATTGCAGTTGCTTTCGCCAAGCCTTGTGCAGAGTTAATAGCCCCTTGAAGTATGTTTACGGAGTTGGAGATTACTTCTGCCACTAATTGTATCCGATCTGCAAATTCATTGGTAAAACTCCTTTTAGAGCTTCCGTCATTCCATTCCGCAGAAAGCCCCAATCCTATTGATATAGGAACTTTCCCTCTTCTATTCATAAGCCATCTTTTGTATCCGGCTTTCCGAGACTTTTCCTGATGTTTAGCGAAAATATTTCCCGGAGGCATATTGGCAGCTTTATAATTGGATTGATTGATTATAAATTCTACTGCCAGCTCCCATTTTATATCGGGATACACTTTTATATCAATACTTCTGAAATATCTACAAGTAGACACATCCAACCTATGTTGCTGAGCGAGTGAATCACGTGCTGGCCAAATATACTTTAAAACCTCTCGTACATCTATATGCTCAATACTAATATCTGAAATACTGGTAGGTCTCTGCATCCCTCTTGGATACACATACTTCGGCTTCAATACCAGTTTATCCTCACTTTCTTTCGGCGACCACGTTCCTACAGCTTCATTATAAACAAAAATATTATTGTGGTGAGACGGATTTCCCTCACATTCTTCAGTATGAACATCTTCGAGTTGTACGATGATTTCCTGATCGTCCCCATTTCCTGCAATTACAGGAATTACTGGATTGATAAGATTGACAGACAGTACTCCTTGTTCCCTGTTTTCTTTTAGTATTTCTATCGGTTCTTGGTCTTTTACAACAACCTCCAAAGCCGAAAATCTACATTCGTCGTGATTTATGGGGGTAAGGGTTTCTTCATTGACGCTTACAATCTGCGGCGTTTGCCCCATTACAGGAATAATAAAATCCAAAAAAGTAGTCGTAACTTTAAGGGTAAACTCTCGTATCACCGGACTTCCCGGAGTAAAACCACCATCTGTGCGGTTCTCCAACACGTCTTTGGGGCTAAAAGTAAACCGGATGGTATAGTCTAACGTGGTCCCATTGGGATGCCCTGTAGCCTCTTGCCAGGCAGAGTCAACAAAAAGAGCTTCTTGCATCTGAAGATTGTATTCAAGAGCCGGATTGGCCGGATTGGCATACTTATCGAGCTCCAGGCGTTTTGCTCCATTATAGATACGCGTACCCTGGTAGAGAATGTCTACTTCGGCTGTATATCTACCCGGAATGATACGGTGGGTTTCTATATGGAGGTATACAGTATCTCCATACCTAATACCTTCCAGACTTTGCACATCTCCCCGTATAAAATTCTCATCGGAATCATAGGCACGGAATTCCCTTTTTTTGGCGAAAAAGGAAAGTACTTTCGGCTGATCTA
This sequence comes from Sinomicrobium sp., assembly GCA_029266035.1. Taxonomy (GTDB): domain Bacteria; phylum Bacteroidota; class Bacteroidia; order Flavobacteriales; family Flavobacteriaceae; genus Sinomicrobium. Next base: position 229,108 of record JAJUFH010000001.1, read on the forward strand.
CTCCGATAATAAAAGCTCCCATCCCTCCCCAGTCCGGACTGTAATACAGACTTTCCAGCCATATACCCTGTCCTGCCTGCTCGGGGGTATAAGATAGGTATGACGGTTGGCTCCAGTTCGTTTGTCCGTTTTCAAGGGTTTCAAATGCTGTGATATAATTGCGCCCTATGTGTTTTACCGACTCCGGGCTATAGTCGGCCGCTCCTCCGTTAAGTTGATTAAAATATTCGTGCAAGGCCATTGGAGCGGGACCACTCTTCCATTCCAGCCAACTCTCTTCACCAAAATTGTCTACTCCCTGAGCTACAAAATACATCCGGTGTTTTTTGGACTGTAACGACCTGATACGTTCTACATCTAACTGAAATATTGCTTTTTGCCCTACCGGAACTTCAAAGATCACATAATTGTGGCGCGATGTTTCCGTGGCCTTACTTCCAGAAGAAGCACCTGACAAGGATATCCATTTACTCATTATTCCGCACTTATTAGATGTTCAACTTTATCTTGTTGGGGTGCTGAAAGGCTGGCAAAAGGATTGAGCATGGCATGGGTTTCTTCGTCGGCTTGTTCTTTTTGCTTCGAAGTGGGTGAGGCTGTTTGTCCGTGGAAACTTATTGTAATACAAGGTGCCCCTGCAATAGGACAGGTTGCTTTGCTCTCTTCTGTCAGCACCTTACCACCATTGCTCAGGGCGACCTTTTCGTAAAAATCCTGCCATTGGGTGAGCTGTACCTGACAGGGTTTGTATCCACCGGGAGTAGGTTGCAGTTTACATTGTCCAAAGGTCTTTTTTTCAAAAGGCTGCCCCACATCCAAGTGAGTAGCGATCATCTTATCGCTACCGTCGCTTTCATTGACATATTCCTTGTGTTTACTCACTATTTTGAGGGTGTCGGGAAAATCGCCGTACTTACATTCACATAATGCTCCCTGACATACTATTTTTCCACTGCTCATAACTGTGTTATTTTAAACGAAATCTCTCTTTGTTTGCCTGTGACGAGCTGACAAATGCCTTGCATTTTTTTTAATGTAAACCCATCTTCTTCCCAGATATACGACATATTCAAATCAGCTTCTTTTACCTTGGTGCGGTAACGAACCTGCTCAGAGGCATAGGTTCCGGTGTAATTCAACCGGAAATACCCCGTATGCTGACGCTCTACTCGATGTCTACATCTAAAAGGCACAGGTCTTTCTGTAGGCACCAATGGCAATCTGACTATGTGTTCTTCCTTATCTCCGATAGCTTGCTGCATAAAAAACAGATAGTAAAACATATCTCTTCTTATCGCCTGCCTGAATGTTTCTGCCGAAGCAAGGTTGTCGGACATTTGGTTCAGGTAAGCCTCTGCCTCTTGTCCGCTATACTCCCTGCGCAATAGCGGCAACGCTTTTACCCAACGCTCCTTTATCTCCTCAAAATTGTTCACTCCCAGTAAAACCCCCGAGCGGCTTAGCTGGAAAACAAAGGGGTATAACAGTCTGGAACACTTTTCTGCAAAGACATCCATAAGCCGATAAACCAGCTTGCCATTTACCGCAAACCCCTTGCGACTCAATGCACACAGGAGCTGTCCTTCACCATCATCGGTATAGATAACTTCTGTGATATACTGTATGGTCTTTAGCTCTTCTTCTGGTTTGTCTTTGCGCTTATATATAAATTTTACACCGTAAATCAGCTTTCTTTCCATATTCAGATATCAATGCTGAAATGATATTGTCATCGATTTTTGTGTTTTCTGTTATCCTGACACTTTTCTCTCGTTAGTTTCCAGATTAAATGTCTTATCACTTAATCAATCTACTTTTATGAATATAGCCTTTTATCCCTTCATATTCAACTTCCCACCAATTTCCGGAGTCATTGAGAACATTTACCCTTTCTTTATTTTTTACTTTCAAAACCACCTGAAAATCAACTCCTTTTCCTGCTCTAAGATTAGTATAACCATCAGGATCCTCAACATAATATACAACAGTATTCAATATCTCATTCGTTATTTCTCTCTGACACGAATCGATTTCTTTATCACTAATAATCCTCCGAAACATCTCTTTAATCTCTTCATTTGAAATGACTTCATTCTCGCTATAAAATGTAACTGCATCGACACAAACCTTTTTCAAGTTGGATGCTTTTTCTTCACACAGGTATCGAATAAGCCTTTGAGGATCTGCCTTAAAAACAGCAAATACAACATCGATATACACCTCTGCATCTGCGCCATCCACCACAGAATACAAAGAATCCAACAGCTTTAAATTATTTATGTTATCTCTATTAACTTCAGACTGTACATTAGTCAAAAGGCGAGACAAGTATAAATCGTCATTTTCGATACATTTTTTTACATCCTCAAAATGCTTTAGTGCAAATTCGACATCATTCAGTCCTTTATCACAAGTAAATTTTTCTTCTACACATCCTCTACTCTTATTTTGTAATTTCCTTTCAGAATCATTGTCCGAAGCGTTCTTTTTACATGAAGAAACACTAATCAGCAAGCATATCAGTATAGTAATTACTTTCATTTCGGTAATATTTCTGATTAACAATTCCTTTTCTAAGAATTTCTTGGTCATCTTCATTCTCCTTTAATTTTTCAAAATCTAATGGGATATAATACTTTTCGGAAGTACTATCATATTTTAAATCATTCTTAATGTATATAAAATAATCTTTAACATTCCCCGAATTTAATTCTTCAATCTTTTCCTTCAATATTTCAATTGCATCATCAAAAACTCTTAGACATCCACCTGTATTCCACAAATAAGGATTATCCTCACCCTCTTGTCTTCCCCCATGAATTTGTATTTCTTCCCTACCAGCCGCTTTTGCTTCTCCAGATTCATAAGTCATATCTAATCTGGCATTTTCCCCGTATATAGTTGAACTTCCGTCAGTCCTCCATTGTTCAAATTTATAAGTTCCTGTTGGAGTATCTCCCATTTTTTGAGTTCTCGATCCACCTATTTTACTTGAATATCCCTGTGCTCTAACTACAGTTCTCCAATACTCCTCTTCATTGCCATTTAACAAAACTAAAATTCCATACCCCATATCAGATCTATTATCGTATAGATGAACTTCTATGGACCATCCCTCTATAACTCCTCCCACTTCAAACCACTCCCCTTCCTCATTCAAAAACACATTACTTCTATCTCTCCCGCAATACACCACCTCTCCTTCTTCTGCCTGAGCTTCCACTTCTATGGAAAGAAGACTCTTTACAGTATCTCCGTAAATAGGCTCCATCCCTACCGGACTCACTGCTCCTACAGCTTCTCGAGAGACTGTTCTTTGGTTTAACGTATCTGTATATCCCAGCAATTCCTTTTCTCCTAACTTCTCTCGCCAGCTATCCAGAGTTTCGTCTTTCTCCGGACGTAATTTTATCTCAGCGCAGTAATACCTCCCTTTTAACGATTCTTCTTCAGGTTCACAGAGGGTAATAGTACTTACTTCTTTATCGTCCTGAAGCACCGGAAGCGCTTCTCCGTCAGTCAGCAAAGATTCCTTTTCTTTAAGAGCCACCTGTACACTGTTCACCTTACCGAAATGCTCTACTACTACATAGACTTCATCGCCCACATTGGCACTTGTTATAGCTTCAAAGCTCACTGTGCCTTCTTCTTCTCCCGAAGGCACCTCCAACTCCTGTCCAACCTTGATAGCGTTGGCATTTTCAATATTATTTTTCGCTTTGATAGCCTCTACAGTGGTATCGTGTGCACTGGCTATACCGGAAAGGGTATCGCCGGAAACTACGGTATATTTTATAGTACCACTTTCCTCTTTCTTCTTCGCAAAAAAGGCATTGTTTATAAACACATCTCCGGGGGGAGCTTCTTCCGGTGTTCCGAAACACACCCCTTCATCCGCGGTTTCATTAATTACAGTAGAAGCCGCCTGATTGATTACATCGGCATACTGACTGATATCTCCACGGGCAACACGGGTAAAGTTTTTCAGTGCTACTTTAGTGATCACGCCCATAACTAAAACAGATTTCCTTTTTCTCCGCTGTTGTTGTTTATCTTCGATTTCGCATGGTTGTTCAATGCGCCCTCGTTACTCATAGAGGTTATTTCCGATCTCCCTACGTTGTTAATAGTATCGGCCTGGGCTCGAAAATCTCCATCTGAAATTTCCGTTATGTTGGCTGCTTGCAGTCTGTAGTCGGCTATGGCTACTTCTTTGATGTTTTTTCCGGCGGTAATACTTATATCTTCTCCGGAAGTAGTGATTAGAGAACCTCCGGCGGAAAGTGTCATATGCTCTCCAGCCCTTATCGTCACATTTTTCGGAGCAGCAACATCTATATTCCCCTGTCCATCCATAAACCAGGTGTTTCCCGAAGGGTCCTCGATAAATACACTGCCTTCGGCATCGTTCATTTTTATCTTGGTTCCACTCCTACTGTGTATCACCTTGAGGTCGTTGTTGGGTGTAGCGTATCCATTCAACTGATTGCCGTTGTACATCGTTCCGACCACATAGGGCTTCTCTGCATTTCCTCCTTCAAAGCCGACCAATACTTCCTCGTCTTTCTCCGGGATAAAATAAAACCCTTTGTTTCCTCCTCCATACGGTTGTATCATTCGAACCCACGGACTTTCGTAATCCCAATAAAACCGCACCTTTACGCGTCCCATCCCTTTGGGGTCGTTGTTGTCGACCACCACTGCGGGTTGTGTTTCGGCTATAGGAGGCTTGAGTACGTCGGTATACGGCGGAGCTTCTACCGTATCCGGAATGCCTTCAAATTCATTGCTGTAATTCCCTGTTTCGTCACAAACATGAGTGAGCTGTGTAAGGTAGTAACGTCCAAAAGTAGATTCTTTTACCCCATCGGCAAGATCTCCGGTTATAGAAAACCGAGGTTCGGTAATACTTACAATATCTCCCAAACGAAGTCCGGGCTCGGTAGACATCCCTCTAGCGCTGACCATACCCGATACCCTGCCCTGTAACTGGGTCTTTACACGATCGTGAAGATGACCGGACGCATTTCCTGAACTGATGGGATGAGTGTAGTGCATCGATGCTCCCCTATCGGGAAAGACGCGCTTTGAGGTCTCTAACATCGCCTGGGTAAGTCCCTGACTTTCTAATCCTACCTCTGTTGCGCTCAGTTTTTGTACTGTACTTCCCTCCGGATCGTAGCCCGAAAAAGAAAAACCAAGAGGCTGAATATTCATATGTCGCTTAAACTGCGATACATTGAGCCCGTACACCAGTGAAAAGGTCTCCGATTGCGGGCGACCAAACACCAGCTCACTTCCGTTGTAATAATACCACTGTCCTTTCTTTTGCGCCAAGCGCCGCAAAAAACCGAAATCGCTTTCCCGATACTGCACAATATAGTCTAATGCAGTATCTCGATCTATGTTCAATTGAAGTTTTAAGTAATCTTTTTGACTGCCCAGGGTATCCGACACCACTTCCGACAGTTCTTTGCCCATCCACGAACGGGTATTGGGAACACTGTCTAAGCCTATGGTAGGACTACATCCGGAAATAATCATCTCTCCGGCAGCTCCACGGCTGCGATCGACATCTACTGCGGTGATAAGTCCTCTAAAACTAAGTGTACCCGAGTTGTTTGCAATACGAGGAGATATAGTGATATGAACCTCCTGCCCCACATATCCCTGCGCCTTATCTAAGGCACTATATATAAAATCTTTAGGCAAGGGTTGTGTTATCGAAAAAGTGTGATGTGCACATAGCGATTGCCTGATTGCTATCTTAGAAAATTTTCTGAGTCGATCGCCGTTGATCACTATACTGATATCCGTTTGTATGGCCATTGTACAATATTTTTATAATCCCTTTTTATTCTCTATTTGACTGCCTCTATAATATTGACATTTTCACCATCTATCAGATGTTATCCACTGGCAGGTTTTCTTATTGCTCTATAACAAAAACAACTATTCTCTTAGGTATAAATATCAGATTATCTGCCGTTCCCGGCATAACGTAACTCTACAACGCCATCGGCCAGTTCTTACCAAAGCGAGAACCGTTGATATCTATTTCCTGAGCTACAATGGTAATCTCTGCACGCATAGGCAGGGAATCGTCGGCATCAAAGGCCTCTTCATAAGAAACACAATAGGCCTTTTTGAACTTTAATCCCCGCATTTTTGACATTCCGTCACGGCGGTAAAAAACAAATTCCCCATCGCGTATCTGACTGGGGTTGCGCATCCAGTCGAACAAGGAGGTACTTTTGGTCAGTTCGACCAATACTCGGATACGGCCACCTCGTGGATCGGCAGCCGGACGATCGCTGTGATCGGTGTCTTGTAACATAGACATACGGTAGCGCAACACCACCATCTCTTCGTTGTCTATTGTCAATTTAGAAAGAAAACTCATAGAACTTTGTTATTAATTAAACCATATTATCTCATACAGCCTTTAAACAAGTAAGCATCTGTAAGAAAAACGAAGCACATAAGACGTAGAGTATTTATTTACAGCCTACAATATATGAAATCATCCTTTTTTTACAAAATAAAATTAAAAATAATTTATTATTAACTTACTTTTAATTGAAGAATTTTTCTACAAATGTAAATTTATTATAACTCAATATGGATTATGAGTTCGATTCAAAACACCAGTTATTAATCTATAGTTCCTATATTATATAGCACTTCTAAAATTGGTGTACTTAGTTGAAAAAATGGACCACACCATTACAAAATTGAAGATTGACAATCCAACAATTATCAATTAAACTTGAAGACCGAGTCAAGCTAGATTTGACCACCATTCCTTCTGAGGGTCCTCCAGAAGTGGAGAACTACTAGGCAGAGTTTAATGAACAGCCTCTGTCATGTTATAAAACATCGTTGAGCGTCTCCGTTTTAACATCCACTTCACAGAACCCCTTATTTGTCGCAGGTATATCCTGTCCTGCATAGAAGGCTTTGATCAATGCTATACATTCATCGTAATCTGCATACTTTTGGTGGTTGATAAAATCTGGAGGACTGGGAATATCCACTAGCCATTTGTCCTGTTCAACAAATATGAACTGGATACTTTTTTCTTTGGGATCGACCACGCCAAAAAAATTATCTTCTTCGTCTGTAAGTCCATAAAAGACATCTAACGCAAACTCAAGGTCAGCTTCCCTCGGTGTATCCGAAGCTATTCCTTCATCAGAATAATAATCCCAGTAATAAATTTTCATTTTAAATCCAATGCTTTAATAATTTTTTTCTTGGCCTCAGTAGGATCACCCGTAATAGTTCCTTCATTTATCCGTTCCTGTAATCCGAACTTGCGATTCAACAGATCCTGGATAACCACAATAATCATTTTCAAAGGTTTTTCTTTCTCTTCTTTAACAAGAGCCCTGTAGAGATAAGGAAGGATATCTTCGGTCGTAGCTTGTTCCCTATACCATAACTGCCTCATAGCTGTAGCGGCATACCCTCTAAGTTCATCGTCAGGTTCACTTTCTAATCTTTCGTTTAAAAGCGCAAGATCACTTTTCCCACCTAACCAGCCTATTACTATATTACAACGATACCGAATATCTTTTATATCCGAATTTATATCAGCCTTTGCATAAGGCAATATTTTTGAAGCTCCTAGAGTTCCCAAAATCTGCATTACATCGGCTTTCATTTTCATATCATCTTCATTCAGATACCTATTCAACAAAAAATCTTCAACATCTTCCAACGGCCTATCCATAAATGTACCCCTCAAATCATTATTCAACTTCAGATTGTCTGCTTTTTTCATGAGATTATAATGAAACTGCAACATTTCTCCTTGATTTGAGCTCAATAATTTTTCTTCAAAATCATAATATGCTTCTATTTGACCAGCTCTGTCCAGAGAAAGCAAATTATTATATTCTTCTGTTAATTCTGACCAATCGATTTTCATTTAATCCTATAATTTCAATTATCCTCTTGGGTATCTGTGATATGTAGGCCCACAAGTTGAATGAGTTTCAACATGCTTTTGACTTGGTATGGTCTCCATATTCGGAGATTTGTCCAATGCCCTTTTTCCATCTATAGAAGTTTCGGTATACAACGGCTTCTTATGATGTACTACATAATCAACAGATCCATCATAATCCTTGTTATACTTCTTATTTGGCACCTTTCTACCATTGTTTTTTTCTATATACTTTCGAGCTTCCGGATCGAGTTTATCTTTATCCCTCATTAAAGTCTTTCTACGCTCAGCCATACTTCTTCTATATCTATTTTTCTTGTTCCCTTTAACTTTCGGGTCTTTGACAAACCTTCCTGTCGTCTTATCGTGAAGCCGTCCATTCTTATCTCTAAACGTATTTGGCGGATCTGCTTTACTAGCGGATTTTTGCTTGGTATTCGGATCTTTGACAAATCTATGCGTTTTATCATCCCTAAGCCGCCCGTTCCTATCTCTATATGTGTTGGGTGGATCTACTGGTTTACTTTCAAAAGCCTCTCCTTTACCTTTTTGTGAAGGTTTAGATGAATTGAGAGAAGAGCTTTTTTTAGAAGCATTGTCTACCTCTTTGGGCTTAGTATTTCCGTCGGTCTCAGCTTTTGGTTTATTTCCCTTGTGGCTTTGGGTAGCACTATCGGAAGCACTGCTTTTTCTCTTCCCTCCAGACACAGGGGCAAATAACAATGCTAGGGATTGTACATCACTCCAGCTACAGTTTCCGGTAAAAATATTTTTCACTGCGTCAACATCTCCCAGGGCTGATTTTTTTATTCCACCGGCAAAATCTCCAACCCCGGCACTTCCTTCTTCGCCGTATGTACGCAAGAAATTTTCACCTCCTTCTGCCGATTTTTTACCCCAATCCAGGAACACTCCTTTAGCAAAATTACGGCCTACGTACCCCGGAGCTGCCTTTAGAAAATTCAAACCTGCAGATCCCAAGCCTCTTAATCCTCCTGCGGCAAAAGCTCCTACACCTCCACTTAGAGCTCCTCCTCCCATTCCTATAAAGGCCCCTCTGGTCATTCCCTCCAATAGCCCTTGGATATAATTAGCACTTCCCAAGGCAATGGCCTGCTTCCAGTTTTTTATATTGGGTGCGATTTCTATGGTTCCTCCCACAGAACATATCATTTTGTGATCTGAAGTAATGGCATTTCTCTGATGTATGATTAAATCAGGTTTTGAACCGGTCCATTCTCTCAACGCAGCCGCTTTCTGTCCACATAACAGTCCCCCGACGATTGCCCCTAATGCCGCTCCTGCAAGCCCTGCTATAGCACCGACAGCTATTAGGGCTGCGCCCCCTGTGGCTACCGTCAGAACCCCCACCACTGCCAGGGCAACGACAGCTATGGCAGCGGCAGCGGCCATAAGCATCATATATTTTTTACATCCAAAATCGATCCAACTGCTCGTAGCTTTATCATCTTTGGTAATATAGAGTTCTCCGCTTTGCTTTTTAACACCATAACCCTTACTTGGCTCTGGTCCCTGTAATTGAGCAGGAACATTGCCCATAGAGCAAGTCCAAAAGTCCTTTTCGGTGATGATTTTCCCCATATCTAATATGGTTTATTCATTTAAATATTCCTTCTTAACAATTCGCTTTACAAGATAATTTCTTACCATTAACATAATGAAGGCTATTATTAATACAGGTATTAAAGCAGGAACCAACATTTGTTTAAATACAGCCAATGAATAATCCTTAATACCCATTTGAAAAATATCAAAGTGTTCCCACTGAAGCATTGTATTTCCAAATAAAACAATCCATATTATCAAAAGAGCTATAAACACTCCCCACCAAACAGGACTTTTTATCCCTCCCCTATAAAATACGTTTAACCTTTCCTCATAAGGCACTTTTATCAGGGTGGGAATTTGTTTTGTTATCTTTTCTACCCTTTGATTGCGGTCCATTTATCTAATATGGTTTATTCATTTAAATATTCTTTTCTTACAATACGTTTTATAAGATAATTCCTTAATAGCAAGAGCACTCCCATAATAACCATAGCCGGGACAAGGACAGGAAAAAACATTTGTTTAAAAATAGCCCCAAACCATTTTATAGACCCTATACCATAGCCTATCTCTCCCCAGGAAAGTATTGTATCGGCGAACAAAAACAGCCAAAGTGCCATAAGCCCGATAAACGTAATCCAAATTGCAGGATTTTTAAGTGCCTTGTTAAGCACCTGTAACCTTTCTTCACGAGGGACATGCTTTATGACAGGAACCTGTTTGCTTATCCAATCTATTTTTTTTTCCTTTTTACTGTCCGAGTTATCCATAGTATATTTTTCAGTTCGGGGATTTATTTTATGCCTTTCTCTGTCATACCCATGATCCGGCAACATCACAATGTCCAAGTTATACTTTTTGCAAGACCTGTCTGCGTTTTATATAGCCCAGCCTCAACCTATCGCCATAGCGAATAGCACGAATACCAAAACTCAAAACCTTGATCTCCAGCTCGGTCTGCCCCCTCCTTTTTGGGTTTGAGAACCTGACCAATAAAGTCATTGTTTTGATGTTTCCAGAATGTAGCCTTTCAAGCCCGAAAACAAAGGTCTTTCTTCCTAAACGCAGAATCTTAGAGGCTGAAACCCCTGGTTTTTCTGATGTCTTTTTTGCTTGTAAATCCATCCTTGACAGCTTGACTATCTTAGAACCTTTTAAAAAATGGTGGTATACTATTTTAATTTTTTACAATCCTCTTGTTCTCCTTCAACAAGGTATCACTAACAATATAATAATTCATTTTAGTGTACAGGTTTTCCTTCTTGGCAATTTCTTCTTTACGGATCACAGCTTCCAATAATTTCCCTGTATCCTGTTCTATACCAAAGCTAGTATGTTCAGTCAAAATCGGCTCCAGCTTAGCTATATCTATCTGTTCTGAAAAATGCTTGTATGCCCTCTGATTAAACCCCTGCCCTAAACCAGCATAGGGATTAGCCTTGGAATACACTTTAACATATTTAGAATCATAAGGGGTATTGTTATCCGTATAAATGGTATATTCCCATTGTACATTGGCCGTATTAAAAAAATTGGGTTTTACCACTGTCTTCTTAGTGTTTGTATATTCTCCGTATATTTCTCCAAAACAAACACTAAAAAACTCACTGGCCTGTATTCCGGCCTTAAGTTTTTCTGGATCCTGGAATATCTCGTCGTTGAGGCTTATTGCTTTTTCTATATCCGGGTTGTCCTCCAATACTTTTTGCATTTCGGTTTTGGTCTGTTTCCACTTACCCAAGATCAGTTCCATATTCAACACCTCCAAAATTTTCCCTTTTTGATCTAGTATCAGATGTAACTCATTGTACATTCTTCCGAATATCCGGCTCATTGCTGAAATTTCCTCAACCATAGGATTATTCCATTCCAAGAGGGTATTGTCTAATTGTATCAACTCAATCTCTACCCTCCCCTTTATCCGGTCTACCTGGATCACTCTAAAATCCCAACGTATCTGGGCTTTGGATTGCATGCTTACATTTACAGCCATTAAGTCAGAGTCGATGGTTAAAGTATATTTTTCTGTAAAAGGTTGCTTTATCCGTATCTGTTCACTCATTATTATTCATTTCCTTAATTGATGAATACATCACCTCCATCTAATTTGGTTTCTCCTGCAATATGGTTGTTTTTGCCCGTAATCTTGGTATTCTCATCGCCAGTAAGGATGATGTTTTTCCCTTTGAGTTCTATATTTCCATCACTATGTAAAATAAGGGAACTCTCTCCTACAGTTATGGCAAATTGTTTATTTCCTGAAAAATTTATCACCCCATTTTTATCCATATTCAGTGTACTTGCCCCTTGTCCGATATCAATATTTTTTGAGGTGTCTCCCACAATATTAATATTTCCTGCACCATCCATAAAATACTTGGTCCCATTGGCATCTTCCAACAACATACTTCCGCTTTTGTCGTTCATCACCACTTTGTTTCCACTTCTACTTTGAAAAGCTTTCAGATTATTGTCTGGATCGTGATACCCGCTTTTTGCTTGGTTGTGATGTACGCTACCGGTAACATATGGGAGTTCTGCATTTCCACTCTGAAAATCTACCATTACGCTCTCGCCCTTCTCTGGGATAAAATGAAAGCCTTTGCCATTACCCCCATTGGGAGAGGCTAGAGGAATCCAATCTGTGGTTTGGGCATTTTCTTTCTGCCAAGCCATTTGTACTTTAACCCGTCCCAAACCCTTGGGATCATTGTTATCCATTACTATGGCAGGCTGGCTCTCACACTTGCAATAGTCACCAGGCGTGGAATAAGGAGACACTTCTACAGACACGGGAACCGCCCTAAACTGGTTGTGATACTCCCCAGTATCTACACAATGGTGAGTGGTATCAATGACTTTAAATACTCCTTGTGAACTACCATCTTCATCCAATATCCTAATAATAGCACCAGGACGTAATGCCGGATTTTCACTGCTCCCGTTGACATAGACCATATTGGCCACCTTCTTCTTAAAATTGAGTTCTGCAAAATCGTCCATATCAGCTTTCCCCGTACCCTCATTTATTAATTGGTTGTTTTGCACAATAGTTTCCTTAGAAAATACTCTTCCGGAAGATTTGACCAATTCTGCAGTTATACCATTAACTCTATTTTCAAATTCTTTGGTCAGGCTCTGGTGAGATTCACCTTCAGAAAGATCATTGCCATAGTATTTAAAACGGGTTGGCTGCAAACTCATTTCAAAATCATAATTAAACAGGTTATACCCATAGTGCAGGATGATTTCCTCTCCCGTATTTTCCTGTCCAATAATCAACTCCATACCATTGTAATAAAACCATTCTCCTTGTCTAGAACACATACGTTTGAGAAAAGTATAATCACTTTCATTGTATTGAACAATATAGGGATAAGGAGCATCTTTTAAAGGTTGGGATACTATTTTCAACATTTGACTATCGTATTCCCTAGTAGTATTGTGTATGATATCGGATAATGTCTTCTTCAAAAAAGAGGATGACTCCGGACCATTGTCCATAAGTACGGTGGGGCTATACGCCCTAAACTGCAACCGCTTGCCACTGCTATCATTCTGGTTTACGGCCTTGACACGGGTTACCACCCCCTTAAAATATCCGGTATGTGTGGAAAACATCCCGTCTATACCCTGCATGGTCACCAATATGGTTTCTCCTATAAGCTGATGGTAATTACCCTTGAGACCAAAATTTTGCATATACACCTCTTCTTCTCGGCATTCTATAGTGAGCTCATGGTGATTGTCTATTCGCTGGCTCAGTTCAAAATCTAGAAAGGTGCTTATCCGCAGATCTCCTACCTTTACAGTAACATCCGTTTGCAATGCCATAACTATTATATTTTCGTTTTCGTATCTTTTTCTACTAAAATTCAGCACCCTTTGTCCATTCCACAGCATGGACTACACTCCATTTGTTATCGACCTCTCTGTACCAAACCCTGATATTAGTTTCCTGATCTTTTTCCCAGATGACTTCTTTTATTGTAATAGATTCACTTCGTCTTTCTTTTACAGTAAAGTAATTGTTCAATTCTATCCTTGACTCTGGAAGGGCATCATCGAGTATGAAGCTCTCTGTTTGCAAGGGCTGTCCGTACTCTTTCACGCTTTCCTCCAAACATCTTTTTGTCAATTCTTCTATTGTAACCGGAAGGCTTTGCATTTTGTTCGCCTGTTTTTGTGTGTCCTTTTTATCGCTGTTGTCTTTGGGGACAGGGGTATTACAGGCCAAGATCAAGTTACACACTATAACAATCAGTACATTTTTCATATTATCGCACTTTATAAATGCGGAAAGAAGTTTCCGGCACCATGGTGTTGAGTTGTTGTATAAGATAATCCGAATGCCTGTCTCTCAGTTCATTTCCTACATTCATCATACTGGATCTATCCAACTGAAAGGGGCTACTACTCCCGTATTCATCCCCATGTGTAGTGGCATAAACTGAATTTCCAGCCGCATGTCCAAATTCATGAGCCACTGGGTACTGAAAATAACTTTTACCATTTTTAACCCTTTCTACAAGAATCAGATCTTCGGTATCCAACTGCATCGTTCTTGTCCCCCATTTAACATGGCTAGTTCTAAAATCTCCTGGAGGAATTTTCCGCACAACCACACTCCAATGCTCATTAGACAACACCCATTTTATATCGAAATTTACCGTGAAATCCCGATCGGTAAATTGGGTAGCAAAATCAGAATTCCCCTCTACCCTTACTATAAATTTTCCGCTCCACTGACCCCATATCAGTTCGTCTGCACGACGATGAAACTCCTTTTTATCATCATAGGTCCAACTGGATACAGGAACAAGAATTTGCCAATCGTACTTCCACCGTTGTTGCACCAGAATGGTCTGCCTATGAGGCTCCACAACAATATCCATCCAGTCCGTTTTCTTGATTAGATCCATTTTGGAAAAATAGTAATTACACTTAACCTATAACCTATACCGTTGAGGGCCACCTCTTTTTATAAAGCGTATTTCCGATATTGATCTCTTGAGCGGAAATCACAATCTCTGTACACATGGGCTCATCGCCCATGGCCCTGAATTTCTCTTTATACCGAATACAATAGCCCTTTTTAAAACTCGTAGATTTCATCCGAGCCATACCATCTCGTTTGTAAAAAACAAGTTTCCCGTCTTTAACCTGGGTAGCACTCACTGCCCAATCGGAAAAATGGTCATTCATATCGGTCTCAACAACCAAGCGTATTTCACCACCCCTAGCATTGGTGGCGGGTTTCCCGTTGTGATCTATCCCCTTTTCTACTAAAATGTCATATTCAAGAATATTGTATGACATAGCGTCAATCTCAAATTTAGCAAGAAAACTCATATACCTTTATTATTTATATCCGACTAAATTAAAACTTTTTTACTCAGAGGTATATCCCCGAAAACCTGTATTTTATTAATAAAAAAAATGGAAAACAATATTTCTAAAATATTTACTTATCGTGCAAGTGTGTTAAATCATTTCTTTTTACAAAATAAAATCTAAAATTATTATTATTCATTTACTTTTTAATAAAGAAATATACTATATAAAATTTAAGAGACATAAAAAAACCGGTACCACTTCACAGTGTATACCGGCTATTACTACAAGCTTCTTTTACGACAGATTAGGCTTTGCTACGCAACAAATGTCGCTCCCGAGCCAGAAGGGTATTCTTTAATAGCATAGCAATAGTCATTGGTCCTACGCCTCCGGGAACCGGGGTGATATAACTCGCCTTTTTACTCACATTCTCAAAATCGACATCTCCTACAATACGGTATCCTCTTGTTGCAGTTTCATCGGGAACACGGGTAATCCCCACATCGATAATAACGACATCATCTTTCACCATTTCCGCTTTGAGATAATTGGGTTGCCCCAGTGCAGTAATAATGATATCGGCCTGTGATGTAATCTGTGTTATATTTTTGGTATGACTATGGGTAAGGGTAACGGTTGAATTCCCTGGAAATCCTTTCCTGCCCATCAAGATACTCATAGGGCGCCCAACGATATGGCTTCTTCCTATTACCACGGTGTGTTTCCCTTTGGTCTCCACATTGTAGCGCTCCAACAATTCTAGTATTCCGAAAGGTGTTGCCGGTATAAAGGTAGTCATATCGAGCGCCATCTTACCGAAATTGACCGGGTGAAAACCATCCACATCTTTGTCGGGATCAACCGCCATTAGCACCTTCTGTGTATCGATTTGTCGAGGAAGCGGAAGTTGTACAATAAAACCGTCTATGGAAGGGTCTTCATTGAGTTCATGTATTTTGCGAAGCAACTCTACCTCGCTGATGGTACTCGGGAGTTTTACCAGAGTAGATTCAAAACCTACGCGCTCACACGCCTTTACCTTACTACCTACATAGGTAAGGCTGGCTCCGTCGTTTCCGACCAATACAGCTGCGAGATGAGGAACCTTTTCTCCTCGTTTTTTCATTCCCTCTACCTCAGCCGCAATTTCTTCCTTGATCTGCTCTGATATTTTTTTCCCGTCTAATAATTCCATGCTCGTCATTTAATTTTTTAATACCTGCTTTGCAAAACCACTAACGCATTCCTTTCATCATCTGCATCATTTTCCGGCCACCGCCACCTTGCATCATTTTCATCATCTTGCTCATCTGATTGAACTGTTTCAAGAGCTGATTTACTTCCTGCACCGATGTTCCTGATCCCTTAGCTACCCTCTTCTTTCGCGATGCGTTCAACACCGAGGGGGTAGAGCGCTCTTCCGGGGTCATAGAATGTATAATAGCTTCGATATGTTTAAAAGCATCGTCGTCGATATCCACTCCTTTAAGCGCCTTTCCTGCACCGGGAATCATCCCCAATAGATCTTTCATACTTCCCATCTTCTTGATCTGTTGTATCTGCGACAGGAAATCGTCAAAACCAAACTGGTTTTTGGCTATCTTTTTCTGGAGTTTTCTCGCTTCTTCTTCATCGTATTGTTCCTGGGCGCGTTCTACGAGAGATATCACGTCTCCCATGCCCAATATCCTATCGGCCATACGAGAAGGGTGGAATACGTCTATCGCATCCATCTTCTCTCCGGTACCTATAAATTTGATGGGTTTATTGACAACCGACTTAATAGAAATAGCCGCACCTCCACGAGTGTCTCCATCGAGTTTGGTGAGTACCACTCCGTCAAAATCCAATCGCTCGTTAAAGGCTTTGGCTGTATTGACAGCGTCCTGTCCGGTCATAGCGTCTACCACAAATAGGGTTTCCTGTGGTTGGATGGCTTTGTAAACATTCGATATCTCCACCATCATCTCTTCATCTACAGCTAGACGCCCTGCGGTATCGACAATCACCACATTGTGCCCGTTGGTCTTAGCGTGTTCTATTCCCGCTTTGGCGATGGCTACCGGATCGTTGTTTCCTCGATCAGAATAGACCTCAACACCTATTTGCTCCCCTACCACATGCAGCTGGTCGATAGCCGCGGGTCGGTATACGTCACAAGCTACGAGAAGTGGTTTTTTTGATTTTTTACTTTTTAGGAAGTTGGCCAACTTTCCAGAAAAGGTAGTCTTACCAGACCCCTGCAAACCCGACATCAAGATTATCGAAGGATTTCCCGAAAGATCGACACCTTCGGCATCACCTCCCATAAGTTCGGTGAGTTCGTCTTTCACTATCTTCACCATAAGCTGCCCGGGCTGTAGGGTAGTTAACACATTCTGCCCTAACGCTTTTTCCTTGACCTTATTGGTGAACTCTTTGGCTATCTTAAAATTGACATCGGCATCCAGCAGTGCCCGCCGTACTTCCTTAAGAGTCTCCGCAACATTGATCTCCGTAATCTGCCCATGCCCTTTGAGGACGTGGAGGGCTTTGTCCAGCTTTTCACTTAAATTGTCAAACATAATTACCTGCTTCTTTTTTACGCATCAAAACGAGATTCGAAACCTGACTGTCGCCAGGCGAGTTACTCCACCTCTACAAGAAAGAATTTCGAAGAATTCAAAGCAAAATTGCCAGTCTCCTGATTCGGCGGGATGCAAATTTAAACATTTGAACCGAAGCCCACCAAGGCTGAAGCTCTAATTTTAAACATTTTCGGTGAGAAAAACACATACAGACCTATACCGTATGTATAAAAAGAGAAAAGAGGCCTTACGACCTCTTTTTCCGGCTGTCAGGCACCCCTACCTGACAACTCAATCCAAACAACCTAATTGTAACAGTTACAATGTCTTTCTGTATAAGTTATCGTCTATTTCAGACAATCACTGCAACTGTGTGGATATATTTTAAAACTTTCTACTCTGAACAATCTTTGGCAGATTGTCTTATCAGATTTAAAAGCTCTTCATTATTGTTAACTTCCTGTGTTCCTGTTTCCAATTTTACGCTTACCGGATAATTGATCGTAGTGTGCAAATCTCCGATAGACCCCATAAAATCAAAAAGTTCTCTATCACTCTCAACAGTAATACTGCCATTGCTTTGGTTATTGGCATTGTACGTCAACATTTCCAGTGGATACAAAAACTGCACACACGCTATTCTGGCATACACACTTTTACCGCAAAGCTCTCGCAACTGATTTAAATCTTCCTCCGAGCTGATCTCTAGTTCTGTATAATCACCAGAAATCACCTTAAATGGAAATTGCAACAAAGCTGGAACTTCCAACTCCTCCATAATATCACGAACGATTCCTAAATCTCCTTCATTGTTTATCATCCTCACAGCTCCGTTGAGGTTTACGGCAATGGGCAATTGTAAAGCTCCACAACTATTTTTATCGAGAAAATCATCTCTCGTTTCGTAATTGGATGTCGCTCTTCTAATCCAAACCGTCATTTCTGAACCATCCGCTATCACCAATTGCGGATCTTCTCCAATCGTCTCCTCCACCTCTTCTTGGCACGCAATACATAAAAAGAACACAACTGCGGTTATAACCCCGCTTATGAAATACAACTTCATACTTCTGCTACATTTCACACATAAAACAGTCATCCTTGAAAATACCCTACCCCACATTTCATTTTTTTTATTTTTTTGTCATTCGATCCCTTTGCTACCTTAAACTTCTTTTACCGGAGCTCTACAATCGAACTGCAAGGTACGCAGGTTGACAAGAGTAAGCAAACACTCTTGTCACGCATTTTAAAGTTAAAGCCTACACATACAAATTTGAAACTTCAAGTAAAAACGCTCCCATTACCCAGTCTCTTTAGCTTCCTTAGATATATAACTAAAACAGCTTTAACATTCTATCATTTTAATTCTACGCACAAAATAAATACCTTTGCATATCCAGATAAAACTATCCCATGCAACAAGATGACCCTGTTTGTTCTGAAAAAATCTACACCTCGATATATCGCAATTACGCGGAAAAACTCAACAATTTCATATATTATAAGTGTGGAGACACCAAAGAAGCGGAAGACATTGTACACGAATCTTTTATCCGGCTGTGGAACAATTGTAAAAAAGTACCTTTGAAAAAAGCCGGAGCATTTCTATTTACTGTTGCCAACAACCTTTTTCTCAATGTTGTAGCACACAAAAAAGTGGTGCTTGAATACAGCAAGGAATCGCAAGGTAGTTCGGACAAAGAAAGTCCGCAGTTCCTTCTGGAAGAAAAAGAATATATGGAGAAGTTGCAAAAGGCTATCGCTAATTTGAGTGAGGCTCAACGAACTGCCTTTCTGCTACACCGAATAGACGGCATGAAATACAGTGATATAGCCACCTCTCTAGGCATATCGGTTAAAGCTGTAGAAAAAAGAATACACAAAGCATTGATAAGCCTCAGAAAAGAGATAGAGGGTGTGTGATTTAGAAAATCGATTCAAAGATAAAAACAAGGTAGGGTATACCCCTTCTCAACTGTTAAATAACTAAATGCCAATAATGAAGAATGAAAATCTGTTAGCAAAGTGGTTGAGTGGCGAAATCTCTCCAGAAGAGCTCGACATCCTGAAACAGACGGAGGATCTCTCTTCGTATGAGAAAATCATAATCCATACCGACAAGTTTAAGGTTCCAGCCTTTAACAGTGAAAGGGTGTTTCAAAAGATAATAGATCGACAACAAGATACAACTGTTCTTCGACCGAACTTTAGGACGTGGAAAAAAATCGCTGTGGTCGCTGCTGTATTGGTATTACTACTTGCCTCATACATATTTTTTGCACAGGGCGACGTCACTGTACAAACCGCTAATGCAGAAAAGACAAATATCCATCTTCCCGATGCTTCAGAAGTCGTGTTGAATGCAGGATCTACGCTTAGTTACAACAAAAAGAAGTGGGCAGATCACAGAGATCTCAAACTGGAAGGAGAAGCCTTCTTTAAAGTGGTGCCGGGAAATAATTTTGCCGTACACACCACTGTCGGAACAGTTGCCGTATTAGGAACTCACTTTAATGTAAAAAGTCGCGACCAGTACTTCGAAGTCAGTTGTTATCAAGGCTCAGTAAAAGTGATTTACGAACAGGATACATTTATTCTTAAATCGGGTGAAACATTCCGATCTCTCGAAGGAGGCAAGATAGAATCGGATAATTTTCCGAAAAGTGAACCGTCTTGGATAAGGGATGAAAGCTCCTTTAAGAGTGTTCCGTTTCAAGAGGTTATCCGCGAACTCGAACGACAATACAATGTCAAAATTCACAGCGATACCGATACCGATGTACTTTTCACGGGAAGTTTTAGCAATGACGATTTAGAAACTGCCATAAAAAGTATTACCTTGCCATTCCATCTAAAGTACCGGTTTGCGGATGGCAGCAACAGCGAGATTATTTTGTATTCAGAATAAAACTAAAACACTGGTAGCAGTCGTTTTAGCCTTTTTTTTATGGTGTTTTTCTCCTCTTTACGCTCAAGAAAAAGAGGCATTGCCAGCGGTTCTTCCTCGGCTGGAAAAACACTATGGCATTAAATTCTCCTATTCCGATCAGGACATAGCTCCCTTTAGAGTTGTAGTCCCCAACTTGTCCTCTTCCATATCCCAAATTATCACCGCATTAGAGCAACAGACATCCCTTGTCATAAAAAAACTAGACAACAGATACTACACCATAACATTCCAACCCCAGTCGCTGTGTCTCGTTCTGATGGATGATTATCTGGGGGAACCTGTTTCAGGAGCATCTGTACAAGCATTAGACCATAAAAAATATGCCGTAAGTGATTTTGACGGCAGAATAGAATTTACGGGGGTCACTCCTCAAACTGTGATTCATATCCAAAATGGAGGATATAAGGATATAAAATTTCCAGCCGGCGAATACGTCGGAAAGGATTGTGATACTATTTCGCTTATACCACAATATCAGGTACTGGAAGAAGTTGTAGTAAAACAATACCTCACCAGCGGATTGCAGAAAAAAACTGATGGAAGCATCAGTATAAGCACTGGTAGCTTCGGAATACTTCCGGGACTTACAGAACCCGATATACTTCACACCATTCAAGCGCTTCCCGGTGTCAAAAGTGCTACCGAAACAGTTTCAAACATCAATATCAGGGGAGGTTCTCATGATCAGAACCTCATTTTATGGGATGATATAAAAATGTACCAATCCGGACATTTCTTCGGTTTGATATCGGCGTTTAATCCGTATCTAACCAGGGATGTTTCAGTAGTGAAAAATGGAGCAAGTGTGATTTATGGCGATGGAGTAAGTGGAACCATAGACATGAGATCGGCCAATACTATAGACAGCACCCTTACTGGCGGCGCAGGGTTTAACCTCATTGCTGCCGATGCCTATACCCGTATCCCTGTGGGCGACAAAATCGCCCTTCACCTGTCGGCGCGACGATCGATTACCGATTTGGTCTCTACCCCTACCTACAACTCTTATTTCGACCGGGTATTCCAGGATTCCAAGATTACAAACACCGAAAATCAAGAGATAAACGAGAATATCCAGAGGGAAGAAAATTTCTATTTCTACGACACCAGCCTCAAACTGCTGTACAATCCGAATGAAAAGCATCAAATAAGAGCCAACGCCATCCTTTTTAAGAACAATCTGGAATACAACGAAAAAGCTACAAATACAGGAGAAGCCCAGCAGAGTACACTCACACAGCAAAATCTTGCTTTCGGTGCATCGGTCAAGAGCGAATGGTCACCCTCACTCACCTCTTCCGTAAAAGTATACTATACCAAATACAATCTCGATGCCGTAAACTACACCCTGTATACCGATCAGCGACTGTTGCTCAATAACGAAGTACTCGAAAGCGGAGTGAAAGCCCATATCAACTACAAGATAATTCCCGAAGTAAACCTGCTCGCCGGTTACCAGTTTTATGAGGTGGGTATTACGAATACCGATGATATCAACACCCCAAGATTCCGGGTCAAAGACAAGGATGTCATACAGAATCACGCCCTCTTTTCGGAAGTCAGCTATCAATCGCCAAGTAAAGGGACCTATATCAGGGGTGGTATTCGGGTAAACTATATCGACAAATTTCAAAAATACATCTACGAACCCCGGCTGAGTATCCGGCAAAAAATATACGGCGGACTGGCTTTGGAAGCTCAAGGTGAAATGCGGAGCCAAGTCACCAATCAGGTTATCGACCTGCAAAGAGATTTTTTGGGAGTGGAAAAGAGAAGGTGGATACTGTCTAACAACGACGATCTCCCCATCACGAGAAGCAAACAAGTGTCGGCCGGACTCCATTACGACAGAGGTGGATTTTACACCGGAGTTGAAGCCTTTTACAAAACCGTGAAAGGCATTACTACATCCGGACAGGAATTTCAGAACGAGGGGCAATACCTGCGAACAGCGGGTGACTATACTTCGCGAGGGATAGAATTTCTGCTCAATAAAAAAGGTAGGAACTATAGTACCTGGCTCAGTTATTCCATAGCTCAAAACGAATACAATTTCAGAGAGCTCACCCCCTCCGCTTTCCCGAACAATCTCGATATCAGACATTCCATCTCCTTTGCCGGCACCTATACCCTAAAGAAACTGAAACTAGCTCTCGGACTAAATTGGAACTCGGGAAGACCGTACACCACACCCATCGCCGGAAATGAGGTTACCGAAAGACAAACGGGAAACAGTATAAACTACAACCCCTCCAACAGCGACAGACTTCCCGATTTTTTAAGGGCCGACCTGTCTTCTACCTACAACTTTGAAATAAGCCCCTCTGTAAGAGCCAATATCGGAATCGCCATACTCAATATCCTCAATAGAAAAAACACCCTCGATATCTATTACCGACTCGAAAACGACCAAAGCACGCAAATACAGCAAGTAGAAAGCCTTTCGCTCGGTATTACTCCCAATATGACCTTTAGAGTATTTTTCTGATGTTTTTTAAATCCCACAGTATTGGGTTTACATTCCGACGGTGAGATGACACTGTCATTCAGAGCGCAGTGAACCCGCCTGTCCGGCCGGCAGGGAATCTCCCCACAAGATCAAAGAATCTTCAACAGTATAACGTCTATCCTAGAGATTCCTTCCTCCTTCGGCGAACAGCCCCTATCGTCGGAATGACACCGAAAATGTCATAACAGTTAATAACAATCACTCTTAATCTGTTTTCTCTCTCGATAATACTCCAACGACCGATCGTTATGCTGCCGGCAAATGTCTTCCAAAGTAATCGACACGTCTTTATACATCTGCAGTGATCCACAAATCATCAGCACACCGCCCCTTTGCAGTACTTCAGCTATAAGTTTTGCATCTTCACAAAGCTTGTTTTGTACATAACTCCTGTCAGCTTCCCGCGATAGGGCGAGGGAAAACCGCTGTAGTTTTTCTTCTTTGAGCAGCTGTTCTATATCTTGTATGTAGAGTTCATAGGAATTGCTATCTCTCAGGCCCAGATATAAATGGGTATATACCTTGCTGTTATGGTGAAGCATCCCCAAAAAAGGAGCAATCCCGGTACCGTTGGCAATCAATACGACCTCGGTTGCTTTTACTGGAAAATGAAAAGCCGGGTTTCTGACGATCCTTGCTCTGATAATTTCTCCAATTCCAGCCGCGTGTAAAAAACCGGATCCCAATCCGTTGTCGTGCAGTTTTACACTCAAGCGAATAGCTCCATTTACTTTACCGATGGAATACAGGCGTTCCCGGTGATCGTTATGAGGGTGCACTGCCAGCAAGTCGCCAGACGAATAGCTTTGACACCATCGGGGTTTTAGGGTCATTAGAAAAGTATTGCCTGTCTTGTCACAGGCAACAGTTTTGTTCACCACCCTAAATTTCTTAAGCTGGCGTGGCGCTGTAGCCAAGGCTGGTTCTGGGACAGAAACGGGTATCTCGGTCGCTTCTGACCACAGTCGTATCCACTTTCCAAAATCTTCCACAGATTTGTCATTGATAGTCTCCACCGGCAACATCTGGGTCATATACCGCTGTAATTCCTGGTCTGTATCGAGAGCGAATTTGCAGAAATCGGGATAAGCCAATGAGCCAAAGCCCACTACCGAATATCGGATGTCTTGGTTTAGGTTAAGTTCTTTCAGTTTTTTTAGGAAGTGAACAGCGTTTGCCGGCGGATCGCCTTGCCCATAGGTAGCGGTGATTATCACCAAGTATTTTGCGGCGGGATAAGTGCTTATCTCATTCATCTCATCCATAAAAACTTTGTATCCGCCAGCGATCAACTGCTTGTAGAAAGCGGAAGCATAAGCAAGGGTACTCCCGTTCTCCGACCCTGAGAGAATAACGATTTCTGCCTCCTCTTTACCAAACTTATTCTTCCATCGACCTCGCCTCCTTTTGAATGTCATGGCAAAGCCGGAATAGATAAAAAATAATATATTGACCGAAGCCAATGCGAGAATCGCCGACCACCACACACTGCCTTTTCCGGTATGTAGGTTCAGGCTCCACATAGAGAGCACGACCGTTAATGGAGTCTCCACCCGGCTCACTACATCACCTGTATACTGGTTGACAAGCAGTTCTTCTCCCTGTTTTTTTAAGGTAAACAAATCTTCTACATCAGGTGAAAAAGGAAATTCCAACAGCGAGACTTCAGAAAGCGGGGTCGTTTTAAAAATCTCAAAATCCGAGAAGGAGATATGTGGAGTTTCAGAGAGCAAACCATCGCCGGTTTGGTGTGTTATATGAGATTCAGGGAGTAGGTGAAACTTCTCCAGCGATAGATAGACTCCCGTAGCGGTGATAATGACGATGGGAATTAAAAGCAACCGACCCGAAACCACATGCCAGTATTGGTTGAAGTTCTCATTGACAATTCTAGAGAAAAATCGCTTGATACCCCGTTGTCGTTTAATGACAAGTACGGTTCCAGAAAGGGAGATCAGCAGTAGTAAAAAAGAGCATAGACCGACAAAAAAACGACCTATACCCTTCATAAACAGCGACCGGTGAAAACTGGTCACCCACTGAAAGAAAGGAGAAGGTTTCAGTTCTTCTCCGAGATATGCCGCCGTCACTGGGTCGAAATATCCACTCAAAGCATCTCCTTCGGCAGTAAATACAGAAGCTATGACAAAATCATTGGCATCGACCTCTAGTTCGAGTACCTCTGGGTAAGTCTCTTTAAAGATTGTTACAGTCTGAGCAAGACTAATCTCATCCAGATCGGTAATCTGATAAGGCTTTAACTGTTCGGAAATTGGCTGAAAAGCCAGAATACCACCCGAAACAGAGGCCAGTACTATAAAAACGAAAGAAGATACAGCCAGGACTAGGTGGCTGTATCTCCATATAGAAATCGTCATAAGTAGCTGTTTTTTACTCTGATTAATTGGGCATCATCCTTATATATCGGATAAACCCTTTACCTTCGTGCTTAGCTTTGATATTCTCAGAAGTCAGTGGAAACTCTATATCAGAAGTATAGTATTCTTGATCTTCTACGGAGGACTCAAAACGGAGACTGTATCCGGCATCAATCTTAGAGTTTTCTATTTCGATAACTTGAATAGCCCTTGCTCCTCCCGCAATAGTAGCTCCGGTTATAGCATCTATATTATTCCGCTTCCTTCCGTAAAATTTCCACCAAGCCTCTAAACTGTGGTACCACTCCGGATCATCACCGTTTACATACAGTGTTTTCTCGTATTCTCCTTGCGGATTGATCAATGAAATCACAATATAGGCTGCCTCTCCCGAATAGTTGGTCATCTGTACCATACACTTGTATTTGGTGGTTTCGGCTACGGTAGTAAACGAAACTAACACCAGGCATAATCCGACAAAAAATGATATTAAACCTATTCTTTTTTTCATCTTCGCGTTTATTTCAAAAAGTCCAGAGAAATTTTATTTTTCTTAAGCACTTCATTTTCAGAAGCTAAATCATAAGCTGACTCCTCAAAATCGGTGGTTAAGCTCTTATCAGCTCCTAGTTGTAGAAGCTGTTTTAAGAGTACATCATCTTTGGCCCTCATGGCAGCCAACAGCAAAGGCGTATTGCCTTCTTTATTCCTAGCATTGATATCCTGACCGGCTTTTTGAGCCAGTTTCAACAGTTCGACATTGTCTTTATCTACCGCGAGATGATACCAAGTATTTCCGTTACCCTGAGGTTTAGAAATATCTAATCCATTCTTTTTCAGAAGATCGAGTTTTTCATTAAACACGGCTATAGTACCATTGCCCCCTCTACCTCCAAGCGAATTGACCAGATAAGAAACCAGAGTGTTTCCATCGGCATCGGCCAGCTTTACATCGGCTCCTTTTTTAATGAGAAATTCCACAACATCTGATGTATTGCCCTGTACTGCTAGACTCAATGCAGACTGACTCTTTTTGTTAACACGGTTGATATCTTTCAAGTTTTCAGACAACAGCTGCACAATCTTCAAGTCGTTATTTGCTGCAGCATTCATAAAGGGCGTATTTCCATTGTGGTCTGCCTGATCTCCATTCAATCCCTTGTCGAGCAAGTATCGAATCACTTCCACATCTTTACTTCTCGATGCAGCAATATGAAGAGGAGTACTCCCGTTTTTATCGACAACCTCCGGGCTCAGCCCTTTGCTCTCGAGGTATTTGTACACCTCAACACCGTTAGAAGCACCTCTGACACCTGTAGCTGCCATCAAAAAAGCCTGATCGTTTCCTTTTATCCCTCTACCTAGCAATTTGTCCATCAAAGCGATATTTCCCGCTTTGGCTACATAGTTAAATATACCGTTACCGTTCTTGTCGGCAGCATTGATATCCAGCCCTTTTGAACTGAAATATTCGGTAAGTTTAAGATCGTCGTCCTTGGAAGCTGCGAGCAACAGAGCGTTGGCTCCGTCTCTGCTGAGATCGTTTTTCAAATCGGCTCCATGCTGTAGACAAAGCTCATACACCTCTAAATTCTTATTTCCTGCATTTGCGGCGAAATTAAGGATGGTCATCCCGTGATCGTCTACAATATCGGTTTTAGCACCCTTATCCAAAAGGTATTTCATCAGTTCGGAATTTCCTCGGTAGGCAGCCCAGAAAATATAGGTTCGCCCATCGTGAGTCAGCTTGTTTACCCCGTTGCCTTCTTTTGAAATCAGGCGAATAATCGCCTCGTTGGGGGCATCTTCCAGAATAGCGTATACTACTCCGTCAAAATTAAAAGGAGTGGCTGCAGCCGGATCGTTACCCTCCTTTATTTTTTGATCGACTATCTCCGGACTGGGATTGGTTTTCCAGAAATCACGACTTAAGAAAATACTTTCCTGTGCTTCCCCCTTACCTACTACAAGAAGTAATACAAGGATAATAAGCAATCTGAAGTTACGCATGTCTTCTTTATTTTACAAATGATTCGATTAGGGGATTGATTTCTTCGGAGGTGTTAAAAGCATCTTCCTCAAACAGGGATTTGAACAAGGGTTTGTTGTCTACCTTCTCTTCTAACGACAAGTCCTTTTTACGGGCAAATACTTCTTCCCATTTGTTGCGCACCAAACTCCACTTCTCCTGGTTTTTCTTCCAGTAGTCTCGCGCGGCCTGACATTCGCTGTCGTCAACACGTCTGTACACATCATAACCTTTCTCCTGTGCGACAAGCACATCGTCCTTACCGTCTTCACGAAGTATCTTGTCGTTGTCTTGGTCGTGTATCCAACCGTAATCGACTATCTCATGGCGGTTTCTTCTCAGAGTTACATTATAATCGCTGCGTTGGGTGTATTCACGTCTCGGTAGAGGAGCAGAAGTCTCACTTTCCCAAAAGTGTCTTCCGTCTACATGAACCCATGAAGCAGAACCTTGGTAACGCGGACTGTCGTCTACCTGAAAAACTTTTTGTGTCCACTGTCCTTTTACCTGATCTGCCGGAAGGCTTACATATTTCCAAGTGTTGTCGTGATCGTAGGTGTAGAGATCAGTATTTTCATACTCCCAGTCTTGACGCCAGTGCTTAACGATATAGGGATTTTCTTTTGTCCCTACGATAAGTAGGTGCTGCATAGATATTTTATCTTTGCCATCTTCTACCAACTCTACCCATTCCAGTCCTCTGTCATGCTTGGTTTTAGACGGTATATAGGTAGAGTCTTCAACATATTCGAAAGTCTCGGCAAAGTTGAAGGCCACTTCATAGCAACCACACATACTCTTTATGGCCTCGGTATCTTGTTTTTTTTTGTTTTGAGCCTGCATACTGAACAAACATGACAAGCTCAGTACAAAGGCTAATGCAAACTGTTTCATAATGAATAGGTCTTGAAAAAATAAAAATCTTAAAACTAACTTACTTCACAATATACTATAACGTACAAATCAAATTACTCTAGTAATTCGTATTTAAACTGAGGGTATCCCCTTTCTCCTCCGGCATTCAAAAATGCGGTGAATTGCAATTTAAAATAGTTCCCGTCTGCGTCTTTTACAATGTAATACCTGTCGTCACTTACTTTGTCCTCTCCCCCGGAAAATCCTGCAGTTTGCCGCCAATCACTACCTATAACAGTTTTGTCATTATACACAAATTCGGCTTCTTCTACATCAGCTTTAGAGAAGTCTTCGAAAGAGGGCGCGTCGGTCACTGTGGTTTCTCCTTCTTCTGTAATAGAGGTAAACACCGTGTATACTCCTGTACCTCCAAGAGTGTTGTGCACGGCAAAATCTGAAAAAGTAACCCCGGCTACAGTTCCGGCAAAATCTCCGTAATAAGAATAAACACTAGTAAAATTGATATCCCATTCATTTTTTGCGGGTTCTACGTCTACTTCTTCTCCATTTACCAGGCTAAAGGCCTTAATATTATAAGCGGCATCTTTGCTGATTTTCACCTCTTGATGTGTTTCAGCATCTAGTTCAGCATATTGCAGTGTATACTCATTGCCATCGGTGAGTACTCGTATCTTGTAAAAGCCTCTGGGATCACCTGAGGTATTTATAGAACCAGGTTCAGCTGCCTCGTCGGGAATAGCACTTCCCGCAGAAACAATATACACTTTGTTATCTGCATCGGTTGTGGAAACCTCGGCTATAGCAGTGCCGTTGAGTTGGCCTTCGGTAGAATCTGTAAAAGAGATTCCGCTATCAGCATCGCCATACATTCCGTATCCCAAGGGTAGTCCTACTTTCAGTTCTTCCACATTATTTACCGTTACATCTACGGGTTGAAACGATTGCAAGTCAAGCGATTTAAATTGCATTGGAGCTTCAAATACAGTGCTACTGTTTACGGCATCGATATCAGTATACCCCGGAAGTTCAGCTGCAGTGACTAGGATAGAAGCGTTCAAGAACACCCTGTTTTCTGAACCGGAGTAGAAACCGAGTTCCCAGGCATCCCTTCGCACCACCTTGGTCTCTTCTGTACTCAGATCTATATATACCTGATTGGGTTCTGTAGAGCCACCTGACTCCACATCAATCACGGCAGATTCTACTACAGGAATATCGGGTCCCGATCCCGAACCACTGTCATCGTCGCCGCTACATCCCGTAAGCAGTAATGCTACAAAAAGGGTTTGTAAAAGAAAGTAATTTTTCATATTGAGTTTAGTTTTTAAATTTATATAAAAGTTTCAGATAAAAAGATCTCCCATATCCTAGCAATGCGCTATTGGGAGGACCGCCATGAGCCCCTCCCGCCACAGCAGTTGTGTTTACACTTACCACATCTAGGAGGTTTCTAACACCAGCGGTAAGTTCTAGTGAATTGTTCAAAAAATATTTCTTAGCACTGGCATCCCACCAGGTAAAGGCATCCTGCTTTCCCTTCACATACACGGTTTCTCCAGCATCGTTATTCTTCTCAACATACTGAGGCTGCGCTCCGTTGTATTTCAACTGTGTAGTCAATATTATCTTCTTAGAGGGTATCGTATAACTCAATACGGCATTTCCCGTAAAATTATAGAGGTAATCGTCTCTGCTATTCTCTTCTGAACCGAGTTCTTGAGCGATTCCTATATAGCTCAGTCCAAGCCCTGCACTCAGGTTTTTATATCGTAAAGAATTTTCAAAGGAAGCGCCCAGTACTCTGTGACTATCTATGTTCATATAGCGAAAACTTCCTCCGGGAGAATCATTCCCCACCAGAATAAGGCTTATTTTGTCTTTGATATTAAAATGAAAGGCCTTGATTGAATGTTTGAGGCTTACATTATTCAGATCAGATCGTTTTTCTACTGACACTAAGGCAGACAGCCCGTCTTCCGGTCTCAGATCAGGATTGCCTTGTACATCGTGATTGGCATCTACAAAATAATAGAACAACTGCTCAAAAGAGGGGGTTTTATAAGCCGAACCGAATACACCTTTTAACTTTATGTCGTCGGTCAATTCATATCCTGCAGTCAATCCCCATATCCAATGAGTTCCATAACTTGAATTATTATTGATGCGCAATCCCGGATACAGAGAGAAGCGATCTGTAAAATTTAGGTCGACGGTCGCAAAGGCGTCGTAATTTTCAAGTCTCTTTTCTACGATTTCAGCGGAATGTGCCCCACTGGCCGACACATCGTATCCTTTTTGGTTTACGAGCTCATATCCAACAGTGAGATCAAACAACTCTGATTTCGGAAAAATTTGACTCAACACTCCTCTTGAAAATAGCAAATCACTGGATTGATCTGTAATGTCCTTTGTCACCTCCTGTTTTCTTCGTTCTCCTACATTGTACACATATCCCATGAAATCCCGCTCTTGTTTTTGGAAAGACAGAGACAAGGTGTAGTTCATAGTCTTCCATTTACCGTCTGCATAGAGCTGATGCACAAAACGGGAAGTATTGTACTGTTGGTCGTTTGCCGTAATACTGTAAGCGCCATTCTCTGCCCTAGAATTGACCACATGGCTGTATATATCGAGGGTTTCGTCGTAGTATCCAAATTTGTAATATACATTAAAGCGCGGAGCAGTATAGTACAGTCCGCCTGTGAGATTAAGCTGTTCTTTAGGGTTCCATTCATGCCCTCTCAACTCGTCGTTCTTCACTTCGCTCCCCTCTATCTTAAAATAATCCTTCCCTCTAAAATTGTTAAAAAAGCCTTGAAAATCATTACGGTTAAAGCTTGCCGAAACATACAATCTATCTGAGATATTATACGACATCTTCAAACTTTGAATATGCCGCCCCTTCTCAGACCAATCGTATTCGCCACCAACCGTTTCTTCCTGAAGCCCAGCTTGCACTTCCCATTTACCTTCTATACCTTTTTTGGTTACTATATTGATTAGTCCGGCCACCGCATTATCACCGTAAAGTACGCCCATAGCACCTTCCACAACTTCTATACGCTCTACCTCATCGAGATTGATCTGATTGATATCTATATTGTTACCATAACCATTATCACTTACCATAGGCATATTGTCTACCAATATCTTTACGTACTCTCCACCTAATCCAAACATACGTACTGTAGACCGACCAGATTGTGCATCGGGAATGATATCGATATTCAATTGATAGTGAAGTATATCTGCCAAGGTATTACCGGCCAGTTTTTCAATATCCTGCCGACTGATCTCATTTACAGTAAATAGTTTCCCAGATACGCTTCCTCTTTTGTACTGATCTGTCACTATGACTTCGTTCAGGATATTTACCTCTGTAATGGAGGTATCTATTTTCTCCTGAGAATAAACTTGATGGAAAATCAAGGGGACTAAAAAAAAGAAAACTACTCTGTATCTTTGTGAATATGCGCTCATTTCTACCAGTTAGAAAGAAAATTCGATGCGATTATCAATAAATTCGAGGCAAATATATAATTTATTTTTATTCAATCTAAATAAAATAATTTAAATTTATCACAGGGCTATCCTACCCGCACAAAACACGCTAATACAACAAAACCAAGCTCGGGAAAAAATATTCAGCTATGAACTAACCGACTTTATAAAATATTAAAGATGTCGCAGTGTTCTTTATTTTCCATCTGTTTCCCCATTATACCTCACTATATTTATAGAGTAATTTTTTTAACAGGGCCGAAAAGCTGATTAAACAATTCTACATTCGCTCCGGAACATTTATCCCCAGTAAACGGCAACCTGAGGCGATGAGCTTAGCTACCTCTTCGGACAACTGTACGCGGAATGCACGTATATGCTCATCTTCAGCGCCCAGTATGGAAACATTTTGGTAAAATGAGTTAAACTCCTTGACAACATCGTAAACGTAATTGGCGATTACTGCAGGATTGTAATTTTCTGCGGCTGATTGAATAACGGCAGGATAGTTTTCCAGTAATTTGAGCAATTCCTTTTCTCTATTGTGAAGAACAGTGATATTCACATCGACAGCCACATCCTTGGCTTTTCTCAAAATAGACTGTATTCGGGCGTAGGCATACTGTATAAACGGCCCGGTATTTCCCGCAAAATCTACCGATTCTTCAGGGTTGAATAAAATGCGTTTTTTCGGATCTACTTTGAGAATATAATACTTAAGCGCCCCGAGCCCTATGGTTTTATACAAATCCTGCTTTTCTTCTTCCGAATAACCGTCGAGTTTCCCCAGCTCCCGAGAGATCTCTCCAGCTGTTTCGGTCATTTCAACAATCAGGTCGTCGGCATCTACCACCGTACCTTCCCGACTCTTCATTTTTCCACTGGGCAGATCGACCATTCCATAGCTCAGATGATACAACTGTTTGGCCCAATCGTATCCTAATTTCTGCAATATGAGAAAGAGTACCTTAAAGTGATAGTCTTGTTCATTTCCCACGGTATACACCATTCCACCGATATCCGGATGGTCCTTTACCCGTTGCACGGCAGTACCCATATCTTGTGTCATATACACCGCGGTACCATCGGCTCTCAATACTATTTTTTCATCCAGTCCTTCCTCCGTAAGATCTATCCACACACTGCCGTCTTCCTTGCGGTAAAAAACACCTTTTTCTAGACCGTCTTCCACAATATCCTTACCCAGAAGGTAGGTATTACTCTCGTAGTAATAAGAATCAAAATCCACACCGAGATCGGCATAGGTTTTTTCAAAACCTTCGTATACCCAATGGTTCATTTTTTCCCACAGGGTGATTACCTCCTTGTCTCCGGCTTCCCATTTGCGCAGCATTTCCTGCGCTTCCAGCAAAAGTGGGGCTTTTGCAGCAGCTTCTTTTTCTGGCAAGCCACTGTCTACAAGAGTTTTGATTTCCTTTTTGTATTCCTTGTCGAATATCACGTAGTATTTACCTGCGAGATGATCCCCCTTCAGACCTGAACTTTCCGGGGTTTCACCATTTCCAAACTTTTGCCATGCCAACATGGACTTACAGATGTGTATTCCCCTATCGTTGATAATCTGTGTCTTGTATACCTTTTTCCCAGAGGCCTTCAATATTTCGGCCACGGAATATCCGAGGAGATTATTACGTATATGTCCTAGGTGTAACGGTTTGTTGGTATTCGGTGAGGAGTATTCTACCACAACCGCTCCGCCGTTTTCATCAGGTAAGCGATACCCGTAGTTATGGCTATTTCTAATCTCTGCAAAAAGACGTAAATAGTAGGCATCACTAATCAGCAGATTTAAAAATCCCTTAACCACATTATAGCCTACCACCTCGTTTACACTCTTCTGCAAATACCCTCCTATCTGCTCTCCTATAAGCTGTGGATTTCCTTTAATTACCCGCAGCATAGGAAAAACCACTACGGTTAAATCTCCTTCAAAATCCTTTCGGGTGGGCTGCAGCTCAACCGACTCCAATTCAACATCATAAATATCTTTAACAGCCTCTCTTACTTTTGCTGTGATGAGTTCTTGTTTGTCCATCTCTACGATTTTAGGTCCCCAAGGCGTGCAAAGATAACAAATGTTGAAAAACGCCGATGAGCTAATCATCAAAAAAGCCCGTACTTTCCACGGGCTTTCATCCTTATCTTACTGATCTCGAGCTGAGCATTGCACTACTTTAGTGACCTCCGGAAACATGAAGCCCACATTCGCGGTTTTCGAGCACCTTGGTCGGATCGTAATACTTAAATTCGTTTTCAAGACCGTGATCTTCAAGATAGGTGTCCAGTTGTGTGTCACTCCAATAGAAAAAGGGAGAGACCTTTACAACGCCATCATCGCCCATAGTAACAATATCGAGTGAATCGCGAAAAGCAGTTTGTCCCTTTCTCAGATTTGTAAACCACAGATCAGGTCTATGTTCTTTCATAGCTCTTCTGAAAGGCTCGAGCTTTACCTGCTCTGTAAATTCCTTGTGCTGAGGGGAGTCTATATTTGGTATCCCCATCACTACATCGCGGTGCGCTACTGTTTGTCGAGGTACATACAAATGGATATTGAGCCTTAGTTGTTGAATGAGGCGCTCTGCATGACGATAAGTTTGAGGGGTATTGTACCCGGTATCACACCATATTACTGATATATTCTCCTTTATCTCGGTAGTAGCGTGCAGTATAGCAGCCTCATAAGGACGGAAGTTGGTAGTCACCACCGGATTGTTGGCAGTCTCTATACCCCATTGTACTATCTCAGCCGGAGTCTTGTCTTTCAAACACTCATTGATCTTTTTCAAGTCCATATCCATTATTTTTTCACTATCCGAAGCCAAGCCCTCTCGTGAAAGTAATACAGTACCATTTTTGATACCACTTCTATACTGCCTATTCCGAGGGCTACCTTTATATTACCGGTGAGAATATACGATATGACCATAGTGTCTATCGTACCAATCACACGCCACGAAACGGCCTTTAGTACAGACACTTTCCGACTGTGGGTTTCCGGCTTCAAATTTGATGTTTTTAGTAAATCGAAAATCACTTTAATGACAATAGCGAACAAATATACTATTAATCTATTGATTTACTCGACTAAGTGTAGATTTATTTTTTGGAAAGATCGGCGAGGGTTCTTTTTTCGAGTACATTGAGCATGCTGTCTCGCATCTCAGTCATGATTCTGTTAAGCGAACAGGCTTCCTCTGTTTTGCAATCACTGCACTTTTCATAAAAGTGAAGACTCACGCAAGGAAGGGGTGCTATAGGACCCTCAAGCACCCTTATCAGTGAAGCAATGGTGATTTCTTCAGGATCTTTTAAAAGGTAATACCCCCCTCCCTTACCTTTTTTTGAGCCGAGAAATCCGGAGTTCTTCAACTGTAGCAATATGATCTCCAGAAACTTTTTAGAAATACTTTCACTTTCGGCAATTTCAGAGATTAGCACCGGACTTTCCTCTTCTCTCCTAGACATATAAACCAGGGCTTTTAGTCCGTATTTCGTTTTTTTTGACAACATATTCTGCAGCAGTAGTTTAATCTTTAAATATAACAATTATTTTTATCCTTGCCCTTTCGAGAGGAAGATCTCAGCCATCATGCAACGTGCACTCCCTCCACCACAGGCCTCAATAACATCGAGAGGCGCAGACAATATTTCACAATGCCCTTCAATTTTTTCGACTTGACTTTTGTCGAGACTTCGCCTTGCAGCTTCGCTCATCACCAGATACTTCTTTCCGTTCTCTCCTCTCAATTGCAACATATTGCCGGCAAAACTATTTACCTGCTCTTCTGAAATTTCTATAATTTCCTTTCCGTCTTCCCTCAGTTGACTCAGCAGTTGCTTCCGCTCTTTTCTATCGTCGATGGCAGCTGTACAGACTATCGCGAAATCTTCTCCCACACTCATCATCACATTAGTGTGATAGATTTGTTTTCTCTCACCATTAACAGTCTGCCAAGCGGTAAAAATCACAGGACTATACTCAAAATCTTCACAAAATTCGATAAACAGTTCTTCGTCAGCCCTAGGAGAAAGAGCACAATAGGCCTTTCTATTTACCCTGTCGAGTATCATGCTTCCGGTACCTTCCAGGAAAATTCCGTCCTCTTCCGCTTCGGTATAATCTACCACCTCTAAAATGGGAAAACCCTCTTTTTCTACGGCATTCAACACTTCTTCCCTGCGCTCCAGTCTTCTGTTTTCGGCAAACATGGGGTAAAGAGCAATTGTACTGTTGTCGTGAAAAGAAATCCAATTGTTTGGAAAGATGGAATCGGGAGTATCAGGATTCTCGCTGTCTTGGACAACGACAACTCTTATCGAAGCTTGCCTCAATTTTTCTACAAAGGCATCAAACTCTTTCAAAGCTCGCTCCTGTAGTGTTTGAGGAGTAAGCTCTTTCAGCACCTTTTGATAGTAATTGTTTACAGCGGTCTGCTCATTCATCCGGAAATTTACCGGACGGACCATCAATACAGTATCTGTAATTTGTTGTTTCATAACATCAGGATCTAATTAGAGGCATAGTAGAACAACGGAAAAGACCTTCTTGTTTAGATATTTCGGCATAAGGCACTTCTTCAACGGTAAAGCCCTGTTGTCTCAACCAGTTGTTCAGACGGGTAAAATTCCGTTCAGACACCACCACATCCGTATCTATGGAAAATACGTTGGAATACATATAATACATCTCATCGCGAGTGATGTGAAAAAGATTTTCGCGACCAAACAACTTCAATAGGTATTCGTAATCGTCTGGATTATTGAATCCTCCTGGGTATATTATCCCCTTGTCTTTTCCAACGGGTTGAAAACAACAGTCGAGGTGAAGTGCGTTGTCCCTGGCTTCCGTAGCCGATTTTACCAAGTCGAATTCTTTGATCTTCTTTCCCGGAAAAAAATCCCTGAGGAATTGTACCCCGTGTATATTAGTTCTTGCCGTAATCTGATCGGGATAATCCGAACCTTTGTAGGTTCCCACAAAAATGTGATCATTCCAAAGCATGACATCCCCCCCTTCTATATGTACCTCCTCGGGAGGTGTTACGATTTTCTCAGGGGCTATCATTTCCATAACCTCAGTGATAGCAATCAACTCTTTTTCTCGTCGCGGCAATATGTTAGATCGTATAAAAAAATCGTCGATAACAAAGGCGATATCTCTGGAAAAGATCTGATTGTAATTGGGTATAATCTCTGGGCGATATACGGTGATGCCGTATTTTTCAAATACGCTTGCAAAAGCTTTCATCTCCGCTATCATATCCGCTTCAGAAGGATAGGTCCCCGCCAGGATATGTTCCAGCGACTTAGGGTCGTAGGCCTCTTCTGGGGCAGGTACTCCACCGTTACTTATCGCCGTACCCAAAACCAGAGCCTCGAGCTTCGAGGTTTCATCTTTTACATTGAGTTTTAACATAACCGCTTACATTTTGTTACAAATATAAACAAGGAGAGACGCACAGTTGTGCGTCCCCATATTATTTTTTTTTAAAAAAAGAGCCGAAAATTACCGATCCTCTTTTCTTCTCTATACACTTATCTCTGATCGATATCTACGAAAGTGCGTTGATTCTCTCCTATATACACCTGTCTAGGTCTTCCTATAGGCTCGTCTTTCAAACGCATTTCCCTCCACTGGGCGATCCATCCGGGAAGACGTCCAAGAGCAAACATCACGGTAAACATCTCGGTAGGTATTCCTAGGGCGCGGTAGATAATACCGGAATAGAAATCTACATTGGGATATAATTTTCTATCTATGAAATACTGATCTTCCAAGGCCTCTTTTTCCAGCGATTTGGCAATTTCCAAGATAGGATCGTTAACTCCGAGATCACTCAACACTTCGTCAGCCGCCTTTTTGATAATTCTCGCTCTAGGATCAAAATTCTTATACACTCTATGCCCGAATCCCATAAGTCGGAATGGATCGTTTTTATCTTTGGCTTTAGCCATATACTTCTTAGTATCTCCTCCATCGGCCTTAATACCTTCCAGCATTTCGATCACCGCTTGATTGGCTCCTCCGTGAAGAGGTCCCCACAATGCGGAAATCCCGGCAGAGATAGAAGCGAAAAGACCTGCATGAGACGATCCGACCATACGAACTGTCGATGTAGAACAGTTCTGTTCGTGATCGGCGTGAAGAATCAATAATTTGTCTAATGCATTGATTACGATATCGTTTTTCTTGTATTCTTTATTCGGCTTTTTGAACATCATTTTGGCAACGTTCTCTACATAGCCAAGGGTATCATCTCCATAGTCGAGAGGTAAGCCTTCCTTTTTTCGCAATGTCCAAGCCACAAGCACAGGAAATTTGGCCAACAGTTTTACAATCGCCCTGTACATATCTTCTTCCGAAGTGACATTAACAGACGAAGGATTGAAGGCTATTAGCGCACTGGTAAGCGATGCCAACACCCCCATGGGGTGTGCAGACTTCGGAAAACTGTCGAGGATCTTCTTCATGTCTTCATCCACCACAGACTGATCTTTGATATCTTCATGAAATTGATCCAACTGAACTCGAGTAGGTAATTCACCAAAAATCAAGAGATATGCAACTTCCAAAAAATCGGCTTTTTCGGCCAGTTCTTCAATAGTATAACCGCGGTATCGAAGAATTCCTTTTTCGCCGTCGAGATAGGTAATCGCACTCTCACAGGACCCCGTGTTTTTATAACCCGGATCGAGCGTAATCATTCCGCTCTGTGCCCGAAGGGTTTTGATATCCATCGCTATTTCATTTTCCGTTCCAACAGTAACCGGAAACTCATACTTCACTCCGTTATACTCTAAAGTAGCAGTTTTAGACATAATAATACTTCGATTTTTTAGATTCACCAATTTTCACACCCTAATACGAAAGAGATTTCTGTTTATTTGATGTGAACGAGAGTTGCGAAAATACGAAATAAAGTCTTAATACAAACTTAATTAACGTTGTTTTTAGGTAAAGATTTTCTTGAATATCCCCAGCTTAGTTCAACGACAAGGGCTTCTCTACAGATGTCTTTACACAACTGTGGAGAAGCCCTTGATTTTTCGCTCTTATAACGAAGTATATTAATTGGTGAGCTGTATCACTACCGGTGATACTTTTTTCAACTTATATGCTGTATTTCCTATTAT
Organism: Sinomicrobium sp.; assembly: GCA_029266035.1. Lineage (GTDB taxonomy): Bacteria > Bacteroidota > Bacteroidia > Flavobacteriales > Flavobacteriaceae > Sinomicrobium. The sequence goes on from JAJUFH010000001.1 coordinate 267,936, forward strand.
ATAAGCCTCTACATCGAAAATCTGCACTGCATCTCCCCTTCGCGCCCTTCTCAAGGCATTCCTAGCGGCTCCATCAAGTTTATTACCTCTTACAGAAATAGTAGGTTGCCCCGGTACTTTAAATTTAAATCCTCGTATCCCGAGTTTTAAATCAAAGTCAAAATCTTCCAGTAAAGCACCTACTGTAGAAACCTCTAAACTAGATCTGGGCATACTCACTTCTCCAGACTCTCCTCTTATGGTTCCTGCAGGTCGGGGTACATCTTTAATCCTGAACTCTGTAGTCGTACTAATCGATTGACCATCGGGTAAGGTTCCACTGGCGGTAATATTTACCGTTCTTCCGCTTCCGGGATTCATGGTGTATTTACTTCCGGAAACTCTCGAAAGTCCACTAGCCGAAGCAGTCACTTTATTGTCTGGTATTCCGGGAATAGAAATGGTAATCGGATTTGATACTCCGCGGTACACCACGTTCATCTTATCGGCCGAAATTACCGCCGCATTAGGTTTGGTAATCGTGGCAAATGTAGCCGATACAGGAACTTCAAGTACTTCTTCATTCTGCATAAAAATCAATTTCCCCTCCAACTTGTGATCTCCTGGATTGCCGGCACTCACATTCAGTCTAACCTTTCCTCCGTCGAGACTGTAGTCTCCTTCTGAAAGCTTTTCTCCGTCGAGATACAGCTCCACTTCATGAGGTTTGGTAGTAGCATCCGTCCTTCCTAGTACAATAGCTCCGTCGAAAGTCTCTCCCTGATAATAAGCCGACTTAGGTTGTTCTAAGAGTGTCGAATAGTTTGTCATAGACACTTCGCTGCTCAACTCCTCTCCGAGCATGGCATTGAACACATCGCTCTCGGTGGTTTTTATATCCGCTTGTATTTGGGTAATTTTAGTAAGAGAAGCCACGAGGGGAAATCCTTCAAAATTGAGGTTGAGCCAGTTTATTTCCTTCCCTTCCCTATTCTTAGCCTTTCCGTTCTCACCCGAAGAAAACCTCTCTGTAACTGAACTTTTAATCTCTTCAAAATTCTCATCTCCAAGTATTCCCAATACGGTCTCTCTATAACCGTCAATCTTATCTACAAACTCCTGACCTTCATCGGTGTATTCTCCTCCACCTTTAAAAAACTTTTTGTCCAGGAATTTGGCCTGATCCATTTTTTCGTAATCGTGTTTGTCGTTGAGGTTCTCCGTCATCTCTGCTTTGAGTTCCTCCAAATAAGTATAATACGCTGCCGACGCTTCCTTGAGTTGATTGGCTTTTTCCAGTATGGGTCTGTACCTCTCTGGTTTTTCCTCGGCCAATCTAGAAAGCCCCTCTAGAGCCATTGCATTATCTGTAGTGGCTTTTGTGTTCGACGCCTCCAGTTTTTCATTCAACATACCAAAAGCCGACAACACTTCTTTACCCATATTTATAGCGAGCATGGCTATAAAGACCAGATACATGAGGTTGATCATCTTTTGACGTGGTGATAAGCTGCTATTTCCTGCCATTGCTAATGTCTAATTAGTTTGATTTTAGTCTTATGTCTCACTAATTAGCGCTTGTTCATCGCTGTTAGCATTCCTCCGTAAACACTGTTCAGAGATGAGAGGTTGGAAGTAAGAGACTCCATTTCTTCTTTGAGCCTTCCCGCATTATTGGCAACTTCTTCGTTTATAGCGGCCTGTCGCCCGGCGCTTTCCAACTGCACTTTGTACAAACTGTTTAGCGATTCCATCTGCGCGGCTGCCAAAGAGAGCTCTTCACTGTACTTTTTAGTAGACGAAATAGCATCTACAGTAGGCGCCATATTTTTGGCAGCGCCTTCAAAATTTCGTATGCTGTGTCCCAAGCTATTCATCAATTCTGCATCCACTCTTGCTTCCTTGAGCAATTTGTCTAATTTTTTGGACAACATCCCCTCGGCGTCCTTAGCTTCTTCTTCTACTTTTTGTTCTCTTTTCCTGGCTTCACCTCCATTGAGTTCGGGATATACAAGGCTCCAGTCTACATCTTCATCTACAGGCTCAAAAGCCGAAATGGCAAATATCAAAGCCTCTGTGATGAGTCCAATAGCGAGAAGTACAGTTCCATCTAAAAAACCTAATTCCCAGTGGTTTAGCTTAAAAAGCGCACCCAGAATCACAACAGATGCCCCGAGGCCATAGGCCATATTAAACAGCGTTTTATTTGATTTAGATCTTGCCATAATGGTAAATAATTGATGTGTTATTTAGATATGAATTAATTAAAACTTCAAAGGGTGATTATCGTCCTAGTTCATTTGCTCCCATATAATCTTGTACTGTTCGGAAACCGATATAGCTCCTCGCCGAATCCTGGTATTCAAAATCGCGCGTACTCACCTGCAGAAAATAAGCCACGTCTTTCCACGAGCCTCCACGTATTACTTTTCTCTTATTTTGTTCGTCATAAGCATTTGGGTTCATGGTAGAAGCGTAGTCGTACGAACTGGGATCGTAGGCTGAGTTTGTCCATTCCGAAACATTTCCAGCCATATTGTACAAACCGTAATCGTTGGGTTTATACGACTTTGCTTCTACAGTATACAGAGCATCATCGGCGGCATAATTTCCTCGGTTAGGTTTAAAGTTGGCCAAAAAACATCCGCGTTCATCCATCAGATAAGGCCCTCCCCAAGGATAGGTTCCCGATTCCAGTCCCCCCCTAGCGGCGTACTCCCATTCAGCCTCGATAGGCAAACGAAATTGGTTTACAAAACCGTCTCCTCTTGACTTTTGGAAGTCATTTTTGTATTTGGTACGCCAGTTACAAAAGGCTTTGGCTTGTTTCCACGACACCCCAACAACAGGATACTCACTATAGGCATCATGCCAAAAATAATCGTTGTGCATGGGTTCGTTATAAGAGTAATAAAAGTCTCTAATCCACACTGTAGTATCGGGATATATCATCATCTCTTCTGTCTTGACAAAATCGGAGCGGTTGCCCGTTCTCCTTTTGGCTGCAGCCTGTATATCCATCCAGGTGTACTTGTATTTCAGCTTGGTTACATCTATGGTTCTGTATCCGTTATACGACTCTTCTATCGGCAGATATATAGAGTCGATCATCACTTCTGCATAATACTGATCCGGGTATTTGTTCTGATCCCATATCAACTTCGGTTTTTTATTGAGCATACGCCCTTCAAAACCGGTTTCGCCCATGCCGCCGTAATTTTCCAACATATATTTATCGTATTCCGACAGCTGAGAAGTATCGGCATCTTTAAAAGCGTATTCCCCAATCCCTCCATCGCCGGGTCCTAAACCTTCATAATCGGCAAGAATAGCCAGTTTAGTACGAACCACTGAGTCTTTGACCCATTCTACAAACTGACGGTATTCACTGTTGGTTATCTCGGTCTCATCCATATAAAACGACCTTACGGTAACCGTTTTGGTAGGGGCATTCAAACCGCCGGAAACATCAGATTCCGATTTTCCCATGATAAAAGACCCACCGGGCACCAATGTCATACCATAGGGTTTTTCGGGATGCCATCGCTTTCCGCCTACTCCTACCAACTCTCCCCTGTCCTGTCTGCCACAGCTGTACAAAACAGCTCCAAGGGTAATAACAAGAAATAATTTTTTCATTCGTTTTATTCGGTTAATATGGTTTAAAAAATTCCCGCATACCTTATTACTTCCGATCTCTAAATTTTTCAACTGTATTCCATATGGTGGCCATGGTCAAACCGCCAAAGCTACTATCCCACGGATGTTTTTTTACAAGCTTTCCACCAGCGCTCCGGAATTATCTCATTACAGGCGTCCAAATAATCCTTTTGGGTGCATGGTAATAACGTATGTCTTTTCAATTTATTATTAGGCACTCCGAGAATTGGCACTTCTATCCACCACCGTCCGGAAACATCACTTTTGTAAAAACACAATTCCATATCCTCATCCATCGGAACAATATATTTTTCGTAATTACCCGTTCCTGAAAAAGGGTAATCCTTCTTTCTAAAGTTATATCCTTCTATAAAATACCACAGTATCTGAGCGGTGAGTTGTGCATTGGGCAGCGTATTCCGGTTTTCGTAAATACCAAATACGGAAACTTTATCACTGATTCCGGCATAGCGCGCGATAGCGCAGATTTCTCGTCCGTCAAAACCATTGGGACACGTTCCTGGAGCACTGCCCAAATCGGCTCCTCTTACAGAAGTCATATCGAGGCTCACCACATCGGCATCCCTAAATACCGGTTCGACCAGAGTGATATCGTCAGCCAATTCTCCAAGCCTATAAGCGTCGAAAAACAACTTGTCCATGAGGTCTATTTCCTCTTGTGCGTTGAAATAAGTTTGATATCCTAGATTACAAAAATTAAAAAGATTGTTCGGTTGTTCTACTATAATCCTGCTCATATAAGATTCTGAAGAAATAAGCTCTCCAGACGCTCCAAAGTCAAAACGGCTATCTACAGACACCAGGTTTACCATTTGTTCCAGCTGATCAAAAGCTCTGTACGTAGCATAGGTAATATCTTGACTTCCACCGACAACAATAGGAACTATATCTTTTTTAATCAGGTATTCTACCAGAGTTTTCACTGCAAAATAAGTATCTTCTACAGTGTTTCCCGCCGAAATATCTCCCAGATCGACCATTCGGTTGCTCCAGTTGCCCCCGTACAAACGGTATAGTTGCATCCGTATTTCACTCAAATCAGGCGATGCTTCTGTACCGAGTACTACAGAATTTCTGATCTCATCTACCCCCACAATAGCCAGCTTCACTTGTTCCAAATCGGGCAGTCCTCCTTGCTCTGTATGGATACCTATACGGTTTCCTATAGTCTGCGCAGACAGCAACTGATTATGTGCTACGACGGCTGTACTTACGGGCCACAAGAACTCAAAATCCATACTTTTTATCCAAATTTCTCCAACACCTTTTACTACAGGTGCTATTTTTTACACTCTTTTATTTTTTACGGGCTTTTGCCGTCTTTCCCTTGGTTTGTTTTTTCTCTCCTAATCTCTTTTTCACCTCTTCCAAATCCAAGGCATTGACATCCACATCCTTAGAGAGCTCGACCTTGCTCTTACCCTTGATAATATTGTGCCTTCCCCAACGAGCTTTTTCTATGCGTATCCCCTCTTCAGGCCATTCTCTCACCAGCTTTTCAGCCTCCTTCTTGAGTTTGTCCTCGATAAGCTCTGCAATATCGCTTTCAGAAAGTGCGTCAAAATCGTATTTTTTATTGACATTGACAAACATTCCATCCCATTTTATAAACGGTCCGAATCTTCCTTTGCCTTTGGTCACATCTTTTCCTTTATACTGCGCTACAGGAGCATCGGCCTTCTGTTTGGCTTTTATAAGCTCTACAGCCCTTTCCAGGCTTACATCAAAAACATCTTCCCCTTTGTCCAATGATATAAATCCGCCGTCATAGCGCACATAAGGTCCATACCTTCCTACATTGACCTCAACAGCTTTACCTTCAAAATCACCTAAGGCACGTGGTAGCTCAAACAGACCCAGCGCTTCCTGAAGCGTAATATTTTCTATTGTCTGTTCCGGAAGCAAACTGGCAAATCGCGGTTTTTCCTCTTCCTCGGCTACCCCTATTTGCACCATAGGTCCAAAGCGTCCAAGTCTTACACTTACCTGTCTCCCACTTTCAGGATCTGTTCCGAGAATGCGCTCACCCCTTTCTCTATCGGCATTTTCTTCCACATCTTTTACTTGAGGGTGAAAGTCTTTGTAAAACTCCTTCATCATCAGAGTCCAATCTTCTTCTCCCGATGCAATATCGTCAAAATTCTGTTCTACTCTTGCAGTAAAATTATAGTCAAGTATATTTTCGAAATGAGTCACCAAAAAATCGTTCACTATGGTTCCTATATCAGTAGGCACCATCTTCCCTTTGTCGGCTCCTGTAATCTCAGAAAGTGTCTTTTCCTGCAATTCTCCTTTGCGCAAGCTAAGCTGTGTGTATTTGCGTTCTGTTCCCTCTATGCTGCTTTTTTCGATGTATCCGCGATTCAGTATGGTAGATATAGTAGGCGCATAGGTAGACGGACGTCCTATACCCAATTCCTCCAATTTTTTTACAAGTGATGCCTCTGTGTAGCGGTACGGTGCACGAGAAAAACGCTGAGTAGCCGTCATAAGTGTATTTTCAAGGGCTTCTCCCCTTTTCAATGCCGGGAGCAATCCTTCTTGCTCTTCATCTTCTTCATCTGTCCCTTCGATATACACCTTTAAAAAACCGTCAAATTTGAGCACCTCTCCGGTAGCTGTAAACAGTTCCTTATGCCTATCTGCCTCTATTTTTACATTGGTTCTTTCTAGTTCGGCATCGCTCATCTGCGAAGCTATAGTCCGCTTCCAAATCAAGTCGTACAGTCTAGCTTGATCACGGTCTATAGACACCGAATGCCGCGACATATCAGTAGGGCGTATGGCCTCGTGGGCCTCCTGTGCTCCTTTGGCCTTTTGTGAAAAATTTCTCGGCTTACTGTACTTTTCTCCAAAGGCCTGTTTTATCTCTTCCTGTGCAGCACCTAAGGCCTCAGGTGAGAGATTTACACTATCGGTTCGCATATAAGTAATGAGTCCGGCTTCATACAAGCGCTGAGCCATATTCATAGTCTTACTCACCGAAAAATAGAGTTTTCGAGAGGCTTCTTGTTGCAGGGTCGACGTAGTAAATGGCGGTGCTGGAGTTTTTCTAGCCGGCTTGGTTTCCAAACCGGCTACCTTATATTTTGCTCCTATATTGAGCTGGAGAAATTGTTCAGCTTCTTCTTTGGTGCCAAATGTTTTTGGCAATTTGGCTTTAAAAGCCTTCCCTTCCTCAGTTCGGAATTCGGCTGTTACGCGAAATGACACTTCCGGACTAAAATGGTTGATCTCTCGCTCTCGCTCTACAATCAGTCTAACCGCAACAGATTGCACCCTTCCGGCTGAGAGTCCGCTTTTTATTTTCTTCCAAAGTACGGGCGAGAGTTCGTATCCCACCAATCGATCCAGCACTCGTCTTGCCTGTTGGGCATTAACAAGGTTGTAATCTATTCCCCTCGGGTTTTCTATAGCCTTGAGAATGGCGTTTCGAGTAATGGCGTTAAAAACGATTCGCTTTGTCTTCGATTGGTCGAGCTTGAGCTGCTCTGCCAAATGCCATGCTATAGCTTCCCCTTCGCGGTCCTCATCACTTGCAAGCCATACTACTTCGGCTTGAGAGGCCAGTTCCTTGAGTTTTTTCACTACCTCTTTCTTGTCTTTCGAGACAATGTATTTAGGCTTGAAATCCTGGGTTACGTCTACCCCCAGTTCTTTGGAAGGCAAATCGGAAATATGTCCGTAGCTGGACGCTACTTTGTAGTCCTTCCCTAAAAACTTTTCTATGGTTTTTGCCTTGGCAGGCGACTCAACTATCACTAAATTCTTTGCCATAAACCCGATTTTAAGACTACAAAAGTATATTAAAAATTATTTATGGAGGCACCCCCGTAGTTTTTTCCAAAAAATTAGCTCGGCATTTCCCTGCCAAATTGTCATTGAGTTTATAAATAATTCTATCTTTGTACCCTGTAAAATTCACGAATGGATTGAAATTCGTTTTTCCGGTCCGGATTTCTCACTGTCATTTCGATCCCCGGCATTTCCGGAAAATTTCAGATAAAGCACTCCATTTAAGAGCATAGGGTATTATGGAAAAAACAATAGACGAAAAGAAGCAGGGAGAGCGGCTCGTAATGAATATAAAGAATCGCCCAGAGCGCAATGCACAACATCAAAAAGACGGCAAGAAGCTGTACATAGAAAGTTACGGCTGCCAGATGAATTTCTCCGACAGCGAGATTGTGGCCTCTATTCTGGCCGGAGAAGGTTTCGACACCACTCAACAGTTAGAGGAAGCCGATTTGGTATTGATAAACACCTGCTCCATCAGGGAAAAGGCAGAACAAACCGTACGCAAAAGACTTGAAAAGTTCAATGCTGTTAAAAGGATAAACCCCACTATGAAAGTAGGGGTACTGGGTTGTATGGCCGAACGACTGAAAAACAAATTCCTCGAAGAGGAAAAAATCGTCGATATGGTAGTAGGCCCGGATGCCTACAAAGACCTTCCAAACTTGGTTCAAGAAATAGATGAAGGTCGCAATGCGGTAAATGTCATTCTCTCTAAAGAAGAGACCTATGGCGATGTGTCTCCGGTACGCCTCAACAGCAATGGAGTTACAGCCTTTGTATCGATTACAAGAGGATGCGACAATATGTGTACCTTCTGTGTAGTACCCTTTACCCGAGGACGAGAGCGAAGCCGCGACCCGCAGTCCATTCTCGAAGAAGTCAGTCAGCTTTGGGAAAAAGGATACCGCGAGATTACCCTACTGGGGCAAAACGTAGATAGTTATCTCTGGTATGGTGGAGGACTCAAAAAGGATTTTGACAATGCTTCAGAGATACAAAAAGCAACAGCGGTGAATTTTTCCGATTTATTGGCAATGGTAGCCGAAGCACATCCCAAAATGCGCATTCGGTTCTCCACATCCAATCCACAAGACATGACACTCGATGTGATAAGGACTATGGCAAAATATTCCAATATCTGTAAATACATCCACCTCCCGGTACAGAGCGGAAGCGATCGCATACTTAAGGCGATGAACCGACTGCACACCAGAGAGGAGTATTTCAGACTTATCGACAACATCAGAGAGATTATTCCCGACTGTGCGATCTCTCACGATATGATTGCCGGCTTCCCTACAGAAACCGAGGAAGATCATCGAGACACCCTCTCTCTTATGGAATACGTAAAATACGATTTCGGCTTTATGTTTGCCTATTCCGAACGTCCCGGAACGCTCGCAGCGAGAAAGATGGACGACGATGTTCCGGAAGAGGTCAAAAAGCGTAGACTCACTGAAATCATCAATCTTCAGCAAGAACACGGTTTATTCCGAACACAACAACACCTCGGAAAAACGGAAGAGGTTCTCATTGAAGGATCTTCCAAAAAAAGTGACGCACACTGGATGGGACGCAACACTCAAAATACAGTGGTAGTTTTCCCGAAAGAACATTACAATATCGGGGACTTTGTCGATGTTAAAATCACCGATTGTACCGCTGCAACTCTGATAGGTGAAGCTGTAGGGTTTTCTAAATAGACCCCTGACAAACGGATATGTATAACAAAATATATTTCCCGAGCACCTCACATCAATCCGGGAGTACAAGTAGAAGATTATGGAAAACGTACAGGCTATAAAACAGCGATTTGGTATTATAGGCAACGATATAAAGCTCAACCGCGCTATCGAAAAAGCTACTCAGGTAGCTCCTACCGATATTTCAGTCTTGGTAACTGGTGAAAGCGGAGTAGGTAAAGAGAGTATTCCAAAAATCATCCACTCCCTATCGCATCGCAAACACGGAAAATTTATTGCAGTAAACTGTGGAGCCATACCTGAGGGTACTATAGACAGTGAGCTATTCGGACACGAAAAGGGTGCCTTTACAGGGGCTACCCAAACCCGTAGCGGATATTTTGAGGAGGCCGATGGCGGTACTATTTTCCTGGACGAAGTTGGCGAACTTCCACTCACCACACAAGTTCGGCTTTTACGTGTATTGGAAAATGGAGAATTTATAAAAGTGGGATCCTCTAAAGTACAAAAAACCAACGTCCGCATTGTAGCAGCCACCAATGTCGACATGTTTGCAGCTATCGAAAAGGAAAAATTTCGCGAAGATCTCTACTATCGCCTCAGTACGGTAGAAATTCACCTCCCTCCACTGAGAGATAGAAGAGACGATATACATCTGTTGTTCCGAAAATTTGCTTCCGACTTCGCTCAGAAGTACAAAATGCCCGCTATACGACTGGAAGACAAGGCCGTGAAGATTTTGCAGGAGTATCACTGGGCAGGAAACATTCGGCAACTCAGAAATGTGGCTGAACAGATTTCCGTACTGGAACAAGATCGCTCTATTTCGGCTGGTACTCTTATGGGATACTTGCCCGGTGCTGGAAAAAATCTACCGGCAGTAATCAGCAGTAAAAAATCGCAGGCTGATTTTGGAAGCGAAAGAGAAATATTGTACAAAATACTCTTCGACATGAAAGCCGACCTCAACGACCTGAAAAAACTCACACTCGAACTTATGCAGTCGGGCAGCAGCCAAAAGGTGAAAGAGGAAAATCAAAACCTTATTCAGAAGATTTACGGAAAATCTGATACCGGTGAAAATTTTGAGGATCTCGGCAGAAATGCAGCGGTTTCTCCCGAAAGTTATCCAGAAATCGAAGACTACGAAGACAGTGAAACCCTAGAAGTACTTCCGGTCGCACAGGATAAGACGTTTCGAAATACTGAAGATAGATACCACTTTGCTGAAGAAATCGAAGAAGAAGAAACCCTTTCCCTACAAGACAAAGAGTTGGAACTCATCAGAAAAGCACTCGAAAGGAATCACGGCAAACGAAAAGCTGCAGCTGCAGAACTCGGAATTTCAGAGAGAACACTGTACCGAAAAATAAAACAATACGATTTGTGAGTACAGAGTATCAAGAGTTTGAGAATGACTAAGAACTAAAAACTAAAATACTACACATGACAAGTCTGGGTACACTAAAAAAAACTTTTTCTATGCTAGCGGTTTGTGCGGCTTTATTCTTATTTAAGAGCTGTGGTATTTACAACTTCACTGGGGGTGATGTGGGTACTGCAGTGAGCTTTCAGGTAAACACCTTCCGGAATGAAGCTCCGCTTGTAGAACCCGGACTAGACAGAGATTTCACTCTCGCACTTCAAGATCTGATTATGAACCAGACCAGTCTCGATCTGGTACCGTCAGGAGGCGACCTGCTATACGAAGGAGAAATCACCGACTATAGGGTAGCACCGATGACGGCCACCGCACAACAAACTGCTGCCCAGAACCGATTGACAATAGGAGTTCGCGTGCGCTTTACCAACAACACCAAAGAAGATGCCGATTTTGAACGCTCCTTTTCTTTTTATTACGACTTCCCTGCAAACTCACAGTTAAACTCTGTCAAATCGTCGGCCCATGAGGAGATTTTTGAGAGAATAACACAGGATATTTTCAATGCCTCTCTCGCCGATTGGTAGCTGTTTTTACAATTCCGAAAATGAATATGGACGCGTCAGAATACATAGCACTTTTGAAACAACCCGAGAACATCCGGCTCGAAGAAACCACCGCACTGGAAACTCTGATCGAAAAATATCCCTACTTTCAATCGGCCAGGGCACTTCACCTCAGGGGTTTGAGCAACTTGAACAGTTTTCGGTACAACGACGCGCTGAAGAAAACTGCAGCTTACACAACCGACAGAACGGTATTGTTTGACCTTATTACTTCGGAAGAATTTTTACAGAATCGCATTGCCGAGACCATTGCCAGTCGAGACCGCAATCTCGGCGACATCGAGGTAAATGCCGAAGAGATAAACGTAAAAGGGAACACCCTCGTCGAGCAGGTTCACCTAGGAAGCGAACAGGAAGCAGAACGCATTCTCGACCCCTCGGTGTTTGTCCCCGCAACCCAATCTATATCGGAGGCGGAACAACAACTCGGTATAGGAAGTCCGATCGACTTCGATCGCAGTGAAAAGCACTCCTTTTCAGAATGGCTCAAGTTATCCTCCTGCCAGCCGCTTGCACAAAAAGTGCCCAATAGCGAACAGAAAGGAAAGACTAAAGCCCCTGTCCCTAAAGAAGTGAGTAGAAAGTTTGATCTTATAGACAAGTTTATCAAAAACAACCCTAAAATCGTCCCAAAAGCAGATCGAAACAAGGAAACGACTTCCGTAAACCTCGCTATAAACACATCGGTAGAGCAGGAAGAATTGATGACCGAAACCCTAGCCAGGGTGTACTTAGAACAAAAACGGTATAAGAACGCCATTCAAGCTTATAAAATTTTAAGTTTGAAATATCCGGAAAAAAGTGGTTTCTTTGCAGACCAAATCAAGGCGATTAAAAAATTGCAGCAAGACAATTGACCCCTAATCGCAGTGGTAAACCGAAAATTTTCGGGACGCATACAACAAAAGTATATTAATATATTATCACATAAACAATGAGTACATTTTCTATATTTATGGTGCTAATCGTTATCGTAGCACTTTTATTAGTCTTGGTCATTATGGTACAAAACCCCAAGGGTGGAGGACTGTCTTCTTCTTTTGGCGGTGGCGGTGGCCAAATTGTAGGGGGTGTTAAAAAAACAGGAGATTTTTTGGATAAGAGTACTTGGACGCTTGCAACCATTTTGATCGCATTGATATTGTTGTCTAATCTCAGTCTTAGAAACAGCAGTGCATCGCAAGAATCAAAACTGTTGGACAGCAGACCCGAAAGACAAGAAACTACGGTACCTCAGCAGAATAACGCAATCCCTCCGGCAGCGACAGATGCTGATAGTAGCGGAACAACAGAATAGCAAACAGACATAGAACATACCTAAAAAAATGCCAGCTTGTCATAAGTTGGCATTTTTTTTTACAAAAATGTCAGTTTCCTTTACTTTTTTATAGCGCTGTTCACGTTGGCATAATTTCTGCCAGACAGTGCATAGTTTAAACACTAATTTAATTAAAACAAAATAGTAAAATGGCTAAAGTAAACATTAAACCACTTGCAGACAGAGTTCTGGTAGAGCCTGTCGCCGCAGAAACAACTACTGCCTCCGGAATTATCATTCCCGATTCTGCCAAAGAAAAACCTCAGAAAGGTGTTGTTGTTGCAGTTGGTCCTGGTACCAAGGATGAACCGTTGACTGTAAAAGTAGGTGATACTGTACTTTACGGAAAATACTCTGGTACCGAACTCAAACTGGAAGGTACAGACTACCTGATGATGCGCGAAAGCGATATCCTCGCTATAGTTTAATATCCTACCATCACAACCGGATTGTAACTAAACTGAAACAGTAACTAAAAACAAAAAAAATGGCTAAAGACATAAAATTTGACATTGAAGCTCGCGACGGATTAAAGCGAGGGGTAGATGCCCTGGCAAATGCAGTAAAAGTAACGCTCGGTCCTAAAGGGAGAAATGTAATTATCAGTAAATCTTTTGGAGCTCCTACTGTAACTAAAGACGGGGTATCCGTAGCCAAAGAAATAGAATTGGAAGACGCTCTGGAAAACATGGGAGCACAGATGGTTAAGGAAGTTGCTTCCAAAACCAACGACCTCGCAGGTGACGGAACAACCACAGCTACCGTTCTGGCGCAAGCTATTGTAAAAGAAGGCTTGAAAAACGTAGCTGCCGGAGCCAATCCAATGGATCTCAAAAGAGGAATTGACAAGGCAGTAGAGGTATTGGTAGAAGACCTGTCAAAACAATCTAAAAAAGTTGGCGATGCTACAGACAAGATAAAACAAGTAGCTGCCATTTCTGCCAACAACGACGAGACTATAGGTGAACTCATCGCTCAGGCATTTACCAAAGTAGGTAAAGAAGGTGTAATCACCGTAGAAGAAGCCAAAGGTACTGACACCTATGTAGATGTAGTAGAGGGAATGCAGTTTGACAGAGGTTACCTCTCTGCGTACTTTGTCACCGATTCTGAAAAGATGGTTGCCGAACTAGAAAACCCTTACATCCTTCTTTTCGACAAGAAGATCTCCAATATGAAAGATCTCCTTCCTGTACTCGAGCCTGTAGCACAGCAAGGAAAACCTCTGCTTATCATTGCTGAGGATGTAGACGGTGAAGCACTGGCTACTTTGGTAGTAAACAAACTGAGAGGCTCTCTCAAAATTGCAGCAGTAAAAGCTCCAGGTTTTGGAGATAGGAGAAAAGCTATGCTCGAAGATATCGCTATTCTTACCGGAGGTACTGTAATTTCGGAAGAGAGAGGATTTACTCTTGAAAATGCTACTATCGATATGCTAGGTACTGCCGAAAAAGTGGCCATAGACAAAGACAATACAACCGTAGTAAACGGCGCTGGTGATACCGAAGCTATTAAAGGCCGTGTAAATCAGATCAAAGCTCAGATCGAAACTACAACCTCAGACTACGACAAAGAGAAACTTCAGGAACGTCTCGCTAAACTGGCTGGAGGTGTAGCCGTATTGTATGTAGGTGCCGCTTCTGAAGTGGAAATGAAAGAGAAAAAAGACCGCGTAGACGATGCGCTTCACGCTACACGCGCCGCTGTAGAAGAAGGTATCGTTGCTGGTGGTGGTGTTGCCCTAGTACGAGCAAAATCTGTGTTGAGCAAGGTAAAACCCGCCAACTCAGATGAAGAAACCGGAGTACAAATAGTAGCTCGAGCTATCGAATCACCGTTGAGAACCATCGTCGAAAACGCCGGAGGTGAAGGTTCGGTAGTTGTTTCTAAAGTACTGGAAGGAAAAGACGCTTTCGGTTATGATGCCAAGTCTGAAACTTATGTAGACATGTTTAAAGCCGGTATCATCGATCCTAAGAAAGTAACCCGTATCGCATTGGAAAATGCGGCTTCCGTATCTGGTATGATTCTCACTACCGAGTGTGCACTTACCGACATCAAAGAAGACACTCCTGCAGCTCCCCCTATGGGAGGAGGAATGCCCGGAATGATGTAAAAAAACATAATTTCAGTAAAAAAGCTGCCTTCGGGCGGCTTTTTTTATTCCTGTATTTTTGCCATACGCAAACGAAGAGCATTGGCTATCACAGACACCGAACTAAAACTCATGGCCAGTGCCGCAATCATCGGAGAGAGTAAAAGACCGAATACAGGATACAGCAAGCCGGCAGCAATAGGAATTCCCAACATATTATATCCGAGGGCAAACCAAAGGTTCTCTTTAATATTTCGCATCACTTTACTACTCAGCACATAGGCTTTACTTATGCCGTTTAGATCTCCTTTTACCAAGGTAATCCCCGCGCTCTCTATCGCTACATCAGTACCTGTCCCCATGGCTATACCCACATCGGCCTGGGCCAAGGCCGGGGCATCGTTAATTCCATCACCTGCCATAGCTACCTTTTTTCCGGCCTTTTGCAAATGTTCAACCTCTTTGAGTTTGTCTTCAGGAAGCATCTCTGCCTTAAACCCGTTAAGTCCAAGCATTTTACTCACCTCCCGAGCCGTATCTTGACTATCACCGGTAAGCATTATCACCTCCATACCTTCTGCTTGTAATTTTGCTATGGCCTCTTTACTGGTTTCCTTCAATTTGTCGACCACCACCACAAAACCGACAATTTTGCCGTTGACAGACAGATAAGATACGGTTTTACCCTGTCGCTGTTCACTCTTTACTTTTTCATTGAGCTCTCCAGAGATTTCTGCCCCAACCTCCTGCATCAGTTTGTCGTTACCGAGAGCCAATACAACATCCCTATCTCTTGCGACAACCCCTTTTCCCGAAATGGCCTCAAAATCTGTAAGCGGTTTGGGCACTACCTGTTTTTTTTGGGCATATTGTACCATCGCCTGCGCCAAAGGATGTTCACTGTGACGATTAATCGATACGAGATTTTGCAGTAGCTCGGCTTCGTCAAAACCATTAACAGCGGCAATTTTTTCAACAGAAGGCTTTCCTTCGGTTACTGTACCTGTTTTATCGATAATCACCACTTCTATTTTATTCATGCGCTCCAGAGCCTCTGCATTTTTAATAAGCACCCCCGATTGGGCGCCCCTACCTACACCTACCATAACCGACATAGGCGTCGCCAGCCCCAATGCACAAGGGCAGGCTATTATCAGTACTGCAATTGCATTGACAAAGGCATAAACATAAGACGGTTGAGGACCGTACACTGCCCATACCACAAAGGTGAGTGCCGAAATCAATACTACTAAAGGCACAAAATATCCTGAAATCTTATCGACCAATTTCTGGATGGGGGCTTTCGACCTGCTAGCTGCATGAACCATTTCTACAATCTGAGAAAGCAGTGTCTCCGAACCCACTTTTTTAGCTTCCATTACAAAACTCCTGTTACCGTTGACAGTTCCTGCCATCACCGAGTCTCCTTCCCTGCGATCTACCGGCACGGGCTCTCCGCTAATCATCGATTCGTCTACTACACTCCAGCCCTCCCTTATCAATCCATCTACCGGAATCTTCTCACCCGGTTTCACCTTGAGCAAATCGCCTTTCTTTACATCGTCCAAATCTACCATCTGCTCCTTGCCATCTACAATTCGAATAGCAGTATTGGGCGCCAACTTCAACAGTTCTCTAATTGCCGAATTAGTCTTGCCATGTGCTCGAGCTTCCAACAACTGTCCGAGCAACACCAAGGTAAGGATTACAGTGGTCGCTTCGAAGTACACATGAACCGCCCCACTAGCCGATTTAAACTGTTCCGGAAAGATTCCTGGAAACAACAAGCCTCCAAAACTGAATAACCAAGCCACCCCAGCTCCCAGTCCGATCAGGGTAAACATATTGAGATTACGGGTCAATACAGAACGATATGCCCGTTCAAAAAACATCCAGGCAGCATAGAATACTACCGGCAGAGAAAGCACCAACTGTATCCAGTTCCAACCCCTCCGTCCCGAGGGCAAATATCCCTCAAAAGACAAGGTCCCTACAGGATCTCCCGGAAGCATTTCGGACATGGCAATCAAAAATATAGGAAGAGTAAAAGCTACAGCTATTTTAAACTTGTTCAGCAACCTGTGGTAATTTTCATCTGTTACTTCTCCCGCTTCTACAGCAACGAGATCCATCCCACACACGGGGCAACTGCCCGCTTTGTCGTAGGTCTTATCTCCCTCACAGTGCATCGGACAATAATACACCCCACTACCGGAAGCCTTAGCCTTCTCTTTCTTTAATTTATTTTCCTCCCCAGGAAGTGCAATACCGTAATATCCACCGTCAGTCTTAAAGGCCTTTTCAAACTTTTTAAAGGGAATATGCTTTTCCATTTCCACTACAGCCTCTGCCCTATCTAAATCTACCTCAACCCTGACAACTCCATCTACATTCTGCAATACCTTCTCCACATGGCCTTTACACCCCATACAGCTCATGCCGCCTATTTTATAAGTGTGTTTCATCGTAATCTATCTGTATTTTAAGCCTACAAAGTTCAGCTATATAAACATGAACTCGTTATACAATTTTGGAAAAGGATTATACAATTTACAGATTTTCACAAAGGTTTTGCAGATGCTTTTACAAGCTTAAAAAGCAGCAACTTACAAACTGTCAAGAGATTTCCGTCTTCGCTCGCCTACCTTTCTAAAATGAGAGGGAGTAAGCCCGGTACTCTTTTTAAATTGCCGACTCAAATGAGCTACACTGGAATAGTGTAATCGAAATGCAATCTCACTCAGCGACAGTTCGTCATACACCAAAAGTTCTTTCACTTTTTCTATTTTAAGCGCTATATAATACCGCTCTATAGTAGTGCCTTCCACCTGCGTAAACAGATTGCTGAGATAGGTATAGTCGTGACGGAGCTGCTCTTTTAGATAGTCGGATAGGTTTACCCTTGCTTCCGTGCTATCTTTTTCCTGTACTAAACTCACCACAAGAGTCTTGATACGTTCTATCAGTCTACTTTTTTTATCGTCTATCAAACTAAAGCCGTACGGGCTGAGTACAGCTTCTATTTGCAATTTCTGTTCTGCCGTAATAGGGGTGGTGAGTTGTACCACCCCCAACACTACAGATTCGGGAATAACACCCAGTTTCTCCAATTCTGAGCGCACCACCATGTTGCAACGGTCGCATACCATATTTTTAATATACAGCTTCATACAAGTAAACTTAAACTTACTCCCCTGAGTAGCATACCTCTATCGACTATTCCAGCACTTCCTGAACTGTACCACATTTCAGCATTTTATCTCCAAAATAAGGATTCAGCACTGCTTCTTCCGACGACAACCAGTAAGCCCCTTCGTTGTTAAAAGCCATGGGACAGTATTGTTTGTATATCGCCCCGGAGGTAATTTGTCCGGAAACAAGGCTTGTTATTTCTTCCGACAGTCCGAAAAAAGACTTCCGCTGAACCTCTACATCGTCGGTAACTTCTATTTCTCCGGCAAACTGCAGTGCCTTGTCGGCATTGTCGAGTTCAGATAGCGCAGCAATCAGCATCTTCGCCTCTTTCTGCGCTTTTCCTGCATCCGTTTTTACTAAGGCCTCTTTTACACCGATATAGTAATTGTACACCGTTCCGGTTTTCTCATCTTTAAATGTCACACTTCCCTGCAGCTGATCGGTTTGCTGTTGCTCTGTGAGCTGCTCACCTCCTTCCCCTTGCGCCTTTTTATCCGACTTACAAGAATACACCGTAGCTATAGACAATGCCAATGCGGCAATAATCAATTTGTTTTTCATCTTTATCTAATTTTTAACCTGTTATAATTATTTAATTTCGGCTGTAATTTCCCCGCATTTCAGCATAGTATCTCCGAAGTACGGATTGCGTATTTCAGGAGACATACTCAGCCAGTCTGCTCCTTTATCAGCATCTGCCATAGGGCAGTGTTGAACGTATAAAGTTACGGAAAACGGTCCGAATACACGAGTCATTCCTATCACACTTTCAGACAGCAGTTTGAAAGAACTGCGCAACTCCTCCAAATCTTCCGTCTGCATGTGCTCCAGGGAGGTTGTCATCTCCTCTCGGAAATCCTTCCAATACTGCAGAGATTCTTCTTTAAACAATGTCATATCGACCCCATTTAGTACAGCGCTGATATTCTCAACCGCTGTTCTAGCTGCCGGCATATCGCTACCTACAAGGGCGTCTTTCAATTTGAGATATGCCAGTGTTAGCTGCTCTGCAGTGTGCTTCTCTTCAGGAGAAATTTCCATCTTCTCCAAGCTGAGTGTGCTGGTATCTGTTTGGTCAGGATTCATCATACTGGGTTTTCCTGCCAACTGCGCTGCAGCATCTACGGTAAAGGTGCCATTAACCACGATTTCATCTCCCTCTTCCAATCCTTTTTTCACCACATAAGCCCCTCCGAGAGATGGACCGAGAACCACTTCCCTCATTTTAAACGACGGCTGTTTAGATGACATTTCCTTGGTATAGACTACAGAACGCTCTCCTGTCCACAACACAGCACTTTTAGGAATGGTAATAGCACGATCAGCTACAGCTTCCCCTCCCGACTGTATTTCTCCCGAGGCAAACATCCCTGGTTTCAATCTTCTGTATTTATTAGATACTTCTACGCGTGCAGTTGCCACCCTGGTTTGCGCGTCGATTAAGGGGTCTATAAAAGTCACCTCCCCTTCAAAGGTTTCTCCCGGCAGCGATGCCAAGGTATACTTTATAGGACTTCCTTCTTTTATCCAAGTCATTTCACTTTCGTAAATATCAAAAAGCACCCACATAGCCGAAAGATCAGCAATTTCGTAGAGAGCTGTCCCTCGCTCTACATAATCCCCGAGTTCAATCTTGCGTTCGGTTACCACTCCATCTACATCAGCTCGGATAGGAAAACGCTGTAAAGGAGATTTTTCTTTTAGTACTCTTTCTATTTGCGAGGCTCCAATCTTCCAATTTCGAAGCTTTTGTTTTGCTGCTTCAAAAAGCTCAGGCTGCGCATTCCGGATGGCATAGGCCTGCAACAACTCCTCCTGAGCGGTAACCAATTCTGGCGAATACACCACTGCCAGGGTTTGTCCCTTTTTTATTCTTTCACCCGTAAAATTGACATTGAGTTTCTCTATTCGCCCTGGCACATGGGTGGTTTGTGCATAGATTTTTCGTTCGTCGGGAACGAGCTTTCCATTGAGTCGAAGTGTTTTTTCTACTGCCTCCCTCCCCACTATCATCGTTTGCACATTGGCCAGTTTTCTCGCGTTTTCACTCATGACAACCGCATCGGGGTCTCCTTCAGAAGTATCACTCCCCAGCGGAATGAGATCCATGCCGCAAATAGGGCATTTTCCGGCTTCACTCTGCTTGATTTGAGGGTGCATAGAGCAGGTCCAAGTCTGGGCAGCACTACCTTCTTTTTCGCCTGTATGATTATGCTGTATCTCCTTACTTCCTCCAAAAACCAACCATCCCAGTAGGAAGCCTAACAGCAGGATTCCCGCCATTATCCAGATATTTTTGTTTTTTGCTTTCATTCTTCTCTCTTTTTTAAATCTGTTTCGAGTAAACCCGTTTATTCCTCCTTTTTTGAATCCTTTTTTGGATATTGAGACTCAGGATCCTGCGTCTCTACGGGGTGATGAGGGCTTAAATAATCTTTTTTTGCCTGTGCTACAAAACGGTCTCTTTCCGCTGTGATTTTTGCCATTTGATACAACAATTTCTCCTGTTGCATCCGCAATACCTCCTCTATCCCGGATTTTGAATTCCCATAGGCTGTCAACAATAATTTAATGGCTTGTGCTGTGCTTTCCAGTTGTTTCTCATACAGACTTATGCGCTGTTGTGCTTTCTTGATATCGTAACGCGCCATTTCGTAATCAGACCTCAATTGGTTTCTAACTGCAACACTTTCTTGCCTTACTGCCTCAGAGAGAAAATCTACCTCTTTCACTCTGGCCTTATGCTGCTTCCTGAAAATCGGCAAACTCACCGACAGCATGGGCATAATCACATCCTGCCCGTTGTTTTTCGGATTCATTTCTGTCTGTTTGCTGATGATGGAATAATCTACCCCTAGTCCGAGCATAGGCATTCCTTGTTTAACAGCAGCTTTTCGCCCTGCCTCGTAAGAAGCTATCTGTCTGTCTAGTTGCTGCATTTTAGGATGAGCTACAAAAAGGCTGTCTTTCTCGGTATTTCTCAGCTCTATCTCTTCTTCTTCGGGCAAGGTAGGGAGCGTTTTAGGGAAGACTACTTCACTGTCGTAATTTGTATTCAACAGCGCCTTGAAGCGGTATGTAAGCGCTGCTCTTTTATCCTTGAGTAGGGCAATCTCTGTCTCGGCATCACTCCTTTTCATATCTACCATCACCACATCTACCATGGCAGCCTCTCCATTGCTAAATCTCGACAGAGCCAATTTTCGAAAGCTATTGAGTACGAGCAAGTTTTCTTCTTCAACAGCTATGGTTGCCTGAAGCTCATACATTTCGGCATATACCGTTTTCACCTCTACAAAAAGTGCTTCCCGGGTGTCTAAATATTGCTGAAAACTCGCCTCTGCCATTAGGGTTGCAGCATTTTTTTTAGCCTTCAATGTGCCAAACCAAGGGAACATCTGCATGAGTGAGAATTTTGCTTCCTGCCTTCCAAGGCGGGTTTCAATCATCTTTCCGAAAGCGCTTATGCTCAGTGTAGGGTCTGGCAAACTGCTCAGTTGTGGCGCTTTTTGCATCGCTGCTTCAAAGCGAGCGTAAGAAGCTTTCACTTCCGGGTTGTTCTGTGCAGCTTCCTGCAAATAGTGGTCAAGGGTTTGTGTATTGGCTACAAAGGGCAGCAGTGCTAAACTTATAATGTAAATTGTGTTCCTCATAGCTATAAGATTTCTTTTGGTCTGTTTTTAGTCTCGCTCTTTTTCACAGCTGTTTCCCTCCAATACGCCTGAAGTACAGGAACGACAAATATGGTCATAATCTGTACAAACATCCCTCCCACAACAGGTATCGCCATAGGCACCATAATATCCGATCCCTTACCGGTAGAAGTCAGCACCGGAAGTAAGGCGATAATAGTAACCGCGGTAGTCATCATCGCCGGACGCACCCTTTTAAGTCCAGCTTCCAGTACAGCTTTCCTCACTTCTAAAACGGTAGTGGGCTTTTTTTCTTCAAAGACCTGATGAATATAGGTACCCATAATCACCCCATCGTCTGTAGCGATTCCGAAGAGGGCGATAAATCCCACCCAAACAGCCACACTGAGGTTTACGGTATGCATCTGAAAGAGGTCGCGCATATTGACTCCCATCACAGCAAAATTCATAAACCAGTCTTGCCCGTACAGCCACAGCATCATAAACCCACCGGCAAAAGCGACAAACACCCCGGAAAAATGTATGGCAGAGGCAATGACCGTGCGAAATTGGAAATACAGTAATAAAAAAATCAGCATCAGGCTCAGAGGAATCACTATCGACAGCCGTTTAGCGGCTCGCAGTTCATTTTCGTAATTTCCAGAAAACTTGTAAGTCACTCCTTTGGGCAGCTGTAATTCGCCGGAAGCAATCTTCTCATCGATAAATCGGCGGGCGTGGTCTACCACATCCACCTCGGCATAATTTTCCTTTTTGTCGAAAAGAACATAGCCTGTGAGAAAAGTATCTTCACTTTTTATCATCTGCGGACCGCGAACATAACTTATACGGGTCAGTTCTCCGAGAGGTATTTGAGTCCCCAAAGGCGTCGGCACCAATATTTTAGCTATTTTTTCCGGGCTATCACGGAGTTCTCTCGGATAGCGCACCCGTACCGGAAAGCGTTCTCTCCCTTCAACCGTAGTAGTTAGCTGTACACCACCTATGGCTGTCTCTATAAGCTGTTGTAACTGCTCCACACTCAATCCATAACGCGCTATGGCACTGCGATCTATATGTAGCTGCAAATAAGGTTTACCCACAATGCGATCGGCAAAAACAGTCTCCGATTTTACCGAAGGCACCTGCTTGAGCAAGCTTTCGAGTTTGATACCAAAATCTTGTATGGTTTCGAGATCAGGGCCGTAAACCTTGATTCCCATTGGGGCACGCATTCCTGTTTGCAACATCACCAAACGGGTTTCTATAGGTTGTAATCGAGGGGCAGAGGTCACTCCCGGAATTCGGGTAAGCCTTACAATCTCATCCCATATATCATCGGGCGATTGCACCCAACTTCGCCAGTTTCGAAAATAACTGCCGTCTTCGTCTTTTATCAAATCGCGAGCAGAAAATCCCTTTTCCAACACCTCATCATTCGTAAGCGTATCTCCTGATTTCAAAATAAAACGCCCATCTCTATCGGTTTTATAAGACGCTTGCTTTCCGCTGCTGTCTCTACTGTATTCCGGTTTGTAGTTTATGATGTTTTCGTACATAGACACAGGTGCTGGGTCGAGGGCACTTTCCGCCCTTCCCAATTTACCGACTACCGTGGCTACCTCAGGTATTTCGGCTACCGCCATATCCAGTTGTTGTATCACTCGTTTGTTTTCTTCCATACCTGAGTGCGGCATAGAAGTAGGCATTAAGAGAAAGCTCCCCTCATCGAGAGAGGGCATAAACTCTTTGCCCGTTCCTGGAAACACATGGGTGAGACCACTCCAGAGCGAAGTTGTACGTATATTCCACCCTATGGCATCTCCTCCCTTAGCCACCACACCAAAAAGTTTTGGGAAACCTATCCATACCATCACTCCAAAAAAGATGGTAAACAGAGGTAAGAGTAAAAACTTCCCCTTATGGGCAAGGCACCATTTTAATACAGGCTCGTAATACCGCACCACCGCTAGTAAGGCTATAAGAATTAAAGCCAACAAGAAAACGACAAAAATACTATTGTTAAACAGCTTGTTCTGATGACCTAAGGGCATCCATTCTTGTGCGAGTAAAAACAAGCTGGCTGCCAGTATCACAAACAAGGTAATTCTAGAGGCATACTTCGCTAGAAAATGAGGACTTCTGGGCTTGAGCAATTGGACGAGACCTACCAGTGACAAAGCAAGCGGCAACCACATCTCAAAAACCACAGACAATACAATTCCGCCGACGAAGAGAGCTGTATTCCACAGCCAGTTGAGTTGTTTTTTCTTTGACCCTATGGAAAAAATAAAATAAGACAGGCTAGGCAAAACAACAATTCCGAGTACAAAAGAGGCTAGAAGTGCAAAGGTCTTGGTAAAAGCAAGAGGGCGAAATAGTTTTCCCTCAGCCTGTTCCATAAAAAACACCGGAAGAAAACTCACCACAGTAGTAGCGAGCGCTGTGGTAATGGCAGGACTCACCTCTGTGGTTGCACGGTAAATAATATCGACCAACTCTTTTCCCTTTGCTCCCTTGTTCTCTTCAAGTTTTAGGTGTCGGATTGTATTTTCTACAAACACTATCCCTATATCTACCATAACTCCGATGGCGATGGCAATACCCGACAAAGCGACCACATTGGCATCTACTCCGGCATATCGCATCACTATAAATGTCATCAGCACTGCTACCGGCAGCAAACTGGATATCAGTATAGAAGCTCTAAGATTGAGCAGGAGTACTACTACGACTATAATGCTGATGAGGATTTCGTGCGACAGGGCGCTTTCTAGTGTTCCTATGGTTTCGTGTATGAGCTGTGTACGATCGTAGAAGGGAACAATAGTAAGCTTGCTTTCTGTACCATCTTCCAAAGTTTTCACCGGAAGTCCGCGAGCTATTTCATCTATTTTGTGCTTCACCGCATCGATAACTTCGAGGGGATTAGATCCGTAACGTGCCGTGACCACACCCCCTACTACCTCAGCTCCTTCCTTATCGAGCAATCCGCGGCGCGTTGCAGGGCCAAGGGTCACCTTCCCTATATCGCGTATCAGTATAGGCTTGTTGGCATTTACCGCCACTACTGTTTCTTCCAGATCTTTAATCGATTTGATATATCCCAGACCTCTAACCAGATATTCAACCTGATTTACCTCTATGGTTTTAGCTCCTGTATCTCGGTTTGAGTTCTTTACCGCTGTCATCACCTTATCGATACCGATATTGTAGGCTTTAAGGGCATCGGGATTTACATCCACCTGGTATTCCTGCACATACCCCCCTATAGACGCTACTTCCGACACTCCGGGAACGGCACTAAGACCGTATTTCACATAAAAATCTTGTGTGGTACGCAGTTCGTGCAGATCCCATCCTCCGGTTACATTTCCCAGTGAATCTCGACCTTCTAAGGTGTACCAGAACACCTGCCCCAATCCAGTAGCATCGGGGCCCAATGTAGGCTGTACACCTTCGGGAAGAAGTCCGGGTGACAGCGAGTTGAGTTTTTCCAATATCCTGGATCGCGACCAGTAAAACTCTACATCTTCTTCAAAGATGATATAGATACTGGAAAATCCGAACATAGAAGAACTCCTCACCGATTTCACCCCTGGAACTCCGAGCAAACTGCTTGTCAAAGGATAGCTAATCTGATCTTCCACATCCTGTGGCGACCTACCCGGCCAATTGGTAAATACAATTTGCTGATTTTCTCCTATGTCTGGAATGGCATCTACCGGAACCGGATCACGTGGTAGAAAACCGATATTCCAGTTGAAAGGTGAGCTAACCAAACCCCAACCTACAAATAGCAGGAGCAAGAGAACAGCAAGCAGCCTGTTGTTCAAAAAATAACGAATAATGGCATTTAGCATCGAATATTGTTTTTAGTGATATTACAATGAACCGTGAAGCGGTAATAGCAGAGCCTACCTCTTCCACACCATAACCTCGGCGGTTACGGAACTACAATCACTAAAAACTATATGAGAAAAGTATCGTACAAAACCTGAATATCCCGTACGACTGGTGGGGGAGTGTACTCCCAAAAGGAAACCACCTGTTCTTCCAGGTTTTCAAAAAGATTGAGATAGGTGTAAACAAAAGACTGTACAAACAGCAACTGAGGCTGTAATTCCAGGCTTACAACTGTTTGTAGGGTATCTTGTCCTTCGATCAGAGCAGTTTCGTCAGAACAACAAGGCGTTTTGGTCACCGAACAGTCCATACCGTCGGCATACTATTTTTTTACACTTTGTTCCAGCTCTACAGACATACCACAACTATCTGCCACAGAAAACAGGGCTGTATCTACTAAAAAATTTCCACAAAAATGCTTTTCCACCGTAAGAGAGACCGTGGAAAAGAGCACTAGAATGGCTAGCAAAAAGGATGTTATTTTAAAAATAGCCTTTTTCATAAGTACACAAAAATAATAAATATTCTCTACTGCCCTGAATTTTTCAGATTTGTTAACAGTTTGGATATTGATCACTTTAGGCAGGCAGCTTTGTTTTTATACCACAAACTATCGGTTTATTCCCTAAATTTGCCTTCAAAATCGCTTGCTATGAATTTTAAAGAACTGGAGGTCCAGGTAGAAAGCATACTTCACAAAGACACTTCGGTAGAGAGCCGTCTCACTGAGCTTTGTGAACTATTGAAAGAACACATCTCTTACTATGACTGGGTGGGTTTTTACTTTAAAAACGGAGACAAAAACGAACTGAAGTTGAAAGCCTTTGCCGGCGAACCTACCGATCACACGACAATTCCTTTCGGAAAGGGGATATGCGGACAGGTAGCAGTTTCCAATAAAAACTTTGTAGTTCCCGATGTCAAAGCTCAGAACAACTATATAGCCTGCAGTATTCACGTAAAAGCGGAAATCGTAATTCCCCTATTTGTCAATGGAGAAAACATCGGCCAGATCGATATCGACTCCCATACCCCCGATCCGTTTACCAAAGCCGACGAAGAATTCCTGGAGTTTGTAAACGCCAAGGTTGCAGAGATACTTTAAAAACCCTTATCCTCACTAAGGCAGGGGTTGGACTATTCTTTTGGACCCTTATTACCCAACTTCATCATCTTCAAGGAAAACCATCCCAGGGTAATGATGATAAGCAACATAATCGCCCACAGCCACATCTTATTTTCAAAAATTGGCGACGGTTTTTCTACACTTGTTTTTGCTATGGCTACTTCTTCCTTTACTTCCAGCGGTATTAGGTTTTCGGGTATTCTATCTGTAAAATGTCTGATATCGTAATTCGTACTCATTGCGGATGTACTGCCGTAAGTCAAATAGTATGTAGCTGGTTCCGTAAACCTAGCCAAAAGTTTGTGTTTGTAGCCACTTAACCTCACACCCTCTATATGCAAGGGCTGATTATCGCGATTGTCGATAAGTACTTTCAGTCTGTTAAGGACAGTACTGTTAAAGGTAAATACGCCATTGTCTACAGAGTTGAGTGTTCCCGAAGTCAGTGTGTGGTACTGATATCTCCATCCTTGTTCGGTTTTAACGCTATCGGCTAAATACTTCACCGTCAAAGGCCTGTAATAATCAAATTGATCCGCTACATCAACCATCAATCGGCTCACCGGTACTGGAAGTGGCAAATCGATATCGATTGCAGTTTGCCCGGAGGTCTTGTCTACACTTACCTCTGTTTTTTGAGGGAGGTAATCTTTAAAAACGCCCTTAGTCGTCTCAAAGCGCTCTATGCTCGCCTCTAGAAGATCAGGTCGTTCTTCACTATTTACAAACACCCGAAAATAGCGGTATTTCGATTCCGGGAAAACTAGGTTTGTAGATTTGAAATTGACAGTTTCATTTCGTATGGAAAGGATGCGGTAGTCTTCTACAACGGTAAACCAATGGTTTTGGTCATGACTCCCCTCGAGCTTAAGTTGCCAATCGAAATTTTGTTGTTTAAAATCCAATGTTATACGATTGACGGTCTCCGTGTCTGGCACTTCAAAGCTAAAGTAGTAGCCCTTGTTGTCTCTGGAAGTATTGAGTTGCTTGAAACTTATTTTCTTCACCGATTTTTTTCCGTCAGTCGACCGCAACAAATAGGGAGCCTCTATGGTATCGCCGGTCTTTGTTATACCGTAAATTCTGAGATCGTTCATATTGTCAGACAGCCTCCCAAACAGCTCGTCGGGAATCACAATCTCATGCCATTGTTCTGAGATTCCCTTTAGTTCGCGTTTGTAGTCGTATCGCTCCATTTGTCCGTAGGCAATAAAACTGCCAAATGACAAATACAGGGCGCAACATATTTTAATTATTCTTATCATCGGATATAATATGCTTGTACTTGTTATACAAAAACGAAATGACCAGTAGCAGTACTCCCAACAATACAAAAGCGATTGTTTTTGCTATGGTATTCAGTGCCGAAATATCGTAGACAAACAATTTGAGCAAGGCTACTCCAAACAATACGATACCTGCCACACGCAAGTACTTTTTCTTTTTCCACATTCCAAAAGCGATGAGAAAAAAAGAATAAACTCCCCACAATATACTCAAACCAAACCTGTACGAATGCTCGGTACCCGCCATATCCATCCAGTGTATTACTTCGCTACTGGCCATCCACAATAGGGCAATGTGCATCAAGAGATCGAAAGCTATTCTGAGTCCTCTACTCTTAAACTCCATACGAATACAGCGATAGGCAATTACAATTGCAAGAGCAGCAAAAATCAGTGAAATATAACGTATAGCGATATTAAACGCCCCTCTCTCGTAGTATTCCGACAAGCTCTGATCTAGGTAACTTTCCCTTAATTCACTCAAAACGTAAAGTCCCTGAGTCAGGAAAACCAGCATTGTAACAATTATAAAGCCGAGATTGATAAAACCCAACAAGCGATTTTTTATTTTGCTGTAATTTACCAAGGCGAGCACGGCAAAGAAAAACAGAGAATAATTAATGATCCAAATACTTTTAAAATACTTCAGATCACTATCCCAATACATTAGAGGAGACGGACTATCGGTGGTCACCGAAATTGATGAATAGGCATAGCGCTGTGCCCAGTAATCAGCAATTTCCAGCCGGAAGGCAAAGTACAGGGTGGTCAGCATTATGGCAGGGATGAGGAAGGATACAATTTTAAGCAGTCCCTTTCCTGAGGAAGACAGATAACTGTACTTACTATTTACATAAGTCATAAATGCAAAGGCAGCTACAAACAACATAGAACTCAGAAAGAGAATATTAAACAAAGGGGTACTTCCCTTTACCCCTGTGGAATATTCATAATACACATAGTAAAACTCACTCCAATCTTGAATGATACTGAAAAATGCCAGCAGCATCAATGGATATGATAATTTTTCGTAGATGGCCACATTCTTGGTTCTTCCTATCCAAAACAACAAGGCCGCCTCAGCTGCCCATAGCAGGGTTACCCAATTACCATCCAATTGTACCGGTATGGCCAGG
Source organism: Sinomicrobium sp. (assembly GCA_029266035.1). Classification (GTDB taxonomy): domain Bacteria; phylum Bacteroidota; class Bacteroidia; order Flavobacteriales; family Flavobacteriaceae; genus Sinomicrobium. The sequence continues at coordinate 296,798 of JAJUFH010000001.1, forward strand.
GTGATAAAGACCAAAACTAATCCTGAAACAACATAAAACAGGCTGTTATTGGTCAATTTCTTGCGGTAAATGACAACACTTACTACAAAATGGAGCACAGCATTAAACAGTGTAAACAAGCCCAACAGCTGTTTACCTGTGGCATGACTGTTGAAAATGGCATATCCTATTCCGTAAAAAATAAAAGTATTGGCAAGGAGCAACAGTATATCATCGTTAACTGTTTTTTCGCGTTTAAACAACCTATTTGCGAGAAGCATAAGATAAAACGTAAGGAAGAATATCGACAGAAAGCTCAGCGCCAGTACAAAGTATTCGTCCACATTGTAATCGGTCACATACCAAGCAAAATATATAAGCCATGTAAACACAAAAGAGGTATAACACAAGGCTTTCCAGTATTTTTTAAACGCAATTACCAGAATACCAGCATTGATAACCGTCATATAAGAAAACAGCACCGATACCTGGCCCGAAGATTCACTGAGCAAAAAAGGAACCGCATAGGCTCCTACCAGTCCGATATGAGCTATGACTTGTCTGCCGTAGTGTATGGCTGCCATTACTGTAAAAACGGTAAAGACCAGCATTAGAGCAAAGGCCGGAAGTCGAGGAATTAGATCGTAAAAACTATAGGCGGCAAAGGTGATAAAATACAGTATGGCCATAGCGCCACTCAACAGCACGGCGCTAAAATTCTCGTAGTTCTTTTTCAACTTTATCGCAAAGCCGAGAAGTCCAATCCCAGCGAGATAGCCTAGGACAATTCGGGTAAGTGGACTCACCAATTCGTGATCGATGGCGTATTTTGCACCGATGGCGACCCCGATTACCGTAATCGCTATCCCTATCTTATTGATGAGGTTTTCTCCTATAAACTTCTCCAGATCCGATTTTTCCTTAGGAGCTTGCCGAGCCATGACTTTCGACTGTGGTTTCACGGGCTTTTCCACTTGCTGTTTGTCGGTATGCTGCACAGTTTGTTTTGCTAGCTCAGGCTCTGGGAGGGCTGCACTACTGTCTTGTGTCACCTGTCTTTCAGGTACCTCAACCTCCTGTTGAGCTTTCAGCAGACTTATTTCCTCTCTCAGTGCATTTATTTCTCTGGCAAAATCATCCTGCCTTTTTAAAAGTAATTCCAATCGGTGATGCAGCCGGTTTACACTATCATTCTGCTCTGCCATAAATGAATACAGTTTTTAATGGTCGATTAATCCCTCACAATATATCAAAAAAAACTGATTACCTTATAATTGTTTAGGAGTTTCTGTAGGAGGTAACCGGAATTTTGATGGTGAAATATAGGCTAATCTAATAATTTTTTTAAGCTCTCAGAATCAGGCAAAGCTTCCTTAAATTGTTCTGGCAATTCGTCACTGGTTTTATACGTTGCAACTCCCATAGCTTTGTTAAAATCCCTGAAACTATATTCCACTATTTTGTCGTTTTTCCCCTTACATAAAACAATACCTACCGATGGTTTTTCATGTTCTTGTTTTACAGTATCATCCAATACGGAAAGATAAAAATTCATTTTCCCGAGATATTCAGGTTTAAACCTGCCTTTTTTCAATTCAAATGCTACTAAACATTGTAGTTTTCTGTTGTAAAACAATAAGTCTATAAAAAATTCCTGCCCCTCGACCATCAATCTGTACTGATTGCCCATAAAAGCAAAATCGCTGCCCATAGACAAAATAAATTTCTTGATATTGCGAACAATTCCATTTTCAAGCACCCTTTCGTCTCCCTCATCCGAAGCTTCAATGTTGATAAAATCAAGCAGGTATTCATCCCTAAAGGTTTGCAGAGCCTTTTCTGTATAGTCTTTAGGTAAAGTAGTTGAAAAATTATTTGGTAAAGTACCCTGTCGTTGAAAAAGTTTAGTTTTTATCTGTTTCTCCAAATGCCGGTAGTCCCAAAGTTCAACAATTGTTTTTTGCAGATAAAACCAAGCCTCATCGAATGTATCACATTTAGAAGCAATGCTGAAATGATGAGTAAAACCAATCGAAAAAAACACCTTTGCAAAATTGTCAGGTAATTGGTTCGGCAGCGCCGAGCCAATTGCCCCATGACTTAAAACAATTTCGTTTGGCATTGCCGAACCAATTTTTAAATGCTCTATCCAAAAACCAGAAAACACTCTCATTTTCTTAAGATTACCACTCGAAAACCCTCGTAACCCGGGCAGTTCATTTTGCAGTTCTTCAGAAATTTTTTCCAGTACCTTACTCCCCCAAGCTTCTTTTTTTGCAGTAGTATTAATCTTCTTGCCAATATTAAAATACAATGACACCAACTCCTTATTTACCAATCGAGCAGATCGATATCGGCTGCGTAGAATAATCTCTTTGATTTCGACAATGATATGTTTATCAATCTTTTCCATCTCACTTACCCCAACCTCTTCTTCATCGCCTCAACCACCCGATAGGCAGCGGGACAGATGGCTGTATTTTTCAGGGTGATATTAGCTATCTGATGAAATTTTTTCCGGTCGGTATGCGGATATTCCCTACAAGCCTTTGGGCGTACATCGTAGATCAGACAGTAATTATCGGCATCCAAAAAAGTACAGGGAAGGCTTTGCAGCACATAATCTTTGTCTTCATCTATGCGCAAATAGCGCTCTATAAACTGTTGAGGTTTTAGTTTCAGATGTCGGGCAATCCGCTCTATATCAGCATCGGTAAACAATGGACCCCTAGTTTTACAGCAATTTGCACACTTCAGACAGTCTACTTCACTAAAAACCTCATCGTGTAATTCCTGCATTACATAGTCGAGGTTTTTAGGCGGTTTTTTTCTGAGTTTAGCAAAGTACTTCTTGTTTTCCTTATGCTTATCTTTGGCCAGTTGCGGTAAGTGTTCCAACTCTTCTTTCATAATACAAAAGTAAGAAAATACACCTACACTACACACTAAGACTGAAAAAAATGAATACTGCATCTAAAACAGATCCTACTCCCGACATCATCGGGATGGCTATTCGCGATTACCACTCCGGAAATTACACCGAAGACATCATCACGGAAACCTCTATTTCGGAAGAAGATATACTTCCTGTTCCCTACCTTTTCCGAAGCTATGAGGAAATGCCCGAAATAGAGCAGGTAGCCCTTATGATGGCTCGTGGAAAGGTATTGGATATAGGCTGCGGAGCCGGGAGTCACGCCTTGTATCTGCAAGAGCAAAAACGATTAGAGGTCACCGCCATAGACAACTCTCTCGGAGCAGTAGAAATATGCCGAAAAAGGGGACTGACCAAAACCGTCCACACCCACCTTATGAAATATACCGAAACTGGATTCGACACGATACTGTTACTGATGAACGGACTTGGGTTATGCGGAAAACTCAACCGCATCGGTCCCTTTCTACAACACCTGAAAAGCCTGTTGAAACCCGACGGACAGATACTGTTAGACTCCTCCGATATCCTCTATATGTTTGACGAAGATGAAGACGGTGGAAAATGGATCCCTTCACTTGACACTTATTACGGCGAACTCGAATTCCGGATGCGGTATAAGGATGTTCAAGGCCCTTCTTTTCCCTGGCTTTTTTGCGATTACAACACCCTGCAAAATGCTGCTATTGCCAACGGACTACATTGTGAGTTACTGTTAGAGGGACCACATTTCGACTACCTCGCTAAACTGAGCAATATTTCTTAGTCAATTAAACAAATTATTGAGCAACTCCTTTTAATTCAGCCAATGCTTTATGTGCGGAAACTAATTTTTTTAAAATCCTTGTAGTTTCAACATCCTTATTAACCGGTAATTTCTTTAGATCGAAACCATTCATTTGATAAGAAAACCTCGATTTGCTTTACTTTTTGGTGAGCTTGTTCAGCACTCCAAACACCCCTCTAATAAAGGTAGCACTGGTAAGCACTTTCACAATAGGATTCATTCGCGTACTGCTTCTTCCTGAGTTTTTCTTTCTATCTGTTTTGGCTTTTTCACGAGCTTCTTCAGATGTTGCGGTCTCAATTTTCTCATTTAGAATTTCATAGGCACTCTCCCGGTCTATGAGTTCCTCGTATTTTTTCACCAGTCCCGAGTTTGCTATCAATGCTGTTATCTCCTCATCACTAAGCACATCCATTCTACTCATAGGTGCTCTGAGCAAGGTTGCCGCCAAGGGTGTAGGTCTTCCTTTCTCATCGAGTGCGGTGACCAATGCCTCTCCTGTACCCAAACTGGTGAGCAGTTCGGCAGTATTGTAATATTCGCTCAAGGGATAATTTTCGGCGGTGAGCTTAATCGCCTTCCTGTCTTTGGCGGTAAAGGCTCGAAAGGCGTGCTGCACTTTGAGTCCGAGTTGCGACAACACCGCATCCGGAACATCGGTAGGGAGCTGGGTACAAAAGTACAATCCTACTCCTTTAGAGCGGATCAACTTCACTATACTCTCTATCTGATCGAGCAATGCTTTACTGGCTTCGTCAAATATAAGATGAGCCTCATCGATAAACACTACCAGCTTCGGACGATCGGCATCGCCCTGCTCGGGCAGTGTATTGTACATTTCTGCCAGGAGGCTCAGCATAAAGGTCGAAAAGAGCTTTGGCCGGTCTTGAATATCGGTAAGCCGGATAATATTCACATAGCCCCTACCCTTGTCGTCTACCCTCATCAAATCGTCTATTTCAAACGAGCGCTCTCCAAAAAACATTTCCGCTCCCTGTTGTTCCAATGCCACCAGCTTGCGCAATATAGCTCCTGTTGAAGCTGTAGATATACTGCCGTATTCTCGACTTATCTCCTCTTTACCTTCCTCTGTTATATACTGCAACGTCTTGCGGAGGTCTTTTATATCTAACAAGGGTAGTTTACGATCGTCACAATACTTAAATACAACGGCGAGTACTCCTGCCTGAGTGTCGTTGAGCTCCAGTATACGCGACAACAACACCGGTCCGAACTCCGATATAGTTGCCCTTAATCTCACTCCCTGTTCGTCTGAGATAGTCATCAACTCTACCGGACTTCCTTGAGGTTCGTAGGGCACTCCTATTTTCTCGTGTCGTTCTATAATAAAATCGGAGGCTTCTCCGGCTTGTGCGATACCGCTGAGATCTCCTTTGATATCCATCTGTAATACCGGAATACCCTTTTGTGAGAGTTGTTCTGACAAAATCTGCAGGGTTTTGGTCTTCCCCGTTCCCGTAGCCCCCGAGATCAGTCCGTGGCGGTTAAACATTTTAAGGGGTAATCTCACCAAAGCATCTTTTACCGCCACCCCGTCTAACATTGCAGCTCCCAGAACAACAGCTTCTCCTTTGGTGGTATATCCCGTAGTAATTGTATCTAAAAAAGTTTCTTCCTTACTCATCGAAGTATGTTTTGGTATAAAAATAAGTTAATTTTCAGGAATAGCAATGAGCGAATATCCTGTGGAGAAACAAAAAAGTAAACACGACTAGTTAAGAACTAATCGACTATTTAGGGAGGGTAATGGGTTAATAAGTTATTAGGTTATTTGGTTATTATGCAAAGCCAACCACAAACCACAAACTTTGACAAACAATAAACAACAAACTAACCAACTCCAAACTTCTTATCGTATCTTTGCCTCATGAATAGAGAAGATGTTTTAAGATTGGTCGATCGGGGAGAAATGCTCCCTCTGATGGAAGAGTTCTACACCATTCAAGGTGAGGGATATCACAAGGGTACAGCTGCGTATTTTATTCGCGTAGGAGGTTGTGACGTAGGCTGCCACTGGTGTGATGTAAAAGAGAGTTGGAATGCAGAGACGCACCCGCCTACCGCTGTAGAGCGGATTGTAGACAATGCAGTAAAATACTCAGACACTATAGTGATTACTGGAGGAGAACCTCTGACTTGGAATATGCAACCTCTGACTTCTAAATTGAGGAATAAAGGACTCAAAACACATATAGAAACCTCCGGAGCCTATCCGCTTAGTGGGGAATGGGATTGGATATGTCTGTCTCCAAAGAAAATAAAACTCCCTGTAGGAGACATCTATAAAAAGGCTGACGAACTCAAAGTAATCATATACAACAGAAGTGATTTTGCTTTTGCCGAAGAGCAGGCTGCAAAGGTCAGCCCCGATTGCATACTCTACCTGCAACCCGAGTGGAGCAGACGAGAAAAAATGGTACCGGAAATCGTCGATTTTGTAATGAAAAACCCGAGGTGGAAGGTGTCGCTTCAAACCCATAAATACCTAAACATCCCCTGAGTATATCACTACCGGAAGCATCTATTATTAACTTTCCCTGTTTACCGATCTACATCAGTCTTCAGCAGCCTTTTCCTCTATTTTTTGTTGCATGAATTCGGTAGGAGTCATTCCGAAGTGCTTCTGAAAATTTCTACCAAAACTAGTCTGCGACTTATAGCCTACTCTTTCGGCTATCTGATACATCCTGAGATCACTATTTTCGAGCAATTGAATCGCTTTTTTCAACCGGCTCATATTGATGAGTTCATTAGGAGATAACTTCGATATATCCTTGATTTTCCGATATAAAGTAGATCGGCTCATATGCATATATTCAGCCAATATATCGACACTGAGATCAGGATCTGCTAGGTTGTCGTCGATTACCTTGTCCAATTTGCCAAAAAAGGTTTTATCGTTATCTGAAACGACCATGGATTTCATATGAGCCAGGGGCGAACTGGAATAATGCCCCAAAATATGCTTTCTGTTTTCGATGAGATTGGAAATCTGCACCTTCAGATGTCCCATAGAAAAAGGTTTCGGAATATAAGCATCGGCACCCGATTCCAGTCCCTCGATTTTGGCATTCAGAGCACTTTTTGCCGTGAGCAATATCACCGGAATATGGCTGGTTTTCACATCGTTTTTTATACGTTGACACAGTGCTATGCCGTCGAGCACAGGCATCATCACATCACTAACCACCAGATGCACCTCTTTTTCAGATATCATCTCCCATGCCCGTTCTCCATTTTCAGCCATCTGTACATTGTATTCTTCCGACAGTTCACTATACAGAAAGTCTGATAATTCTCGATTGTCTTCAGCAATAACTATACGTGCATTTTTTCTCTCTTCCCCTATAAAACTAACACTCTCGTCATCTGATTTGATTACGGCATCAACCTCTTCCTTTACAAAGTCGGGCTCCATATCCTGATGAAGAGGAAGTCGTAACACAAATACATTGGTCATTTTTTCCTTTTCGTCCATAAACAATGTCCCGTGGTGCAATTCGGTCAGAGAATAAGCCAGAGACAAGCCAATTCCACTACCGTGTTCCTTAACAGTTTCGGGAAGCCTGAAAAACGGTTCGAAAATCCGCTTCCTATGCTCGGGAGAGATCAGATGTCCGTCATTCTCAAAACGGATTAAAAAATCCTCTTTTTCCCTTCGGAGGGTTACACCTACTTCGCGATCAGAATATTTCACCGCATTGATAAACAAGTTGCTGAGAATTTTCTTCACAGCTTCTTCGTCTACATAAGCATAGATACTTCCGGTTTCAAACACTAAATCGAAATGCAGTTGTCTCTCCCTGATCAACGGACTAAATCTCACATAGGTTTCCTCGACAAGCTCATTGATATTCACCTTAGTAAAGTTCAACTTTACATGCTCCATTTCTGTCTTTCTAAAATCTAACAATTCGTTCACCAGATTGATAAGTCTAGAGGTGTTTTTTTGCATGATCTCTAGATTATGTGGGATTTCCGGCGAACGATAACTGCGATTGAGCAGTTTTTCAAGCGGACTTTTGATAAGGGTAAGTGGAGTCCTTATTTCATGAGCTACATTGGTAAAAAACTCTATCTTGGCTTGGTATATTTCCTTTTCCTTCTCGCTCTCCAACTGCTTTATTTTTCTGTTGTTACGAGCCTTGGTATAGCGGTGATAATAACGCAATAGAAGCCAAACCAACAACACCAGCAACACGGCATACAACACATAAGCTATTTTACTTCCGAAAAATGAAGGCAAAACGCGGATAATAAGAAGATTGTTTTCCTCACTCCAAACTCCATAACTATTAAGGGCTTTTACCCTCAGGCGGTAGTCTCCTGGGGGAAGTTCGCTAAAACTCACGCGGTGGTCCTTTCCTAGCGATATCCATGCTTCATTCAGTCCTTCCAGCTTATACCAGTATTCCGTCATCTCCGGAGCCGTATAGCTCAAGGATACAAATTCCAGACTAAAGGTAGACTGGGTATTGCTCAGCGTAATCTCATCTGAAAACAGTAAAGACTTTGTCAAGGGAGAATCCTCTTCTCCCACTTCTACCTCCTGGTTATTGATGCGAATAGCCGTTACAAAAACAGGAGATCGGTAATCGTTTTGTACAAAGCGGTTGGGGTTAAAGCGAATCAGTCCTTTTACACTTCCGAAATACATTTCCCCATCGGCTCCTTTAAAGGCAGAACTGTAGTTGAACTGATCGCTAAGCAATCCGTTCGATCTTGTATAAACCTGCATCTGCCCACTGTCGGGTGTAAATCTCACCAAACCGTTAGAGCTACTCACCCATAGGTTTTTTTGATCGTCCTCCAACATAGAATAGGTAACATTAGAAGGAAGTCCATCTGTTCTAGTATATCGCTTAAACGTAGCTGAATCTTGCTGAAAAAGGTTGAGTCCATGCTCTGTGGTAACCCACAACCGTTGGGAAGAATCAACAAACAGACCGTTAATCACATTAGAACTAATACTGAGCGAATCACTTCTGTCGTATCGGAAAACTCCCTTTTTACCCGTATTCGGATTAAAATAATAAAGTCCATCCCAATAAGTACCCGCCCATAGGGTACCGTACTGATCTTCAATCATACAGGTAAAGTGATAGGTCTCGGGAAAACCGTGTACAATCTCAAAAGTGTCGCGCTTGGGAATATACCTGTAAATCCCCGACGATGTAAGCACATAGATTTCCTTTTGGCTGGTTTGGTAGATAAAAAAAATAAAATCACTTTTCAAATCTCCTCCTCCGTCCCCCGTGCCGTAATGCCTCACCACTTTCTCCGTACGGATATCCATGACATCCAATCCGTGTTCAAAAGTACCTACCCAAAGCTGATCACCCACTGGGAGCAATCCATGTATATTGTAATGAGAAAACCTACCTTTCTCTCCTACGGAAGAATAATTCACAAATTTTCCCGTTTTCGGGTCAAACTTATTAAGTCCGGCATCTTCTGTCCCTATCCACAAGTTTCCATACTGATCCCTTTTGATTTCCCGCACCGCATTACCGCTTATCGAATTTTGTGCCACTTGCGGAAAATAGCGCTGTATAGGGGTATATTGTTCAGGGTAGTAATTCACTCCTCCAAAATAAGTACCTGCCCACATACCCTTTTCCCTATCCTTCACCAGGGTGTACACCGCATTGTCTGAAAGTGAATAGGGGTCGTTATAACTCTTTTCTAGATGTTCATAGGTGTTTTTGTCGAGATGATATACAAAAATTCCCGATTCTGTCGCTATCCACAGTTCGTTTTGACCCTTCATCACAAAATCCCGCACAAACAAGGGGTTTTCACCATCGTCCAGAAGTTTTATCAAACGACCCTCCAGCTGATTGTAAAGCAGGGCTCCGTGGTTCTTGGTTCCTATAAAAAGGGTATCCCGGCTCACCGTAGTGATGGCAGTGATAACTAGTTTTTCATCAATATCTCTAGCAAATTCCACTTTACTAAAAGAACTATTATCTGGCACATACTTGTAAATAGCATCGGAAGAAGCTACATAAACCTCCCCTTTGTCATTACAGCTGATAAACTCTGAGTGAAACTGATTAAAAATCTCTTCTTTAAGTATACTTCCTCCCTCTCCAACACCAATCCTGTAAAGGTTTCCGGCAGCGATATACCACAAGTTACCACTGGTATCACCCTTGATGTCTAATACGGGCTTATTGGTCGTACTCTTCACTAAATCGAAAGATTCGCTTTTCTCGTCGTAACGGTACAGACCAGTATCAGTTCCCACCCATATATAGTGCTTGTATTCTTCCAAACATCTTATATAATTACTCCCTATGCCTTTTGGATTTCCGGATTCTCGCTGAAACCACTTAAAGCTATATCCGTCGTAGCGATTCAGACCATCTTTAGTTCCAAACCACATAAAACCTTGGGAGTCCTGCAACATACAGATTACAGAATTATGAGATAAACCATCTTCAACCTGCAACTTTTTAAAAGTGCGATTCTGTGCAGTTAGTCCCATACTGGCCATAAAAAATGCCAAAAACAAACAATACCATTTCATACCTCTACAAATCAACTCAATTCTCTTAAAAAGAAGGTTTACAAATTGTCTCATTTTTAAACAAATCATTCCATTACCCCTCTTTAGACATTAAAGCATGTTAAAATGAATCTATTTGAATAAATATTGAGACAGTTGTACCATATCGCTTTGACGCAAAATCGATTACATTTGAAATATGCGATATGACAAAAATTAAACTATTTATTTAAGGATAAAAACAAAAAAAATATTTTTTTATCACAAATTGACAATAAGTCTTTTGCCCTATCGATAAGGTTTGGATAATTAGGGCGCAATTCATTCGACAGATCGTTTCACTAAAGCACGTAACCGAAAAATCAAAATTCAGATACCATGAAAATCAAACTCAATTCAAAAACCGGTTTCAGGATTATCTTCTTCCTGACTGTTTTGTGGGGGCAGTGTGCCCTTGCCCAGCAGACGACAGTATCCGGAACCGTTACCGATGCAGACGGTATTCCCATTCCCTTTGTAAACATTATAGTAAAGGGCAGTAGTACCGGGACATCGGCAGATATGGATGGGAATTATTCTATCCCTGCTGCACCCGACGCCACTCTGGTCTTTAGCTATGTCGGATTCAAAACACAAGAAATAGAGGTAAACAACAGGATACAGATTAACCTGCAGCTGCAGGAAGATGTATCTGCACTTGAAGAAGTTGTAGTTGTAGGATACGGAACCCAGCAGAAAAAGGACCTCACCAGTGCGATATCTCTGGTAAAATCGGAGCAGATACAGAAGCGGCAAACTACTACCGTAGCCGAAGGATTACAGGGGCTGGCTCCCGGGGTGAACGTACGTGGAGGAGGACAACCCGGACAGGAAGCTACCATCCAGATCAGGGGACTCAAAAACCTTCAGAGCGCCAATCCGCTATATGTGATCGACGGATTGATCACTACGGCCAACAGGGACTTCAACCCCAACGATATCGAATCCATACAAATACTAAAAGATGCTGCAGCTGCAGCCATCTACGGATCGAGAGCCGCTAATGGGGTGGTTATCATCACTACCAAAAAAGGAAAACAGGGACCTCTGCAGGTCACTGCCAGCTCTAAGATGAGCCTTACCTCGGTACCCCGATACGACCTTGCCGGACAGGAAGAATTTGTGCGATTGAACAATATGGCTTACGACAATGCAGGAGAACCTCGCCAAAACCTTGATCTTAGTGTAAATACCGACTGGCAAGATGTGGTGTTCCGAACCGGACTGATACAAGACCACAATGTCAGCTTCTCTGGAGGAGGTGAAAATTCTTCCTACTTCATCTCAGCAAACTACTTTGGAAATAAGGGAACCGTTATAGACACAGATTTCGATCGAGTTTCACTCCGGGTAAACACCAGTGGTAAAAAAGGGATTTTCAGCGTAGGAGAAAATCTGGCTCTATCCAACGCTAAAACCAATGAAATTGGAAGTCCAGCAGCCGACAGGGGAAATCCTTTTATAGATGTTATAAGAATGTTCCCCACCGTGCCCGTATACGACGAAAACAACCCCGGAGGATACGGTTATGGAAAACCCGACGTAGCCAATACCTTTGGCGCAAATCCAGTTGCCATTGCCAATCTGATAGATCAGGAAATGGAAAACTTCAGAATAAGAGGAAATCTTTGGGCCGAAATAGACCCCTTCCCCTTTTTAAAATACCGATTTAATTTTGGGTATGAGACTAGTTTTGACAACTATTTTTATCTGAGAAGAAAAGGGAACTGGACTATGAACCAGGCCGATGAGCCGTCGATGACCAATCAGAACAAGGCACAGTCGATGACTACTCTGATCGAAAACACCATTTCTTTCAATAAAGATTTCGGAAAACACCATGTCAATCTCGTGGCAGGAATGACCTACCAAAAGGACCGCTACGAACAAATCAACGGTACCAAGAGAAACCTCTTGACCAATCCGAATACCGGATCTTACTTCGATGTATTAGACCTTGGGAGTGAAGGTGTAGTAGGCGGATTCCGCAACGAATCTGTCCTGATCTCCTATCTCGGAAGATTGGAGTACAATTACGACAATCGCTATCTCTTAAACGCAGTATTTCGCCGGGATGGTTCATCTAAATTTAGTGACACTCACAAGTGGGGCAATTTTCCGTCCATCTCCGCAGGATGGAGAATTAGCAATGAAAAATTCTTCGACCTCAAAGATGTCAGCGATCTGAAACTGAGATTGAGTTACGGAGAACTCGGAAGTGGTAACATTCCGGATTACGAATACATGATATTTATCAACACTTTAGGGTCTATGGTTGCAGGAAAAGATCAAGTTCTGTATCCCGCTGCAACCCAAATAAGACTGGCAAATCCTGAACTTAGATGGGAAACACTTAAACAAACCAATATCGGGATCGATTTAGGTTTGTTTGACAACAGCCTCCAGATCACCGCCGATTACTTTATTGCGAGAACAGAAGATGTACTCTTCGGCTTCCCTATCCTCCTTTCTACAGGTAATGATGGAGGAAATCCCATCACCAATGCTGCAACGGTAGAAAACAAAGGATTTGAATTCAACGCCGCCTACAATCATGTAGTCAATGACGATTTCAGTTTTAACGCTTCTATAAATTTTAACACACTGAAAAACAAACTCATAAAACTCGGTAATGGCTTTAACGAAAGCATACAGGGCAATACAGTAACCCGCGCTGGACAACCAGTTGGAATGTGGTATGTATTGCAAACCGACGGACTTTTCCAAAGTGCTGAAGAAGTGAGTAATTACACAAATTCTGAAGGCAAGATTATCATGCCCGATGCACAACCCGGTGATATCCGCTTTGTAGACCTCAACGACGACGGACAGATCACTAACGAAGACAAAGATGTAGTAGACAGTCCTTGGCCTGATTTTGAAATGGGCTTTAATGCAGGAGCACAATACAAGAACTTCGACTTCTCCATGAACTGGATTGGTTCTTTTGGCGCCACTGTGTACAACGGTTTCAGAAGTACAGTAGACCGCTTTGACGACGATACCAATTACCGTTCGGGCATACAGCCCTGGACTCCGGAAAACCCGGATACCAATTTCCCTAGAGTAGTAAAAGGAACCTCCTTAAACGCCCGAGGCGACAGTGATCGCTGGTTGGAAGACGGTAGTTTCGTACGATTAAAATATATAGGAGTCGGATATAATGTACCAAACCAAGTGCTAGAGAAGATAGGTTTTTCTAAGCTGAGAATAAGTTTATCTGGACAAAACCTCTTGACCTTCACCAAATACGGCGGTCTCGATCCGGAATTCAGCAATAGCAATCCCTTCCAAAGGGGAGTAGACTTCGGAGCATTCCCTAATTTGAGAACCTATTCTATAGGAGTTGAACTCGGTTTCTAAAACAGTATTATCATGAAAAAAACAACAACACTCAGTATATTAGCATCCTGCCTTCTGGCAATGTTTTCCTGTGAAAACGACCTCGATGTCGAGAACCCTAATTCGTTGACCGTAGATCAGTTTTGGCAAACACCAGAAGACGCTCAGCAAGGAGTCAATTCTATTTATGCCATGTTTTACAAAGACGGAACATGGGCGAGATGGATGTATTTTCGATTAGACCTCACTTCAGATGAAGGTTTTAGTAAAAGTCCGTGGGTAGAACTTGCCGACTGGACCCGTTTTTCCTATATCAATTACGATTTCTGGGAAGGCAACAACGTGACTTGGAGGGATAATTACAAGGCTATTTTCCGAGCTAATCAGGTGCTCGCTTATGTGCCTGACATTGAATTTTCTGATGAACACAAAAAGCAGGAACTTCTCGGAGAGGCCAAATTTATGAGAGGATTTTACTATTATTACACCGCCCTACTTTGGGAAAACATACCCATTGTACTCAATCCTTCTACTACAACTGAACTTCCAAAACAAGCTACTTTGGAAGAAGTACACCAGCAGATTGAAGCAGACTTAAACGATGCTTTCAACGCCTTACCTCCACAGTGGGATGACGCCAATCTCGGACGCCCTACCAAAGGGGCTGCCAAAGCCATGCTCGCCAAATTGTACATGCAACAACACCAGTGGGAGAAGGCTGAGGCAGCGCTGGCATACCTCATCAGCGGAGAAGGAGCTCTTTACAGTCTGGTAAACAACTTTGCCGATAACTTTACCGCCGCAAACGAAAACAACTCTGAATCGGTCTTTGAAATACAATATGGCGATCACAATCTGGGAGGTACGGGAGAAACTCAAGATGCTGCAGTGTCTACAACCCGTTCGCAGTTTTTCGCACCTAGAAATATCGGGTGGTCTGACGGGCAGGCCAGATTTTGGCTGGTAGATGCCTTTAAGCAGGAAAAAACCGCTGATGATAAGATCGATGAAAGATTGAGGTATAGCCTGTACTACCCCGATCTCACTGCCGACTTTGGCGATCTAATTTACGGCAGGGAATGGGAATGGGACGATGACGAATGCTGGTTTAGAAAGTACCAGAGAAATGACAGAACTACTGAAGACTACTTTAACCCCATCAATTATCGTCTGATTCGATATGCCGATATTCTATTGCGTTATGCCGAGGTGCTCAACGAACTGGGCAGAACTTCAGAAGCCTATACTTATGTAGACCAGGTACGGGAAAGAGCAGGAATGCGACCTCTAGCAGAAGCCTATCCCTCCATCGGCAACGACAAACAGGCCTTCTTAGAAAGACTAAAAACAGAACGCGTACTGGAATTGGTAGGGGAAAGCGTTCGTTGGGAAGACTTGAAACGCTGGGGCGATCTTGATTCTCAGGCAGCTGTAGATGAAATTGCAAAAAGAGATCCCGATTTCGAGAATTTTGAAGTGGGGAAACACATCAGAATGCCTATTCCGTTATCTGATGTAAATAACAATCCCAATCTCGATCAGAACCCGGATTATTAATTGAAGAACACAAAGCCTATGATCAACTTACCAAAATTTCTGTGCTTTATTGCAATTCTTTCCGGTATGGCTTGTGTTCAAAACCACAAGAAAGATGGAGATACCACAACCCGGGAAGAGGAGCAACACAGCAGTGTAGAGACTGAAACTTTCAGCAACCCCCTACTCGATTCAGGGCCTGATCCTTGGGTACTGAAAAAAGACGGGCAGTACTATTACACCCATACTCTAGGTGACAGGCTTGTTCTTTGGCAAACAGATAAAATGGAAAAGCTGGGAGAGGCTACATCGCTCGAAATATGGAAACCTGAGTCCGGGCACGAATACTCTCACGATTTGTGGGCTCCCGAGATTCATTTTATCGATGGAAAATGGTATATGTACTTTGCCGCTACTGCAGACCAGGACAGAGATATAAACAGGCGTATGTTTGTCTTGGAAAACAGCAGTGATTCACCGATGAATACCCAATGGGAATTCAAGGGCAAGATTGCAGACACCTCAGATCACTGGGCCATAGATGGCACTGTAATGTCTATTGGAGACAAACACTACTTTATCTGGTCGGGATGGCGAGGGAAAAGTCGACCAGAAAACACCGGTAAACAGCAGCTGTACATCGCAGAAATGGAAAACCCGTGGACCCTAAAAGGTGAGCGGGTAATGATATCGGAACCCGAACTGGAATGGGAGACCAATGGTTTAGTGAACGAGGGTCCCGTCACCTGGAGAAATCCGAATGGCGATACTTTTCTGTTCTATTCCGCTTCCGGATGCTGGACCGACGACTATGCGATTGGCGCTTTAAAACTCGTAGACCCCGAAGCTCCTCTCCACCCAGATTCTTGGCAAAAATTACCCAAACCGGTATTGGCAAAAAGTCCTGAAAACAGCATTTACGCCCCTGGACACAACAGTTTTTTCAAATCGCCCGACGGTAGTGAAGACTGGATATTATACCATGCTAACGACAATTCGGGCGACGGTTGTGGTTCGGCAAGGAAACCTCGTATGCAGGAAATAGAATGGGACAACAACGGTTTTCCTCAATCGGTGAAACCAGTATTCCGAAGCAGTGTGCTAACTGTTCCTTCCCATTGAGAAATGTTTACACCTAAAACCTAATCCAAAATACATTGTTACATTCACTAGAAAAAATGAAAATATCACATTACATCATCCCCGCTGCCGCCCTTCTGCTTTACTCGTGTAACACCTCACCTTCTAAAACACAGAAGGACGATGGAGAAAAAGAGGAAAAAGCCGTCGCCACCTATACCAATCCACTAGATGTAGCCTTCGGCGATCCTTACATCCTGAACGACGAGGGTACATTTTATATGTACGGTACCGGTGGCGGAGCCAAAGACGGTTTTTCAGTATACCGCTCTTCCGATATGGTACACTGGCAATCTCGGGGACAGGTATATACCGGAAACACCGCATCTTCGTGGGCTACGGATCACTTTTGGGCCCCCGAAGTATATCGTTTCGAAGATAAATACTATATGTTTTTCAGCGCACAATGGAGAGACAACCCAAATAATGAACTGGAGAATTTCCGTATTGGTGTCGCGGTCTCCGACAGTCCGGAAGGGCCTTTCGAGGAAATAAGTGATCAACCGCTCTTCGATCCGGGATATCCAATTATCGATGCCAATGTGTTTGTAGACGACAACGGTAAATATTACTTGTACTATTCCAGAGTGTGTTACAAACATCCCGTAGAGAGTGAGGTAGCGGAATGGGCTCGTAAAAAAGGTTGGTATGATGAAATCGAGGAAAGCTGGGTCTACGGAGTAGAATTAAAACCCGATTTCAGCGGGATAACGGGAGAGCCTGTATTGCTGCTGCAACCACCACTCCGCATGGACGACAAAAATGCCGAATGGGAAAGCCGTTCGGTGACCTCAAGGGAGATGAACCGACGGTGGACCGAGGGCTCATACACCTTTAAAAATGAAGACACCTACTACATGATGTATTCTGCCAATTACTATCAAGGAGAAAATTATGCCGTAGGCTATGCCACAGCTACTTCACCTTTAGGTCCCTATAAAAAATCGGACACCAACCCTGTATTGGAAAAAAACACACAACACGGAGGAGAAGTTACAGGAACAGGGCACAACAGCCTAGTGTTTCTGGACGACAACAACATGTATTGCGTGTACCACGGTCGAACAAAGACTACGGGAAACGAACGCGTAGTGTTTATAGACCGTATAGAAATCGACGACGGAATATTGCGGGTAGACGGTCCTTCAACCACTCCAAAACCAATTCCTGTAACAGTGGAGAAGTAAAAATTTCACAAAATACACAAGTTCTAATTCAGCTATATTTCAGAACTTGTCCGAAACATTTTAATTCAACACTATGAAAACAACAACGCGAATAGTTATTATCGCTCTTATTGCCGGACTAACCGCCTGCAAGCAAAAGAGCAGCAAAGAAAAAACAGAAACAGTTCAGAAAACCGAAAATATCAATTCTGAAGAAGTCGGTATCGATGCCGGCACTACTCTTCTTACCGAAAAAGCTTTCGACACCATAATCGACGGTAAACAAGTAGGACTGTACTGGGTAGAAAGCAGCGATATAAAAGCAGCCTTTACCAATTACGGCGGACGCCTTATCGGGCTATGGGTACCAAATAAAAACGGCAATATGACCGATGTGGTTTGGGGACCCGGAAATATTGAAGGCTATACCCGTACCACTGAACCCTATTTCGGAGCTACCATTGGCCGGGTAGGCAATCGTATTGCCAAAGGAAAATTTACACTCAACGGCGAGACCTATTCTCTTCCGATAAACAATGGAGAAAACACACTTCACGGAGGTAAAAAAGGATTCCAAGACGTAGTATGGGAAGCAGAGCAACCCGACAAACAAACCCTGGTACTCCACTATAGGTCACCCGATATGGAAGAGGGATTCCCCGGAAACCTCGATGTAAAAGTCACTTATTCCATCGCTGGAAAAACGCTAAAAATGGAATACGAAGCGACCACAGACAAAGCGACTCCGGTAAATCTTACCAATCACGCCTTTTTTAACCTCAACGGAGAAGGTAGTGGAAGCATACTCAATCACAAAGTCCAATTTTATGCCGATCAGTTCACACCTGTAGATGAAGGACTGATTCCTACCGGAGAACTTCGAGATGTTAAAGACACTCCTTTCGATTTTACCGAGCCGCATACCATAGGCGAACGTATAGACGCAGACAATGAACAACTGAAATTCGGACAGGGATACGACCATAATTTTGTGCTCAATCAAACACCGGCAGAAGGAATGAACCACGCTGCCACTGTTACAGGAGATCAATCGGGCATTGTGATGAACGTATACACCCAAGAACCCGGAATGCAGTTTTACAGCGGAAACTTTATGCAAGGTAAAAACACCTTCAAGAGCGGAGCCAAAGACGAATTCCGAACCGCCTTTGCACTGGAAACCCAACATTTTCCCGATACTCCCAATCAGCCCGACTTCCCCTCTATCACCCTCAATCCCGGGGAAACATATCACACTGTATCACTCTATAACTTTTCTGTAACACCATAAATATGAATACCCTATACCGCCTCATTCTCATCCCAATACTTTTCGTAATAACCTGCGTAAACGCCCAGCAACCTGACCCTCCCGGTCAGGTCGCAACGGGCGAAAAACCTAAAAATGAAGCTTATCTTTTTGCCCATATGACCCATCAGGATTACGGGCGCCTGTACTATTCGGTTAGCTTGGACGGATTGCATTGGTATTCTCTCAACAACGGGAAAAGAATATCGGAAGACTACCAAGGTCATCCCGATATCGCCAAAGGACCCGATGGTCGTTATTATATGGCTGGAAATAGCAGCGATGCTTCTCCTGACATTGTAATATGGGTATCGGAAGATCTCATTAGCTGGAAAAAGCACTCCACCTACACGCCACCACTAAGAAAAACTCCAGGATACACCGAGGCACTTCAGCGCATAGGAGCTCCAAAATTATTTTACGACGAGGCCTCAGGACAATTCATCATGACTTGGCACACCCCTCACGAAGAAGGCTCCAAGGAAGATCCGGAACGATACTGGGCTAGTCAACGCACCCTATACGTATTTTCAAAAGATCTTATCACTTTTGAAAATCCACCCCGCAAACTGTTTGAATGGGAATTTGGCACTATAGACGTCATTATCCGCAAAGTAGCCGACACCTATTACGCCATACTAAAAGACGAGACCTATCCCACATTGTATTGGCCTACAGGAAAAACGATCCGCATCGCGAGAGCCGATCAGTTAACCGGTCCCTACTCCCTTCCCTCCGACCCCATAAGTCCGAATTTCAGAGAAGCACCAACATTGATTCCTTCTCCCAACGGCAAGGCGTGGTATCTGTATTACGAGCAATATCCGGGGGTATCGTACGGACTCTCCATTGCCGACAACCTCAACGGCCCCTGGTATCAGGCTTCAGGATACACTTTTTTCAGTGACTGGGACAAATACGGACTCCCCCCTTCCGTAAGACACGGTTGTATGATATCCATCTCTCGTGAGGAATACAACAAGCTTGTAAAAAACTTTGGAATAGAGGAAAAAAAGTAAATTTTGGTGTAAAGTTTAATCGATTTAATCCCATTGTCATCACATGAAAAACAAATTTTATCTCCTGCTTATCGGGTTGGCTGGTTTTGTAGTCGGTTGTCAAAATTCCGGACAAACACATGCGGGCTCCCGAGAAGAAGACCCGGCAAAAACAGTAGAAAAAAAACAGATTTACCTGGCAGATCCTACCATTTTTGAAAGTGACGGCACCTATTATCTCTACGGAACCAAAGGCGATCCAGAGATTGAAGGAGAGGGTTTTCTGGTTTATACTTCTACCGATCTGGTAAACTGGGAAGGCCCTTCGGGGGCAACCGATGGCTTCGCTCTAAAAAAAGGAGATGCTTTTGGAAATGGAGGATTCTGGGCACCTCAAATATTTGAGTACAATTCTAGGTTTTATATAGCCTATACCGCAGACGAACATATCGCTATAGCCTCAGCCGATAGTCCACTGGGACCTTTTACCAACGACGGACAAGCTATAGAAGCCCCAGTAAAACAGATAGATCCTTTTGTCTTTTTTGACAACGGCAATATATATATGTACCACGTACGTCTTCAGGAAGGGAACAGGATTTTCGTTGCCGAAATGACCGACGACCTGAGCAGCTTAAAACCAGAAACCCTTACCGAATGTGTTCATGCCGAAGAGCCTTGGGAAAACACCCAACAGGTGGAATGGCCGGTAGCGGAAGGGCCTACTGTTGTTAAAAAGGAAGGACTTTACTACCTACTCTATTCTACCAACGATTTCAGAAATCCGGACTACGCTGTGGGATATGCTGTAAGCGACAATCCAACAGGTCCTTGGGAAAAAGCCGATCAAAACCCAATCATATCACAGAGCAGTGCCGGAGAACCCGGAATCGGGCATGGCGATATTGTAAATGGACCGGACGGAAACACCTTTTATGTGTTACACACCCATTATTCAGAAAATGAGGTTCACCCTAGAAAAACAGCCATGGTACAGATAGAAATAAAAGATAACAAAGTGCACTTTGTCGCCAACAGCTTTAACTGGATTAAGGTAAACCACAATATTACTTCTCCGGAATAACAAACTGTGGCGCAGAATAGAAAACACTGAATTAGCAAAAAAAATCCCCGGAAAATCTGTGTTTTCCCGGGATTTTTTATCGATTAATACCTGTTTAAATTACGGCAGTAATTCTTTCAATTTTTCATCCAACGCCTCTCCTCTGAGATTTTCGGCGATCACCGTACCACTTTCATCTACCAAAAAGGTGGCAGGGATAGCTTTTACCGCAAAGGCATCACTCATTGAACCATCGTCTATAAGGTTGGGCCATGGCATATTTTCATCCGCCAGCGCTTTTAGCCAGGCATCGTGTTTCTGATCGATAGAAACACTCAGTATTTCAAAGCCTTTGCCCGAAAATTCTTCGTATGCTTTTTTGAGGTTGGGTATTTCTTTGCGACAGGGGGCACACCAAGAAGCCCAGAAATCTATCAGTATATACTTTTTACCTGCAAATACACTAGTAGTCTGTACGCTTTTCCCATCTTTGTCTTTCAAGTTAAAATCAGCGACCTTCTCTCCCTTCATTCCTTTAGGAAACAGCTCTTCATGTAGCAATTGGCCGTAATAGCTGTTTTTGGCCTCTTCAGAAAACTGTTCAAAAATAGGTCGCTGTTCAGGTGTAAAATAAGCGTATTGAGTAAGCATAAACAAGGGACCCCACCACGAATCTTTGTGCCCTAAAATCAAATCTGTAGACTTCTTCTCCACTTTTTCAAAAAAAGCCTTTTCCTTTTGTTCAAATTCCTTGTATTCTGACGTGTTTAACAGAGAATCCATCAATTTGTCATCATTATCCCCCCTAGCTTTCCCCAAAAGCCTGCTCAACTCTTCATAACCTTTGTGATAATCGGCATAATCCTGTTCTAACTCTTCTTTAAAAGCGATTTGTTCTCGGTAGTAATCATGCGCCTCAGAGCCGGTGATTATTTCGTCAGAGAACACAATTCTGCCGCTCTCTTCATCAAGATCTCCGGCTTTGGCTGACAGGCTGATTTCAGCATTCTCCAACACAGCGTTTATAAAGCCCTGATTATCTCCGAAAACCACGTAAAACAAACGGGGTTCCTCCAATTTTCCGCTAAAGCTAAATTCACCGTTTTCCACCGTTGTTTCTGCTACAGCCTTTTCATTGCTATGTGTAGCACCCGGCAGGAGTTTTACCGTTGTTCCGTCTGCTATATTTTCAATATGTCCTTTCAGCACATAAGCGTCTGTACTTTTCTCAGCCTTTTTCTTGCAAGAAACTACAAGTAGGATAAAGCACAAACCCAATACTTTGTTTACAGTTTTGATCATTGTTTGATTTTTTAATTATTTATCTACGTTTTGAACCAGACTTCCATTCCCCGGATTGTCGGTAGCCCCCTGTGGGAAGGGCATGGTCCACAGATGAGAATCAGGGGTCAGTGTATAAGTCTCACCCTGGTATATCTTGCTAAATCCTACGGTGTAAACCCCTTCGGCATTCAGGCGACGCGCATCGCAAAAAGGCACTATAGACATGATGAGCTCATTGCTCTTCAAGGCGATAATAGCTTCCATAGCTTCCGCTTCATCGGCAACACTGAGGTCGGTGTACTTATCGGGTAATATTCTCGTTTGGCGTATCTTGTTCAGTATGGCTACGGCATCTGTTACTTGACCCTGTCTCGCCAGGCACTCGGCTTTTATCAGATATACCTCTACTGTGGTCATCCCTCCGTAGTTAAAATAGCCCGACAAGGTAGCGTTGTAATAGGTATCCACTCCCACTGTCCTAATCTTCCAACGGGACAAAAAGCGAGCGTCTCCCTCTTCAAATCGCTCTGCTCGTTCTACCGGAATATCGTTTTCAGGACTAATCCTCGACAGTGCGCCATGGCGATAGTTGTAGTTTTCCACATAGTCAAATCCCACAGGAGACGGCATAGTCAAATAAGAGTCCGGATCTTCTATAAGTGATTTATTGCTGTTGTAATAGGCGATCCAATCGTACAGACTGCTATTTTTTTCAAGAGCCTTATCGGCATAAACCAATGCCTGTTCATAGTTGCTCATCTGCAAATACAAGCGAGACATAAAAGCGTAACCTGCACCTGAGTTTGGATGTAGTACGGTGGCTGAAGTCTCGGGCAAATAAGGCAGCGCTTCCTCCATATCGGCAAGCATAAAATCGTATAGTTCCTGAATACTCACCTGTTTGCTCGGTGCATTGATATCTGCGCTGGTAATCAAAGGTACAGACAGTTTATCCGACGCATTAGAGGCCTCGTAGGTATCGGCGTAATAATTGACGAGGTTAAAATAACTCATCGCTCTCAACACCTTGGCTTGCGCCCAAAGCTCTCTCTGTTCACTCTCTGTGGCCTCTGTGGTTTGCAGCGCATTCTCCACAATCAGATTGAAGGTAGAAATCCCCCCATAACCTCCGTAATAAGTGGCTTCGTCGGCACGGTTTAAGCTGATGCGATCGGCCGATTCATCCCAGAGATAATTAGCTTTATCCAAAGGGTAAAAAGACAAGGTTGCATCAGATACATATTTGTCGTTCAACAAGTTTAGCGCCTGATCTACATTGAGCACGTGATTGGTGTATTCGTCCCTGATCAATGCCTCAAAATCGGATAGTGTTTGCGGGATTTTAGACCCCTTGGGAATATCGTCTAGATAATCTTCACAAGAAACCAATCCCGAAGCCAGTACCAGTATATATATTAAGGTGATATATCTATTTTTCATCTGTTTGTTTTTAACGGTTAAAGATTCACATTAAACCCTAGTACAAAATTCGGACTGTAATAGCCTCCTAAGAGAAATTTTGCGTCTCTGCTTTTAGCGATGGTAAACACATTTTCCACATTAAAGTTTATGCGAAGACGCTCTATACCCAGTTTAGTAGCCAAATCGGTACTGTTGTAGGAGAGCGATACATTGCTCAATCTCAGGTTTGAAGCATTTAGAATATTTTGGCTCGCATAAGAGTAAATAGACTGTAGGTCGTAGCTGTAATCAGCATCGTACTCGTATATGGCTCTGGGCACATCGGTATGTGCCTCGTCTCCGGGTTGCAACCAACGATCTCTAATTCGGTTGTTTAGCGTGGCTATATTAGCGATATATCCCCCTGTAGCACTAGAGTAGCTACTTCCAAACATCGGCAAAAAGTTATTCCTGATCTTGTGTCCCAATTCGTAGATAAAGAGAGCAGACAGCGAAAAATCTTTGTAAGATACCGCCGTTCTAAAAGATCCGCTTTGAACGGGTACCGTTGTGCCATAATCATTAATCGCCTCTAAATCGGCAGGGTTATACGATACGGCCTCTCCGGCAGCATCGTACACCTGAGGCAGCCCTGTATCGCTCAATCCGGCCCATTGATAACCGTATATAGTGTTGTAGTCTTTACCCACTCTCGGAAATTCAGAAGGGTAATCCAGTTGTAAATAATACACCGGAGCTTCTACGTTTACGCTGGTCACCTTGTTTTTGTTGTAAGCGTACATCAGACCTATATCCCAAGAGAAATCAGAGGTTTGAACAATGCGTCCGTCTAGGCTGATTTCTACACCTTTGTTGGTCATTTCACCATTGTTTAAGGTATAGGTAGAATACCCCCAACCTTCTGTGGGTACCCCGTTGCTATTAGCCAAGAGGTCTTCCCCCTTTTTGTGATACAGATCGAGTGTACCACTTAGTCTGTGGTCGAACAAGGAAAAATCTACCCCCAAGTTGGCGGCAGTGGTTTTTTCCCAAGACAACTGTGGATTCGGACGAGAGTTAATCCCCCCTTGCAATCCTCCAACGTTGGGATTGGAGCTGTAGTAAGCGGTGAGATAAGGCGCCGAGTCTTTGGCAACATTGCCTCCTATACCGTATGAAAACCGCAGCTTGAGCATATTTACCCACGAAGGATTAAAAAAGGATTCGTTGTGTATATTCCACCCCGCTCCGGCCGACCAGGTCGGTTTGTTTTGGTATTTGTTGTCTGTGCCCCAAAGATTGGATCGATCCCAACGCAAACTCCCTGTAAAAGAGTAGCGCGAATCGTAGGTATATCCGGCATTGCCGTATACCGAGACATAGCGGTTGGTCAGTTCTCTTTCGGCAGAGAAATCGTTTTGAGACATATACCCGCTAAAAACAGCACCGTAAGCTTGTAACAAATCGGCCTGATTGATGGGAGTAAAGCTCAAAGTTTGAGCGTCATAGCCATAGCGTGTATTCTCGCTATACTCCAATTTGGAATGTCTCATTTCCATACCTGCGATAGCACTGACATGGTGCACATCCTTAAACAATTTATTAAAATTGAGCTGCTGGCGGAAATTGTAAGCGTTGGAATACTGATTACTCCTATACGAAATATCGCCATAGGGCAAATTGTACACAGCTTTGTTGTCGGGCGAAATGGTGACCAGTTCGTTTACCCTCGACCGCACCTCATACGATCTCTTGTCTCTCAGTTGATTTACACGTCCTACCCCGTATTCGTACTGGAACATGGCGCTATACGAAAACGCTTCGCTCAATTTGAGGTTTAACTTAGCATAGGTTCTATTGCTGAAATTTTTGTGTTCTCTCAAGTTTCTCCCCAGCTCGTCTATGGGGGTAATATCCATACTGTACAAGCCGTAGAGATTCATAGACTGCAAGGTAGAGCGGTTGTAACGCGAGGCGGCGGTAGAAGTAAAAGGTGTTCCGTCGCTGTTCATCAGGCGGTTGTAGGGCTGAAATTTAAAACCAGGATTAAGCGGATCGAAGGCCTGTTCGTCTGCATTGTTAAAATACACGTAGGTTCCGAGATCTAAGCTGAGCCAATCGGTGATTTCAGTAGAATTTCTCAAATTGATCCCTATAGAATTGTCTTCTGAATAACGATCTTCAAACTTGTTGTCTTTATACGTCACCGAAGCGTTAAAACTGTTATTTTCGGTGGCTCGTCCAAAGCTGAGGTTGTACTGTTGGTAATACTGATCGCGTTTGGCATAGCGCTCCAAATCGTCGTAATACTGATATCCGGATGCTCCCAGTCGGGCTATGGCACTATTCATTTCAGATTCCGAAATATTTCCGGCGTAGTAGTTGAGTAGGGTTTGCATCCCTTGGCTGGTATACACCGCATTGTCGAGTAGCGAAGTGGCATAAGCGGCAGCTCCGGTGGCTTGCAAATTGGGGTTTCCATTGGCCCACTCCTGCTCCAATCCGATGATATCAGCTGCATTAGTCAGATTGCCCGTATAGTATTTATAAGGTGAAATCGTCAGGCTGCTGGAAAAGGAAATATCAGTTTGTCCGGCCTTGGCCTTTTTGGTAGTGATTACTATTACTCCATTAGCTGCTCGTGCTCCGTAAATAGAAGCAGCCGCTGCATCTTTAAGCACAGTAATACTCTCTATATCTTCCACATTCAAATCCGGGAGGTTTTCTTCGAGACTGTAGTACTGATTATACCTGGTTTTCTCTACCGGAAACCCATCTATAACATAGAGCGGAGTGGTGAGTCCGCTCATAGAGGTCACCCCTCTTATTACCCCGTCCTGATAGCCTACAATACGCCCTGCCAACACAGCATCCAGATCGTTGAGTCGCTGCGATTCAAAATCCTCACTCTCCAACTTGGTAAAGGCCCCCGTAGTTCGCTCGCTCGATATGGTTTGATATCCGGTAACGGTCACCTCACCAAGTTCGTTGGCTTGTTCTGTCAACCTCACAACAATCTCCTGTTCTAATCCCACCGGTATTTCTCTACTTGTAAATCCTATATAGCTAAAGACAAGCACATCCCCCTCTTCGGCCATAATACTAAATTTACCGTTTTCGTCGGTTGTTGTCCCTTTTTGGGTTCCTTTTACCAAGACTGTGGCTCCCATCAAAGGCATTCCGCTTTTATCCCTTACGGCACCAGTAATCAACTTTTGTACAGCTTCCTTCGTATCTGCTACGCCTAAAGTAGAGGGAGTTGTGTTTAATACAATCTGCTGGTCGAACAGCTGAAAAACGACATCTGTATCCCCAAACACTTTTTTCAGCACTTGCGACAGCGGTTCTTTTTGGGCGTAAACACTAATCTTACGGGAGAGGTTTACATCTCGGTGATTATACAAAAACCGGTAAGAGGTAATAGTCTCTACAGTTTTAAAAAATTCTTCTACAGTAACTTGTTCGAGGTCTACTGAAACTTTTACATTCTGTGAATACGAGCTCGCTTCTATGCGAAACACAGCAATGAAAAGAAAGAATAATGCAAGTTTCATTTTCAGGTCAAATTTCAGGACGCAACAGGCGCGCCCCAAACGGTTAATAGGTTTTTTCATACTTTTGTTTTGAATTAGCTGGTTTACTTTAGTAAATCGGTGAACACCAATCGGAGAATGCGGCAACATTTTCCGATTTTTTTGTTCCATACAAGCTTGTGTTGGTCAGGTTTTGGTTTTCATAATTGACGATTAATTAATAATTACGGTATTCCCCTCTATAGTATATTCAAAAGGATAACTCCTCTGAAATGATTGCAACACCTTTGGCAGAGGCTCTCCATAAAATTTAGCGGTAAATATCTCTTTTTCAAGCTGTTTATTGTGGTTTTCTATACGCACGTCAAACTTTCGTTCCAAGCTGTGTATAATGGAGGCAAAATCGGCTCCTTCAAAGATCATCGCACCATCTTTCCAAGCAGTATAACGTTCAGTATCTACAGTTTTCGTTCTCAAGTACTCCCCTTGATTGTCAAATTCTGCAAGTGTTCCCGGCTTTATAAGCAATGCCTTTTCTTCATCATAAGTTTCCGCAGCCTTGTACAAGGCCACCTTCCCTTCTACCAAAACCGTACTCACCACGGAATCTGACGGATAATTACTCACATTGAAGCTAGTGCCCAGCACTCGCACTCCAACCTCATCAGTACGCACTACAAAAGGGCGGGAAGTATCTCTTGAAACTTCAAAAAAAGCCTCTCCTTTTAAATAGACCTCACGGGTAGAACCCGAGGTGACGTTGTGCGGAAATTTCAGCCATGTTCCCGAATTCAGTGTAATACGAGTACTATCGCTCAGTACCAAAACAGCGGTTTCTCCGTAGGGCACATCAATTTCACTATAGCTTTCTGTATTGGCTTCTCCGGTAGCAATATATTTTACGGTATCGCCCAGCTGTTTTACCTCCACTCCCTGCAAAATTCCCAAAGTCCCGTGAGAATTACTTTTGAGCGATTTTATCAGGGTATCAGACAAACGAAGGCTCACTCCCTTTTTAACCGATTTATCCTGTGTAGCCGTTTGGGGAGATCGGTCGATTACAGCCAGCCCTACACCCAACAAAATAAGCAATACAGCTGCATAGTTAACAAATGTGGGAAGACGGCGCACTTTCCCTTTTTGTGTTGACAGATTTAGGATTTCGCTTAGCAGTTTTTCCTTTTTCTCTTTTGAAGGGGGCGTGTACGACCAGGCTGCAATACGCCGGTTTAAGTTGGCATACGATTTGAATAGCTCCGCATACGACGCTTTCTTTAGCAATTCGTCTAGCTCGAGCTGTTCTGTTTCCGACAGCTCGCCGGAAAAGTACTTGTGCACCAAATTGTAAAACCGCTCTTTCTCCATAAACTACAAGAAGACTTTTACTATATGACACAAGCTTTTAAAAAACCCCTATACCCAGTTCATATTTTTTTTTCATTTTTGTTAAAACAAAATTATCTTTTCGTTATCACGAGCTGTACGACTGTCAATGAAATACCAACCGAAAAATAAGGCCGAACTCCTCAACGCGCTTCATTCGGGAGATAAAGCCGCTTTCAAATATATTTTTGAGGCCTTTTACGACGATTTGGTATGTTATATCTACAGTTTGTGTAACAACCGCGCCAAGGCAGAAGATATAGTACAGAACGTTTTTGTCAAACTTTGGGAACAGCACGACACCATTGCGGTACACACTTCCTTGAAAAACTACCTCTTCAGAGCCTCTCACAATCTATTTATCAATAGCCTTAGACGAAACAGAAATACTGTTTTTCTTTCCGACCACCTTTATCTGGAAAGTTTTCTGGCGGAGGAAACCGAGGGAAAAGAAGCCCTACCTAATCGCGAAACGCTACAACAAGCTATCGATACACTGCCCGAGCGATGTAGGGAGATTTTTGTCCTCCATAAAATTAAGGGGATGAAATACAGTCAGATAGCCCAAAAATTAAACATTTCCATAAAGACCGTAGAAAACCAGATGAGCAAAGCCTATCAGAAACTTCGGAAAATGAAGAATCGGGATTAAATCATTTCTGGTCTCATTACTCAATCGATATTAAGGAATGACACGGAAAATGTTCATTCTGAGCGGAGAGAAGAATTTCCCCCCAAGCTCAAAGAATCTTTAACAGATCAAAAACTCCCCTCTTCAGACAAAGAGGGGTGGACAGCTTCGCTGGACGGGGAGTTCTGACAAGCCCGAAACATGGCTGTTTTACCCTAAACATTTAGGAATAGTACAATCGTTTGGGGTTTCAGAACCCTCCCCCCTCGCTGCACTAGGGTACCTCCCTTTGTCTAAAGGGAGGAGTCTTTTTTATAACTATTAAGAAAAAACACTAAGAACTAATCAACTACAAATCTCACCACACTAATTCGTCTATGGGGGGAGACGCAAAATTTTGCGTCTCTACAGTGTCTGGTTTATGTCATATTGCTGTTCTACTAATCGCCCTGTATAAGGTAGTTAAGGCCATAATAAACAACTATGAACTAATGGATTGTTATTGGGTTAATGGGTTAATGAGTGATAACTAATCACCAAGTCTCCTCATCACCAAGTCTCCCCGTCAACAAAACCCTTCCTTCATTTTGTCTTGACACAAAACGAAGCAAAAACGCAAAAAAACAGAAAAACAAAAGCCCCACACTAACAACTCCGAACTAACAACTAAAAAACTATTTCCCGATGGCCACGTCGCGTGCAGCTGCACCTTACACTCCTCGCTATGACGGGGTTTCATCTCGGCCGAAGTGGAGAGATCTCACTACCCGGAATTTCAAAACATAGAGAAATAAAAGGCCTGTCGATAAATTTGTTTATTGGATTAAACAAATTATTTCTATTTTTGTTTACTGTAATAAACAAAAATGGAGTTTTTAATAGAGCAATTTCGTCAAAAGTTAAAATACACCTCACTTGATTTTGTCCGTTCCCTAATGAGTGAAATCAATTGGAATGCACGGCTTATAGGAATTAAAGGGGCAAGAGGAATAGGGAAAACCACACTTTTGTTACAATATATCAAGTTAAACCTGAGTGAGTCTTTTAATCAAACTTTATATGTGAGTTTGGACGATATTTGGTTCAACAACCATTCTCTTGTACACTTAGTACGCGATTTTGAACGGCAAGGTGGCAAATACCTCTTTTTGGATGAAGTTCATAAATATCCTGGCTGGGCACAAGAACTGAAAAACGTATATGATAATTATCCTGCCCTGAAAATCGTTTTTACCGGGTCGTCTCTTCTCGAAATCTTAAATGCTCGTGCCGATTTGAGTCGAAGAGCTGTGGTCTATAGCATGCAGGGATTTTCTTTTCGGGAACATATTAGTGTGGAGACAGGGGTAGACCTTCCCGTTTTGTCTCTCGACCAAATTATTAAAAATCACCATGAGGAAGCCCAAAAAATTAATGAGCGTATAAAGCCATTCGAACATTTCGAGAAATATCTTAAATACGGGTATTTCCCTTTTTATATGGAGCAACCTGATTTATATTTAATGCGTTTGGGGGAAGTGCTCAACATGGTTTTGGAAATTGAACTTCCTTTGCTGCGAAATATAGACTTAGCCTATGTAGCCAAAGTAAAACAACTTTTGGTTATCATCGCCGAATCTGTTCCCTTTATCCCCAATGTAAGTAAGCTAAGTAATAAAATCGGAATTAATCGAGCTACTTTATTGTCCTATCTGCATTATCTTGATGAGATAGGACTGACTCAGAACTTATATAAAAGCGCTCGAGGTATCAGTAAATTGCAAAAGCCTTCCAAAATATACTTAGACAACACCAACCTCATTTATCTAATGGCTCGACAAAATGCCGATAAGGGAAATCTAAGAGAAACCTTTTTTTTAAACCAATTGACCTATAGACATTCTCTTAGGTATACTGAAAATGGTGATTTTTTGGTGGATGACAAATTTACTTTTGAAATTGGAGGAAAGGGAAAAAAAACGAAGCAAATTGAATCTGTTGAAAACGCCTATGTCGTTGCAGATGATATCCTGTACGGATATCAAAATAAAATACCCTTATGGCTCTTCGGTTTTCTATACTGAGAAAATATCATCTCGACCGAGGTGGAGAGATCTCACCCCAAGCTAAGTATCTTTAGAAGAACCAAACAACTAAAACCCGTCATTGCGAGAAGCCGACCAACGGGAGGCATCGCGGCAATCTCCCGGCAAGCACACACAAACCATTCCCTAAAAAAGGATTGTTTGTAATGGTATGTTGCTCAGGGGGTGAGATGGCCACGTCGCACCTCACGCTGCGCGGGGTGCTCCTCGCCATGACACGTATCCCCTCTTTCTCCTTTTCACCGAGTCTCCTCACCTCCAAGTCTCCACGTCAACAAAATCCCCACTACAAACTACGAACTACAAACTAATCAACTACAAAACAAAAAAGCCGAAGATTCCTCCTCGGCTTTTCGTGCGGATGAAGGGAATCGAACCCCCACGCCTCGCGGCACTAGATCCTAAGTCTAGCGTGTCTACCAGTTCCACCACATCCGCTTATGTGATGAGGCTGCAAATATAATTTATTTTTCGATTAAAAACGATAGCTCTTTAAAAAATATCTTTTTTGTACATTTGAGTGTTTTATAAAAGTAATTCTCTTCATGGAAGATATTTCATCGTATGTTCAAAAGCATAAAGAACGTTTTATCGAGGAGTTAAAAGACCTCCTCAAAATACCCTCGGTAAGTGCCGATCCTGTTTTTTCTCAGGATGTACTCAACGCTGCAGAAGCTGTAAAAGAGAGCTTGCTCAAAGCGGGATGTGCGCACGCAGAGATCTGTGACACTCCGGGATATCCTATTGTTTACGGAGAAAAAATCATAGATCCTACCCTCCCCACGGTCTTGGTGTACGGACATTACGACGTACAACCGCCCGATCCGATGGATCTTTGGGAAAGTGGTCCGTTTGATCCGGTGATTAAGCAAACGCCCATACATCCGGAAGGGGCTATTTTTGCCCGCGGTGCCTGCGACGACAAGGGACAGATGTTTATGCACGTCAAAGCACTGGAGTATATGGTGCAATCGGGCACGCTCCCCTGTAATGTAAAGTTTATGATTGAAGGGGAGGAAGAAGTGGGTTCTGAAAGTCTCGGATGGTTTATAGAACGCAATCAGGAAAAACTGAAAAATGATGTTATTCTCATTTCCGATACCGGGATGATCAGCAATACTCAACCCTCTATCACTACCGGACTACGGGGATTGAGCTATATGGAGGTAAAAGTGGTAGGCCCTAATCGCGATTTGCATTCCGGACTATACGGTGGAGCTGTGGCCAATCCTATCAACATCCTCACCAAGATGATCGCTTCACTTCACGATGAAAATCAGCATATTACCATTCCCGGATTTTACGACAAGGTGATAGAGATTTCGCCCGAAGAACGCAGTGAAATGGCCAAAGCGCCTTTTTCACTCGAACAGTACAAAAACGCACTGGATATAGACGATGTTTATGGGGAAAAAGGCTATACTACCAACGAAAGGAACTCTATACGCCCCACTCTGGATGTAAACGGAATATGGGGTGGCTATACGGGAGAAGGAGCCAAAACGGTAATCCCCTCTGCGGCTTATGCCAAAATATCTATGAGATTAGTACCTGACCAGAACTGGAAAGAGATAAGCCAACTGTTTAAAGATCACTTTGAAAGTCTTGCTCCAAAAGGTGTAAAGGTAGAGGTAACACCTCATCACGGCGGACAGGCTTATGTAACTCCTATAGACAGCATTGGTTACCAAGCTGCGAGCAGAGCCTATAGTGATACTTTTGGAGTGACTCCGATACCGCAGCGAAGTGGTGGTAGTATTCCAATCGTATCTCTTTTTGAGAGCGTATTGAAAAGCAAGACCATACTTATGGGATTCGGACTGAACAGCGATGCCATACATTCGCCCAACGAACACTTCGGCATCTTCAACTATCTGAAAGGAATAGAGACCATACCGCTGTTTTACAAGTATTTTACCGAATTAAAGCAGTCACCACAGTAAGGCGAATAATTTTGCCGATATTCACTACAAAAAGGCGATCTTACAAGGTCGCTTTTTTGTTTGAGGAAGTCGTATTATATCTACAGCATTTCCAGCGCTTCGCGCTGTTTTTTGGTAAGACCTTTTACCACCAGTTCGTAGGAGTGGTCAATAAGTTCCCTGATCAGTGCGGGAGAGAGTTCTCCGCCGTCGAGTTGTACGGTATTCCAATGTCTTTTGTTCATGTGATATCCGGGCTGAATACTTTCGTACTCTTCGCGAAGTTGATGGGCCCGTTCCACCTCGCATTTGAGGTTTACCGAGTGGTCACCAGCCTCCCACTTGTCCAACGAAGTCAATGCAAACATCTTTCCCATCACCTTAAAAACGATAGTATCCGCTCCGAAGGGGGCATCTTCTGTAGCTCCTTTTTTGTTTAGACAGTAGTTTCTGAGTTCGTCAATATTCATACTCCAATACGTATTTATCCTTCTGTTTCGGGTTTTGATGTATTATTTTCTAATACCGGATTTTCCCCTTCGCCTAACTCCAAAGCGGAGTAATCCAGTTTCCAACCTATGGTTTGCACTATGGTTTCTATGAGAAGTATAGCTTCTAGCACTTCTTTTCGCGCTGTATTCATCAATCCGCTCTCCGGAATTTTGTCGAGGATATGCTGCCGGGCTTCTTTGTTGAGTTCGGTAAGGTCGGAGGAATCAAAACGGTTAAAAAGTCCGTTCTTCACGTCGTAATATTTCAGATCGGGTTCAATAGACAGCACCTGAGGCTGCGGAAACTCGTTTAACACAATGCGTTTTCGCCTGTTGTCGGCATTCATCTTTACCTTTCTCAGATCGTATCCTATATGCACCTTTGCATTGATGACGATCAAGGCTTTTTTCCTCCCAGAAAAAAGGCTGATAAACCCCTGTTTACTGTTCTCGTAGTGATAAATTTCGGCAAACTCTCCTTCTACGGTAACCAGCTTGCAAACCCTTCTTATTTTTTCGAGCAACACCACCGACTGCTTTTCGGTCAGCTGCTTTTGTTGCCTTCGCTTTAAATAGGTGTACAACCAGAAGGTCGCTACCACTCCGGCTACCAGCCCTATAAATAATATCGATATATCGCTCATTAATTTTCTCTGTTTTTATTTCTCCCAATCACGCCCAAATGAGTGCGCTGAAAAGAATCACCTCACTACCACAGTCTAAACAGCACCGGCCGAGACGGTGAGGCATCGTTGACAAAGGGTGCTAACTGTAAATTTAGCAAATATGTTCCGTCTTCAATCGTATCGGGCACAAAAATCATTTCTGTGATGGTTGCATCCTGCCTCAGCTCCCCTGACGTATTCCAAAACGCATTATGCGCAAGCAACTTTCCACCGTCTTCCTCTCGGTCTACCGAAGGCAAATCGACCAATAAGTGCTTTACCCCGTTTTCTTTCAAAAATACAGCTACGGACTCGTCCAAATACGGCGGATTGGTATGTGAGTAGTTGCGGTGTTGTTTACTTTCGTCATTGGGCGATGTTCTTATCACCAATGCTTCCGGCAGATTGTCTGACAACCGTGCCTCTATTTCTCTGAGCGTCACTATCTGATCCTGCCCTTGTTGTTCAGGGGTTACGGTAATCACTTCCGAAATAAAGAAAAATCTATTTAAAACCTCGTTCACACTGTGAAATTCGCGAGTGATATGTCCCACACATTCAGTATGTGTCCCGTGTGCATGGGGATTAAAACGGATGCTATTGAAGTTGACCGAGGCTCCATCGGCCACGCTTCCTATCCACCCTTCCGACTGTTCGGGAGCAATTTCGGGCGGTCCGAGATACCAGGCCACGGGATTGGCTGTCGAGGCTTGCAACGGCAGGGAAATATCCAGAGGATCATTCAAATTTGTGCGATAGGTCTTGCCTTGAAAGTAAATTATCGTTTGCATACTGCAATGTAGCGATTATACCAATAAAGCGCAACAGAGCTCACTTTTCCAACTCACACATAAAACAAATCGGAAGCGATGCCATCGGTGAGAAATTTACCTTTGGAGGTGGTGTAGAGCACTCCTTTTTCAAAAGACAACAAGCCGTTTCCCAGATATTTCTCGGCCTGTTTAATAAGATATTTTTCGTAATGTTCGCCAAATTCCTCTCTCACTTTGACGGCTGCAACTCCCCATATAGTGCGCAGTCCGGTCATAACGTATTCGTTGTAGCGATCTGCAATACTGAGCAACTCTTTTTCTTGAGGAAGTTCTCCCTTGAGCATTGCCTTGATATACTTCGGATTACTGGCCACATTCCAACTGCGTTCTCTTCCGTTATAGCTGTGAGCCGAGGGACCGATACCCATATATTTCTTTCCTAGCCAATAGGAAGTATTATTTTTGGAAAAATACCCCTCCTTTCCAAAATTGGACAGCTCGTAATGCACAAAGCCTTCCGCTGTGAGCAAGGCTGCCAATACGGCAAACTGTTCTTCGGCCTGTCCTTCGTCGGGAGCGGCTACCTTACCGCTATTTACAAAGCGATCGAGTGCTGTTCCGGTTTCTACGGTAAGCGCATAGGCCGAGATATGGGGTATATCGAATTGCAAGAGCTTCTGTACATTCTCTTTCCAGCGGTTGTTGTCCATCCCCGGAATACCGTAGATCAAATCGGCCGTAATATTGTCAAAACACTTCGAAGCCAGCTCCAGGCATTTCAGGGCTTCTTCTGCGTTGTGGGCGCGGTTCATCAGGCGAAGATCGCTATCAAAAAACGACTGTATTCCTATACTGAGCCGGTTGACGGGCGATGCTGCCAGTTCGCGTATTCTCGTTTCCGTAAGATCGTCGGGATTGGCCTCCAAGGTTATTTCTGGAGCTGTAGCAAGATTGTAGTGCTGATATACCTTTGCGATGAGACGCTCCAATTCTGCGGCAGTGAGCAGTGAAGGAGTCCCCCCTCCAAAATAGATGGTCTCTACAAGTTCACCGCTAAACTCTTCGGCACGAAGCTCCAATTCTCCTTCCA
Source organism: Sinomicrobium sp. (assembly GCA_029266035.1). GTDB lineage: Bacteria > Bacteroidota > Bacteroidia > Flavobacteriales > Flavobacteriaceae > Sinomicrobium. The sequence continues at coordinate 332,881 of JAJUFH010000001.1, forward strand.
GAGCTGTCAGCATATCCGGCTTTTTAGCCAGAGAGGTGGAAAAGTGAAAGTCGCAATAATGACAAGCCTGTTTACAAAACGGTATGTGAATATAGAGTGCTCCCAAAGGCTCGATTAGAATTGAGGTTTTACTGTAGAAGAGTATTATTTTTTAACTCTATCTTCATTCTGTTTTACAAAAGAGCTCCAACTGCCATACGACTTTCCGGAAGACAGTGCATTACCCGAATTAAAAAAGTGACACACCGCTGCAGCAAGACCGTCGGTAGCATCCAAATTTTTCGGAAGCTCTCCCAACTTGAGTAGTTGTTGCAACATACGAGCCACCTGTTCCTTGCTAGCATTTCCGTTTCCAGTGATGGCCATTTTTATCTTTCTAGGTGAGTATTCGGTAACCGGCACCTCCCTCGACAATCCGGCAGCCATAGCCACGCCCTGTGCTCTGCCAAGCTTGAGCATGGACTGTACGTTTTTACCAAAGAAGGGGGCTTCAATAGCGATTTCGTCGGGGTGATAGGTTTCTATCAGTTCTACGGTACGTTCAAAGATCAGTTTGAGCTTCAGATAGTGATCGCTGTATTTCTGCAGTTGCAACTCGTTCAGTTGCAGAAATGACATCTGTTTTCCGGACACCTTGATCAATCCGAACCCCATAATAGTCGTTCCGGGGTCTATGCCTAATATAATCCTCTCCTGAGTCACATCTGAATAATTAGAATACAGCGACAAAGATAAAGATTTACAATGGGGATGTCTTCCCTTACTGTGTTTTTTCCACATCTCCGTTCAACAGCAGTGGCAAGCGATATTTTGTAGCTACCGGGATATCGCGTTTCAAAGCAGGATAGGGTTTGGGTATATTTTCCAAACCAAGACGGACAAGACTGTCGAGCTGAGGCACCCTTTTCTGCCAAAGTTCAGGCGATTCGATTTCGACCACCGAAATCTCTCCGGTGCGGGCAATGAGAAAGCGCACATAGATCGTATCTTCCACACTCCCGTGTATCACTATGTTGTGCTTGTTCATACCTTCGTAGAGGTAACTTACAAAACGGCTCTCAAAACAGTCTTTTTGTTCCCCTTTACTCCCATTTTCACCACATTCTTCAAACAGTGGATATCGATCTACGTCGTTCCAGTCGATATTTCTTATCTCGCTTTTGACGAGATCGTCTACAGGAGATTTCTTTTCGCTATTTCTACAAGCCACCACTCCTAAGGAACTCAAGCCCCAAATAAAAATACGAAAAGCTATTTTGAGCCGACACATATTTCGGAATTCCAGCAAGAAACCATTCCTCGGTGTTTGCATAAATCTACCTTTTTAAGGTCGAAAATTACGACTTTTTACGAAATTACACCTATAGAGTAAAGTACTTAAGAAACTACAAGCCCTTATCTCGCGCTGACATTGGATATTATAACTACAGCGAAAAACAAGGGCTTGCAAAAGATGTTCTAAACCTCTACTCTATACAGTTACTCAAGAGTTAGCTCTTAATATAGGAAGGCATTTCATGTCGATTTCTTTTGACTCCCTCAGGACGAATAGATTTGCCATTAGAACAGGTAGGTGTACCATCAGACCTTAGTTTATAGTTTATTGGAATTGCAAAAGGAACTCTCACCGGATTCCCCCTATACGATATCCCTGGAGTCATTACAGGCAATTGTTCGATGACTATCTTCGCCTCTTCTTCAAGCATCGGATGTGGTCCTTTTGTTTCAATATCCGTAACATTCCCTTCTTCATCTATGGTGAACAATATAGACACTTTCCCCTCAATTTTTTGACTTATTGCTTCGTCAGGATAATAAAAATAATCCCGTATATGTTCACGATTTTTTGCCTGAAAACAACTTTGGAGATTCTCGGCATCTTCACATCCGGGAAATATCGGTATCCGCTCCAACGAACTCTCCTTTTCTAACGAGCTTTCCTTTTCTTTGGAAGCCAAAGAATCTTTAGCTTTTTTTGAGGCACAGGAACTGCATATCAGTGTTCCAATAAGCAGGGGGAGTACTAACAAATACTTGAATCGACCTGTGTATACAAGGTTTACCTTCTGTAACATAATTTTTGGTTTTAGTTAGTTATTAAAAAGAAGATAGTGCGTTTTAGTTTTAATACACAATTATAATCCAATACTTCATTTAAACCAAATTTTAGTTAAAAATATTTTGAAAGCGTAGAAAAGCAGTTTCTTTTTTAGTATTTTTAGACCTCAAATATTGCGACAACTATGGATATAGCTTTAACTGTTATAGGTTTTTTGTGTATGATCATCGGAATACTCGGAAGTGTTTTACCTGTATTGCCGGGTCCGCCTATAAGTTGGGTGGGCTTACTGCTGCTCCATTTTACCGAAGGAGTTACTCTGAGCTGGTGGTTTCTCGCCCTCACTTTTGTCGTAGCCGTAGGTATCACGATACTAGATTACGTAATTCCAGCTATGGGCACCAAAAAATTTGGTGGAAGCAAGGCTGGAATGTGGGGTACTACCATCGGGCTAGTGGTCGGTATTATCGCACCTATTCCCCTCGGCATTCTCATCGGTCCCTTTGTAGGTGCGCTGATAGGCGAACTCATCAACAAAGCAGACGGCAAAACTGCCTTGAAAGCAGCTTTTGGCTCATTTCTGGGTTTCCTTTCAGGTACTTTTATGAAATTGGTGGTCACCGTAATATTTTTGGTGCTCTATATTGCCAAGGTGTGGAATTTCAGAACAGAGTTGTTCTCTTCCTAAAGCCAGAGGTTGAAAACACCTTTTACAACCTCTTTGTAAACTTTAACTTTAAAAATACAGACAGTGTAGTCAAGGCATTAAACTCTCCAATTGTCACATTATACCTCAGCTTAATCGCTTTGATTTTTCGGGATAAGCCACAAAAATTATTCGAAAAGAGAAAGGAAAACCATTCTCCGGACGCCGATATCTATCGAACCTCCCTTATGACATTCAGATATCAGCTCAAGTTCCGGAGGGCTTACTTTTTCAAACTACACGCTTCGTCTACAGTCTAATAAAAGGATATACTAAACTCCATGGCCTGATTTGGAAAATAATCTTTTAAACGACTGGTAGCGGTTCCTCCTTCGTTTTCGTTGTCACTGTTATATGCCGGGGAACGTCCGTCGTACTCCACACCATCTTCAGTTGTTACGGTTCCTACAAACGAAATCACGGATTCCGAATCAAGGCTTTCCGGGTTAATCTCCAAGGCAGATAACACCTCGGCTATAGGCAACTCTATAGCGGTAGGAAAGGAAGTTACCTCCGCAACAACGGCAATGCTACCATCGTACTCTGCCGTAAGAACGAAACTTACAGCATTGTCGTTGGGATCCCACAATGTTCCCGTAAGCGCTTCTGAATCCAATTCTAAAAGGTTAAAACTGGTTTCTGGCATAGTTTCGAAGGAGATAAACCCTCCGTGATCGGTGATATCCTGCAAGGTATTATAATCCTTAGAACACCCGAAGAACAGCAATATACCCAGTAAAAATCTAATACTCTGTTTCATACTATATTTTTTTTCAACATTGTCAAAATACGAGAATACCTCTTGTTTGATGTTTATCATTTTGCTCATCTGATGGTGATTATTTAATAAAACCATCCGGATTCGTATCCCAAAACACTTTTTCAAAATTTCTCTTTTGTGTGATGGAAGCATTTCGCTGTGTCTCTAATTCTGAGTACGGAAAACTCCTTGGGAATGTAGGGTCGTCATCGTCTATAGGTACTTGTATATCCGACGGATACCCAGTTCTACGATACGCATTATAGGCTTCGAGAGAATTACCGTAACCGGCAAGATAATACTCCTTGATAACCACATCCAGCTTTTCTTCGTTTGTGGCAGCTGCATTGAACCTATCCATCACATCGGCCACATAGGTATCTACCTCTGCACTTCCCGGAACGTAGGGCGACGTTATATTACCGAAATTTATCACTTTGTGCATAGATGCTCTTACCCCCTCTTCCAACAGTGTTGCCGGGTCACCATCTGAGCCCACAGTAAGAGCTGCCTCGGCCTGAAGAAACTTCATAAACGATGTTGTTATAAGAGGCAAAATACCCGCCCCTCCTAAATTATTAGTACTGCTCGGAGCATCGACAAATTGATCTTCATCAAATGCGCCCCCACCGGGATAAACTCCGTATACAGACCTCAACAAATTATCTCCCCGTCCGGTGCGATCTTCTCCGTGGTCGTAGCCCCAATAATGATCGCCGAGATAGCAATAATCTACGCTGGGATCACCCTGACAAGGCAAATATGGAGGACCGCTAAAAGGGTCTACATCAGACTGGCGATAGATATAATAACGAATTCTAGGATCTCTTACACTTTTGTCGTTGAGGAGTAAATTCATAAAATAATTACCCATATATTCTCCAAAACCACTGACATATCCTCTTGTAAAATAGGGATGTCTACTTTCGGGTTGCGCCACAGTGCTATAGGTATACTGAAAATCCTCTGCCTCGGTATCTATAAGATCTTTGGCCAAGAGTGCGTTGATTTCTCCTTTTAAATCAGCAACTCCTATATCGGCACTTGCCAGTCGTGTCTGCACCAGAATGCGCAATTTCAAGGAATTGGCAAAGGCTATCCACTTTTCCTTGTCTCCCTGATAGAACAAATCGGATGAAAAGTTGAAAGTTGAAGCCTCAATACCTGCGAGTGCCTCATCGATATCCGACAATACCATTTTATACAAATCTGCCCCCTCATCTAATTTAGGGTCGGAATACTCTGCCGTATTAATAGCTTCGGAATAGGGTATTTTACCCACGTAATCTACCATAGTCACCGTAAGATATCCCATTAAAAGCTTACTGATAGCACTGTGAAAAAGCAGAGTGTTATCTTCTTTGGCTTGTTCCTGTATAGTTCTGGCATTGTTAAGAGCTTCATAGTAGGTTTCCCATTCAGCACTATCTGCACCATCGAGAACATCGGTAGAAACTATGGCTCCGTACGGGCTTGTCATACCTTCATAACGCATCACATCATCTGTATTGAGTATCATCCAACCCATAAAATGCTGAAAAAGGTACTGCATCTCGTTTAATAGATACTCCGGATCGGCGCTTTCAGGAGTTAAATAGTTGGGGTTATCCTGAAGGTCGAAGTTTGAGACTTCACACCCCATTAGTAGCAGGGAAGTCAAAACACTTATGCAAAAATGTTTCAGTTTCATATATCTGTTTTTTTAAGGTGTATCAAAATGTTGCTGTTATCCCAAAGGCGATTCTTTTAGTAGAAGGAACAGTACTGTACCCTCTGAATCCATTACTTTCGGGATCGTAGTTTACATAGGTAGGGAAATTCGGAGCCTTATACCACAAGTTTCTTCCTGAAAGGGTGAAATCTATCCTTTTGAAAGGCAGTTTCATCCCATCGGTCTTTTCAAGAGTATATCCTATCGAAATTTCCCGCAACCGAAACAGAGAGGTATCCCAACTCGACAGGTCGTTTGGGTTGTAGTAGTTCGAATAGCCAATCCTCCCGGAGTTCAACTGAATGGTGTTGGGTATTTTATCACCATTGGCATCTAATAAAGGTTCGCCGGAATCGTTATCGGCAAGATAACCTGGTATTACAAATGAACGGTCTCTGTCTTCAGTATCTCTGGTCACCCCTCTTTGTAACATACGGCTCACTACATTAGAGTATATTTCTCCTCCATGGCGGTATTCTACCTGTGCGGAGAAGGTAAAACCTTTGTACGACACATTATTGATGGTAGTCAACTTCCAATCGGGATTGGGATCGCCAATAACCTTATCGGCCAATCCCACATCTGCACTGTTGATTACCTCTCCAACACGTGTACCTCCTCCGTTACCGCTAATCAAAAGATTGCCGTCTTCGTCTCTGAGCGCATAGTCTCCTTTTATCACGCCAAAGGGTTGACCTACTACCGCAAAACGATCTCCTATAACATTGATATCAGCCCCCGTAGATGTGGTCTCGACCACTAGAGATTCATCGGCTGTAAAAATATTTCTCAGGTTCCACCGCAGATTTTTATTTCGGATGACATCTATCCCCAAATCGACTTCAACCCCCTTGTTATCCACTCTACCGAGGTTGATGTATTGTGTGTCATAACCCGAAGATCCCGCCAATGGAGAGTCGACAATCTGATCTTCCGAAATTCTTTTGTAAAGAGAGGTCTCTAAAGTCACTCTGTTTCGGAACAACTTGGCCTCTACCCCTATTTCAAATTCCCGGTGCAATTCCGGTCTTAAATCCGGATTGGCATAACGGGTACTGAAGCGATTGGTCACCGGATAAGAGCCGTCATACGCTGCAAACCGCAGCGGATCTATGATCAAGGTACTTCGCGTTCTATACGCTTCCGGATATCCAGAAGAGGTAGCATAAGCTCCCCGTATCTTCAAATAATTGACCACATCACCCCCGAAATCAAAAGCCGAAGTCGGGATAAAAGAAATTGAAGCACCGGGATAGAACAGCGATTGGTTCTCTTTTTCAACAGTGCTTCCCCAGTCATTCCTTCCAGACAGTGTAGCGTAGAGATAGTCTTTATAAGCAAACTGGAACTGCCCGAACAAGCCGAGCATGTTCTCGTCTGTGGTCGTATAGTCAGATTGCGTAGTACTGTAATTAGAGGGACGGAAAAAATCGTAAACGATTTGACTTGAAGAGGCTGACAAACTCGAGGCGTATCTGGTTATCTTAGAATTGGCACCTACTTGGGCTTCAAGGTTCAAGTCATCGGTTAAATCGTAATTAAAAGAGGCCATCAAAGTTTGGTTTACAACAGTCTCTTCTCTCGATTCCAGGTTCAGATATCCGTATTTGTACACGTCATCGTTATATCCTCCCTTGTTTGAATAATCAAAACTGTTGTAATGTTGGTTGTCTAAACCGACCCTATAGGTCAGATTCAACATATCGTTTACGGCATAATCGGCTGCAAAGGTACCGTACATCCGAGCCACTTTCACTTGAGTTCCACTATTGTGTAGAATCCAAAGAGGGTTGGTGTTGTTCCTGTAGTACACCGATTCTCCGGTCAATGGGTTTTCATAGGGCAATTCAGTAAGGTCTATCCATCTGGGTAAGTGAAATACGGCGTCAAAAATATCAGCTGCATTGACCAAATCTACTTTCCTAGTAGAGTGATTTAACGTTGCGGACAAACTAAACCTATCGCTCAACTGAGCTTTTCCTCCCACACTGACATTAAAACGTTTCAAGTCGTTATTGGCAATAATCCCCGACTCATCGGTATAACCGGCAGACACATTAAAAGCCACTTTTTCCATAGATGTCGCCACAGTGAGTGAATGTGTGGTTCCTATACCTGTCCTAAAAATATTTCTGACATTGTTGGGCTTGGCTTGAATGGGAATGGTGAGACCGTCATACTCGGGAAAGATATCTCCCAACGATGCATAAGGATGTGGTGCAGTACCGATTTCAGAAAAGGCCGGACCAAAATTGGACACCCCCGTAGGTGTAAAGTCTCCTTCTCCTCCATTGGAATACTTGTTTTGAAATTCGGGCATTTGCGATACCGAATTGACGTATAATGTAGACGAATAGGTTGCCGTAGTTTGGGCCTCTCCCACCATGGCCGACCCGCTTTTAGTCTCGACCAAAATCACTCCGTTCCTCCCTTCACTACCGTAGAGTACAGCGGCATTAAACCCCTTTAAAATATTGATACTTTTGATATCGTTGGGATCCAAGTCTCGCAACAAGCCGTTAAAGGGAACGCCATTAACCACAATAAGTGGATTATTGGAACCCGTCAACGAAATATTACCCCTGATGAGTATGGGGGAATCGGAACCTGTTTGTCCACTTGCCGGAGTTATATTTACCCCAGCTACTTTTCCCTGCAGAGTACGGGCCAAATCGGCCTCTGGACGTTTTTCAACTTCTTCGCTCGAAACTTGGGTTATGGCATATCCGAGGGCTTTTTTCGATTTTTTAATCCCCTGTGCAGTGACCACCACTTCTTCTAAAGATTCAGCGCTTTCTTTCAAAGCTATGTTTAGGGTAGTTTGACCGTCTACAACTACTTCTTCTGTTTTATATCCTATATACGAAAAAGTGAGAATATCCGTATCTTGAACCGTTATGCTATACTTACCGTCGAAGTCGGTTATAGTCCCCCTACTACTCCCCTTGACAATAACATTCACTCCGGGCAAGGGGGATCCATCAGGTTCTGATGTTACCGTTCCGCTAAGTTCAAATTGTTGAACTTCCGGCTTAACCACTTGGTCAACATCTTGTTTTTTAACGATGTTTATCCTTTTTCCGGTTAGAATCTCATAAGTCAAATCGCTTGAAGACAGTATTTTACTCAATAAATCTCCGACGTTTATCTTCCCTTTCTTTAGAGATACTTGCGGAAGTTCTTTAATTCTTTCAGTTCGGTAATTGATGAGGTAGTCTGTTTGTCTTTTAATAAGCTTGATTGCTTCTACAGCGGGTATGGTAATATTGTTCTCAACGACGATTTCGGTTTGAGAGAACCCGCTTTTTGAAGTAAAGCCAAAGGCGACCAAACAAAACAGTACAATATAGACCCTCATTAAAAATAGCGTTATCCTTTTCCCCTTGAGGAAAAAGTGGTTGGCATTCCTATTTTCCATAAATTTGTTTTTTCTTCGGTTATTAACTGATGAATACTACAAGGGAATTGTTCAGCGTTGTGGAAGACCGGAACTTTTCCCTTTTTTATTTCTAAAGCTAGGCAAAACCTAAGGCTTGCTATTTTTTTTTCATAGGCAGTTTTTTTTATATTTTATCATCCAAATTTTGCCGTGTCTATCTCGACTAAAGGTCGAATGCTTGTCCTATATCCAACACCCCAACAACAGTGAGTTGTTATTTAATAATCACTTGTTTACCAATTATTTCGTAGGTAATATCCCCAGAAAACATCGGCAACAAATCTTCTATAGGTACACGGCGGCTCAACACGCCCCCAAAACGTATATTCTCCAGCTCCTTATTTTCAATTTTCACCTCTACGTCATACCATCTAGACAACATCTGCATAATCTCTTTCAGGGGTTTGTCTTCATAACCAAAATAGCCCTCTTTCCACGCCATATAGTTGTATACTTCAACTTCTTTTACTTCAATTTCTCGAGTACTATCTACAACAATAGCCTGTTTACCTGGTGTCAGCTCTTTTGTAATACTTCCGTTACTCACCACGACCTCTCCCTTAACCAAAGTACTGACTATCTGGTCGTCCTCCTTGTAGGCAGATACGTTAAACTCTGTACCTAAGACTTCTATTTCCTGATTTCGCGTTTTTACCTTAAAACTGCTTCCCTGGTGTTTTGAAGCGGAGGAAACCTCAAAATAAGCTTCACCATAAAGCAATTCTACTACACGAGGCTGTCCTTTTACAAAAGTATTGGGATACCTGATCTTACTGTCTGAATTAAGCCATATTTTGGTACTGTCTGCCAACTGCAGCAAAAACTCTCCCCCTCGGGGAATGGTCAAATAGTTGTATACAATTGGATTGTTCCCTTTTTTTTCAGGGGTATACACCACAGCTTCTCCATTGCTACTCATATAATCTGATGTATACGCCTCCCCCTCTTTTAAAGCCACTTCGGTACCATCGTCCAGAGTGAGAATGGCTTTACTACCACCCATTTCTATCACGGTTTCTTCAGGGATAATCTCCTTGTCTAAACCACCGTAAAAATAGGCTCCGACAGCAACGGACAATGCAATGCAAGCCGCCGCTCCATAACTCCAATACCTCTTTCTTTTTATACTGGTATCAACTATTGAATTTCGCTGTTTTAAATGGTCCATTTCAACAGTTAATCTCTTCCAATTTGCTGTCTTGTCTACCTGCGGATAACCCTTAGAATATAAAAACTCTTCCTCCCGACGAAAACGATCCCGGTGTTTCTCAGATTCTTCATACCAGCGGTCAAAAGTTTCCTTTTCTTCTGCCGTTAAAATATTCAGCAACTTCTTTATGATATTTATGTATTCCATAATCCCCTTCGTGTAATTCCTTTTGGGCAGAACATCACTCAACATCAATATATCGCTTTTATTTTTAGATGTTTTTGGCGACTCTCTTACACATAAGACAATGTTTTTTGCAAATAGACGTCAAAAAAGAATAATTTTTTTTGTTTTTTTTCAAAATTAAAGATTTCACCTATCCCAATCATCAACAACATACCTCTACATATCAATCATTTACACTGGGGATATCCCTAAATAATTTGGTGGCAATAATTCTAAAAAATTGAGGAGTAAAAAGAGGTCTTATCTTATGGAAAGCTCTTTTTAGACAGTGGCAAAGATTCAGCAATCTTATTTTGAGCTCTTTTCAAGTAAGTCTTTACCGTACTTACAGACACTTCCATTTCTTCGGCAATAGCGCGGTAATTGTAATCGTTGTAAAACCACAACTTAAAAACCTGTTGCATTTGGGCAGGAAAAGTGTTGATCATTTCTGCAACTGCTTGTGAGAAGACTATTTTCTCCATAGCATTCTCATTTCTGATAAGCGGATCGTATTCGTGTAGTACCGCTATGTGAAAATCTATATATTCTAAATCGTCCGTTATTTTAAGGGATTTTAGAATATTTATACACCTGTGTTTTACCATGGTGTACAAATATCCCTTTACAGAAATTCTCACATTCAATTTATCAGCGTTTTGCCAGATATAGATAAAAACTTCCTGAACTACGTCTTCACTTTGCTCCATATTTTTTAGGTAGTGATTGGCGTAGTGCACCAATTCTTCAAAAAACTGATCAAAAAGTTTTTTAAATACTGTTCGGTTTCCCTGCTGTATTTCTGCAAAAATAAATCTTAGCTCCATAACAGTCCACTTGAGGCACCCACTGCTTGGACAACTTCTAAATGCCTGTATAAATTTTACCTGATGTACATTTATATTTTTTACTGCTGTTCAATATTAAAACCTCATCAGAAAACACCTATTCATTGTAGATATTAACTCAGAATACTTTAAAGATAAGTAAAAAACACCAGCTTAATAAAGTGTATCGCGACAAGGCATTTAGGCTTTGGCAATATTGCTTCGACAGATAGCCTCAAATGTACCAAAAAAATACAATACGAATAATGAAATATATCACCAGACTTCGGGACAGTACTAAAAAACGTCAAAAGCCATAATCTATATCCCCCTTAAAGTACCAGAAAAGTTTACCTTAAAATACAAGCCTATTTCTTCCTGAAATAAACCTCTACAGGCACCCCGTTAAAACCGAAGTGCTCCCGGAGTTTGTTTTCTACAAAACGGCGGTACGGATCCTTGATATACTGCGGTAAATTGGCAAAAAAGACAAATTGCGGTGTGGGGGTAGGCAGTTGTGTGCAGAACTTTACCTTGATGTATTTGCCTTTATTTGAGGGCGGCGGTGTCTTTTCGATAATAGGCAGCATCACCTCATTGAGTTTACTGGTTCCCACTCTTTTACTCCTGTTTTGGTATACCTCGACTGCTGTTTCTATCGCCTTATAAATACGCTGTTTGGTCAGGGCCGAAATAAACAGTATAGGCACGTCGGTAAAGGGTTCTATCAGCTTTCGTATTTTTTGTTCAAAGGCCTTGGTAGTATGGGTATCTTTTTCTACCAAGTCCCATTTGTTTACGAGGATAACTATCCCTTTACGGTTTCGCTGAGCCAGCCAGAATATGCTTTGGTCCTGTCCTTCAAAGCCACGGGTAGCATCGATTAACAACAGACAAACATCACTGTGTTCAATTGCGCGTACAGAACGCATCACCGAATAGAACTCCAAGTCTTCTTTCACCTTGGCTTTTCTTCGTATACCGGCCGTATCTACGAGGTTGAATTCGAAACCGAAACGGTTGTATTTTGTATTGTTACTATCGCGTGTAGTTCCGGCAATATCGGTAACAATATAGCGGTTTTCGCCTATAAGCGCATTGATAAAGGACGACTTCCCCGCATTGGGACGCCCCACCACAGCAAACCTCGGCAGTTCATCGTCTACCACTGTTTCATTCTCTGGCAGCCGCTCTACAAGGGCATCGAGAAGTTCGCCCGTACCGCTCCCGTTTATCCCTGAAATCGTATAGTAATCGCCCAGCCCGAGTCCGTAAAACTCCACAGCATCGTTTTCACGAGCACTGTTATCAACTTTGTTTACTGCGAGTAAAACAGGCTTGTCCGTTTGTCGTAACAAGCGGGCTACATCTTCGTCCATTCCGGTAATTCCGGTTTCTACATCCACCACAAAAATAACGACGTCGGCCTCATCGATAGCCAGTTCTACTTGCTTGTCTATCTCCTGTTCAAAAATGTCGTCACTTCCCATCACGTAACCTCCTGTATCTATCAGAGAGAACTCTTTCCCGTTCCAATCAGCTCTGCCGTAATGTCTGTCTCTGGTCACTCCGCTTACCGCATCTACTATGGCTTCTCGACGCTGGATAAGACGATTGAACAGGGTAGACTTGCCTACATTGGGTCTCCCTACGATAGCTACTATATTACTCATGTGAAAATTTTTAACAGTGGCAAAGGTAATACAGAAAGCTGTATACCATATAAAAAAATACTACTTCTGGTCATATCCGAACCTTCGAAGCTGCCGGTTGTTGCTTCTCCAGTCTTTATTCACCTTTACGAAAAGCTCGAGGTGAACTTGTTTATCGAAAAAGGATTCGAGGTCTCGACGAGCTGCGATACCCACTTTTTTTAAGGCAGCTCCTCTATGGCCGATGATGATTCCTTTTTGCGAATCGCGCTCTACCATAATAACCGAGCGTATACGGATAATATCTTCTTCTTCAAGAAATTCTTCTGTTTCTACTTCTACGGAATAAGGAATCTCCTTTTTGTAGTAGAGCAGTATTTTTTCTCGTATAGCCTCGTTGACAAAAAAGCGCTCGGGCTTGTCGGTAATCATGTCTTTGGGATAGAAAGCAGGAGATTCTGGCAATAGTTCGAGTATGCGCTCAAACACTCCTTGCACATTAAAATTCTGCAAGGCCGAGATAGGGTGAATCTCTGCATTGGGAAGTTGTTCTCTCCAAAAAGCCACCTGGGCTTCCAGTTCCTCTTGGGCAGAGGTGTCTATCTTATTGAGCAGTAACAAAACCGGGATATCGGTATCTCTCAATTTATTGAAAAACGCCTCGTCTTTCAGTTGCTTTTCTCCAATCTCCACCATATAAATCAACACATCGGCATCGTCGAAAGCAGAGCGCACAAAGTCCATCATAGATTCCTGCAGTCTATAAGCGGGTTTGATAATTCCGGGGGTGTCGGAAAACACCACCTGAAAATCATCACCGCTCACAATGCCGAATATTCGGTGCCTGGTAGTTTGCGCCTTAGAGGTTATAATCGAGAGTTTCTCCCCGATAAGGGCATTCATCAGTGTAGACTTCCCCACATTGGGATTTCCTATAATATTTACAAAACCGGCTTTGTGTACAGACATACTTATGCTTTATCTAATCAATTTGCAAAAGTACTCATTCACAGCGCAAAAACCGGAGAATGCGCAAAAAAATCGGAAAATAATCCTTTATTTTCCTCCGTTGTACCGGAGATCGGCAAGACAATCAGAACATAGTGAAGGTATGCCTCCCCCCGGTAGTCCTCCTGAAAGGTTCCACCCCGACTCTACCTGATAGTACATCAGGCAATCTCGATCGGTACAGTGATGCCCATTGTTTTCATCCAAGTGATCACCTTGCATATCCGACCCCAAGTTGACCAAGCCCATCAAGTGGCCAAACTCGTGTTGTATCACTGTACCTTCAACAGTTGCCCGATCCAATGCGCTTCGCTTTGTAACCAGCTTTCTTATGGTTTCTGAATAGATTACACAGGAAGTATTCAAATAGGCCGTACCCAGCACCACTCTATCATCTTTGCTCTTATCCGAATCCCTATCTGAAAAAAAGACAAATATGCTAATTTCACCCGTCTTGGTATTGGTATATCGGCTGCGGTATTTTTTTTCCAGTTCGTACACTTGCTCCAAGCTGTAATTTTCGCCTTCAGGAAGACTAATCGGATACTCCTCTACCACCACTCCCTCCGGTTTGTCCAGCCTTTCTTCCAAAAAATCTTTCAACTTATTCACAGCTGTAGCAGTGGGTTCGTAGCCTTGCACATAAACCATTTCCAATACGAGGCGTTTGTAGTTTTCAGAAGAGAGTAGGTCGGTCGCCGACTCGCCGGTTTCCAGTTTGTTTAGTGCACCATCTCTATTTCCTGGTTCAAATCGTTCAGGATTGTCGTCGGGAGCACAGCTCGCTATACTCCCAAAAACAAATCCCGATAAAAGAAAAGCGTATAAAAATCTCTTCACAAGCGTCTTGTATTCCAATTGTTACTCATCTACCCCCAATGCTTGGTACACCGGTGTTCCAGTAGCTCCACTAGGGAAGGCTATACCGAGTAATGCCGATATGGTCGGTGCTGCATCGTTGATATGGGTTTCCTTTACAGTACTCCCTTTCTGTATACCCTTGCCGTAAAAGAGCAAAGGAGTATGTGTGTCGTAATTGTAGGGCGAACCGTGAGTAGATCCTGTTTTGGGATAAGACACTACTGCGGGAGACAGTACCAACAGCACATCTCCTGAGCGCTTCTGGTCGTAACCTCTTTGCAGGAGGGAAGCAAATCGCTCGGTAAATTCTCCTTCTACAAAGGCATAGGCAGGATAAGCCCGTTCTATGTCCTTGTACTGTATCGCTTCTTCAACCAAATCTTGCTGCATCTTTCTGAGATCCAAATTGTGCTCTTTGGCTACCTTGTGATCGATAAATATTTGGTCGTTTGATATATTGGCGATAAGCCCGTCTACACCGTATTTTTCTTTGGTAAATTTTTTAATGTGCACGGTAAAATCCAACTCACTGAAATATCCCCCAGGAACATTGAGAGACTGCAGATATGCAGGCACCTGTACTCCAGCGTGATCGGCTGTCAGGAATACTGTATACTCTCCTTTTCCAATCTTTTCGTCTAAAGCATTGAGCATTCTTTCCAGATCTTGATCCAACCGAAGGTAAGTATCTTGTACCTCCTTGGAATCGACTCCAAAACGATGTCCTACATAATCGGTAGCCGAGAAACTAACCGCTAAAAAGTCGGTAATCTCGTCTTGCCCTAGGTTTTCCCCGTCTATGGCTTCGAGGGCAAAATCGAGTGTTAGACTGTTGCCAAAAGGAACACTTTTGAGGATTTCATATCCTTTGTTGTTTTTCATCAGCTTTTTCAGGTCATGGGGAAAAACCGGAGATTTCTCTCCTTTGAAAGGGGCTTCATAGGGCGTGTCGTCTAGACCGCTTTCTACATAAGAGTTGATGTCGTAAAGGGGAGTCCACGGTTTGATATAACTCTTGGTTTTTCCCGAACGGTTGAATTTATCAACCCATTTCGGCAATTTGTCCATATAATAAGAGCTACTCACCCAGCGTCCTTCTTTTTGATCTCCTACAAACCAATAGGCAGCATTAGCAATATGACCAGCAGGAAGTACAGCCCCGCGATCTTTTAGAGATATTCCAATCACCTTTCCGCGCATTGCAGTGGCCAGTCTCAATTCGTCGGTTATTGTAGTAGTCTTGAGTCGGTGAGGCGACATTCTCCCTGCATCTGAATCTATCCCTATAGGTTGCTGACTCTCATCACCGGCGCAGTACACCATTTTGTCTAGCTCCTTGTCGTACCAATCATTGCTAATAATGCCGTGTACTCCGGGAGTACTTCCCGTATATACTGAAGCATGACCAGGTCCCGTTTTTGTAGGTGCATAGGGATAGTGATTGTTCCTACAGTTAAATCCGTCGTTTACGAGTCTCTTAAATCCGCCATCGCCATACCGATCCCAAAATCGGGTTATATAGTCGTATCTCATTTGGTCGACCACTATTCCCACTACGAGTTTAGGTCTGGAAAACGGCACGTCATCTGACTGGGCTTTCAAGCTGATTACTGTCAGCATACACAGCACTGCAGTAGTGATTTTTTTCATATCGTATAAACTTTAGTGAAGTAAAAGTAAAAAGTTCTGACCAAAATGCCATTTATTACTCGATATTTAACGATATAATACAGTAAGGAAAGGCAAAATGACGATGTGATCAAGTGAAGGACTGTATTTAAGGACACGCCTATGATCGAAAAGCTACCCAGTTGTGGTTCGTTCTCGTTTTATTCGGTAAAATATTGAATTAAAATCTTGAATTGTTATTATTTTTGGCATAGTTACTATCTTTACCCTCATGAAATATATAGAAGCCATTGGCAAGTATTTTTTAATGATTAAGGAGGTATTTAGCAGGCCTACCAAATGGTCGATCATGAAAAATCTCATCCTAAAAGAGATAGACGACCTAGTTTTTGGCTCGCTCGGGATACTGATATTTATATCGTTTTTTGTAGGAGGTGTAGTAGCAATACAAACCGCCTTGAATATGGATTCTCCCTTGCTTCCAAAAAACCTGATTGGATTTGCTACCCGTCAGTCGGTGATCCTCGAATTTGCTCCTACTTTTACCTCTATCATCATGGCCGGTAAGGTGGGGTCTTATATCACATCGAGTATCGGCACAATGAGAGTCACCGAACAGATAGACGCTCTAGAAGTTATGGGGGTCAACGCCCTTAACTATCTGGTGTTTCCAAAAATCATTGCCATGCTGTTTTATCCTTTTGCGATTTCCATCTCCATGTTCCTCGGAATACTGGGCGGCTGGGCCGGCAGTGTATTGGGCGGTTTTACCACCAGCGCCGAGTTTACCGAAGGTTTGCAGATAGGATTTCTGCCCTTTCACGTCTTCTATTCGTTTACCAAGACCTTTATCTTTGCCTTTGTCCTCGCCACCATTCCTTCTTATCACGGATTTTACATGAGGGGTGGCGCATTGGAAGTGGGCAAAGCTAGCACTACCTCGTTTGTATGGACCAGCGTGGTTATCATCATCCTCAATTATATCATCACACAAATGTTACTCGGCAAATGATCGTTGTAGAAGACTTACATAAATCTTTTGATGGCACCCCTATTCTCAAAGGAATATCCACAGTATTTGAAAAGGGAAAGACCAACCTCATCATCGGGCAGAGTGGCTCGGGTAAGACGGTTTTTCTGAAATCACTACTGGGGCTATTTACTCCAGAGCAAGGTGCTATCAGTTACGACGGTGTTTCATATGGGGAGATGGACGACGAACAGCAGAGAAAATTACGTCAGGAAATGGGCATGGTTTTTCAAGGCAGTGCACTGTTCGATTCGATGACTGTAGAGGAAAATGTTATGTTTCCACTAAAAATGTTTACCAATAACTCGAAAAGAGAAATGAGAGATCGTGTAGATGTTGTTTTGAAAAGGGTAAACCTAGTTGATGCGCATAAAAAATTTCCCTCTGAAATTTCGGGAGGTATGCAGAAAAGGGTAGCTATTGCCCGCGCCATTGTCAACAACCCGAAATATCTTTTCTGCGACGAGCCAAACTCAGGACTGGACCCCAGGACCTCTATTGTAATTGACAATCTCGTACAGGAAATCACTCAGGAATACGACATTACCACCGTGATAAACACCCACGATATGAATTCGGTGATGGAGATAGGTCAGAAAATCGTATTCCTCAAAGATGGTTACAAGGCCTGGGAAGGCAGCAATAAAGAAATTTTCCGCACCGACAACGAAGCGGTAACCAATTTTGTCTATTCGTCTGAGCTCTTTAAAAAGGTAAGGCAAATGTATCAGGAGGAGAAGAATTAGCCTGTAGAAAAAAATCTAATTGAGTTCTTTTATTTCCAGTTTGTCGTTAGCTGTTTTCAGTACCAGCCATTTTTTCAGTTTGTCCAATTCTTTTTCTCGCTGTGCCGGGGATATATCTTTCTTCCAACTGACGCTAAAGGCGGGAATAGTGTCTGTTTTGGAAAAATCCGTTCGTATTTCGTTTGAAAAACCAAAAAATTCTACTCCCTCATACAATACTTTTACCTCCTCACTAAGGGTGATAAAATTGATATTATAAGTCAATTTTTGCAAGCGTTCTACTTCAGTTTCGAGCAGGCGTATCTTGGTTTCATTATTGACGAGTTCTCTTTTGCTGGATTCGTACAGTTCTTGTACGTAGTTGTATTTCCGTTCTGAATCACTTTGCCCTCCTTGTACAATATGCAGTTTTGCATCCCTAAGCACGGGATATTCCGATTCTTTCTGGTTCTTCCAAGTGTCGATCACATTTTTCGGAATGACTTCATCACCCATAAAGACCAATTCTATACTGGAATTTCCGTCTTCGTTGTAATTTACCTCCGAAAGGTTTTCTATAAACATCCCCCCTTTTGAAAACTGATACGGAGCCACGACCGTGTGTATGAATTTGCGTGCATCATTCCTAAACCTGGACTCCTTCCACACCTTAAAAAAGGTATATCCCGCAGGAATCATGACGATGATAGCAATAAGAGAAGCTATTCTAGAGATCATTCTCCTCCGAGCCGAATTGACATATCTCACCATCGGAAACCTAAGTATTTTAAGTACCAGAAACGTAGCCAATCCTATAAAAATGGTATTGATAAGAAAGAGATATAGAGCTCCACTGGCATAATCCCAATTGCCTATAGCCAGACCAAAGCCTACGGTACAAAGCGGAGGCATCAGAGCCGTAGCAATAGCCACTCCGAATATCACACTGGCTATAGTTCCCCTTTTCGCCCTTGCAATCACCAATGCAAGTCCGCCAAAAAATGCGATAAGCACATCGCGTATGTCTGGTGCTGTACGAGCCAACAATTCGGAAGATTCGTCCCTAAGGGGGAAAAATCGAAAAAACAAAAAGGCCGTAAGAATGCTGAGCCCCACCATTACCAGAAAGTTCTTTATCGACCTGCGCAAGGTATCTACATCATTGATAGCGATAGACATTCCCATACCTAAGATAGGTCCCATAAGTGGAGATATCAACATCGCTCCGATAACGACTGCGGATGAGTTGGCATTAAGACCGACGGATGCGATAAATATGGAACATATCAGAATCCAAGAATTGTGCCCTTTTATTGGAATATCCTCTTTGATGTGCTGAATGGTCGTTTCCTGATCGGTATTCGACCTGATATCGAGGAGTTCGCCAAAAAACACTTTCAGACTGTCTAAAAGTCCCGAAAAATCCCTTTTTACTTTCTCTTTACTATTCTTAGCTGCGCCGTCATCGGCTTCAGTTTGTCCGGACTGCTTTGGCTGTTCTTCCATCCCTTTCTAGATTAATTCTTCTCCAAACTTCTCTTTTACACTCAAGAGAACTTCTTTGATATCCTGTTCTTTTTGCTTGGGATAGATAAGCAACACTTTCTTTTTTTCTACTATAATAAAATCGTCCAATCCATCTACTACAACCAGTTTTTTTCCGGTTGTGCGTATCATATTATTTTCTGCATTCAGTGTCAATGTACGCGCATTGATTACGGCGTTACCGTCTTCGTCTTTAGGAAGTTTGTCGTAAAGCGACCCCCATGTCCCGAGATCGTTCCAATCGAAGCTTGCTGGCAATACATGTATATGGTTTGACCGCTCCAGAATGGCGTAATCTATTGATATGTTTTCTGCCTTAGCGTAGTTTTTATTGATAAATCTTCGCTCTGCCAGCGTATTGTATCGGGGTATACCCTTGGAAAACAAGGCGTACATGTCTGGCTGAAATTCTTTAAATGCCTGCAATATACTATTTACGCTCCACACAAATATCCCCGCATTCCATAGGTAATTTCCTTCTTTCACAAACCTTCTCGCCACTTCGTACGAGGGTTTTTCCGTAAAATCAGAAACCTTTTTTATCTCTTCGTCTCCCCCCTCGTGTATATCGTACTTTATATAGCCATAGCCCGTATTTGGAAAAGAGGGTTTGATACCCAATGTCATCAGAATATCTCTTTCCTTACAAGCCTCGAAGCATCGCTTTACATCGTCGGCAAAGCGATCTTCCTGTTCAATCCAATGGTCGCTGGGCGCAACCAAAACTACTGCATTAGGGTTTTCTTTCTGTACTTTCATAGAAGCGTAGAGAATGCAGGGAGCGGTATTTCTCATCGCTGGCTCCAACAACAATTGTCCGGGGTTGGCCTTGGGTAATTGATCTAAGACCAAATCCTTATACCGCTCATTTGTAAGTATCAGTATATTCTCCTCAGGAATAATGCGGCTAAGTCTCCTGAAAGTAGTCTGTATCAAGGTCTCTCCCGTTCCCAACATATCGTGGAATTGCTTGGGGAATTCCGTTGTACTCACTGGCCAGAAACGCGAGCCGACACCTCCGGCCATCAATATGGCGTAATAATTCTTACTCAATATCGTCAGTTTTAAATCCCGTCTTCTGTGGTTCTCACTCAAACTCAGCCCGGGATCAGTTCTACTTCAGCATTCGGGTTAAAGAGGTACACTCTTCCCGAGGCCACTTCTACACATTCGTACCGCTTTATCTTTCGGTTTCCTTTTCTAAAAATTCGCCCATTGTATATGCGAAACAGGCTTCCGTGAGGAAGTTCAAATATAAAGTTTTTATCGTTATCAGGGTCGTACTGTTTTAGCGCCAACGAAAGGACGGCATCGGTATCGCTACTTGCTTTTGGGTTGCGAAAATGACGAGCCAGAAGCGGCAATAACTCATCCGGAAAAACCGCCGGGTTGATAAAAGGCAGCATCAACTTCTGAAACACCCGCTTCCATTCGTTCCCATGTGGTTTTATAGTACTGCCAAATTCTTTAAACGCCACCAAATGCGCTATTTCGTGAATGAGGGTGATAAGAAAACGATATTTGTTGAGACTGGCATTTACAGTGATCTGATGCCCTCCTCCGGATAGCCGTCTGTAATCGCCGTGTCTACTAACCCTTTCATTGACGATCTTTAAGTACACTCCGTGATACTTTATAAGCTCAAAACAAGGTGTTACGGCACGATCGGGAATATATTTACCGAGTATGTCTTTCAATGCTCACCGTTTTATGATATGAAATGCTTTCAATATCGCTATTTCAATACTTTGTTCGCTAGGGCGTAGTACTGGAAACCTGTAAGAGCTTGCCGTTGTAGTACGCATTGCCTTTTAATGCAAAATCAAATATATACGCTGCCATCTCTGTGGGCGACAGGGGTGCTTTGTATCCCGGAAAGGCCTCTTCCAGCATTTCAGTCTGTACTGCCCCCAAGGCCAGCACGTTGAAAGATGGTCCCGTTTCTTTGTACTCTTCAGCCAACAACTCGGTAAGAGTTATCACAGCTGCTTTGGCCGAGCTGTATGCTGCAAGTCCGGGAAATTTAACACTGCCCTGCACGCCTCCCATACTACTGATGTTTACTATGTGTCCTTCTGAAGCCATAAAGGGCAACACCTTTTGTATCATAGTGGCTACCCCAAAGACATTGACGCTGTACACCGCTTCAAACTCTTCGCGAGAGATAGTCGCAAAAGGCTTGTTTACCAGTTTTCCGGCATTGTTGATTAGAATATCTACCCGACCGTTCCACGATTCGGCGATATGCGATTCAAGCTTTCCAAAATCGACTGCTGACGAAAGGTCGAAGCTAAAGGCAGTAATATTCGAATGTTTTAAAGCCCTAATCGGCTCGCTATTCCTGGAGAGCGCAAGTACCTTATGCCCTGCTTCGGCAAAGTTTTTGGCAAGTTCAAGACCTATTCCTCTACTCGTTCCGGTAATAATGACGTTTTTCACCTGAGTAAATTTGATTAAAACTATTTATTGCCCTATTCTCCTGTGAGCACAATCTCTTGTGAGGAGGCATTAGCCATTTTTTCTAAAACCGGAATCACATCACTGATAAAAGCTGTCATATGGTCTACATCCATTAAAGCGAACTCATCTCCAACCTTGTGATAGTGTTCAAAATTAGTAAAATCGAAAGTACACAGGGTTTGTGAAGGCACATTGAATTCCAGAAAAAACGGATAATTGTCCGACCGCTTAAACAATTGAAATTCCTTTGCTCGCTCTAAGAAACCTACCAGTTCTTTTCCCGCGTACTCATTGATCTTTGCAGCCATATTGCTCTCCTTATAACCTGTGATATAAGCCGTGTAATCGGCTGTCATGGGCACTCCTATCATTTCGAGATTAACCATAGTATACAGCTTTAGCTTTTCTTTTCGCAATTCTCTAGCGAGGTGACGTGAGCCGAGTAGCCCCTTCTCTTCGGCGGAGAACAGCACAAACATCAGGCTTCTCTTATTAGTTTTGTGTTCTCCGAAATATTTGGCCAGTTCCAACACTCCGGTGGTGCCTGAAGCATTGTCGTTGGCTCCGTTGGCGATAAAATCGCCTCCTTCACCTTCGGCCAGCATCCCAACGTGATCGTAATGAGCGCCTATGATGATATATTCATCTTTTAATTCGGGATCGTTACCTTCGAGATAGCCCACTATATTGTAGGCTGGTTTCTCAAAATTGTCGAGCGTATCCCGATAACTGTCATAATAAGGCTTTATTCCGTGCTCAGAAAACACTCCTTCTATAAACTGCGCCGCCTTTTCAATTCCCGGACTTCCCGTATCTCGCCCTTGTAATTCGTCGGACGCCAAATACTCCAAAGTTGCCCTGACATCATCGGCTTTTACTTTATAGCCTTCAACGGTTTGTGTGGCCTGTGCGTTTAATCCGGCAATCACACTGCAGCATAAGGCAGCGGAATAAAAATATTTTTTCATATGCTAAATCATTTTGCCCCTTGTAGATAGTTACAAAGAATTCACTCGCTAAAATATACAAAAAAACCCGTTTCCGTATGTAAAACGGGAAACGGGATCCTTTAATTTATGTTAATTTCCGCTTGTTAAGCGAGCATGGTTACCGGATTTTCCAGATAGTGCTGTAGGGTTTGCAAGAATTGTGCCCCTGTAGCGCCATCAACAGTACGGTGATCGCAGGCAAGTGTTACTTTCATCGTATTCCCAACAACTACCTGCCCGTCTTTTACCACTGGCTTCTGAACGATAGCTCCCACCGAGAGAATGGCAGAATTGGGTTGATTGATTATAGAAGTAAACTCCTGTATACCAAACATCCCGAGATTGGACACTGTAAAGGTACTTCCCTCCATCTCTTGAGGGGTCAGTTTTTTATTTCTTGCCTTTCCGGCGAGTTCTTTTACTTGTGCTCCGATTTGTGATAAACTCATCTGATCGGTAAAGCGCAGCACAGGAACTACCAGTCCGTCTTCTACCGCTACTGCTACCCCCACATGTACATGGTGATTGTAAACTGTGACATCCCCTTTCCAAGAAGTGTTTACCTGCGGGTGTTTTTTCAGTGCCATAGCACATGCCTTTACAACCATATCGTTGAAAGAGACCTTGGTATCAGGCAAGGCATTAATCTGTCCTCTAGAAGCTATGGCATTGTCCATATCTACCTCTATAGTAAGATAGTAATGCGGTGCGGTAAACTTGGATTCTGCCAAGCGTTTGGCGATGGTTTTCCTCATCTGTGAGTTTTTCAACTCTTCGATGCTCTCTTCTCCAGCAGGCACAAAAGGCATAGCCTGGACAGTTGAGGCCTGTTCTTTAGATGCTTGAGCAGCAACTGGTGCTGCTACCTCTTTATACTCTTCAATATCTTTTTTGACTATCCTTCCGTTCTCTCCGCTTCCCTTTACTCGCGAAAGGTCAATTCCCTTCTCCTGGGCCATTTTCTTAGCTAGAGGCGATGCAAAAATCCTTCCATTGGATTGGGTTGCTTCAGCTGCTGATTCTCCTTGTAGAGACGCAGCATGCTGCGTCTCCACAACAGCATGCTGCGTCTCTACGGGGGCGGGGGTAGATTGATTTCCGCCGGTTCCTGCGGCGGCCAATACGGCGTTCACATCGGTTCCTTCAGGGCCTATAATTGCCAATACAGCATCTACAGGGGCAGATTCTCCTTCCTGTATTCCTATATGCAATAGGGTTCCGGAATAGAACGACTCAAATTCCATCGTAGCTTTATCCGTCTCGATCTCGGCCAGAATATCGCCTTCTTCCACCTTGTCACCCTGCTTCTTTATCCAGCTCGCCACAGTACCTTCTTCCATGGTATCGCTGAGACGAGGCATGGTTACAATCTCTACACCCTCGGGGATTTCTGCCTGTGGAGATGCAGAACCAGCCTGTGGGGATGCAGGAACAGCCTGTGGGGATGCAGGAACAGGTTGTGGGGACGCAGCATGCTGCGTCCCTACCGGGGATTGGGGGGATTGTTGTAACAATCCTGAAATATCTTCTCCTTCTTCTCCGATTATGGCCAAAAGGGTATCTACTGGGGCTCCATCTCCTTCTTCTATTCCTATATGCAAAAGCGTACCGGAATAGAACGACTCAAATTCCATCGTAGCTTTGTCGGTCTCTATCTCGGCCAGGATATCGCCTTCTTCTACTTTATCTCCTACTTTTTTCAACCATTTTGCCACGACACCTTCTTCCATGGTATCGCTCAATCTCGGCATATTAATTACTTCAGCCATAAGAATTATAATTTATGAGATAAAAACGGATAATCTTCTTGTGCATACACCACATCATACATCACATTTTTATCTGGATACGGTGATTCTTCAGCAAACTTCTCACATTCTGCTACCTTGTCTTTTACTCTCTTATCGATAGCTGCAATCTCTTTGTCGCTGGCATATTTCTTTTCTTTGATTACATCCAACACCTGAGTTATAGGATCTATCTTCTTGTATTCTTCTACTTCTTCTTTGGTTCTGTAGTGCTGTGCATCACTCATAGAATGCCCTCGATAACGGTAGGTTTTCATCTCCAAGAATGTAGGTCCGCCACCACTTCTCGCTCTTTGTATAGCCTCGTCCATGGCTTCGGCTACTTTTACAGGGTTCATGCCGTCTACCGCACCACAAGGCATTTCATAACCCAATCCGAGTTTGTATATATCGGTAGTATGTGCTGTACGGGCTACTGAGGTACCCATAGCATATCCGTTATTTTCGCAGACAAACACCACCGGTAACTGCCACAACATAGCCAGGTTGAAGGTTTCGTGTAACGATCCTTGCCTCACAGCTCCATCTCCCATATAGCACAGGGTTACTGCGTCTCTTTTAAAATATTTATCTGCAAATGCCAATCCGGCACCAAGAGGTATTTGTCCTCCCACTATACCGTGACCGCCGTAAAAACCTTTTTCCTTCGAGAAAATATGCATCGATCCTCCCAATCCCTGAGAAGTACCTGTACCTTTCCCGTAGAGCTCTGCCATCACCTTTCGCGGATCTACTCCCATACCGATGGGTTGTACGTGATTTCGATAAGCGGTAATCATTTTGTCTTTAGAAAGATCCATAGCGTGCAACGATCCGGCCAATACCGCTTCCTGCCCGTTGTACAGGTGAAGAAAACCTCTCACTTTCTGTTGAATATACACTGCAGCCAGTTTATCTTCAAACTTTCTCCAGAACAACATATCCTCGTACCACTTGAGGTACACCTCTTTAGTAATCTTTTTCATGTGTTTAATTTTTTAACGATCACAGCCTGTGTGCTTCATCGTATTCAGTATTACGCGATTGTAAAAAACGCCTTCAGACCATCAGCTACTAGGCAGTTTTCTCCGAATACTTCAACTTACTTCAAAAATCGATACAGCACCCAAAGTTATGCTATTTGTGGTATTTTTCAATTGCAAGCTACAAAAGTAATATTTTCGGCAAAAGGGAAAAAATGAAATGCGGAGTTTTATTTTCCTTTTTTGTTAAATCGATTTCCAAAAAAAAGCCAGCGATATTCCCCCTGCCCTACCCTTCCGAAAGTCACAGACTTTCCTTGTCGAACACAAGGGGCAGCAAATCGCCCACAGAAGGCGCCTTAACCACCTTTCCTGTCTCTCCCATAAAATAGAGTTGTAAAGGGCTTTTCTGCTTCACTTCGTATTCGGAAAGACTTTGCCTACAGGCTCCGCAAGGAGGCACAGGAGTGAGCACTGTACGCCGGTCTGAAGCTGCCGATATCGCCAAGAGTTCTATCTCAGCATCCGGAAACCGAGCACCGGCCTGAAATACAGCGACTCTCTCGGCACAAAGTCCGGAAGGGTATGATGCATTTTCCTGATTGCTACCGATGACCACTTCTCCATTGTTTAACAACAAAGCTGCCCCGACCTTAAATTTGGAGTAAGGAGCATATGCTTTTTTACGCGCCTCTACGGCTTTTTGCATGAGTTCTCTGGCTGCTTCCGGAAGTTCTTCTATTCCGTCGTACACTACAAGGTGCGAAGTGATCTCTATTTCTTTCATGAATCAATATTTCAAAACCATCTACAATCGAGCGAAGCTCATTATCACAACAATATACGGAAACTGTATTTATCAAGCCCCCTCTTCTCAGAGAAATTGCGAATTATCGCTAAAACTCGACAAAATCATCACCGAAATTGAATCGGAGTGAAAAGCGAAGTGTATTTTCGAGCGGATTCTCTATCCTTGAAGTAGAAAACAAATAGGAGATATCTATGGTAGCCCAATTATAAGTAAAGCCGACACCGAGCGAAAAAAACTTTCGTCCACCTTTGTCGTTACTTTCATTAAAGTAGCCCGTGCGCAAAGCAAAAGCATCCTGATACACATACTCACCACCCAGAGCCCAGCTAACTTCTTTCAATTCCTCTCCAAATCCACCCGGCGCATCGCCAAACGAACCGAACATACCGTTTACAAATCCCTTATTGTAATAGTCATCTTCCATATTAACCCATCCGTCACCATTAGAATCGGAGGGGGTTGGAACCAATAGTTTATTAAATTCTATCGCAGCGGTGATTCTGTTGTCGGGATCGAAAATAAAATCGAAGCTGCCACCTACTTTCAGATTTGTAGGCAAAAACTCCTCTTGAGTACGG
This sequence comes from Sinomicrobium sp., assembly GCA_029266035.1. Classification (GTDB taxonomy): domain Bacteria; phylum Bacteroidota; class Bacteroidia; order Flavobacteriales; family Flavobacteriaceae; genus Sinomicrobium. Next base: position 359,816 of record JAJUFH010000001.1, read on the forward strand.
TCGCTGCTATAGCTGATTTTAGGACCAATATTAGAGATATTAAAACCTCCGCGCCATCTTCCGTTAAACTTGTCGTACACCAGTTCGGGCGACTGGTAATATCCAGCTATATCGACTGCAAAAGAATTGGCTGCTCTGGCATCTGCACTTCCGGCTACTTCGGTAAGTCGGAGATCTGAACGAAGATAACGCCCCGCTACTGCCATAGAGAACTGTTCGCTCAACTTCAGGGAATACGAACCGTCTAAAGCGAGTTCGTTTGGTTTCACCTGGCGAGCAGGATCTAATGCGGTTTGCCTGAATTCAAACCCTCCCAATCCGTAATATCTCAAACTAAAAGCAAAAGCACTGCGATTACTGGTACGCTTGTAAAAATTGAGATTGAGTAAACCCATATCATCGACAAGCTGGGTGAGATAAGGAGTGTAACTCACTCCCACCCCATACTCCTGTTCTGAAAACACGTATTTGGCAGGGTTCCACTGTTGTGAATAGGTATCCGGAGCGGTAGCCACCCCTATATCGGCCATACCCGACGATCGTGCATCAGAGGCCACTAAAAGAAATGGCATAGCAGGAACAATCGGCCGATAATCACGTGATTGCGCATTTAAAGATGGTTGTTTAACAAAAAGAGCTAGAAGTATTAAAGCAGTTATTTTTTTCATGCTAAAATTTAGGTAGTTGAGCAACAAATATAATGAACTCGGGCAAACTACATCTCTACAGACTGCAAAATGATCTTTGAGCGGGAATATCAGGTGTTTTACACCAGACATCCGAAGCAGAAGTATTTCGGCATAAAGTATAATAATAAGAGGTGTAAAACGTTATTACAAATGTCTTATTGTGGTTGGTTTATAAAAAGTAGCCTACTTAAAAGTAAAATTATATCGTTAATTACTATATTGCACGCATATTTCTGGAGACAACACAAATCTTTTTTTCTATGAAGATTAATTTTAGATCATTGGTATTGTTACTGCTTCTTACAAGCGGATTTACGGGCTGTAAAAACTCAAAATCCGACTATAAGAACACTTCGAGAGCCACCGGATGGAGGATAAATAATGGCGAAGGGAGCTTTCAGTACAACACCAATTTTAAGGAACAAGAAACAGCACCCGGGCTAGTATTTATAGAAGGAGGTACTTTTACCATGGGCAAGGTGCAAGACGATGTGATGCACGATTGGAACAACACCCCTACCCAACAGCATGTGCAATCATTTTATATGGACGAAACTGAGGTTACCAACCTTATGTACTTAGAGTATCTGGATTGGCTCAAGAGAGTATTTCCTCCAGGCACACCTATGTATGAAAACGTATACGCAGGAGCCCTTCCCGACACCATGGTGTGGAGAAACAGACTGGGTTTTAACGAGGTGATGACAAACAATTACCTTCGTCATCCGGCCTATGCCAACTATCCGGTAGTAGGCGTCAACTGGATACAAGCAGTTCAGTTTAGCGAATGGCGTACTGACCGCGTAAACGAAATGTACTTAGAACAGGAAGGATACATTGCCGACGGCACCAAAAACAAGGTAGCTTCGGGCGAAATGAGTGGTGCTTTCAGCACAAAAACTTACCTGATGGATCCCAACAAAGTTTATGGCGGACAAATAGACAGTGTTCAGGGAGACAGAAAAAAAGAGGAAGACAGCACTGACGTCTTCGCCAATCTCACTAGCGGAGTTATACTTCCGGGTTACCGACTGCCTACCGAAGCAGAATGGGAATACGCTGCCATTGCCATAGTAGGAAAACGGGAATACAACAATATCAGAGGAAGAAAGAAATATCCATGGGACGGAGAGTACACCCGATCTACCAAAAAATCGGCTCGTGGCGACCAGCTCGCCAATTTCAAACAGGGACGAGGAGATTACGGTGGTATAGCAGGATGGTCTGACGACGGGGCTGATATCACTGCCCAGGTAAAATCGTACCCTCCCAACGATTTTGGTCTTTACGATATGGCGGGAAATGTAGCAGAATGGGTTGCCGATGTATACCGACCAGTAGTGGATGACGAGGCTAATGACTTCAATTATTACAGAGGTAATGTTTACACCAAAACAGCTATAAACGACGACGGTACGGTGAGTATATTAGACCCAAATCAGGTACTATACGACACCCTTCCTAATGGTAAAATCATAGCCAAAAAACTTCCCGGACAGGTTGTCGAAGTTCCCATAAGTGAAGAAGACACGTATTTACGTCCAAATTTTTCGCGTAGTGACAACCGCAATTACCGTGATGGAGACCTTAGCTCTTCGCGTTATTTCAACCAGTTTTACCAGGGCGATTCTATTGCCGATGCCAGCGACACCCACTCTATGTACAATTCGCCCCAGCACAGTATAGAGACAGACGGGGAAGGAAATATGATACTGGAATACGACAGGTCTAATCGCAGAACCACACTTATAGGCGATGATGTTCGAGTGTACAAAGGCGGTTCGTGGAGAGACCGAGCATATTGGCTAGATCCAGCTCAGAGAAGATACTTCCCTCAATACATGGCTACCGATTACATCGGGTTCCGATGCGCCATGTCGAGAGTAGGTTCAAAATCAAAATTCAAGCGCAAGAGACCGACACAATAGTCATTGCCAGAAAAATATTCAACCACAGCCCTGACACTGTAAAAAGGTCGGGGCTTTTTGTTATTTTTACAATATGAATATCGAGACACTCTACCAAATTTACCTGTCGTGCAACAAGGTGTGTACCGACACTCGAAAGCTCGAAAAAGGAGATCTCTTTTTCGCTCTAAAAGGCGATCGTTTTAACGGTAATACCTATGCGGCACAAGCCCTGAAAAAGGGAGCCGCCTATGCAGTCATAGACGAGGACGACTATTATATCGATGAAAAAACGATACTGACAGACAATGTCTTAACAAGTTTACAGCAACTGGCTCATTACCACAGAAAACAACTCGCTCTCCCCGTAATAGCCCTTACCGGTAGTAACGGAAAGACCACCACCAAAGAGCTCATATACACGGTGCTCTCTCAAAAATTTCGAACCGTAGCCACCAAAGGCAATCTCAACAATCACATAGGGGTACCCCTTACACTGCTGTCGATGAACAAGGACACTGAGATTGGGGTAGTAGAAATGGGGGCCAATCACCTAGGCGAAATCGACGCCTTATGTGCCATAGCAGAACCCGACTACGGATATATCACCAACTTTGGCAAGGCCCATCTGGAAGGTTTTGGAAGTGCTGAAGGCGTGATTAGAGGCAAAAGCGAATTGTATCAATACCTGATAAAACAAGAGAAACTCGTTTTCTACAATGCCGACGACGACATACAGCTAGAAAAATTAAAAAACTACTCACACACCTTTGGATACAGCGCTACTGAAAATACAGAAGTCACTATTACTTTCAACAAGGCCTCCCCTTTTGTCTCTCTTCAGTACAAAAACAAAGAGATCTCATCTGCTCTTATTGGGCGTTACAATTTCAACAACATTGCGGCAGCTATTACTATTGGCACCTATTTTGGCGTGTCTGACAATGACATAGAAAAAGCCATAGCCTCTTATATCCCTTCTGACAATCGCTCTCAGATTGTGGAAAAAAACGAAAAAAAAATAATTCTCGACGCCTACAATGCCAATCCCAGCAGTATGCAATTGGCTATAGAGAACTTCACTACTTTACCCTATCCCGATAAAACGATGATATTGGGTGATATGTTTGAACTGGGTGAAGAATCTGCGGTCGAACACCAGTACATAGCCGATCGGCTTGTCGGACTTTCGGGATATGAGGTCTTTTTGGTAGGAGAGCATTTTTCGAAAACAAAATCGGAACACCAAAAATTTCGAGATTTTGAGAGCCTGAAATCACATATCCTCCAAAGAGGAATACCTGGAAAAACTTTACTGATAAAAGGATCTCGAGGAATGGCTTTAGAGAGAGTATTAGACTTGCTTTAATCTCTTAAAACTCCAGAAACAGATAGGAGCAGTTTTGACTACCCTCCTACACTTAGCGCCCAAAACAAAAAAAGAAATACCTTTGTCTATCGCTCAAAACGATTAGCAAAAATTCCCTTGATGGAAAAACGAGAAAGAATACTTCGAAGCGCCCTCAACCTGATTATCGAGCAAGGACTCCAACACACCCCTATGTCGCAGATTGCAGAGCATGCAGAAGTGGGCATGGGGAGCATATACAAACGCTTCAGGAGTAAAGAAGATATCGTAAACGGTATTTATGTAATGATAAAGACAGAAGAAGCCGAAGTTGTGTTTGTGAACTACGGCTCTCATAAAGACGTAAAAGATACCTTTTGGGATTTCTACAGCCGTATGATCGATTTTTTCTTACAAAATCCGCTCAAGTTCAACTTTATAAGTCAGTATGCCTTCTCGCCTATTATTGAAAAAAAAACACAGCAGGAAGCCATGTCTCGCTTTTACCCCTTCGATGAAATGTATACCAAGGGGTTAAAACAAAAACTCTTCAAAAACCTGAAAGCATCTCATCTCACTTATTTTGTTTTCGGCTCGGTGTGTTACTGGCTGAAATGTGCATCCGAACTGCAAATACACATAGACTACAAACTCAAAGAGCAATTCCTGCAAATGGCCTGGGATTCCATTAAAAAAAGCTAAAAATTCCTTTAACATTTTTTTAATAAATACTGAACGAATATTCAGTCTGTATCTGATAATTTTAGTCCTAATTCTAATTTAAACACTATTTATTATGGCTAAAATTGCATTAAAAGACAAAGTAACTATCGTTGCCGGGGGTGCGAAAAACCTCGGTGGACTTATAAGCACATCATTTGCCAAGGAAGGATCGGACATACTTATTCATTACAACAGCGATGCAACTCGACAAGCTGCAGAAGAGACCAAGAAAGAGGTAGAAGCACTGGGGCGTAAGGCAGTACTTTTTCAAGCCGACCTCACCAAACCCGACAATGTCGTCAAACTCTTTCAGACAGCTAAAGCGGAATTCGGAAGAGTGGATATTGCCATCAATACCGTAGGCATGGTCCTCAGAAAGCCCATTGCCGACACTTCTGAAGAAGACTATGACACCATGTTTGGAATCAATTCCAAAGCAGCTTACTTTTTCATCAAAGAAGCAGGTAAAAACCTGGAAAAAGACGGAAAGATCATCACTATAGTCACCTCCTTACTCGCTGCGTTTACCGACGGGTATTCCACTTATGCCGGAGCCAAGGCTCCTGTAGAGCACTTTACCAGAGCAGCGGCCAAAGAATTTGGCACAAAAGGCATCTCTGTTACTGCCATAGGCCCTGGACCCATGGACACTCCTTTCTTTTACGGACAGGAAACCCCTGAACGAGTTGAATTTCACAAATCTCAAGCCATGAACGGTTTTCTGACGGTTATAGAAGACATTGTTCCCATCGTCAAGTTCTTGGCCACTGACGGTTGGTGGATTACCGGGCAAACCATCTTTGCCAATGGAGGGTATACTACGAGATAATCGTTTTTTAATAAACGAGGCCGAGTTTTCAATATGAATACGGCCTCGTTCTTGTTGTTTTTTGAATCCTTACCTTTATATAAAATTTTAGCATCGATACCATTGAAACATCGAATACAGACAAATAACTCATAATTATGGACACCAGTAAATTGATCAATGCCACTGTAAAAAACGCATTTGAGGCATTGCAAAAAGGAGATAGAGAGGCCTGGTCTTCTCTGTTCACGGCCGATGCCGAATTGTACGACGACGGCAATTTGAGAGACTTAAAGGCCTTTAACAGCCACGCCATAGGTCACGAGCGCTTTACCTCTATCGACAAGGTTGAAAACGACGGAAAAGACATCTACGGACAATTACATTCAGATCAATGGGGCGACTTTAAGACTTATTTTAAATTTCACATCGACGACACCGGAAAAATATACCGTCTCGACATCGGACAGGCCGAGTAATACAGTAAAAGTTAAGCTTTAAACGATTAAAAATTGCTTTTTTAGCACTTTATCCCAAGTACAAGCAACCGAGGCTGCGAGACAGCTCCCTTCCCCTTTATCACAAAAAACTTGGTGTTTATCGGGTATTTTCCCCTACTTTTGTTATTATAACCAGTTGATAGCACTTGCTATTTGGCAGCTAACATAACACTTCTCACTTATGGAATTATCCAAAGTCTTTGAAAACAACAGAAACTGGATTGCAAAAAAACTGGAAACCGATCCGGATTATTTTGAAAATCTCTCCAAAGGACAAAACCCCGAAATCTTATATATAGGATGTTCAGACAGCAGAGTAAGTGCCGAAGAGTTGATGGGTGCCCAGCCGGGTGAGGTATTTGTTCACCGCAATATCGCCAATATGGTGATCAGCATAGACCTCAATGTCATGTCTGTGGTCAACTATGCCGTAAACCACCTCAAGGTAAAGCAGGTAGTGGTATGTGGTCATTATTTCTGCGGTGGAGTAAAGGCGGCTTTACAAGCTAAAGACCTCGGTATTCTCAATCCTTGGCTTCGCAATATCAGAGATGTATACCGCATACACAAAAAGGAATTGAGCGACATATCAGATGAAACCGAGCGATATAACCGACTTGTCGAACTCAATGTACAAGAACAGTGCATCAACCTTATCAAGACAGCTGCAGTACAAAAGGCTTATAAAGAACGTGGACTAAAAGTTCACGGCTGGGTATTTGACATTCACAGCGGTGAGCTCATCGATTTAAAAATTGATATAGACAATCTTCTCAAAGACATTATGGAGATATACAATTTGGAATAGCCGAACTTCTGCATATCGAATAAAAAAAGAGTCGGATGTATGGTACAGCCCGACTCTTTTCACTTACACTAACACAAAAAATAGAGGAATAACTTCTCCTATAAATTTTAGGTACAGACGCGACAATTAACTTTCGAATACCTCTACATCTGTACTTCACAAAAGATTACTACATTGAAAATATCGCCTAAATTAACACAAATACAAGAATAATATAAGTGCTAATAGCATTTAAATCAAACTAATTCTCTTTTATCAAAAAAGTGTTGTGTAAAATGTAATTTAACAAAGAAACCCCTTTGATTTTGTGAATATCGTATTTCACGGGTGAAATTTACCCCTACCCTCCAAAAAACAGGGGGTGGACAAAAAAATTATTAGAAAATCGACAGTTTACTACTGCCACCCTCCACCTAGACTGCGATAGAGTTCAATATTGGCATGTAATATCTGCATTTTGATATCTATAAGTCCTAATTCACTATCCAGTGCGTCACTTTGCGCAGTAATCACCTCGAGATAATTGGCAAAACCACTTCGGAACAAAAGAGCGGCATCGGTTACGCCTTTTTGGGTAGTTTCCAAGCGTTCTTTGGTCAAGGCATACTCCTCTTTCAACTTATCGAGCGCAATCATTGCATCCGACACCTCTCTAACCGCGTTGATCATGGTCTTTTTAAAATCCAATTGAGCTATCTCCCTTCTGGCTAGAGCCTTTTTGTAATTGGTTTTCAACTTTCTCTGGTTGAATATAGGCTGGAAGATTGCGCCGTTTACTAAAGCAAAGGCAGACTCTACGGGAGATAATAATTTATATAATTTATAGGTCTCTAACCCTAGGCTTGCATCGATGGTAATGGAAGGGTATTTCAAACCCTGTGCGATACCCACTGCTGCATTACTCGCAATGAGTTCGTATTCTGAAGCAGCCACATCGGGGCGGTTTTGTACTAGTTCGAGGGGAACACCAGTATTGTAATGTCCTTTAAATCCGGCATTATCCAGATGTCCGGGAATATCAATCTTTTGCGGCGCTCTACCCAATAGGCCGTTCAATCGGTTTTCCTCCATGGCGTATTCGCGCTCAATTTGAGGTATCAGTGCCTCAAATTTCAACTTCTGTGATTTAGTTTGTCGTATAGCGAGTTTTGTAGCCTCTCCGGCCTCGTATTGCAATTCTACTATTCTCAGGGTGTTTTTATTGAGGTCGAGGTTTCGCTCTGCCACTTCTAGTTCAGCTCTTAGCTTCAACAAATTGTAGTAAGACGATGCTACTTCGGCCACCAGAGCAGTTTGCACAGCTTTCTTAAATTCTTCACTCTGCATATAAGCTGCCTGTGCAGCATCCTTTTTCCTCCTCAGCTTTCCCCAGAGTCCTAACTCCCAGCTGGTGCTTATTCTCGGATTGAGTGACATTTGCTGCGTGTACAAACTAGTAGCCGGTGTTTCACCGTCACTTGAGTGAGTTCTGGAGGATCTATTTCCGTATTTATCAGAGTTTTCAGAACGGTAATCCCTTAAATAGCTCAATGGAGTCACTCCGACCGTTGGATAAAAACTCGCCCTTGCCTGCAACACATCCTGTCTGCTCATTTCGAGCACTTGAATGGTCTTTTGCATATCGATATTATTGGCCAGTGCTGTATCGATTAGGGCGGCGAGATCGTAATCTCCAAAAAACTCTACCCATTTCATCTTTGCAAGTGGAACGCTATCGGCGGGAACCGTATCATCTGCCTTCCCGTAGTAGTCTTCTGAAAGGTCAAGATCGGGACGTTTATAGGGATCTCCTACCTTACACCCCACTACAGCTATTGCGAGAAGTACTATTAGAGACAGTTTATTTATACTTTTTACCAACATCGGTTTATTTGTTTTTTTCAATCTTCAAATTAATTTTTAGATTTCGAATATCAAAGGAAATAATTTTATTCCACAAACGATATCACAGTATATTCCGGCAATCACCTATTCGTCATCATCTCCTGTCGTTATAAAATAGCGGTCTTGTAAGCTGAGGAAAATATAGGTCAACACCGGAATAACTACAATACCAAGTGTAATATTGAACAACATTCCTCCGGCGGTACCTATACTCACCGACTTATTCCCTATGGCCGAAGAGCCCGTAGAGAACATCAGCGGAATCAATCCTACTGTAAACGCCAGCGAGGTCATCACAATAGCTCTGATACGCAGAGCACTTGCCTCCAATACAGCATCGAGTAATTTGATTCCCGCCCTTCGCTTTTGCGCGGCAAACTCCACAATAAGAATTGCGTTTTTCGCCAACAGACCAAGGAGCATCAATATACCCACCTGCACATAGATATTATTGTCTATTCCAGCTAAGTTGATAAATACGAATACTCCGAGTATACCAGTAGGCAGTGAAAGCAATACTGCCATGGGCAACCAGAAACTCTCGTATTGTGCCGCTAGAATAAAATACACCAGCACAAAACTGATAATAAATACAATCATAGCATCCGATCCCGATTTTTTCTCCTCCAAACTCATACTAGTCCACTCATAACTCAAACTGGCCGGCAGCTTTTCCTCACCCAGCTCTTCAATTTTTGACATCACATCACCGGTACTATAGCCCGCAGCGGGAGTAATATTAATCTTGGCAGCATTGTACAGGTTATATCGGTTAATGGTCTCCGGACCAAATGCGGGTTCAAGGCTTACAAAGGTATTTATCGGTACCATTTCGCCCTTATCGTTCCTCACAAAAATAGAATTGATGGTTTCCGGACTCTCGCTAAACTCGGTATCCGCCTGCATATACACCATATACTGCCGTGTAAAGCGGTTGAGATCGGTAACGCGCTGACGACTAAAATTGGATTGTAGCGTAAACATCATATCCTTGACACTCACTCCCAAGGCATTGGCCTTTTCGTAGTCGATATTGAGTTTTAATTGCGGGAAATTAGGGTTGTAAGAGGTAAATGCACTTTCTATCTCCTTCTGATTTGTCAATTCGATAATAAACTCATTTACCAATTGCCCAAACTCACCGAGATCACCATCTGAAAGGTCTTGGAGCATAATCTGCACTCCGTCGAAGTTACCAAACCCTTGTACAGTAGGACGAGGATACATATTCATACTGCGTATATCGGTTATCACCTGTAGTTTTTCTGTTAAGTATCTCACCAATTCCTGTACCTCTTGGATCTCCCCTCTTTCACTTTTCTCCTTTAGTTTGATATAGGTCAAGCCCGAAGAAGGTGTCTCAGAGTTGTCTACAATATTAAATCCGGATACCGTATTTACACTTTCCACAGCTTCTTCTTTACTGAGAATTTCCGCCGCCTGCTCCAAAGCTTTATTGGTACGGTCTAGGGATGCCCCTTCCGGCATAGAGATAGTATACAGCAAAAAGTTATCGTCTTCAGTAGGAATAAACCCTTTGGGCGTTATACTCATCAAAAAGACCAACAGTCCTATAATAACTCCCAACCCTGCAAGACTTGCCCATTTAAACTTAATAGCCGTGCGGAGTACTGATATATATTTTTTAGTAAATTTCTCAAAAAGAGTATCAAATTTTTTGAGTCCTTTGTCTTTTAACGAATTGATTTTTCCTAATCTCTTAGAATGGCTGTAAAAAGCAGACAGCTTTTTTTTCTTTTCCTTTTTATCACGTTTTCTATAGAATAGCATAAACAACATAGGCCCCATGGTAAGCGCTACTACTGCGGACAACAATACTGAAATCACAATAGTATAGGCAAATTCCTGATAGAATACTCCCACTGGCCCTTGAATAAGACCTACAGGTAGGAATACTGCAGCAATCACTATCGTAATAGAAATTACCGCCCCGGTAATCTCGCTAAGGGCTGAATTGACCGCCTGTCGCGCCGTCATCTGGTGATGCTGCATTTTTTCGTAAATAGCCTCGACCACCACTATGGCATCATCTACCACTATACCAATGGCCAGCACCATAGAAAACATACTGAGCACATTCATAGTCACTCCTATCATCTGCAAGAAGAAGAAGGTACCTACCAATGAAATAGGAATGGTCAAAGCGGTAATCAGCGTTATTCTAACATCTTGAAGGAAGATAAACACCACTAAGAACACCAGTATAAAAGCTTCTATCAATGTTTGCTGGACGTGGTGCATGGATTCGTCTATAGCATCGCGCACACTATAGGTAATCTGATAGTCCATTCCATCCGGGAAAATCTTGGCTTGTTCTTCCATCACTTTCCGAATGGCCTTGTCTATCTCCATAGCATTTGCCCCGTTTTGCTGGGTGATATCCATAGTAACAGAAGGCTTACCGTCTAATCGGTTTCTACTGGTGTAATTAGAGGCTCCAAACTCGATGCGGGCAATATCTTTTAGTTTGAGTTGTAAGCCCCCCTCTTCGGTTTTTATAACGATATTTTCATATTGCTCGGGTTCGTTGAAACGTCCATCGTGTTTAATAATAATTTCAAAGACTTCTTTAGAATTTTCCCCAAATTTCCCCGGACCAGCCTCAAAACTCTGGTCGCGTACCTGATTGTATATATCCCTAGGCGTCAGGTTGTACATCGCCATTTTTTCCGGATTGAGCCATATTCGCATCGCGTAGTCACGCCTACGCAAAATCTGTGCTCTCGCGATACCTTCAACACGTTTAATCGCCCTCCTGATATTACTACGGGTATAGGCGTTCAAAAAGGTTTCGTCGTAGGTACCATCACTAAAAATATTCACGGTCATCAGGGTTCCCTTCATTCGCTTCATCACCTGAATCCCGTTTTCTATAACTTCTAGAGGAAGGTCGGCCGTCACCTCAGAAACCCTGTTCTGGACCTCAACAGCGGCAAGATCCGGATCAGAACCCGGTTTAAAATATACGGTGACCCTACCCGAGCCCGAGTTGGTCGCTGTAGAGTTGATATACTCCATATTCTCCGCACCGTTGATAGCTTCTTCTAAGGGAAGTAATACTGATTTGGCTAGGGTTTCTGAGTTTGCTCCGGGATAATACACCGAAACGGATACACTAGGTGGTGCAATTTCCGGGAAACGTTCTACGGGAAGTTTTGAAATACTATATACCCCGGCAATCAGCAATAGAATAGAAATAACAAGAGTAAATACCGGGCGTTCAATTATTTTTTTGATCATCTGAAAATCTTTGACTTTATTTTAAAACCAAGCCAACCCTAGTCATTACAGCGGGTTTACACCCAACTATAACGAATACAGGTTTGCGGTTTGGATTATACTTAAAAATAGCATTGATTAATTAACGGACAACAATTTACCCTGCTGTACGGGCTTAACTTTAGTATCGTCGGTCACCTTGTTAATCCCTGAAACCACAATGCGATCTCCAGCTTTCAGATTGACTCCTTTGACGATATAATTTTGTCCTGATCGCCCTTCGATCTCGACTTCGTGACGCTTAGCCAGATTGTCTTCGGTAAGTGTATAGACAAATCGTTTGTCTTGTACCGACATGGTAGCACTTTGCGGAATAAGAATAGCCTTGGGAAAAATCTGCTCCATAAGTATTTTTCCGGTATTCCCCGACCTCAAAAGGGTGTCGGGATTTTCGAACCTAGCCCGAAGACTGATAGATCCCATAGAACGGTTGATTTGCCCAGAGGCAGCATCGACCACTCCGGGGTGCTCGTATATAGACCCATCGGCAAGCACCAATTTAACATCGTTGCTCATCCGCTTGGCTGTGGTATCTTTTTTCATGCGCTCGTAATACAGATAATCTGATTCACTCATCGAAAAGTAAACGTAAACGTCGTCTACATTAGACAATACTGTGATAGGCTCTGAATCGGTCTGTTTTACCACGTTCCCCACCGATTTTGGAATACGACCTATAAAACCATTTACGGGAGCCTCTATAATAGTAAAATCGAGTTTAATCCTCATGTTAGCTGCCTGAGCCTGAGCTCTGTCAAGAGAAGATTGAGCCACCTCGTAATCGGCTTGCGCTGTTTTTTGCTGTACTTCAGAGATCACCTCATTATCGATCAGCGGTTGAAGCCTGTCGAGTTCAGTCTTAGCTTTTCTCAACTTGGCCTTTTCCAACTCTACATTAGCCTGTGCATTCTTGAGGTCTTCCATATAAGGCTGTTGGTTTATCTTAAACAAAGGTTGTCCCTTTTCGACATAGTCCCCTTCATCTACGTAGATTTTTTCAAGTATACCGTCAACCTGCGGTCTAATTTCTACATCTTCAACACCTTCTATAGAGCCGAGATATTGAAATCCTTTGGCAGCGGATTGTTCTTCTAAAGTGATTACAGGAAGCGGAATACCTTCGTCCTCTACTTCCTTCTCCTCGCAGCTGCTCAACAGTGCAGTAAAAGACAAGGCAAACATCGACAAAAGTCCGGTGTGAAATAAATTGGTTTTACTCTTTTTCATCTTTATAAAGCAATTTGTAAAACCACTGTATAGCAATATAATTGCCATACTCACTCGTTTTAAAAACACAAACACAAATGACTAATATTCAAATCATTACAAACAAAAAACAATCTCACACTACACACTCCTCTGTGTAGAATGTGTAGACATCAGTATCAAAAAGTGTGTAAAATTTACCCATTGCTTTTAATCCAAAGAAAGAATATCTGATTTTAGAGTTTCCCACAATCGATTCAAAGCAAATCAAGACCATCGGAAGGGAGTGCAAGTTAAAAAGAACGATAAATAGTTGGCTAGTGTAGTGTCATTAATTCAGTTGGTTTGGAGTATCTCATTGACGAGGTGGAAGTCACCGATACAACAGCTAATATTAAATTTTGCTCACTGTATGTTAACCTTCTCCCCTTTCACACATAAAAAGGAAACTCTTAAAACATTTAGACAATATGAAAACACACTTTTTATCTTCTAAATACGCAGCACTGTTATGCAGTATTGTACTTTTTGTAGCCTGCGACGATTCGGATACTGAGGATGACAATCCACAACAGCAGGAATGTATATCCCTTTTTCTACGAACCGAACAAGATCAGATGAGTGACTTCGCCTACAATGCCATGACCGTCTTTGACGGGATTGTGTGGTCCTTTGGCGGACAAAACAACTATAGTGGAGAAGCTGCGGATACAAGGCTGTGGAACAGTACGGACGGACAAAATTGGAGAACTGTACCCACAACAGGACTTGATGCCATAGCTGGACTAGGACATACCCTTACCACCTTCAATGACAAGATGTTGCTCATCGGTGGAAAAGACAACAGTGGAAATCCAAGTAGCGAGGTTTGGGCAACTACCAACGGTACCGATTGGCTACTACAAACCGAAGATCCACCATTTGGTGCGGTAGCAAACCATGCCGTAGTATCAGTAGGTGATACAGATATATACCTTATCGCCCAGAATGCATCGGGTACCGGTACTGTGGTTTGGCATAGTAACGACGGTACAACTTGGACACAACTGACCGACAATGCCTTTGGCGCACTGAAAAAATACCACGCCTTGAGCTTGGGAGATGAATTGTACGTCATCGGTGGCATAAGCGAGGGAGCCGGTCGCACTAATGCGGTGTGGAAAAGTAGCAATGGCACACAATGGCAGTCTATAGATGTCTCCGGGCTCCCGGCTATTGACGGACATAGCGTAGCGGTCTACAACGACAAAGCTTGGGTAATAGGTGGCAGCACAGACACTGAAAGCTATACCAACGACATTTATTATTCCAGCAACCTACAAGACTGGACACTGCATCATTATAGCAGTGGTGACACTATCGATGCTATGGTAGGTGCCAGCAGTCTGTCGTTTCACGATGAGTTGTGAATCTTTGGCGGTGATCGAGGAACTCCCAATGGGTTGAGTGGAAAAATATTCCAATTAGGTGAAGGAATACAATATTGTAGATAGCGCGAACAGATCACTAAACTAAAATCAAAAATTATGAAACATATTATGCTATTAAAAAAAGTATTGATCATTCTACTCATAACTACCATTAGTATGAGTTGTGGGAGCGATGACGACACAATCAATACCTCAGGAAGTATAGAAGGCACATGGGAGCTGACGGCACTGTCGTATAAAACCCAAGTTGGCCCCACTGTAGCATCTTCCATAGGGAAAGACATAGACAATGTGTTACTAAATATCAACAGCGATGGCAGCACAAGTGGTAATGGAAAAACTTTTACCGTCGAGACCTCCATTGCAGGAGGTACCGGAACAAATTCCACCGAGTCGGAATTGATACTCAATGAGGGAGAGTGGCATAGAGATGGAAACACCTTTACCTGGACCGGTCAAGGCGATAGCCGAGATTTCACCATCCGCCAGCTCAGCGCGACCAGCTTGCACCTTACGGGAGACTATGGCGATGAAATGGCATTCGACTTGTTTAACAGTATTGATTTAAAATTTGCTCGAAAGAACTGATTACAACAAGAGAAGGCAAAAGAATTCTATGGGTATTGTCGCTGTCGTAGAGCAGTCTACAAACTCCAAAGGTAACTTAAAATAATTATTTTAAACCAACTCCAATTAGTTTTTAAAGGAGTTGAAGGAGTGTATTAGGGGGTTTTGTGATTATTCGTGCTTTTTTCAACAACTAAATGACATGCCCCCTACACTCATTCGCTATTGCCTTCTGCACCTACAAGTTTTAATCTTGTGCCTGTCGAGTATGGAATTACAGAACTGATAAAACTGATGATTATGAAAAAAAAATAGCAATAAGCTTATAAACAACCACAATCCCTTGCAAAACACTGTAAAAGTGCTTGCTTTAGCAATCTTTGCTGTCATCGCATTCAGTTGCTCCAAAGATGACGGGGATGACGGGAATAATGGAAATGACGAAAATAAGGAGGATAACAACCCGTCCCCCGATCCGGTAGACAATACGCCTTTTATCAAATTTACAACGGCCTTAGAAACCGGCGAGAAGATATTCTACTTCATAGAAGCAGATGAAGGCAATCTATCCGATGTGTGGATAGACATTAACAACAACAAGAAGCAGGACGATGGCGAAAGTTTTTCTGATGCTGAACGGGATGGAGAAGTTTACGATTTTACCCTATCGAGTCAGACGGTGACAGTCTACGGGGAAATAACAGGTTTTCTAGTACGGGGTGAGGTCACCTCACTAGATGTATCTAAAAGTACCGAATTGTCTTGGTTAGACTGCGGAGAAAACACACTTAGCAGTTTGGATGTGTCGAAGAATGTCAACCTGAAAGAGTTGGACTGCGATAATAACGCTCTCACTATCATAGATATATCAAAAAATGTCAACTTAGAAGAGCTGAATTGTTCCGTCAATCAACTTGTAGACTTGGATGTTTCGAAGAACGTCAATCTAAAGAGGCTGGGATGTTATTACAACCAGCTTACCAGCTTGGATGTATCTAAGAATATCGAATTGATGTATTTGTATTGTTATGTCAACGAACTCACAGACTTAGACTTATCGGAGAATATCAATTTAAAGGAGTTGAACTGCCACCACAACGCACTCACCAGCTTGGAAGTGTCAAATAATCCCGCCTTGTCGTTTTTGGACTGCTATAACAACCAGATTAAACTGCCCGAGATGAATGCGCTACTCGTCGGCTTGCCTGATCGGACTGGAATGGACGTTGGCCTGGCCAGAATTAACTCATCAGATGACGAAGAGGGTAACTACATCATCTCATCAGAAATTGTAGATATCATAAAAGACAATGTGAACTGGCAAATATCAGAGATGAGATAACTAAAGATCAATCGTTTAAAGGGGTTAATAGTTTAAGGACTAAACCTGAGACAAAGCAAACATCAAACAAAAACAAAACATCATGAAATATCTAATTTTTATACTGATGATAACCTTGGGAACCCAGTCTTCCCAGGCCCAATTCCTGAAGAAATTGGGAGAAAAAGCTCAAAAGGCGGTGGAGCGAACAGTGGAAAGGCGCGTAGAAAAGGAGTCGTCTAAGAAAACCGATGAAACACTGGACGAGGTGTTTGAGAACAAAAAATCTAAGAAGAAAAAAGGCAAAAAGGCTAAAAAGGGAAATGCAAACACCGTCGATAGCAATACAAACAACAGCGATAGGGAAGACAATCATGTGGTTCGTACGGCCAAGGACTTTGAGCGCGGCAAAAAAATTATTTTCCAGGAGGAGTTCAACAAGGTAGCTATAGGTGATTTTCCAGGCACTTGGAATACCAATGTCGGGGGAGAAGTCGTCACCTTTGGAAACGACAATACCCGTTGGTTGAAACTTTCGACCGGTTTATATAAGCCCGAGGGGATTACTTCCATCCCTAATAACAGTACATTGGAAATGGACATAAGGGCAGACAACATCAACAATAGCACGAACTTGAGTCTACTATTCATTGCCGCTGATGACAGGAGCAAATTATATGATTACAATAAGGTCAAAAACGTTGTTAGTATCATGCTTACATCAGCTTATAAAACTTCCGGTTATTTAAAGAGTCGAGCAAAAGTAGATGGTAAAACATCCATGGAAAGTCCAACGAAATCGACCGATAAATTTTCAGGGATAAAAACACCGTGCACTTGTCTCTTTGGAGGCAGGACAGCAGACTGCGTATTTATCTAGATGATGAAAAAGTCCTTGATCTTCCCAGAGCTTTCGCCGGAAAAAATTACAACACTTTAGTGCTAAACGTAAATATGAGTCATATAAACTATTACGTAAGCAATATTGTTCTGGCATCTGAAGCCGGAGCCGATACCCGCCATAAACTACTGGAAACAGGTAGCTTTACCACCAGCGATATTCTCTTTGATACCGGCAAAGCGAGCTTGCAAGCTTCCAGTTTTCCTATTCTGGATGAGATTGGCGAAGTGATGAAAACCAATCCGTCTAAACAGTTAACCATTATCGGTCATACTGACAGCGATGGTTCCGATGCGGCGAATCAGAAGCTCTCTGAACAGCGTGCCGAAAGCGTGAAGACCTACCTTATGTACAAACACAATATAGACAGCAAACAGATGACCACGCTGGGCAAAGGCGAATCACAACCCGTTGCAAGTGGTAATTCGGCAGCTGATAAAGCCAAAAACAGACGTGTAGAATTTTTGCTGAATTAAATGTAAGCGAGAAAGCAACTTAAACAATAACACTATGAAAAATACACAAGCAAAAACAAGACTTATTTTTTTAGCACTATTCGCTTTTACCCTCTTTACAACTAGCTGTGAAAAAGATGAAGACGACGACCCTGTATCCGACGACATCGTCGGCACTTGGGAGTTGACCGATTTGACCTTTGATGGATATTTTGAAGGCTTGGACGAACTCATCCCAACCATAGGCTCGGTCAAAGATCTCGACAGTCCATTGATCACATTCAACAGCGACGGTACGGTTACTGGAAGCGGAGGTACATTTACGATAGTCTACGCCGAAAAAGCCGATGAAACTCAACGGCTGGAATTTCCTGGAAACAGATTTTCTGGAAGCGGCACATGGCAGAGAGATGGAAATACACTTCAGTTTGGCGAAGGTCTTTTTGAAGAATTAATCGACGACAGCAACAGTGTGAATATCACAGCGCTAACTACTACTAAGTTACAACTGGGCATAAGTATTCAACATCCAGGCACAGATAAGGTGTCTACAATAGAACTTACATTTACACGAAAGGGCTGATTATCAAATAATATAGCCGCACAAAACACAAAGCAATCAGCGATGAAATACACTTACAAAAACAATAGGCTCCGTATAAACAACCATTCCCCTCTGCACAACACTGTAAAAGCACTTGCTTTGGCAATGCTTGTTATCGTGGCATTTGGTTGTTCAAATGATGATGACACCTATATACCTGAACCTGAGCCAAAGCCTGAGCCCAAACCCGAACCTGAGCCGGTTTACGATGTGTATGTGGTAGGCTTTGTACGTAAAGGCACAAATGATGTTGCCACACTGTGGAAGAATGGAGTAGCACAGGAGTTAAGCGATGGCACGAATTATTCAGAAGCCAATTCGGTCTATGTCTCGGGCAGTGATGTATATGTGGCAGGATCTGCCAATGACGGCACTGAGGTTGAAAATATTGCCACTCTGTGGAAAAATGGAGAGGCACAGGAGCTCAACGACAGTTGGAGTAGTGCCTTTTCGGTCTATGCTTCGGGCAGTGATGTGTATGTGGCAGGATATAAAGCCATTGGAAGTAAGGATTTCGCCGTGCTGTGGAAAAACGGCGAGGTACAGGAGCTAAATGTTGATTTGAATGATGCATTCGCCCATTCGGTCTATGTCTCGGGCAGTGATGTGTATGTCGTAGGAAGAGCATACAACGGCACAAACTATGTCGCTACCCTGTGGAAAAATGGAGAAGCACAGGAGCTTAGCACCAGTACGAGTGATACATCTGCCAATTCCGTATATGTCTCAGAGAGTAATGTATATGTCACTTTTAGTGAACACAACGGCTCGAATTGGTTTGCCTCCCTGTGGAAAAATGGTGAGACACAGGGGCTTAACGATGGAATAAATAATGCATGGGCTTCTTCAGTCTATGTCTCGGGTAGTGATGTATATATAGCGGGTTATGCACGCAAAGGTGAAGGGTTTACCGCTACCCTATGGA
Organism: Sinomicrobium sp.; assembly: GCA_029266035.1. Lineage (GTDB taxonomy): Bacteria > Bacteroidota > Bacteroidia > Flavobacteriales > Flavobacteriaceae > Sinomicrobium. Next base: position 379,192 of record JAJUFH010000001.1, read on the forward strand.
AGAATGGCGAGGCACAAGAACTTAGCACGGGCGCGAATTCTACATTTGCCCATTCAGTATATGTCTTGGACAGTGATGTATACGTAGTGGGCTATATACTGAAAGATACAAAGATGGTGGCTACCCTGTGGAAAAACGGCGAGGCACAGGAGCTGAGTGACGGTGCGAATGATGCGCAAGCCAAATCGGTATTTGTCACCAAAACATTCGAGTGATGGTTAGATAAAAACCACTAAAACAATTGTGATGAAAAAAAACAGTATTTATTGTACAACCAACAGCAACCTTATGCGAAATACTTTAAAAGCATTTGTATTGGCAATGCTTGTTATCGTGGCATTTAGTTGCTCTAATGACGACGGAGGTCCCGACAATCCCGAGCCAGAACCTGAACCGGTTTATGATGTGTATGTGGCGGGCAGCGTATCCAACGGTACAAATAATGTTGCAACACTGTGGAAAAACGGTGAAGCACAGCAGTTAACTGATGGCACTAAAAATTCAAATGCCAAATCCGTCTATGTTTCGGGCAGTGATGTATATGTGGCGGGAAATGTAAACAACGGTACAACAACAGTAGCCACCCTATGGAAAAATGGCATAGCTCAAGAGCTAAGCGACGACACGAATAATGCGTCAGCCGAATCGGTCTATGTTTCGGGCAGCGATGTATATGTGGCGGGATATGAACACAACGGTACGACAACAGTAACCAACCTTTGGAAAAATGGCATAGCTCAAGAGTTCAATGGTGACATTGAATATGCAAGAGCCTTTTCGGTCTATGTGGCGGGCAGTGATGTATACGTGGCGGGAACCAACCGATCATCGCAATACGCTACTCTGTGGAAGAATGGAGTAGCTCAGCAGCTAACAGACAATTACTCCACTCAAGCCAGTTCGGTCTATGTCTCAGATAACGATGTGTATGTGTCTGGGTGGGATTATCTTTATGAAGAAAATATTACGGAAGCCACGCTGTGGAAAAATGGTGAGATACAGGTGCTGAGTAACGATAGTCATTCTAACGATGCTGCATTTGCCGCTTCGGTATACGTTTCGGGTGGCGACGTGTTTGTTGCGGGACGTGTACAAAAAGATGGCTCATCAAGTATCGGCACCCTGTGGAAAAATGGCGTAGAACAAAGGCTAAACGACGGCACAACCAATGTGTTTACTTCTTCAGTTTATGTAGCGAATAATGATGTATATGTGGCAGGTACTGAAAATGCTTTAGCTACCGTGTGGAAAAATGGGGAAGCACTTCGGCTAAGTGACGGTACGAATAGTATCACAGTCGAATCGGTATTTGTCGCCGAAACATTCGAGTGATAATTAGGAAAAAACAAGCCAAACCGAATATAAACCACTAAAACCATTGTGATGAAAAAAAACAGTATTTATTGTACAACCAACAGCAACCTTATGCGAAACACTATAAAAGCACTTGCTTTGGCAATGCTTGTCGTCGTCGCATTTAGTTGCTCTAATGACGATGGAGGTCCCGATAATCCCGAGCCAGAACCTGAACCGGTTTATGATGTGTATGTGGCAGGCTATGAACACAACGGTACAAACGATGTCGCTATATTGTGGAAAAATGGTGTAGCACAGGAGTTAACTGACGGAACTAAACGTTCATATGCAGGGTCCGTCTATGTTTCAGACAGTGATGTATATGTGGCGGGATCTGAATACAACGGTACAACCGAGGTCGCCACCCTGTGGAAGAATGGGGAAGTACAGGAGCTGACCGACGGTACGAGTGATGCGCGGGCTGAATCGGTCTATGTCTCAGGTAGTGATGTTTATGTAGCGGGCCATGAAGACAATGGTACAAACGATGTCGCTACACTATGGAAAAATGGTGAAGCACAGGAGCTAAGCGACGGCACGAATGATGCACGGGCTGAATCGGTCTATGTCTCGGGCAGTGATGTATATGTAGCGGGCTATACAACATCCAGCAGTACAACGCGTGTTGCCACCCTGTGGAAAAATGGCGAGGCACTGCCACTAAGTGGAGACACAGGTTTTTCCGTAGCCCTTTCGGTATTTGTCACCGAAACATTCGAGTGATGGTTAGATAAAAACAAAACAGTTCTAACCAAAATGTCGCCAAGCTCTGGAAAAACGGCATCGCAGAAGACCTCTTTAACGACAGCACAGCTTGGTTCGTATTTGTGGCACCTGCAGAATAACAATCAATAGCAAAAAACATAAACAACAAAGACTATCACTACCCGCAGATTACTAAGCTGTGATCTAGAGAACGAAGGGATAGTCCACTCTTTACATTTTTAATCAATTTAAACCTTAAACAAAAAACATGAAAATAGTAATCTTATCAGCAGTATTTGCTCTGTCGGCCGTGCTATATGGGCATGCGCAACAAAAAGGTGACATCTCTATCAACGGTGGTGTAGATGTCGGTATGCCAATGGGCGATTTTGGCGATGCATTCGACATCGGCTTTGGTGCGACCGTAAAAGGATTGTACAACCTCAACGAAAGCGGACAACTAGGTATTACCCTAGGCTATATGGGCTTTGGCGCAAAAGATAACGGAAGTGGAGTCGACGCTTCACTCGGTATTATCCCCATCTTTGCATTGTATCGCCACCATATAGGCAAGCTATACCTGGAGCCACAACTCGGTTTTTCGCTCAATAAGGCCAAGGTCAAAGCTAGCGGAATTGGGAGTATGTCAGCCTCAGACAATAGCTTTGGCTATGCCGTAGGGGTCGGTTATATGATCAACTCCATCGATCTATCGCTCCGCTATCAAGGCTTGTCTCAAGCCGGCGAGGGCTCCGGATTTATCGGACTGCGAGTTGGCTATAATTTCAATATCGGCGGATAATAGAAACCGTTATGGCTGTGGTGTACCCTCACAATGCTACAAGTGCTATTTGTGATGACATCAGCCAGCTGTAGTGGGTAAAGGGTTATTTTACCGATAAACCTAGAAATTGGTCGATTCATTACCCCAAAATAAAAACAGGAGGAGCGATAGTTTTTATCACTTCTCCTGTTTTTTTGTAGCCTCAACCGAGCAAATCTCGAAACATTTTATAAAAGATTTGGAACCGTTGGCATACTGTAGCAATACGAATTAATTCCCGCTTTAAAGGAAAATGTAATACAAACTGCCCTACCCTGATTTAGAATTTACCCAATCACACCATTCCCCCACCTGTTTTTAGCACAGTAGCTATAACACTAGAACACATAAAAAGGAAGAAATAAACGATCTTTAGAGTAAATGTATTGCATATCGCAATATGAAATACATCTCATTAAAATATTGTTTTTTAATATTTTAATACTTAATATTGCATATCGCAATATGAAATATTATGCAACAGACTAAAAACAGTTTAAAGCCTCAAGACATTGTAATACTCCTGAAAATAATAGCTTTGGGTAAGCAATCATGGTTTCATCATACAGTCGCCAAAGAATTAAAAATAAGCCAATCGGAAGTAAGCCAATCATTAAATCGTTCCAAATATGCAGGATTGATTGATGCTACAAGAAAAAAAGTAAATAAATTGGCACTTAAAGAATTCTTAATGCACGGTGTAGCCTATGCATTTCCACAACAACCAGGTCCCGTTGTAAGAGGCCTGTTAACAGCACATTCAGCAGAGCCTTTGAATAACATAATCCACGCCAATGACAAATATGTTTGGCCTCATGCTAAAGGTCAGGAAAGAGGTCAAGCAATAGAACCACTATACCATACAGTTGTTGAAGCTTCTTTGAGGGATAAAGAGCTTTATGAATTACTGACTTTGGTTGATGCTATAAGAGTGGGAAGAGTTAGAGAAAAAGAAATAGCCAAAAAAGAACTGGAAAAAAGAATGCAAAATGCATAACAATGTCATCAATCTTGCATTAGTTGCTCAAGTAGCAGAAGGGTTAAAAGAACTGAACGAAAAAATGGTCTTTGTTGGTGGAGCCGTAATCAGTTTATATACCGATGACCCCGCAGCGGAGGAAATTCGTCCAACTTCAGACATTGACATGGCCATCAATTTGGCAAATTATTCTGAATGGGCTCAAATGCAAGAAAGACTTGCGGAACTTGGCTTTTATCCTGACCCCGAAGGACATTCCATTTGCTCCTATAAATTCCAAAACATTGCCATTGACATCATGCCAGCAGAAGACAGTAGTATTGGTATTTCAAATTTATGGTACAAACCAGGCTTCAAATTTATACAACGAGTAGCATTACCTGATGGTGTAACCATAAGCATATTACCTTCTCCTTATTTCCTAGCTACCAAATTAGAAGCCTTTAAAGACCGAGGTAAAAATGATTTTTATGGCAGCCATGATTTCGAGGACATAATATATTTATTGGATAACAGAACTACAATCGTAAAGGAAATACTAACAAGCGAAGAAAGCGTACAATTATACATTAAAGAGGAATTAAAAACCATTAAAAACCATCCACAAGCTGATGAAATATTAGCCATGCACATACATCCTTATATTCGTGAAGAACGTTTTAAAATGTTAATAGAGAAAATAGAACAGATAATAAATTAATTGACTTAATCGGTTAATCAATACTTAGGGTCCCTAAAAGATGAAATTACGTCCTCATATCTTTCTCTATTTCAAGTTTACAATCTCATACTTATTAGATTCTAGGGAATAAGAAAAGGGTCTCAATTTCTTGAAACCCTTCTCTTTTATAGTAGCCTCGCCAAGAATCGAACTTGGATCTAAAGTTTAGGAAACTTCTATTCTATCCGTTGAACTACGAGGCCGTAGATGTTGTTTGGCTCAACCCAAACAAAAGCTAAACTAAAAGAGCAACCTAAGTTGCTCATCGCTGTTATGCCCGGCAAATATACAAATCTCACACAAATTTATACATTCTGTCGATAAAAAACCTTGTTTAAAAAGAAAAACGGAATAAGCCAAACAAACAGGATTTCCACCTCCTTGTCAGCTTTACTCCGTCTAACTCAAAATTACGAATAATGTGAATCTAACATTTGTATACTTCCGGTGTTAGCAACTCACAATACCATAAAATGCAATATTTATTTATGCGATTTGGATCGGGTTTAGTTGAGATTGAACTTTACACCGGCAGCGATAACCAACTGATCAAAATCTCCGAGGACATACTTGATCTCTGCAAAGGGCAAAAAGTTCTTTCCTACATTAAAATTAGCTCCAGCACCGAGGTTAAAACCTAGTTCTCCGTTGCCATCACCATCACCTCCAAAACCACTTGGCCCATCGTATTTTGCTTTCAGGTGAGCATAGTTTAATCCCGCTATACCGTAAAACCCGATATTTTCTTCTTGTACAAAATAGTAGTTTACGTTTCCGTTGATCTCAAATGCATTCAATTTATAACCACCTTCTTTCTTAGGGAAATAAAATCCAAGATCAGGGGCAATAACCAATTTTTCGAGAACCGGAAATTCTGCGGTAACTCCAATTCCAATGTTTTCGATCTCACTTCCGTACATCAGTTTTCCACCGATACGAGTATCGTTTTGGGCCACTGCAAATTGGCATGTAAGTATCAACAATGCTGCACTAAATAAAAAATTTCTCATATTAGAATTAAATTAAAGGTTTCGTTCAAAATTACACAAGTCAATACATATGAAATCCATCCACAAACGATTTTCACACTTCAGCTGTTCTATTAAAAACACCCAAAACTAAACGATGACGGCAAGACGAGCAATCCTTGAAAACAGGGATTTTTCAAAAAAATATTGACGAGAGGACTAGGGGACGAGAAGAGGTGTCAGCTAATTAAAATACTGCGAAATAATCAGCGGTTATTGGGTTATTGGGTTATTGGGTTATTGGGTTATTGGGTTATTGGGTTATTGGGTTATTGGGTTATTGGGTTATTGGGTTATTGGGTTATTAAGGCAAATTTACGAACTATTTACTACAAATCGTCTAAACCGGAGATCCCTCGACTATGCTCGGAACACCGTCAACTTTCTGTGAGAGAGCTCAATGTCATTCAGAACGGAGCAAAGCGAAGTGAAGAATCTCCCCCCCAAGATTAAAGAATTTTCAACAGAACAAAAACACAGAAAACCACTACCAACTAAGAACTACGAACTAACCATTAAAAATCGTCGGAATGACACCGAAAATGTCATCCAGAATGCGGCTCCAACCAAAGGAGGAAAGTGCTTTAAACGACAAAAGCAGCTTCTCTTACCGAAAAACTGCTTTTTTTAATCGCTCCCCCTCTTGGGCTCGAACCAAGGACCCTCTGATTAACAGTCAGATGCTCTAACCAACTGAGCTAAGGAGGAAAATATTTTTACAATATTATAAAAAGAACTTAATGCTTTAAAATCTGCTCCCCCTCTTGGGCTCGAACCAAGGACCCTCTGATTAACAGTCAGATGCTCTAACCAACTGAGCTAAGGAGGAAAATATTTTTTACCTGAGGGTTCTGTATCACTGAAGAACACTCTCATTCAGGCGGGTGCAAATATATATATTATTTTTATTTTTCACATCAAATAAAAATAGATTTTTGCACACAATTCTCACTTAAACAATGCTCGGTAAATATCGTTGCCATTGGCAAATAATACCAGAGCTAAGAGGATAAAGAATCCGGCCATCTGAGCGTATTCCATAAATTTATCACCGGGCTTTCTGCCCGACACCATTTCATACAGAAGGAACATTACGTGCCCTCCGTCTAATGCGGGAATAGGAAGTAGATTGAGCACCCCCAACATAACTGAAAGTATGGCTGTAATTTCCCAGAAATGCTGCCAACTCCAAGTTTGTGGAAAGAGGTCGAAAATAGCTTTAAAACCACCTACTCCTTTATAGGCTCCGGTTTCGGGGTTAAAGATCATTTTTAGTTGTTTGCCGTACCCCACTACCCTGTCTTTGCCGCGTTTGAGGCCTTCAGATATAGATTCGAAAAAGCTGTACTGCACTCTGTTTACCTTATACACTCCAAGCTGTTCGATATTTGAAAGCCCGAGCACAGGAGCGTATGAAATTCCCATTTTCCCTTCATCAGAAACAGCAATCTCTACTGCTACTTCTTTATCCTCCCTCTTCACTACTGCAGGTACCGTTTGTCCTTTTAGCTCGCTGATACGCGCAATTACCTGATCGGCATATTTTGTTTCCTGCCCACCTAGACTCAACAGTATATCTCTAGGCTGTAATGCAGCGGCATTGGGCGAACCTTCTTCCGCACCCATAACTACAAAAGGAATGCGCAGTCCTATCACAGAAGTTCCTTCTCCATTCTCTCTGCTCTTCATCAGTCGATCGATAAAGTCTACTGGCATATCTATAGTTTTCAACGCCCCATCTCGTTCTATTACAACTTCCTTACTCAGCAAGAAAGCCTCCATAGAACCGTAGAAATCCTCTACCGGTTTTCCATCTATAGAAACCAGCTTATCTCCCGTGCGAAACCCGGCATCGAGCGATGCACTATTTGTCACCCATATCCCGTCTTTTATATCGCTATTACTGATATAGCGATCCCCAAAAGCATAAGCAATACCGATATATATCAGGAACGCTAGTATAAAATTGACAGTAACTCCTCCCAACATAATGATGAGTCGTTGCCAAGCCGGTTTTGAACGGAATTCCCAGGGCTGTGCCGGTTGTTCCATCTGCTCCTTGTCCATACTTTCATCTATCATCCCTGATATCTTCACATAACCTCCCAAGGGAAGCCAGCCTATTCCATACACAGTTTCACCTATTTTCTTTTTAAACAGGGCAAACTTCACGTCGAAAAACAGGAAGAATTTTTCCACTCTGGTCCCAAATAATCTCGCGGGAATAAAATGCCCGAATTCGTGCAAAACTATCAGCAGTGAAAGGCTTAACAAAAACTGGCTCAACTTGATAACTATATCCATCTTATCTTTTTAATGGTCTGAAACGCACAAAAGTAATCTTTTCGTTTTACTTAATAAAACTTATCTCTCCAGCTACATCGCTTTTAAGAATGTTTTAGGAGGCCTGATGAGGATTTATCCATTTGCAGCATACCGTTATTATTTCCCTAATTAATTTTATAACTTTACCACTTAAAATTTCATATCCGTTTTTAATGGAACAATATCATCAACTCCTCCGGCACATCACAGAAAACGGTACGGACAAGCAAGATCGTACCGGAACAGGGACTAGAAGCGTTTTTGGCTATCAGATGCGTTTTGACCTCAGTGAGGGCTTCCCTCTGGTAACGACCAAAAAACTGCACTTAAAATCTATTATATACGAGCTGTTGTGGTTTTTGAAAGGAGACACCAATATAAAATACTTGCAGGATAACGGTGTCAGGATATGGAACGAATGGGCCGATGAGCACGGCGAACTCGGTCCGGTATACGGACAACAATGGCGCAATTGGAACGGGGAAGAGATAGACCAAATATCTGATGTTATAGAGACCTTAAAAAAGAACCCAGATAGCCGAAGGATGTTGGTATCAGCTTGGAATCCGAGTGTAATGCCCGACACCTCTGTGTCGTTTTCTGAAAACGTAGCCAATGGAAAAGCGGCTCTTCCGCCTTGCCATGCTTTTTTCCAATTTTATGTAGCCAATGGAAAACTGTCGTGTCAATTGTATCAGCGCAGCGCAGACGTCTTTTTGGGTGTACCCTTCAACATTGCTTCCTACGCACTCTTTACTATGATGATGGCACAGGCTTGCGGATATGAGGCAGGCGACTTTATACACACTTTCGGCGACGTACACATTTACAAAAATCACATGGAACAGGTAGCGCTGCAACTGAGTAGAACTCCCAAACCACTACCCAAAATGATGCTCAACCCGGAAGTAAAAAATATTTTCGATTTCGATTTCGAAGATTTTACGCTTATCGGATACGACCCTCATCCTCACATTAAGGGAGTGGTTGCGGTATAAATATTTGCTTGGACTTATAGCGTGAGCCGTCCTGAAATCGCTTTCAGTGCAATTTCCGAAAGTTTGGCTTGCAATCGAGCTTCACTATGGCGCAGTTGGGCATTGATATAATTGAGCTGTGCCGTCCGGAATTCTATGGTAGGTATGGTACCTATTCTGTATTTCTCCATGGTGATTTCTAGGTTCTCTCTGGCTATGGTCTCATTCCGATATTCCAATTGTATGAGTCCCAGGTTGGTCTGATAGGTTTGATATGCTGTTTCGAGTTGAGCGAGTAAAGCTCTCTCCTTCTGTGCTATAATCAATTTACTTTGATCTATGGCTATTTTAGCAATCTTCTCATTGCGGTTCTGACTAAAACCGTTGAATACATTCATCCTAACTCCAAAACCGTAGTTCAAACCCTTAGCGGTAGAAGTACGGGAAAACCCGAGACTGGATTCAGACTCGCTAAAATTATAACCTGCTGTGGCGACTATAGAGGGATATCGCCTCGCTTTCACCTCTTTGAGTTCCAGTTCTGCAATCTGCTTACCGATTACTTCGGCCAACAACTCTGGGTTGCGTTCGCGAGCCAGCGTTTCCAATTCGGGTAGAAAGAGTTCTTTATCTACATCTATCTCATCTACCACCTCAAATTCTGTAGAAGTATCTCGCCCTAACAACTCGTTAAGTCTTATCTTGGTAGTGTTGTACAAGGCTTTCTGTTTCAACTTTTGGGTTTGGTCTGCATTAAAATCGACCCTGGCATTGAGCAATTCCAACTTTGAAGCCTTCCCTATAGTAAAGCGGTTGTTGGCAAGCTCTACTCTTTGTTCAGAGATCACCAAAGTACTGTCGAGTGCAGTGAGCTGTTGCTGTTGTTTTACGATATCGTAATAAGTAATAAGCACCTCTCTCACATTGTTTAACACTGCCACTTTCAATTCGGCATCGCCCAGTTTTTCAATTTCCTTTAATTTATCGTGTCGAGCAAACATAGCCAAGCCGTCGAAGATGGTCCAATCGAGAGCCACTCCATAGGTGAGATTGTTATTTTTGGCATTGGAAGACGACTGTTCAGCTCCGTCGGCGCGAACCTGCTCCAACTCTTGTATGCTGTTGCTCTTATTGAGTACCAGGTCTACACTGGGCAACATTCCCGCCATTCCGACACTTACTCCCAATTGATCGGCCTTAAAGGCATTGTCGGCAAGGCGAATGTCGTAGTTGTTCTCCAGCGCTATGGTCATCGCCTCTTTAGGAGTCAGTACTTCTTGAGCACTGATGGGCAACAACAGCATTCCGCATATCGCGCATATGGATAAAACAATTTTCTGCATAGTATTATTTTTTATACGGCATCGAGTTCTGGACGGTGTTTTTTCTCTCTCGACCACATAGCGTAAATAGCCGGAATCACATATAGAGTAAGCACAAGGGAAAACATAGTTCCTCCGATAATTACCACTCCCATCCCAATACGGCTGGTTGAAGCGGCTCCGAGCGAAAGCGCAATAGGCAAGGCTCCCAAAGCAATAGTGAGACTCGTCATCAATATAGGTCTCAATCGAGATTCGGCAGCGATGAGAATAGCTTCTGATTTAGGCATTCCCCCTTCTCGGAGCTGATTGGCAAATTCTACAATTAATATCCCATTCTTAGTTACTAGCCCAATTAACATAATAGTACCAATCTGGCTAAAAATATTCCAACTCTGCCCAAACAACCAAAGAGAAAACAAAGCACCGGCCACAGCCATTGGAACGGTAAGTATGATGATAAAAGGATCTACAAAACTCTCAAACTGAGCGGCGAGTATGAGAAATATCAACAACAAGGCCAATGCGAAGGCATAAGTTGTATTGGAACCACTTTCCATAAAATCCCTAGATTCACCCCCGAGATCTGTGGTAAATGAATCGTCCAGCACTTTTTCCTTGATTCTATCCATTGCCGCTATACCGTCTCCAATGGTTTTGCCGGGTGCTAATCCTGCCGAAACCGTTGCAGAGAGATATCGGTTATGGTGGTAGAGTTGAGGCGGACTACTGTGTTCTGTAATATTGACTAGGTTATCTAATTGTATCAGTTTGCCATTTCTGTTGCGCACAAAAATGGTAGCCAAATCTACCGGAGCTTCCCGGTCTTCCTTGTCAAATTGCCCGATTACTTGGTATTGTCTTCCATTCATCAGAAAATAACCGAAGCGTTGTCCACTGAGTGATAACTGCAAGGTTTGCGCCACATCGCGAACGGAAACTCCCATACTCTCTGCCTTTTGGCGGTCTATATCTACAAAAACCTCGGGTTTGTTGAATTTGAGATCTACATCGGTAAAAGAAAACACCGGGTCTTTTTCTACCTCTGCCATAAACTCCGGCACTTTTTGTTCCAATTTTTCAAAATTAGGAGCCTGAATAATATACTGTATGGGCAAACCTCCGCGACGACTTACTGCAATGGTAGGCCTTTGGGTGACACTGGTTTTTGCGCCCACATATTTTTTGGCCCAACGATTGAGGTCGTTGGCAATCTCTCCCTGACTTCTCTCTCTTTCTCCGGGAGGGACCAATGTTATATTGGCTCTTCCACTGTTTACAGAAGCCGAACCAAAGCCCGGAGAAGTGAGTATCAAACTCACCTTTTTCTCTGGTATGGAATCGTTGATCAACTTAGTGATCTCGGTCATATAGCGATCCATATACTCATACGACACCCCTTCGGGAGCGGTGACTCTTAAATTGACATAACTGCGATCTTCATAAGGCGCCGTTTCTTTGGGGAGCAACACATAAAACAATGCGGCGAGCCCAACACAGCCTGCCAAAAGTGGGAAGCTCAACCACTTCCTTTTCATAAAACGCTCCAAACTGCCGGCATACCCCTTATTTATCATTACAAAATAAGGTTCTGTACGTCGATAAAATCGCGATTGTGTCTGCTTTCCCGGTTTCATGAGATAGGCGTTGAGCATAGGAGTAAGCGTAAGAGATACAAAGGCCGAAATAAGTACCGCCGCTCCCAAAACCACTCCAAATTCTCTAAATAACCTTCCCACAAAACCCTCGAGGAAAATAACCGGAAGAAATACTGCTGCCAAGGTTATAGAAATAGAGATCACCGCGAAGAAAATCTCCTTGGCTCCTTCTATGGCTGCTTTTATCGGATGTAATCCTTCTTCTACCTTTTTATAGATGTTTTCGGTTACTACTATACCGTCATCCACCACCAATCCGGTAGCCAACACTATAGCCAGTAGCGTCAATACATTGACCGAATAGCCAAGTAGCCACATAATAAAAAAGGTTCCAATAAGCGACACGGGTATATCCAGCAACGGTCTCAGTGCAATAGACCAGTTTCTAAAAAACAGGAAGATTACCAGTACAACCAGTACAATAGAGATGATCAAAGTCTCCCCCACTTCTTCTACAGCGCGTTTTACAAAAATCGTATCATCGGAAGCTATATTGAGTTTAAATCCTTCGGGGAGATCTCTCAATAAGTTTTCGTACTCCTCATAAAAGGCATCGGCAATATCAAGATAGTTGGTTCCCGGCTGTGGAATAATAGCCACAGCTACCATGGGTTGCCCGGAGTCGCTCATCTTGGTCTCCATATTTTCGGCCTCTAGAGCAGCCTTTCCCACATCTTTAAAGCGTACTATCTCATTGCCGTCGGCTCGAATAATGATATTGTCAAATTCTTCTTCGGTAGCGAGATTACCAATAGTACGCACCGTAAGTTCGGTATTGGCTCCGGTAAGTTTTCCTGAGGGGAGCTCTACATTTTGAGCTAAAAGTGCATCTCTCACATCACCTACGGTAACGCCGTAAGCAGAGAGTTTGAGCGGATCCATCCACAGACGCATAGCATACCTTCGCTCACCCCAGATCTGTACACTACTCACTCCTGGTATGGTTTGTATTCGCTGTGCTATAACGTTATCTGCGTAGTCGGAGAGTTCTAAAGTATTTTTTACATCGCTCTGAATAGTCATCGCAATAATGCGTTCTGCATCGCCATCTTCCTTTCTCACTACCGGAGGAGCATCGATATCTTCAGGGAGGTTTCGCATAGCTTGCGACACTTTATCTCTAACATCATTAGCAGCCTCTTCTAGGTTTTTGTCTAGGTTAAACTCTATATTTATACGGCTTCGACCTTGAGAACTGCTAGAAGTAATATTGCGAATACCGTCAATAGCGTTTATCGATTTTTCGAGAGGTTCGGTAATTTGCGACTCAATAATCTCTGCATTAGCTCCCGCATAGGAGGTTTGCACGGAAACTCGCGCCGGATCTATAGACGGGAATTCCCGAACCCCTAGGAACAAATACCCCAACACTCCGAAAAGGATAATCAGGATATTCATCACCAAAGCCAGTACAGGTCGTTTTATACTTAAGGTAGATAAATTCATCTGGATGAGCTAAAGAAGTATTTTGTTAATGATCGAGAACCACATTTACTGCCGCCCCATCTTCTAGGGCCATGATGCCGTATGTAAGAATAGTATCTCCTTTCTGTATTCCGGTAAGCACTCGCACATCACTTTTGGTACGGGCACCTGTTTCTACCTCTACGGCATGAGCTTTACCGTTTTTCACTACAAAAATCTTTTTGCCGTTCTGTATGGGTATTAGCGCTTCCGAAGGCACTAAAAGAGCATCGGGCACTACTTCAAGGGGGAATTTCACATTGACAAACAACCCCGGATACAGCAATCCCTCGCTATTGTCGGCCACAGCCCTCATTTTGAGTGTACGGGTATCTACATCTACCTCGGGTTCTACAGCGTATACCTTAGCCTTAAACTCTTTTCCTCCGTCGGAAGTGGTAAAGGTAAATTCACTGTCAACTTTTATCTGGGACACATATTTACCAGGAATGGCAAAGGTGAGTTTAAGCTGATCGGTATTGACCAATCTAGCGACCGTTGTAGATGGAGTTATATAGGTTCCTTTTGAAATATTGCGCAAACCGATAGTACCGGAAAACGGGGCTCTTACAGAAGTTTTGTAAAGCTGAGCTGCAATGAGTTCGGCCTCAGCGCTGGCCGATTCGTAATCAGCACTGGCCATATCGTATTCTTCCTGACTTATACCTTGCTTTTCGAGTAGTAGTTTTGCTCTTCGCTCATTTTCGGCAGCAAGATTTTTAGCGGTTTCGGCCTTTGAAAGCTGCGCCTTTAACTCAATATCATCTACCTTAAAAAGAATCTGTCCCGCCGAAACTCGAGAACCCTCCTTGAAGTAAATCTCCTTAATTACCCCAGCTACTTCGCTTCGTATATCTACCATTTCATTGGCTTCTAGAGAACCGGAAAGCGACAAGCCGTCTGCAAATAGTTCTGGTTGTACCACCATACCCGAAATTTGCAAGGGTCCCCTCGCCTTATTTCCTTTAGATGCCGTAGCTTCGTTGTTTTTACTGACCCTATAGACAATGAGAGCCACCAGCCCCAAAGCCAGAAGGCCAAAGACTATCGTACGTATTTTCATACTGCAGATTAGGTTAGTATTCTATGTTGATTATATTTTACGGTGTAACCCAAATTGGAATATTAATCCTTAAAGGTAATGCAAGTATAAGGTTTTATAAAAATATAGCCCTTTAATACCGTTTTAAATTTACCCATATTTACATTTTTTTAAGAAAAAAGTGTTAATAGAACTCTTCTTTATTGCTCTTTAACAAGAATTATAAGACTCTATGACACAAAATTCATTTAGACTACTATTGTCCTCCAGCAATATCATAATTTTAAAATCGAAAACTAAAGAAATTGAATGGCATAACAAAATACGGTCTCGTGTTAGACCCAAAACTTCAGTCCTCAATAACTCATCTCCTAAACCACAATAACCCGTTAACCCAATAACTTAATAACCATTAACCCACCTCCCAACAAAAAAACCGCCTAAAACTTTACATTCTAGACGGTCTCTGAAGTATTATTCTATATCTTGGATATTACCCCTGCACTTTAAACGCCTTTCTACCTGGATAATAGGCCACGTCGGCAAGCTCTTCTTCAATGCGGAGCAATTGGTTGTATTTTGCCATACGATCACTTCTGGAGGCCGATCCTGTTTTGATCTGTCCTGTGTTTAGTGCTACAGCGAGATCGGCAATAGTATTATCTTCCGTCTCTCCGGATCGGTGCGACATCACCGAAGTATAGCCCGCATTATGAGCCATATTCACGGCTGCGATGGTTTCGGTAAGCGTTCCTATCTGATTTACCTTGATAAGTATAGAGTTGGCCACCTTGCTTTCTATACCTCGAGACAAGCGCTCTACATTGGTAACGAACAGATCGTCTCCCACGAGCTGCACCTTATCCCCTATTTTATCGGTAAGGTATTTCCAGCCTTCCCAGTCGTTTTCGTCCATACCGTCCTCTATAGAAATAATCGGGTATTTTGCGGTCAGTTCAGCGAGGTAGTCGGCTTGTTCCTGTGAGCTTCTCACCTGTCCTTTACTCCCTTCAAATTTCGTATAGTCGTATTTCCCGTCTACATAAAATTCTGCAGAAGCACAATCCAAAGCTATCATCACTTCATCTCCAGCCTTATATCCGGCATTATCAATAGCCTTGATAATAGTCTCAAGAGCGTCTTCAGTACCGTCGAGTGTAGGTGCAAAACCTCCCTCATCTCCCACGGCAGTACTGAGATTGCGATCGTGCAACACCTTTTTCAAATGGTGGAATATTTCAGTCCCCATCTGCATAGCATGTGTAAAGTTACTTGCCTTGACAGGCATAATCATAAACTCTTGAAATGCTATAGGGGCATCGGAATGCGACCCTCCATTTATAATATTCATCATCGGCACAGGAAGAGTATTGGCACTCACTCCCCCTACGTAGCGATACAGCGGCATTCCCAATTCATTGGCAGCTGCCTTGGCCACTGCTAATGAAACCCCCAATATAGCATTGGCTCCGAGTTTTGACTTATTGACTGTACCGTCGAGCGCTATCATTTTCTTATCGATAGCATTCTGTTCAAATACCGACATTCCTACCAGTTCTTCGGCTAGAATATTATTGACGTTGTTTACAGCCTTGGAAACTCCTTTTCCCATATAGGAAGAACCTCCATCTCTCAACTCCACTGCTTCATGCTCTCCGGTAGACGCTCCCGAAGGCACTGCGGCTCTTCCGAGAATGCCATTTTCGGTAACCACATCAACTTCTACGGTAGGATTACCCCTTGAATCCAATATCTGCCTTGCGTGTACACTAATGATGATACTCATAATATTTACTTGTTATACTGTTGTATTAAACTATTACTCCCTCAAAACTATTTCTTTACTGCAACAGCTTCGGATATCATGCGAATAAAATCGTCGAAGAGATACGAAGCGTCGTGCGGTCCTGAACTGGCTTCAGGGTGATACTGTACAGAAAAGCAGTTCTTTCCCTTTATTCGTATTCCTGCAACTGTATTGTCGTTGAGATGAACATGTGTGATTTCCACATCGGGATGCTTCTCTACCTCTTCTCTATTAATAGCAAAACCGTGATTTTGAGAAGTGATTTCCCCTCTTCCAGTCAACATATTTTTGACAGGGTGGTTTATTCCGCGGTGACCATTGTGCATCTTATAGCTCGATATTCCCTGTGAAAGGGCGATAATCTGATGTCCGAGACAAATACCAAACAAGGGGAGATTTTCTTCTATAATCGCTTTAGCTACCTCGATCACCCCTGTAAGAGGTTCTGGATCTCCAGGACCATTGGAAAGAAAATACCCGTCCGGATTCCACGCCTTGAGCTCTTCGAGTGAAGTATTGTAAGGAAACACCTTTACATAGGCATCTCTACTTGCGAGATTTCTGAGGATATTCATTTTAATTCCCAAATCGAGAGCTGCTATTTTATAGGTAGCGTCGGGCTTACCCACAAAGTAAGGTTCTTTAATAGAAACCGCAGAAGCCAACTCCAGGCCTTCCATATCCGGAACTTCGGTCAATTGTGCTTTTAGCTCATCAATTTTATCTACTTCTGTAGAGATTACAGCATTCATGGCACCGTGATCTCGAATATATCTCACCAGAGCGCGAGTATCTACATCTGAGATGGCAAACAGTCCATTTTCTTCGAGGAATTCAAGGAGAGAGCCATCCGCGCCTTCTCTTGAAAAGTCATAGTTAAAATTTTTACAGACCAAACCAGCAATCTTTACAGAGCTCGATTCTACTTCTTCTTTCTTAATTCCGTAATTTCCTATATGCGCATTGGTAGTAACCATTATCTGCCCGAAATAAGAAGGATCGGTAAAAATCTCTTGGTAACCTGTCATTCCGGTATTAAAACACAGCTCTCCAAAGGCGGTACCGTCTTTACCTACCGCCTTTCCATAAAAAATGGCCCCATCCGCAAGGATAACGACCGCTTTCTTTTTTGATTGATACTTCATCTATGGATATATAATTATACTAAATGTCACCGACACCTGAGCTTCAAAACTTTAAAAATCAAGGTTTAAACCTCATTTCTTTGGCCGTGCAAAAACATTTAAAGTTTTACAAAATAACACAAAAAAAAGGATAAACTAAAATGTTTATCCTTTTGGTATGTAACGATTTTATCACCATTCGTTATTCGTCGGCAGAAGCTTTTTTATCGTTGTTTTCAGGCTTATTCTCTGCCTCTTCCACTTTATCTTCTTTAACTTCCTCTGCCTTAGGCGCCTCTTCTACTTCTATGGGAGTATCAGCTTTTTTGCCTCTACCACCACGTCTTGTAGATTTCTTTTTAGCGGCTTTTTCAGTGTTGTAAGTTTCGTTGTAATCCACCAACTCAATAAGAGCCATATCTGCATTATCACCGAGACGGTTACCCAGTTTTATAATACGAGTATACCCTCCTGGTCGATCTGCGACCTTTACAGCTATATCCCTAAACAATTCTGTTACGGCATATTTACTTCTCAATCTCGCAAAAACTATCCTTCTGTTATGCGTAGTATCTTCTTTAGATTTTGTAATAAGAGGTTCCACAAACACTTTTAAGGCCTTAGCTTTTGCTACGGTAGTATTGATTCGTTTGTGCTCAATCAATGAGCAAGCCATATTGGCCAGCATCGATTTTCTGTGAGCCGACTTCCTCCCGAGGTGATTTATTTTCTTTCCGTGTCTCATCTTTAATTCCCTGTATTGTGTCCTGTACTGTTTTTATAACACTAAAAATCAGGCAGGATTAATCTTTATCTAATTTATATTTGGAGAGATCCATTCCAAAACTCAATCCTTTAACGCCTACGAGCTCTTCCAATTCGGTAAGTGACTTTTTACCGAAGTTTCTGAACTTCATCAAGTCGTTTTTGTTAAAGGACACCAAATCTCCCAGTGTATCCACTTCGGCCGCTTTCAGACAGTTCAATGCGCGCACTGACAAATCGAGATCGACCAACTTAGTTTTGAGCAATTGTCTCATGTGCAGAGACTCCTCATCGTAAGTTTCAGTTTGTGCAATTTCATCAGCTTCAAGCGTAATTCTCTCATCGGAGAACAACATAAAGTGATGAATAAGAATCTTGGCTGCTTCGGTAAGCGCATCTTTTGGATGAATAGAACCGTCGCTAACAATCTCAAACACCAATTTTTCGTAATCCGTTTTTTGTTCTACACGATAGTTTTCAACGCTGTACTTTACATTCTTGATCGGCGTAAAAATGGAATCGGTAAAGATAGTTCCTATCGGCGCATTGGCTTTTTTATTTTCCTCTGCAGGAACATAGCCTCTACCTTTTTCAATAGTGAGTTCGAGGTTTATATTCACCTCTTTTTCCATATTGCAAATCACGTGATCCGGGTTCAACACCTGAAAACCTGATATAAACTTCTGGAAATCTCCAGCTGTCAGTTGCTCTTTTCCCGTAACGGAAACCGTTACGGTTTCGTTTTCCACATCTTCTATCTGCCTTTTAAAGCGCACCTGTTTCAGGTTGAGTATTATTTCGGTCACGTCTTCCACTACACCAGATATGGTAGAGAATTCGTGCTCTACACCTTCTATCCTTACAGATGTAATCGCAAAACCATCCAAAGAAGCCAATAAGACTCTTCGCAATGCGTTACCAACGGTCAATCCATATCCGGGTTCGAGAGGACGGAATTCAAATTTCCCCTCGAAATCGGAAGAATCGATCATTATAACTTTATCGGGCTTTTGAAAATTTAATATTGCCATAGTTCGACAGCTGTCTGATTATTATTTAGAGTATAACTCGACGATTAATTGTTCTTTAATGTTTTCCGGGATTTGAAGTCTCTCCGGTACATTGACGAACGTTCCCTCTCTTTTCTCTGTATTCCAAGTAATCCATTCGTATACCGCAGAGTTATTGGCCAGCGAATTTCCGATTACCTCGAGGGATTTTGACTTTTCACGTACACCGACAACATCGCCGGCTTTAAGGGTGTATGAAGGAATATTTACAATTTCTCCATTCACAGTAATATGACGGTGAGATACCAATTGTCTAGCACCTCTTCTCGACGGAGATATCCCCATTCGGTATACCACGTTATCTAGTCGGGACTCACAAAGTTGAAGCAATACTTCCCCTGTTACTCCTTTACTTCGGTTTGCCTTTTCAAAAAGGTTTCTAAACTGTCGCTCTAGAATACCGTAAGTATATTTAGCTTTCTGCTTTTCGGTAAGCTGAATAGCGTATTCTGATTTCTTTCCTCTCCTCCTGTTATTTCCGTGTTGTCCGGGAGGATAATTCTTTTTTTCAAAAGACTTGTCATCACCAAAAATGGGCTCTCCGAACTTCCTGGCGATCTTAGTTTGTGGTCCTGTGTATCTTGCCATACCTATTTAATATTTTGGGAATGATTATGAATTAAGGCTTATCCTTCGATAATCGTTAACTATTCCCGTTCATTTAATTACAATTATAAAAGTGACTAGTGATAAGGATCTAAGGATTATCCTGTACCGTATCACACCGTCTGTTAAGTCTACAAATCAGACTCTCCTTCTTTTAGGAGGTCGACATCCGTTGTGTGGCAGTGGAGTTACATCGATAATTTCGGTAACCTCTATACCAGCATTGTGTAGGGTTCTAATAGCGGATTCCCTTCCGTTACCTGGACCTTTCACGTAGACTTTAACCTTTCTCAATCCAGCATCCTGCGCAATTTTAGCAGCATCCTCGGCAGCAACCTGTGCAGCATAGGGAGTATTTTTCTTAGATCCTCTAAAGCCCATTTTACCGGCAGAAGACCAAGAGATAACATCACCCTTCTTGTTGGTCAATGCTACGATGATATTGTTAAATGAAGCTGTTACATGTGCTTCACCAACAGACTCCACTATAACCTTGCGTTTCTTCGCAGAAGCTTTTGTATTCGACTTTGCCATATTACCTTACGTTATTATTTGGTTGCCTTCTTCTTATTAGCAACAGTTTTTCGTCTACCTTTTCGGGTTCTCGAGTTGTTTTTGGTTCGCTGACCTCTCAACGGTAAGCCGGCACGGTGCCGGATACCGCGATAACAACCTATATCCATAAGACGCTTGATGTTCAACTGTACTTCAGAGCGCAATTCTCCTTCAATCTTAAAAGCACCAACAGCCTCGCGAATACGGTTTATCTCCTCATCCGTCCAGTCAGACACTTTAGTATCTTCGTTCACTTCAGCTTTTGCCAGTATTTCCTTGGCCCTGCTTTTTCCGATACCAAAAATATAAGTCAGTGAGATAACTCCACGCTTATGTTTAGGTATGTCTACTCCTGCAATTCTTGCCATAATTACCCTTGTCTTTGTTTAAATCTCGGATTCTTTTTATTAATTACGTACAATCTCCCCTTACGACGCACAATCTTGCACTCGGGACTTCTCTTTTTTAGCGATGCTCTTACTTTCATGATGATTGAAATTCAAACCGAACACGGCACTTATCGTCCTGTTTGGTCGTTAATATCTATATGTGATTCTGGCTTTTGTCAAATCGTAAGGGCTCATTTCGAGCTTCACCTTATCTCCTGGCAACAATTTTATATAGTGCATACGCATTTTGCCTGAAATATGGGCAGTGACAACGTGCCCGTTTTCAAGTTCCACACGAAACATTGCATTCGACAATGCTTCGACTATCGTACCATCTTGTTCTATTGCTGCTTGTTTAGCCATGTATTACACTTCTGTATTTTAATTTACTACCCTTTTTAAAGGCGGCACAAATTTATAATTTTTCTGCTTACAATCGAGAAGCAATTTAAACAATTACGTTTAAGCTACTACTTTACGATTTTTACCAGTCTTCATAAGACCGTCGTAATGCCTGTTCAGCAAATACGAGTTCACCTGTTGCATAGTATCTATCGCAACACCTACCATAATGAGCAGTGATGTTCCTCCGTAAAACAAAGCCCATCCCTGTTGCATTCCTACAATTTTCACTACAAAAGCCGGCAATATAGCTATTACTGCCAGGAAAATAGATCCTGGAAATGTAATCAGCGACATAATCTTGTCGAGGTAATCGCCAGTTTCCTTACCGGGCTTTATTCCAGGTATAAAACCACCACTCCTCTTCAGATCGTCGGCCATCTTGTTGGTAGGCACTGTTATTGCGGTATAGAAATACGTAAACACTATTATCAACAGGGCAAAAACTAGATTATACCACAAGCCAAAAATATCCATAAAAGCAGCCTGTACAGACTGAGCAGCCTCAGATTTAGACAATCCTGCCAAAGCACCCGGAACAAACATAATTGCCTGAGCAAAGATAATTGGCATTACTCCTGAGGCATTTAACTTGAGTGGAATATACTGTCTAGATCCGAAAACATTTTTCTCATAGCCTCCAGAAGTTGTTCTCCTCGCGTATTGCACCGGTATTTGTCTTGTAGCCATCACCAGCATAATAGAAGCTAGAATAACTACAAACCAGATAACCAATTCGATTAGAATAAGCATTAACCCACCGTTATTTTCAGACACACGAGAAGCGAACTCCTGAATAAACGCCTGAGGGAGTTGAGCGATAATACCCACCATAATAAGCAGTGAAATACCATTTCCAATACCTTTATCGGTAATCTTTTCACCGAGCCACATAGCAAAAACGGTTCCGGTAACCAAAATAATTACCGCGGGAATTATAAAGTCCAGTCCTTTCCCCAGTAAAAATGCACTTTCAGGAACTCCCAGTGCTCCCAAACCGTACAGATAAGCCGGAGCTTGTACCACACATATAGCTATGGTAAGCCAACGCGTAATCTGGTTGATCGTCTTTCTACCGCTCTCTCCTTCTTTCTGCAATTTCTGCAGGTAAGGAACGGCAATTCCCATCAGCTGCACTACGATAGATGCAGAGATATAAGGCATAATACCGAGAGCAAATACAGAAGCATTGGCAAAAGCCCCTCCTGTAAAGGCATTGAGAATCCCAAGCAAACCGGTATCCGTCCTACTGGACAGTTCGGCAAGCTGAATAGAATCAATACCGGGAAGAACGATTTGAGTTCCGAAACGGTATACCAGCAACAACCCTAAGGTCATCACAATACGGTTTCTGAGCTCTTCGATTTTCCAAACGTTGGCAATTGTCTCAAAAAATTTTTTCATGGTCGGTGTTTTCTTATACGGTTACCGCCTCGCCACCAGCCTTTTCAATAGCCTCCTTGGCGCTTGCAGTAAATTTGTGTGCGGATACTTTAAGTTTAGCTTTCAGTTCTCCTCCTCCTAGTATTTTGACCAGGTCAGATCGCTTAATCGCTCTTGTTTCGATCAGAACATCCAAATCTACCGTATCAGTGATAACACCTTTATCTACCATTTCCTGAAGTTTTCCAAGGTTAATACCCACGTATTCCTTACGGTTGATATTTTTGAAACCGAATTTTGGAACCCTTCTCTGCAATGGCATCTGACCACCTTCAAAACCGATCTTTTTAGAATATCCTGAACGAGACTTGGCTCCTTTGTGCCCACGAGTAGCCGTTCCTCCTTTTCCGGATCCTTCTCCACGGCCTACGCGTTTTCCGTCCTTATGCACTGAACCTTCTGCCGGTTTTAAGTTACTTAAGTTCATAACTGTATTGTTAATTAAGCCTCCTCTACGGAAACCAAATGTTTTACTTTATTTACCATACCAAGGATATTTGGTGTAGCATCGTGTTCTACAACCTGTCCTATTTTTCTAAGGCCAAGCGCTTCGAGGGTTCTTTTTTGATCCTGAGGGCGCTTAATCTGGCTCTTTACCTGTGTTACTTTTATTTTTGCCATGCTTCTATCCTTGTTTACCCTTTAAAAACTTTCTCCAGAGATATTCCGCGTTGCGCAGCAACGGTGCGGGCATCTCTCAACTGCAACAGTGCGTCAAAAGTAGCTTTAACAACGTTGTGAGGATTAGAAGATCCTTGAGATTTTGACAATACGTCAGATACTCCCAACGACTCCAACACAGATCGCACTGTTCCTCCGGCGATTACTCCGGTACCGTGCGATGCAGGCTGAATATACACTCGTGCTCCACCGTATTTACCGCGTTGTTCGTGAGGAAGGGTCCCTTTGTTAAGAGGAATGCGAACCAAGTTCTTTTTCGCATCTTCAACAGCTTTGGCAATGGCGTCGGCAACCTCTTTAGATTTACCCAAACCATGTCCTACAACACCGTTTTCATCACCTACTACTACTATCGCAGAAAAGCCGAAAGCCCTACCTCCTTTAGTAACCTTAGTAACTCTCTGTACGCCAACCAAACGATCCTTCAGTTCGAGTCCGCCGGGTTTTACCAATTCTGCATTTTTGTATTTCTGAAACATAATTTCTTAGAATTTTAGTCCGCCTTCCCTAGCTCCTTCTGCCAATGATTTAACTCTTCCGTGATACAGATATCCACCTCTGTCGAAAGACACGGTATCTATACCAACCTTAATCGCTTTTTCGGCGATAGCTTTACCCACTAAAGCAGAAACATCAGATTTAGTACCTTCAGTTCCGGCGATATCCTTGTCTCTCGAAGAAGCCGAAGCAAGTGTAACACCGTTAACATCGTCTACCAGTTGAGCGTATATCTCTTTATTACTTCTATAAACGGCCAGTCTAGGTCTTTCGGCCGTACCGCTGACCACCTTTCTGATCCTGTTTTTTATACGTTGTCTTCTTTCCGTCTTTGATAATGCCATAATGCTAATTATTAAGCTGATTTACCTGCTTTTCTTCTCAATACCTCACCGACAAACTTAATCCCTTTACCTTTGTATGGCTCAGGCTTACGGAAAGAACGTATCTTAGCCGCTACCTGTCCTACAAGTTGTTTATCGAAGGATGTGAGCTTTATAATAGGGTTCTTCCCTTTCTCTGATATAGTTTCAACTTTTACCTCAGGGGCAAGTTCAATTACTATATTATGAGAAAAACCTAAAGCCAAATCGAGTTTTTGACCTTGATTGCTCGCTCTGTATCCTACACCTACCAGCTCGAGTTCTTTGGTATATCCTTCAGAAACTCCTATTACCATATTGTTGACCAAAGTACGGTAAAGCCCGTGCTTTGCTTTCTGATCTTTGCTATCATCGGTAACCTCCAGTACAATCTGTCCGTCTTCCTGCTTAACAGCAACATCTTTGATTTCCTGGTTCAGTTCTCCTAATTTTCCCTTAACGGTCACCACATTATCCTTGATAGATACGGTAACTCCGTCGGGTATATTTATCGGACTCTTTCCTATTCGTGACATCTCTTCTCGTCTTTATTTTGTTAGTAAACGTAACACAATACTTCACCTCCAACGTTCTCGCTCCTGGCCTGTTTGCTGGTCATCACTCCGTGAGAAGTAGACACTATGGCTATACCTAGGCCGTTCAACACTCTGGGAAGATCGTTTGAGCCTGCATACTTACGCAAACCCGGTTTACTCACTCGCTGTATTTTTCTGATAATAGGATCTTTGGTCACCTTATCGTACTTCAGCGCAATCTTAATCGTCCCTTGTACGGAATTATCCTCAAACTTATAGCTGAGAATATATCCTTGGTCAAAAAGAATCTTAGTGATCTCTTTTTTCAAATTAGAAGCAGGAATTTCAACCACTCTGTGCCCAGCACTACTAGCGTTCCTGATTCTCGTCAAATAATCTGCAATAGGATCTGTATACATTTATTAAAATTTGCGGTAGTAGTTTTCGTCGTGTCGACAAACTTACCACCTGTTAAAATTTACCAACTTGCTTTCCTAACACCGGGAATAAGCCCTTGATTGGCCATCTCGCGGAAAGTAACCCTGGATATACCGAACACTCTCATATATCCTTTAGGTCTTCCGGTAAGTTTGCAACGGTTGTGCAGCCTTACAGGTGATGCATTTTTTGGCAGTTTTTGCAATGCTTCATAATCACCGGCTTCTTTAAGAGCCTTGCGTTTTTCAGCATACCTAGCCACCAATTTTCTTCTCTTTACCTCGCGGGCTTTCATGGATTCTTTAGCCATACTTAATTCTTTTTAAAAGGTAATCCCAATTCGCTTAACAATGATTTTGCCTCCTTGTCGGTAGCGGCAGAGGTCACAAAGGTAATGTCCATTCCTGAAATACGATTTACCTTGTCGATATCGATTTCTGGAAATATAATCTGCTCAGTGATACCGAGGTTGTAATTTCCACGACCGTCAAAACCATTTGCCTTGATACCGTTAAAATCTCTAACCCTAGGGAGTGCAGTAGTTACCAAACGATCTAGGAATTCATACATACGATCCCCTCTCAAAGTAACCTTAGCTCCGATGGGCATACCCTTACGGAGTTTAAACGAAGCGACATCTTTTTTAGAAATGGTAGATACCGCCTTCTGTCCGGTAATGGTAGTCAGTTCTTCAACTGCATAATCTATAAGCTTCTTGTCTGCAACAGCAGCTCCTACACCACGGCTCACCACTATTTTTTGCAGTCGGGGCACTTCCATTACATTTTTGTACCCGAATTCATCCTTGAGAGCAGTGACAACCTTGTCTCTATACTCTTGTTTCAATCTCGGAATATATGCCATAACTAAATAACTTCGTTGGATTTCTTGGAAACTCTAACCTTCTTACCATCCTTCACCTCATATCCAACCCTGGTAGTTTCCTTGCTCTTAGCATCTATCAGCGCAATATTAGATATATGGATGGAGGCTTCTTTTTTGACAATTCCCCCCTGAGGGTTATTAGCGCTGGGTTTCTGGTGTTTAGACACCAAGTTTACCCCTTCTACTATTGCCCTGTTCTTTTCACGATCTACTTTCAAGACCTTGCCTTCCTCACCTTTGTGATCTCCGGCAATAACCCTTACGGTATCTCCTGATTTTATTTTAAGCTTTATCATTTTCTAGGTATGTATTACAGCACTTCCGGTGCCAATGATACAATTTTCATAAACTGCTTGTCGCGAAGTTCTCTCGCTACCGGACCAAATACACGCGTACCGCGCATTTCACCAGTAGGGTTGAGCAACACACAGGCATTGTCGTCAAAACGGATATAAGAACCGTCTGGCCTTCTCACCTCTTTTTTGGTACGCACAACAACAGCGGTAGACACTTGCCCCTTTTTAACGTTCCCGTTGGGGGTAGCTTCTTTTACAGTAACAACAATCTTGTCGCCTACAGAAGCGTATCTCCTCTTTGTACCTCCCAGAACACGAATGGTAAGAACCTCTTTGGCCCCGGTATTATCGGCCACCTTTAATCTTGTTTCTTGCTGTACCATAATTACTTAGCTCTTTCTATAATTTCAACTAATCTCCAACATTTGGTTCTACTCAACGGACGAGTCTCCATTATCTTAACTGTATCACCGATGTTGCAATCGTTCTTTTCATCGTGCGCAACATATTTCTTTGTCTTGAGCACGAATTTTCCGTACATAGGGTGTTTCACACGTTTAACTTCCGAAACCACTATGGATTTCTCCATTTTATTACTGGTAACGACCCCTATTCTCTCTTTTCTTAAACTTCTTTTTTCTTCCATCTTAAGCAGCATAGGATTATTCTACTTCCCTTTTTGTCAGCTCTGTAGCCAAACGAGCAATCGTTCTTCTCACTTTTCTGAGCTGAAGCGGATTTTCAAGCGGAGTGACAGCGTGAGCCATTTTTAAGTCTGCGTAATTTTTTTTGACCTCACCAAGCTTCTCTTGTAGCTCAGCAACAGATAATTCTCTAATTTCTGACTGTTTCATAATTCATCCAATTATTAAGCTGAATAATCTCTCGCTACGATAAACCTGGTTCGAACCGGAAGTTTTTGAGCTGCCAGACGCAAGGCTTCTTTGGCTACATCTAAAGGCACACCTCCAATTTCGAACATAATTCTTCCCGGTTTAACTACCGCAGCCCAGTATTCTACTGCACCTTTACCTTTACCCATACGTACTTCGAGAGGTTTTTTGGTAATAGGTTTATCCGGAAATATCTTAATCCACAGTTGTCCTTCCCTTTTCATATAACGAGTAGCAGCTACACGAGCAGCCTCAATCTGACGCGCTGTAATAAAAGAAGAATCCATCGATTTTATACCAAACATTCCGTTAGAAAGCTCATGACCTCTTTGGGAAATTCCCTTCATACGGCCTTTCTGCTGTTTGCGATATTTGGTTCTTTTTGGCTGTAACATTTTTTCTTACTTTAAAAAATTACTTTCTTCGGCGAGCTTTTTTGGCACCCCCTTTACCACCGCCCTGCTGTTTTTTGGACATTCCAACCAGCGGAGACAACTCTCTCTTTCCGTAAACTTCGCCTTTCATGATCCACACTTTCACACCGAGCCTACCATAAGTAGTATGCGCTTCGGCTTGAGCGTAATCGATATCAGCTCTGAAGGTAGACAACGGAATTCGCCCTTCCTTATACGATTCTGAACGCGCCATCTCAGCACCGTTCAAACGTCCGGAAATCTGAACCTTTACTCCTTCAGCATTCATTCGAATAGCAGCGGCAATAGCCATTTTTACCGCACGCCTATAACTGATCCTGCTCTCTATTTGACGCGCTATACTAGCAGCGACAAGATTAGCATCCAGCTCGGGTCTCTTGATCTCAAAAATATTGATCTGAACCTCCTTATCAGTAATTTTCTTCAATTCCTCTTTCAACTTGTCTACCTCCTGACCGCCTTTTCCGATAATGATACCTGGGCGAGCCGTGGTGATAGTAACGGTTACAAGTTTAAGAGTTCTCTCGATAATTACCCTTGAAACACTAGCTTTCGATAAACGGGCGTGAACATACTTTCTGATTTTATCGTCTTCCGCGATTTTATCACCGTAGTCCTTACCTCCGTACCAGTTAGATTCCCATCCTCTGATTATTCCGAGGCGATTTCCTATTGGATTTGTCTTTTGTCCCATCTATCTTCTAACTTTGTGTGTTATTATTATCTCCCAATACCAATGTTACGTGGTTAGAGCGTTTGCGTATTCTGTGCGCACGCCCTTGGGGTGCCGGGCGAAGTCTTTTAAGCATACTTCCTCCGTCTACTCTGATCTCCTTGACAAACAGGTCTGCTTCTTCAATATTGGCATCCTCGTTTTTCACCTGCCAGTTGGCAATAGCCGACAACAACAGTTTTTCCAAACGTCGCGAAGCTTCCTTCTGGCTGAATTTCAAAATAGCAAGTGCTTTTTCCACTTTCTGTCCCCGAACAAGGTCTGCTACCAGACGCATTTTTCTGGGCGAAGTAGGGCAGTTATTCAACTTAGCAAAAGCCAAGCTCTTCTTGGCTTCCTTGATTTGCTCTGCTCTTTGTCTTTTACGAACTCCCATAGCTTCCTGTTATTTTTTTCCTTTATTCTTTGCACCTGCATGACCTCTAAAAGATCGAGTAGGTGAAAATTCTCCTAACTTATGCCCCACCATGTTTTCTGTAACATAAACGGGAACAAACTGCCGACCGTTGTGTACAGCTATTGTTTGTCCAACGAAATCCGGAGTAATCATAGAGGCTCTAGACCAAGTCTTGATTACGGTTTTCTTTCCAGACTCTATATTCTGCTGTACCTTCTTCTCCAAACTATAGTGAACGTACGGTCCTTTCTTTAACGAACGTGCCATCTGTTATCTCTTTTATTTCTTTCTACGTTCTACGATATACTTATTACTCGCCTTGGTTCTGGAACGCGTTCTGAATCCTTTTGCAGGAACTCCGTTTCTAGACCTCGGATGTCCTCCTGAAGCCCTTCCTTCACCACCACCCATCGGGTGATCTATCGGGTTCATTGCCACAGGTCTCGTTCTCGGTCTTCTACCCAACCATCTGCTTCTACCGGCTTTTCCAGATACTAAAAGCTGATTATCTGAGTTAGACACCGCTCCAACTGTAGCACTACAAGTCACCAATATAAGGCGTATCTCTCCAGAAGGAAGTTTTACCGTAGCGTATTTTCCCTCGCGTGCAATGAGCTGTGCAAAAGTTCCAGCACTTCTCGCCATTACCGCTCCTTGTCCGGGACGTAACTCTATACAAGAAATCACTGTTCCCAGCGGAAGATCTGACAGAGGCATCGCATTCCCCACCTCGGGAGCACTTCCAGGGCCAGACACTACTGTTTGCCCCACGCGAAGCCCACTCTGAGCAATCACATAACGCTTTTCTCCATCACTGTACTTCAACAGCGCGATAAAAGCGGTTCTGTTAGGATCGTATTGAATAGACTCTACCGTAGCTTCTACTCCGGCTTTATCCCTTTTAAAATCAATAATACGATACTTTCTCTTATGACCACCACCTCTGTAGCGCATGGTCATTTTTCCTTGACTGTTTCTTCCCCCGGATTTTTTTAACGGAGCGAGCAAACTCTTCTCCGGCTTATCAGTAGTAATCGCGTCAAATCCGTTTACTACTCTAAATCGCTGTCCCGGGGTTATCGGTTTTAGTTTTCTAACTGACATTTTTGTCTTACCTTACTTATATATTACTATAAAAATCAATAGTATCTCCTTCCGCAACCTGAATTATAGCCTTTTTAAAGGCGTTGGTCTTACCGTACTGCACACCAGCTTTAGTATAACGAACACTTCGCTTAGGACCGTAATTCATGGTTCGCACTTTTTCAACAGAAACACCATAAGTAGCTTCTACAGCATCCTTAATCTGAATCTTATTTGCCTTTCTGTCAACAATAAAACCATAGCGATTATTCGCCTCGCTATCCGCGGTTACTTTCTCCGTAATTATAGGCTTGATTAACACACTCATGGTCCCTTATTTACTTAAATTTGTTTCAATTCCTTCTAGAGCACCCTCCAAAAGGACTAGATTATTCGCGTTTAAAATGGCGTAAGTGCTTAATTCTGAAACATTTACAACCTCAGAAGTCTTTAAATTGCGTGACGACAAATATACATTTTTATTTGGCTCACCCAATACAAACAAAGATTTTTTATCCTCTAACCCTAAGGCTTTCAGCACAGAAGTAAAATTTTTACTCTTAGGTTCGTCGAAGTTAAAATCTTCCAAAACTACAATCGCAGCTTCTTTTGCCTTAAGACTCAAAGCCGACTTACGTGCCAAACGCTTTACGTTTTTATTCAGTTTCTGGGTGTAATCTTTTGGTCTCGGACCAAAAACTCTTCCTCCACCTACAAACACGGGCGACTTAATACTACCTGCACGAGCTGTACCGGTACCTTTTTGCTTTTTGAGCTTTCTGGTACTTCCAGCAATCTCTCCGCGCTCTTTAGCCTTGTGCGTTCCCTGACGCTGATTGGCCAAATAGCGTTTTACATCGAGATAAACAGCGTGATTATTAGGCTCTATCCCATAAACAGCGTCAGAAAGACTAACTTTCCTACCTGTTTCTTTTCCGTTGATATCTAATACTGCTACTTCCATTACTTCTGAACTATTACATAAGCATTTTTATGTCCCGGAACACATCCCTTAACTACGAGAAGGTTTTTTTCCGGAACCACTTTCAACACTTGCAGGTTGTCAACTGTCACTCTTTCTCCTCCTGTTCTACCGGCCATTTTCATCCCCTTAAATACTCTTGCAGGATAAGATGCTGCACCGATAGATCCAGGTGCTCTAAGACGGTTGTGCTGCCCGTGAGTAGCCTGACCTACCCCACCAAAACCGTGGCGCTTTACAACCCCTTGGAATCCTTTCCCTTTAGAAGTTCCTGTCACATCGACAAATTCTCCTTCAGCAAAGTGCTCTACCGTTATGGTATCGCCCAACTTAAACTCTCCTTCAAACCCTTGGAATTCGACAACTTTCTTCTTGGGAGAAACTCCTGCTTTTTTAAAGTGACCTAATTCGGCCTTATTAGCACGCTTTTCTGCCTTGTCATCGAAACCGAGTTGAAGAGCTTCATACCCGTCAACCTCATTGGTTCTGACTTGGGTAACTACGCAAGGACCAGCCTCGATTACGGTACATGGAATGTTCTTACCGTTCTCGTCAAAAATACTGGTCATGCCCACTTTTTTACCAATTAACCCAGACATACTGATTTTTGATTTTCCGTCAGATTCCAAGCTCGGTTATAACCTTCCCGAAACCCGACATTGTTACTAATTAATTCTCTATTTAAAACAATTCAGGGTCAAAAAACATATTTCAACCCTGAATATATTTTTTTCCGTTTTTCCCTCGCAAATCGCTCAGGACATGTTTCCTATTAGTTAGAAGCCCATAGTTTATAGCTACACTATCAACTACAAACAACAAACTAACAACTACTCTCAGACCTTAATCTCTACCTCTACTCCACTGGGCAATTCCAGTTTCATAAGAGCGTCGATTGTTTTGGATGAAGAGCTGTAAATATCGAGCAACCTCTTGTAAGAGCTCAACTGAAACTGTTCTCTCGATTTCTTGTTCACGTGAGGCGAACGAAGTACCGTAAACAATTTCTTGTGTGTTGGCAACGGGATAGGTCCTGTAACTACGGCTCCGGTAGTCTTTACAGTCTTCACAATCTTCTCGGCAGACTTGTCTACCAAATTGTGATCGTACGATTTTAATTTTATTCTTATTTTTTGACTCATTTTCCTAAAGTTTAAGCTTCAACCCCTTTTGCTTTCTTAATCACTTCTTCAGCTATATTTGCCGGAGTTTCCGCATAGTGAGAGAATTCCATTGTAGATGTAGCCCTACCAGACGACAAGGTACGCAAAGCTGTAACATATCCGAACATTTCAGATAGCGGTACAATTGCTTTAACCACTTTAGCCCCAGCTCTATCGTCCATATTGTTCACTTGTCCACGTCTACGGTTAAGGTCACCCACTATATCTCCCATATTCTCTTCCGGAGTCAGCACCTCCAGTTTCATCATAGGTTCCATAAGCACAGCGCGAGCTGCTTTGGCAGCGACCTTATATCCCAACTTGGCAGCCAATTCAAAAGAAAGCGAATCGGAGTCAACGGCGTGGAAAGAACCATCCTTCAAAACAATCTTCATCGAATCCATCTCAAATCCAGCCAAAGGCCCGTTTTTCATGGCTTCTTTAAATCCTTTTTCTATAGAAGGAATGTATTCCTTAGGGATGTTACCACCTTTGATTTCATTTACAAATTCAAGCCCGGTTTTACCTTCTTCAGCAGGTTCCATAGTAAATACGATATCCGCAAATTTACCACGTCCACCAGTTTGTTTCTTGTAAACTTCTCTGTGATCTGCAGAAGCTGTAATAGCCTCTTTGTATTCCACCTGAGGTTGCCCTTGGTTTACTTCTACCTTAAATTCTCTTCTAAGACGATCTACGATAACATCGAGGTGAAGTTCTCCCATTCCAGAAATAATAGTCTGTCCTGAAGCCTCATCAGTTTTAGCTTGGAAAGTCGGGTCCTCTTCCGACAACTTAGCAAGTGCCATACCCAATTTATCCACATCCGCTTTAGTTTTAGGCTCAACAGCTATACCGATTACCGGATCGGGGAAATCCATACTTTCGAGAACGATTGGGTGTTTTTCATCACTCATCGTATCTCCAGTCTTGATATCCTTAAACCCTACCGCTGCACCGATATCTCCGGCAGAAATAGAATCTATAGCATTCTGTTTATTGGAGTGCATTTGATAGATACGCGAAATACGTT
Source organism: Sinomicrobium sp. (assembly GCA_029266035.1). Lineage (GTDB taxonomy): Bacteria > Bacteroidota > Bacteroidia > Flavobacteriales > Flavobacteriaceae > Sinomicrobium. The sequence goes on from JAJUFH010000001.1 coordinate 412,167, forward strand.
CTTTTTTACCCGAACGGGTATTCAAAATATAAGACCCTGCATCGAGTTTTCCTGAGTAAGCTCTAAAAAACGCCAATCGTCCCACAAAGGGATCGGTCGCAATCTTAAATGCCAAAGCTGCAAAAGGACCGTTTACATCCGGTTTCCTAGAAATACTCTCTCCAGTATCTGGATGCGTTCCTTCTATATCTTCTTTATCCAGAGGAGAAGGCAAATACCTACACACTGCATCGAGCAGGAATTGCACCCCTTTATTCTTAAACGACGACCCACAAACCATAGGAATGATACTCATATCCATCACCGCTGCACGAAGCGCAGTGTGAATCTCATCCTCAGTAATAGAATTCTCGTCTTCGAAGAATTTCTCCATCAAAGCCTCATCGTATTCCGCAACAGCTTCGATCAAAGCGGCTCGGTATTCGTTTACCTCATCCTGCATATCTGCAGGAATATCAACCACGTCGAAAGTAGACCCAAAGTTTTCATCGTGCCATACTACCGCTCTGTTTTTCACAAGGTCAACTACCCCCTTAAAATCAGCTTCATCTCCAATAGGAAGTACGATCGGCACTGCATTAGAACCCAGCATATCCTTCACCTGGCGACAAACTTCGAGGAAGTTAGCCCCCTGACGGTCCATCTTGTTTACAAATCCCATACGGGGCACTCTGTATTTATCTGCAAGCCTCCAGTTGGTTTCAGACTGTGGCTCCACACCATCTACCGCACTAAACAAAAAAACCAATCCATCAAGAACCCTTAACGATCGGCTTACTTCCACGGTAAAATCAACGTGACCGGGAGTGTCTATAATATTGAAGTGATACGGTTTAGTCTCCGGAGTAGGCTGGGCATTTTCCATTGGAAAATTCCAAGTACAGGTCGTCGCAGCAGAGGTAATCGTAATCCCTCTTTCCTGCTCCTGCTCCATCCAGTCCATAGTCGCAGAACCATCGTGAGTTTCACCAAGTTTATGGCTCACTCCCGTATAGAACAAAATACGCTCGGTTGTAGTTGTTTTACCCGCGTCAATATGCGCAGCAATACCTATGTTTCTCGTGTATTTTAAATCTCTTCCCATTTGTTATTTTTGTTCTTAGCTATTAAAACCTAAAGTGAGAGAATGCTTTATTCGCTTCCGCCATTTTGTGCGTATCGACCCTTTTCTTAACCGCAGCTCCTTCTTCTTTGGCTGCTGCCAGAATCTCAGCTGCCAGCTTCTGCGCCATAGCTTTCTCGTTTCTCTTACGGGCATAACCTATAAGCCACTTCATAGCCATAGACACTTTCCTATCCGGACGAATCTGCATCGGTATCTGGAAGGTAGCCCCACCTACACGACGACTCCTCACCTCTACATGAGGCATCACATTAGACAATGCATCTTTCCAAATTTCCAAAGCAGACTTCTCTTCGTCTTGCTTCTTCTCATCTACGATGTCGATAGCATCGTAAAATATCTTAAACGCAACAGACTTCTTCCCATCCCACATCAAGTTGTTTACAAAACGAGTCACTAACTGATCGTTAAACCTTGGGTCTGGTAAAAGAGGCCTCTTTTTCGCCTTTCTTTTTCTCATTTCTTTTCTTTAAATGTAATTCGACTTTAAACAAATACTCTCAGACAGAACACTAGCAACACCATATCATATAGCATTACCTAGCACAGAACGACTATTTTTTATCCTTGGGTCGTTTTGCTCCGTACTTCGATCTTCGCTGTGTTCTACCTTGTACTCCGGCAGTATCGAGCGCTCCGCGCACAATGTGATACCTTACACCGGGCAAGTCTTTTACCCTTCCACCTCTTACCAATACTATCGAGTGCTCCTGGAGGTTGTGTCCTTCACCGGGGATATAAGCGTTTACCTCACTACCATTTGTAAGACGAACACGCGCAACCTTACGCATTGCAGAGTTCGGCTTCTTAGGTGTAGTAGTGTAAACACGCGTACAAACCCCTCTTCTTTGAGGACACGAATCCAAAGCAACCGATTTACTCTTCTTGGTAATTCTGGTTCTTCCTTTTCGTACTAACTGTGAAATTGTTGGCATAATTTACTTTACAAATAATGTTTATTTTAAACAAAGCCTCTTTTTAGAGGGTGGCAAAGGTAGAATTTTTTTCCAATTATTCAAACTTAATCAATTAATTTTCTTTCATATATACAATTTAAAGCAGCCTCATATCCACAACCCCTCAGTCAAAGTGGTATCTCCTTTAAAATTTAACCAAAAACAGAGATCACACAACGCTATTTTAAATTAGACTTATCCTACAAAAAGCAGCGTTATTATCACAATATTAACAATCTTCAAATCCTTATGTTTGTAAAAATATATCAAACAAAATACCCTTCAATCGTTATTAATACACCATAAATACATGTAAAAATTACAAATCACACATTATTTAAATAAATAGACTACAAAAAAATAATTTAATTAATCTCATCAATAAATTGTATTTGCGTTTTTTTTGCATATATTTAACACACTAATTCAAAATATTTATACAAATATGAGAACAAAAATCAGTTTAATCTTAACGTTGTTTCTAACGTTATCTGTGTATTCACTATCCTATACACAGGAAAAAACCGTCTCAGGTACGGTTAAAGACGCATCCGGACTGCCCCTCCCCGGAGCCAATGTATTGATTAAGGGCACCACTTCGGGGACTCAGACCGATTTTGACGGTAATTTCACTTTAACTGCAAGTGAAGGACAAACCTTAGTGATTTCTTATATCGGGATGAAAACTCAAGAAGTACTAATAGGTGCTTCGTCAAATATATCCGTAGTCTTGGAAGAAGATGCTGAAAACCTCGAAGAGGTTGTTGTGACAGCTTTGGGGATTACGCGGGAAAAGAAATCATTAGGATATGCTACACAAGAAGTAGAAGGTGATGATGTTGCCACAGTACCTTCTGCTAACTTTGCAAATGCCCTTTCCGGTAAAGCGGCTGGTGTTCGTATAAGCCCATCGGGGACTATGGGCGGTTCTACCAATGTAATCATTCGGGGAAGTTCGTCTCTCACCGGTAACAACCAAGCATTATTTGTTATAGACGGTACACCTATTGGAAACAGCACTTTCAACTCCACAACCCAAATGGAGGGTGGTGGAGGCTATGATTATGGAAACGCCGCTTCCGACATCAACCCCGATGATATCGCTTCGATAAACATATTGAAAGGCGCAGCTGCAACTGCTTTGTACGGAGCGCGAGCAGCCAATGGCGCTATTATCATCGAAACAAAAAAAGGGAAGAAACAAAAAGGTATTGGAGTTACAGTACGTTCTTCTATAACCGCCTCCAAAGTCGATAAAGAAACACTTCCAGTATATCAAAATAAATATGGTGCTGGATACTCTCCCGGTTATGACACCGGAGATGGATTCTGGTTATTTGATATTGATGGAGATGGTATAGATGAAACAACTACTCCTTTTACAGCTGACGCATCATACGGTGCAGCTTTTGACCCAAGCCGCATGGTTTATCAATGGAATTCTATATACCCGCAACTGGGAGACACCTATATGCAACCCACTCCTTGGGTAGCCGGAAAGCACACTCCAAACGATATATGGGAAACAGGAGTAACCTCTATTAATTCTGTCGCTCTAGACGGAGGATCCGAAAAAAGCACCTTTAGATTAAGCGCTACCAATTTTAATCAAAACGGAAACCTCCCAAATAGTAATATAAAACGAAATACTTTAAAATTCAGTGGATCTCACGACTTTACTGACAAGTTTTCGGCTAATGCCAATATTACATACACCAAGTCGAGCGGAAAAGGGCGATACGGTACGGGATATGACTCAGAAAACCCCATGCAACAATTTCGTCAGTGGTGGCAAAACAACATTGATATCTACGATCAACGCGATGCGTATTTCAAAACCAGGGAAAACATTACATGGAACCCCAACAGCCCTGAAAATCTCGCTCCCATATATTCCGACAACCCGTATTGGACGCGTTACGAAAATTATCAAACCGACTCTCGTAACAGATATTTCGGGAATCTCAATCTAAACTATAAAATAAATGACGTATTTAGTATTATGGGGAGATTCTCTTTCGACACCTATGAAGAATTACGTGAAGAAAGACGAAATGTAGGTAGTTCAGGTGTTTCCGGATATAGGAGGTACAACAATAGCGTAAGTGAGTACAACTACGATCTCATTCTCAGTTTTAACAAAGATCTCACAGAAGACCTCAACTTAGACGGAAATATAGGTTGGAACCTAAGGAGAAATGACGTGAACAATATTGACGCACAAACTAATGGCGGACTGAACATTCCAGGACTGTTTAGTCTCCAAAATAGCGCGAGTCCAATGGAAGCTCCGGTAGAATACGAAGCAACTTCTATGCTCGATGGTATTTACGGTCGTGTTAGTTTAGGATATAAGGGTACTTACTATTTGGAAGGAACCTTGAGAAGGGACCGTTCATCAACACTTCCTCGAGACAATAATACATTCTATTACCCTTCTATCTCTGGAAGTGTTTTGTTGTCTAACCTTATCGACGCTCAATGGGTAAACTTTCTCAAGGTTCGTGCCAACTATGCAGAAGTTGGTAACGACACCGATCCTTTTAGATTAATCAACACCTATACGGTGAGCTTACCATTTGGCGGAGCTCCTATAGCAAGTAACACCAATACTTTAGGAGTTAACGACATGTTCAATTCCGACCTGAAGCCTGAGCGTTCTAAATCGTATGAATTTGGTGTGGAATCTAATTTTTTCGACAACAGAGTTAGCCTTAATTTCTCTTACTATCACACAAAAACAACAGATCTGATCACACAGGTTCCTGTTTCTAGATCTACCGGATTCAACAACAAATGGCTGAATGCAGGATCTCTTGAAAACAAAGGGGTAGAGCTAATGCTCAACCTGACTCCAATAAAAACTACCGATTTTAATTGGGATATGACTATTAACTGGTCTAAAAACAAAAGTGAGATTCTCAACCTTACCGAAGGTATTGTCAATCTTCAACTCGCCAGTTTACAAGGAGGTGTTTCTATAAATGCTACACCGGGACAGCCCTATGGTTCCATAAGAGGTTCAGATTATATATACGACGATAATGGCAACCGAATTGTAGGTGCGGATGGCTATTATCTTACATCCAGCACTAACAACGAAATCATAGGAAATATTCAACCCGACTGGATAGGTGGGGTTAGAAACTCGTTTAAATACAAAAACCTAAACTTAAGCTTCCTGATCGACGTACAACACGGAGGGGATATATTCTCATTAGATACTTGGTATGGTTTTGCAACCGGACTGTACGACAGGACTGCAGCTAATAATGATTTAGGAAATCCGATGCGAAATTCTCTGGCAGACGGAGGTGGTGTAATTCTACCCGGAGTAACAGAAAGTGGAGATGAAAACACGGTCAGAATACCTGTTGAAACCTCCAGTCAAAGTCCTTATGGCTACACCAACGACGCCAACAAAGGACATGTATACGACGCTTCCTTTGTCAAATTGAGAGAAGTAAGCCTCGGATACACTTTCTCCGACAAAATATTAGAGTCAACTCCGTTCACAGGAGCCTCGATTTCTCTTATCGGAAGAAACCTCTGGATCATTCATAAAAACCTACCTTACTCCGACCCCGAAGCGGGACTCAGTGCAGGTAATATCCAAGGATATCAATCCGGAGCACACCCAGCAATTAAAGAAATAGGAGCTAGTATTAAGTTTAATTTCTAAAAAAACAATGATGAAGAAATATATTTTAATAACATTAGTTGCAGTCGGACTATACGCTTGTAGCGATGACAAATATGAGGACTACAATATTGATGGCAAAAATCCGCCAGAAGTGTCTGCCGACTACCTTTTTACTGCAGCGACCAAAAGCTTGAGTGACCAAATGGCTACACCCAATGTCAATCTGAACATCTTTCGCTTCGTAGCCCAGTATTTGACATCGACAGAATATCTCGAAGAACCGAATTACGATCTTACAGGTCGTAACATTCCCGGAGGACAATGGGAAAGATTATCGCAAAGGGTTTTGTTCAATCTCAAGAACGCTAGTGAGAATATTGACAACAATTTGGTGATATCTGAAACCCAATTGACAGAGGAAGAAGTAGCAGCTAGAAAAGCACAAATAGAAGTCCTAATGGTGTACACCTGGCAGGTTATGGTCGACACCTTCGGGAACATCCCCTATTCAGAAGCATTGGACATCAACAACACCTTGCCAGTTTACGATGACGCGGCTACTATCTATGAAGATCTAATTAATCGTCTTATTGCGATTAACAGCGATTTTGACGCGGCTCAAGGTTTTGAAACAGCCGATGTGCTGTACAACGGAGATATGCAGAAGTGGAAAAAATTCTCCAATTCACTACTACTCCGACTCGGTATGAGACTCGCTGATGTTAATCCCAGCCTTGCACAAACAGCAGTAGAAGCTGCCGTAGCCAACGGTGTTTTCGAATCTAATGCCGACAATGCCCTTATTCACTACGAAAGTCTTCCTACTAACTCCAATCCGTTATGGCAAAACCTAATACAAAGCGGTAGATCGGATTATGTTGCAGCAAACACTTTGGTTGATTATATGAACGACTTAAACGACCCGAGAAGACCTATTTACTTTGATGACAATCTAGACGGAGGCATATATGTTGGTGGTGTATATGGTGATTCTAATACATTTGCCAACTTCAGCCATATGGGAGAAGATTTTGTTAATCCGGAACACCCAGCAATATTATTGGATTATGCTGAAGTAGAATTTCTACTAGCCGAAGCTGCAGAACGCGGTATTGGCAGTGTTACTGGAGCAGCAAATCACTACAATGAAGCAATTACTGCATCAATAACGTTTTGGGGAGGTACAACCGATGATGCCAATGATTATATAGCACAAACAGATGTGGCTTATTCATCTGCAGATTGGAAAGAAAAAATAGGTCTACAATTCTGGATTGCCATGTATGACAATCCCACTGAAGGCTGGAGCGTTTGGCGAAAATACGATGCCCCCACTCTAAACCTACCTGCAGATAGCGGAAATCCTATTCCTCTTCGCTACACCTATCCTGTAGATGAACAAAACCTCAACCCTGATAACCGAGAAGCAGCTGCAGCCGCTATCGGAGGTGACGAACAACAAACACCCATTTTCTGGGATGTACATTCATTGCTGTCCCATTAAAATTCACCAACACAACTGTTTATGTTTGTATTACAGTGATTTACATATAATTTTCAAGTGAACGGACTTCAATTCATGAACTTGTAATTCAAAATTCAAAAGTGCGTTTTGGACATTC
>JAJUFH010000039.1 GCA_029266035.1 Sinomicrobium sp.
AGCATTTCATTGACTGACAAAACCAATCTTCGAGACCTTTTTACCAAAACTAAATTTCAATATGACAAAGAACGAAATAGCCTTAATGGGCAAAATTTATTTAATTTTTAACTCGTCCCAATTTTAATGGGACACTAGTGGAGTCAATTGTCAAATCATCACCTTGTCATTTATAGTAAAGAAGAGTGTTTATGAATTTCATTAGAACGACCATACCCGATGTCATTCTCTGTGAGCCTGTTGTGCACGGAGATCACAGGGGGTATTTTATGGAGAGCTATAGGCGTGATGCTCTCGAAGCGTTTACAGGACAAACCCTCGATTTTTGTCAAGACAACGAGTCGGCATCGTCTTTTGGAGTGCTGCGAGGTCTCCATTACCAACTGCCACCTTATGCGCAAACCAAGTTGGTGCGTGTGGTATCGGGACGGGTACTGGATATAGTGGTCGATATCAGAAAAGGCTCTCCTACATTCGGGCAATGGGTGGGTGTAGAACTCTCTGGGGAGAACAAAAAGCAGCTTTTTATTCCCGGTGGATTTGCTCATGGTTTTGTGGTGCTGAGTGAAAGTGCGGTTTTTGCTTACAAGAGTACCCAATACTACCATCCTGAAAGTGAGAGAGGAATCCGTTTTGACGATCCGGCACTAAATATCGACTGGCAACTACCCCGAGAATCGCTGCAATTGTCGGAAAAAGACTTGGCACAACCATTGTTGGAACAGGCAGATCTCATCGATCTTAAAGCTGATTTTCATGGGTAAGGTATGGGTCACCGGGGCAAATGGGCAAACCGGCAGGGCGCTGGCGACTTGTGTTAAAGGGAGGGAAGCGGATTTTCTATTTAGCACGCGCAAAGAAGTGAACCTCTGTAACGAAAAGGAGATTGTCCGCTTTTTATCTGCTTATCCCGTAGAAGCTATAATCAATACAGCCGCATATACTGCAGTAGACCGCGCCGAAGAAGAAGCTGAAGTCGCCCGTGAAATCAATGCCAAAGCGGCAGGAGTGCTCGCACATCACGCGCGGAAAAGAGATATTAGGCTGTTACACCTCTCTACAGATTATGTATTCGACGGAACTCAAAGTGAACCATACCGAGAATCCGATACTATATGTCCAATCAATGTATACGGGCAGACCAAATGGGAAGGTGAAGCACTGATCTGCCAAGAAGCTCCTCGCAATTCGGCTATTGTACGCACCGCTTGGTTGTATGGGCGTGAAGGGAATAATTTTGTAAAAAAAATAATCCAGCTCGCCGGTCAGCGACAAGAAATTGAGGTGGTTGCCGATCAGTTTGGTAGCCCTACCTATGCGGGTGATCTCGCTGAGGTATTGCTGTATATGCTTCCTAAGCTACACAGCAAAGAGGTGAAAACCTATCACTACACCGACGAAGGTGTGTGTAGTTGGTTTGATTTTGCCACTGCCATAGTGGAGCTATCCGGTTTGTCTTGCCAAGTGAAAGCTGTAACCACAGATCGCTTTCCCACTCCTGCCGGTCGTCCTGCCTATTCTGTATTGAGCAAGGAGGCCATTAAGCAAGACTTCGGTATCACCGTCCCGCATTGGAAAGATAGCTTAAAGCGGTATTTTGCATTGTAGTTTAACGATACCTTCATTTCGCCTAAGCTATACTTCTATTTTTTTCAATTCTTTGTAATTCTTGTGCAGACGTCGTAGCAAAAAGCCGTATAGAAGGAGGTAGAAACCTATGGCTAGGCCTATTATCAACAAGGTGGCCAATATAGTAAGGGCTATGAGTACAAGGTGATCTGTAGGAGCTGATAATTGTTTGTATGCTGTCCACCCTCCACTTTCTTCAATATAGGTTGCTACAGAGGCGTATACCGAAATGACAAACATAATCGACAAATTGAAAATGATGTAGTGCTTTACCGTTTTTCGGGCTCTGATGATGGAATCTATAAGTCCCCTTACCGATGAGGTAGCCGATATTTTCTTGTAGTTTTTATAAAATCGATATACAAAGTAAATGCATATAGGGTAAGAGGCATAGGTGAGTATGTCGATAAAGAGATAGTTCAGGTGCTCTGTTTCGTCGGGGGTGTAAAACAAGAGGGGCAATCCTATCAACATCTCTGCAAAACTGATAATGAATATCCATTTTACATTGGAAGACGACTTTTTTAGAATCATTGCATAGATATCTTCATAAGAGAGTTTTGGCAGTGATGTTTCTCTTTTCTTCCAATCTTTTTTTAACAGCTCAAACTCGTCCATATTTACGGGTTCAGTATGGTTCGCAATTTCGATTTTATCCGGTTCATCTTTACGCGGGCATTGACCTCGGTAATCCCCATCGTCTCAGATATTTCCCTGTAGCTCTTATCTTCCAGAAACAGAAAGATCAGTGCTTTTTCTACGTCGCTAAGTTGTTTTATAGCATCGTACATCAGTTTTAGTTGTTGTTCTTCTTCATCGTTGTATTCGTGATATTTAAGGTTGTTTAATACGTATTCATGGCTATCGCCTCTTACACTCCTTTTCGATTTTCTGTAAAGGGTGATGGCGGTGTTGAGCGCTACCCTGTACATCCAAGTACTAAATTTGGCATCCCCCCTAAAATTTGGGAAGGCTTTCCACAACTGAATGGTTATTTCCTGAAATAAATCACTGTGCTCGTCCTGCCCTGAAGTGTAAATTCGGCACACCTTATGCACAATGTTCTGATGCTTTTCAAGTTGAGAGATAAAGCGTTGTTCCAGGTCTTTGTCCACAGTTTAAAATAGTCTTTAGCTAATGAGTAGCAATATCTGTCTTTTTGTTACAAATAAAAAACGCTTTGGGTTTGTAGTGTAACTAGATTATGGCCGTTACTGAAAAAACAAATTGTAGATAGTCTTTAAACGATATTTAAAAGGTACCTTTGCACTACCTTATATTTTAGGCGATAACCAAGATATAGGGCAAGAAGGAATTTGAATAAAATACTATCTTTCTATGAATATTCCGAAAACCAGTTTTCCCAGAGTTGTCGTTATAGGAGGTGGATTTGCCGGTTTGGAATTGGCAAAACGTCTCGGAAAACAGGATGTACAGGTCGTAATGCTCGACCGTCATAATTATCATACTTTTCAGCCACTTTTGTATCAGGTAACTACGGGAGGACTAGAGCCCGATTCTATAGCGTATCCCATACGAAAGGTGCTTAAAAATTATGCCAATTCTTATTTTCGACTGGCAGAAGTAACACAGATAGTACCGGAAAAAAAGACCGTAAAGACCGATATTGGGGAAATCACATACGATTACCTTGTGATAGCTACCGGTTCTAGAACGAATTATTTTGGCAATGAGGCGGTAAAGAGCAACGGTATGGCGATGAAAACCATTCCGCAGTCGCTCAACCTCAGAAGTCTTATTCTCGAAAATTTCGAGCAAGCGCTGCTCTCCAACGACTTGGACAAGAGAAACGCCTTGATGAACTTTGTAATCGTAGGTGCCGGACCTACCGGAGTAGAACTTGCAGGGGCATTGGCAGAGATAAAGAAAGGCATCCTTCCTAAAGATTATCCCGATCTCGATATACGGCAGATGCAGATCAATTTAGTGCAAGGGAGTGATAGAGTGCTCGATGCTATGAGTTTAAAGGCCTCGAAAAAAGCGGAGATTTTTTTGGAAAAACTCGGAGTGAATATCTGGACCAATGTGATTGTTACCAATTACGATGGCTATACAGTGACTACCAATACCGATCTGTCTTTTGAAACGGAAACACTGATATGGACTGCCGGAGTAGAGGGGGCAACCCTAAAAGGGATTGACGGAAAAGACCTGATCGCCAGAGGTAATAGGGTAAAGGTCAACGAATTTAGTCAGGTAGAGGGTTTTAAGGATGTTTTTGCCATTGGCGATATTGCGCATATGCCTACCGAAAAGTATCCGAATGGGCACCCTATGATGGCTCAACCCGCCATACAGCAAGGAAAATTACTGGGGAGCAACCTGGTAAAATACATACAGGGCAAACCCATGAAACCGTTCCGCTATTTCGACAAGGGTGCTATGGCTACTGTGGGGAGGAATAAGGCGGTGGTCGACTTGCCACATTGGAAGTTTCAGGGAGTCTTTGCTTGGTTTGTGTGGATATTTGTGCATCTGTTTGCCCTTATCGGGTTTAAAAATAAAATGGTGGTCTTTGTCAACTGGCTCTACAACTACATCCGCTTCGACCGCGAAGCCAGACTTATTATACGCCCGTATAAGAAAAAAGAGAGTCAAACCGCAGTAAAAAAAGAAGAGGAGCAATCTTAAAATGCCTCGGTCTAGCGGAGAGATTTTTTATGTTGTAATTCCCTCAATAACGAAAAAGATTATCTTTGTGTTGGTGGCACTGCTGTTTTTCGTGATTTTTTCCGGATGTGTCTTTGGTGAGGAATTGATCAATTCTGATGATACCGAGATACGACGGGTAGAGGGTGACGAACACGTATTTGTCCGATTTGGGCAAACAGCTGCCGTAAACATATAAACGTACAAGTAATGAAATTTTTGAGAAACCTTTTGGCATCTGTATTGGGTTGCCTAATTGCCTTCGGTGTTTTTTTTGTGATGCTTCTCATTTTTGTGTCGCTGGCAGGAAGTCAGGAGCAAGTGATAAATGTACCTGAAACAGCGGTATTGCAACTGGAAATAGACGGTCAGCTTAAAGATTACGGCGGGAAGTTTGACTTTACCGATTTTGGAGTGAATTTTGAGAAGTACGACGGACTCAATCGTATTCTCCAAGCGATAGATGCCGCTGCCGAAGACGATAGGATAAAGGGGATAAGTATACGGAACAATAATTTTCAAGCCGGCATCGCACAGACAGGGGCTCTTAGAGAGGCTTTGGAAGCATTTAAAGCTACGGGAAAATTTGTCTATGCCTACGGCGATGTCTACGCTCAAAAAGATTACTACCTCGCTTCTGTTGCCGACTCGGTGTTTGTGAATCCAGTGGGGGATATCGATTTTAAAGGATTGGCCTCGGAGGTACTTTTTTTTAAAGATCTACAGGAAAAGACCGGAATAAAACTGGAGGTGATTAGACACGGAAAATACAAGAGTGCCGTTGAACCCTTCCTCGACAATAAAATGAGTCCGCAAAACCGAGAACAAGTTTCAGAACTGCTGTTTTCACTATGGAATACTGTGATAGAAGATATTTCTGTAAGCCGCGGTATACCTGCCGAAACACTTAACACTATCGCAAATACGCTCGGTGCTAGAACCCCAGCTATGGCGCTTCAAGAAGGTCTGGTAGACCGTATTGCGTATCTGGACGAATACGAATCGTCGCTCAAAGAAGCTTGTGGACTGGAAGGGGATAAAGAAGTGAAGTATGTGAAGTTGAAGGATTACAGCGAATATACAGCCACTAAGTCGAAGGTTTACGGTAAAGACCGCATTGCAGTAATCTATGCAGAGGGCGAGATTGTATACGGCAAAGGCAATAAGGATGTCGTAGGACAGGGCGTTATACTAGAGTCGCTTCGAAAAGCGCGAAAAGACGATAAGGTAAAGGCCGTAGTATTGCGTATCAACTCTCCGGGGGGTAGCGCCTTGGCTTCGGACATTATATGGAGAGAAGTGGAAGTGACCAAAAAAGAAAAACCCGTAGTGGTTTCTATGGGTAATCTCGCGGCTTCGGGAGGATACTATATCGCCGCCGGTGCAGATAAAATTTACGCTGAGCCCACTACTATTACCGGATCGATAGGGGTGTTTGGAATGCTGCCTAATATAAAAGAACTCGCCGAACGTATGGGGGTTAATGCAGAACATGTGCTCACCAATTCACAGGCATTGGGATACAGTCCTTTTCAACCGTTGTCTGACTCATATCGACAAGTGACTACTGAAAGCATAGAGCATATTTACAAAACCTTTGTAGGTCACGTGGCAAAAGGGCGCGGTATGAAAACAGAAGATGTAGACGCCATAGCTCAGGGTAGAGTGTGGAGCGGTGCCGAAGCTTTGGAAATAGGCTTAGTCGATGAAATAGGAGGCTTGAACGACGCCTTAGCCTATGCGGCCGAAGAGGCAGGAATGGACGAATATGTAACTGTAGATTACCCGGTGTATTCTACCAGCGTTCAGGAGGTGATGGATACTTTTATAGGGGTGTCTGTCACCGGAGGAAAAGAACAGATTATCAAGGAAGAGATAGGGGAGGAAGGCTATCGTGTATTACAAGCCATCAAACAGCTTACACAACAGAAAGGAGTACAGGCTCGGCTTCCTTATGAACTCGTTATTTACTAATTGTATTTGCTAAAAAATATACAAAATATCTGTTGTATGCGTTATGTGTACAGTGGTAATTAATCAAATAAAAAAAATGAAACTTAAAAAGGGAGTTAAAATTCTATTGATCGTTTTAGGAGCGCTGATCTTAGTGCTGGCAGTAGCCCCAATATTGTTTAAAGACAAGATTACGGGACTTGTTAAAGAGAGCATTAACAACAATCTAAACGCGACAGTAGATTTTACAGACCTAAATATAAGCTTGCTCAAGGGCTTCCCCAAGGCGACAGTGGCACTGCACGAAATCAGTGTGATTAATAAAGAACCCTTTGTGGGAGATACCCTTTTTTACGCCGATGAGGTTTCGGTACAGATGGGACTGGGCGAACTCTTTAAGGGGAGTGGAATGGAAGTGAGTAGTTTTGGAGTAGAAGGAGCAAGGGTAAATGTTTTGGTAAACAGCGATGGTGAGGCCAATTACGATATAGCCAAAGAAGACAGTGGAGAAGAAACAGCCGGAGAAGCCGAAGGGGAAAGTGGCGATTTTAGCTTTTCTATAAAGCAATACGAAATCAATGATAGCCGGATTTCTTACCTCGACAAAGAAAGTAAAATGGAATTTGTACTCGATCAGCTAAACCATTCCGGAAGCGGAGACCTATCGCTCACCACTTCAGAGTTGAGTACGACCACCGATGCACTGGTGTCGTTTGTGATGGACAGCACCGCTTATATCAACAAGAACAAGGTGAAGCTGGATGCGGTAATCGGGGTCGATCTCGAAAATAACAAATACAGCTTTCTCGACAATACTTTATTGTTCAATCAGCTGGCATTGGTGTTTGACGGCTATGTGCAACTCAATGAAAACAATCAGGAGGTGGATATTACATTTAATACCCCTTCATCCGATTTTAAAAATTTCCTCGCAGTAATCCCCGAAGCCTATTCCGGAAGTATTGAAAACGTAGAAACTACTGGAAATTTTGAGGTAAAAGGAGAAGTTAAGGGTGTGGTAGACGATGTGCATATTCCCGCTTTTGATATACAAATCAGTTCGGATAAGGCCTCCTTTAAGTATCCCGATCTGCCGAAATCAGTGAGCGATATTCGTCTGCTTACTGAAGTGGTAAATAAGACCGGACTCGTAAAAGATACCTATGTAGATATACAACAGTTGTCTTTCCGTATAGATCAGGATGTGTTCAACGCCAATGCACGACTGGATCAGGTAACGGAGAATATGCATGTCAATGCCCGTATAGACGGAAAACTCAATCTGGCCAATCTGTCTCAAGCTTATCCCTTTCCTATGGAAGAGGAGTTGAGCGGAATATTGGTAGCCGATATTAGCACGGCTTTTGATATGGCATCTATAGAACAGGGGAAATATCAGAACACCAAAAACTCGGGTACACTCGACCTCTCCGGATTTAATTACTCTTCTGCAGAAATGGCCAATCCGGTGAGTATAAGCAAGGCAAATGTGAGCTTTAATCCCGAAACGGTATCGCTGAATACCTTTACGGCCAAAACCGGACAAACCGACCTCAATGCATCGGGTACTATAAACAACCTGATGGGCTTTGTGTTTAACGACGAAAAGATGAAGGGGAACTTCAATTTGTCTTCCGATGTTTTTTCTCTCAACGATTTTATGGTGGCCGATTCAGCTGATGAAAAGGAGGAAGAAACTGAAGAACAACAGGAGAGCGAAACCAACACTACCTCAGAAACAGGTGATGAGAAGATTAAAATTCCCTCTTTCTTAGACTGTACTGTAAATGCCTCGGCCAATACGGTGATTTATGATAATCTCACGCTGAAAAACGTAAAGGGTACACTACTTATTAAAGATGAAACAGCTACCCTTATAGATCTTAAATCCAACCTGTTTAACGGGCAACTGGGACTGGACGGAAGTGTGTCGACCAAAGGAGATACCCCTACTTTTGATATGAAGCTCAAGATGGACGACTTTAATCTTTCCGAATCGTTTAAAGAGCTCGATCTATTGCAGGCATTGACGCCTATAGCTAGTATATTAGAGGGAAAACTCAATACAGATTTGTCTTTTTCAGGAAATCTGAACGACGATTTTACGCCCAATCTGATGACAATATCTGGTGATGCCCTTGCGGAGGTGCTCACCTCGGGTATAGATGCAAAAAATTCTAAACTGGTGAGCGAACTGGTAGGGAAACTCGATTTTCTGGATGTGGACAAACTCAGCCTCAAGGATATTAAAACCCATTTGTCGTTTGACGAGGGTAAGGTGAATGTGAAACCTTTTCATATCAAGTATCAGGATATGGATATAGAGGTAGGTGGAAGCCATGGCTTTGACCAAAATATGGCCTATACCGCGACTTTCAATTTGCCGGCCAAATATTTGGGTAAAGAAGCTGGAAATCTGTTGGCACAGCTCAGTGAAGAAGAACAGGACAATGTCACTGTGCCCGTTACGGCTACCATAGGGGGAAGTGTAAGCAGTCCTACAGTGTCTACCGATTTGAAATCGGCGGTGAGCAACCTTACACAGCAGTTGGTAGCCAAACAGAAGGATAAATTGGTTGATAAGGGCAAGAATGCACTGAGCAATCTGCTAGGTGGAAAAGAAAAAGATTCTACCGCTGTGACAGCAGATACCACAAAAACCGAGAAAAAGGAAGCCGTACAGGAAGCAGCAAAAAATGTGTTGCAAGGACTCTTCGGGAAAAAGAAAAAAGATACGGTCAATTAAATAAAAAAATCCGGAGTGTCGGGCAGTCGATCTCCGGATTTTTTACAGTTTGTAATCAGATGAGGCTTAAATTTACTACATAACCTTCACTCCCTCTAACATTGAACACGGTGCCGTCTTCAAAAATGAGGTACTGTCCTTTTACTCCTTTGAGCTTCCCTTTGTATTCGGGTGTTTTTTCTAAGTTGAGACTTTTTACCTTTTCGGGATATTGCCGTACGGGGTATTGTATGGTGTATACCTTTTTGTTGGTGTCTAAATAATAGGGTTTTACTTCTTCTGGAAGAAAATCGCCCAATCGATCCTTTTCTGAGACAAGATCGGCATCAGTCAGATCGTTGGTCAGCATTTTGCGCCAGTTAGTTTTATCGGTCATATGGGTTTTAAGAGCTACCTCAGTAATCCCGGCGAGGTAGCGATTGGGTACTTCGACTACTGCTATCGCTTGGTGAGCTCCTTGGTCTATCCATCGGGTGGGGATTTGAGTCTTTCTCGTAACCCCAACCTTGACGTCGCTAGAGAGGGCAAGGTATACCACATGTGGTTGTAGTTGTACTTCTTTTTCATATTTCAAGTCCCGGTCTTCCTGGTCTAGATGAGCCTTGCTCAACTCTGGACGCATAATCCAATCTCCGGCGGTAGGAGTTTCGTAAAAACAACTTTTGCAAAAGCCTTGGCGGTAAATAGGCTTGTTTAAATGGCAGTTGAGACATTCGTAAGAAACAAAAGAAATTCCGATTTCCCGATCGAGTAATTGATTGAGGTTGACGAAGTCGTTCCTGAAAACCAGATAGTAGTTTACAGGATAGGTGAATTCGGTTTTCATTTTTATTAGGACACCTTGGTACATGGTAAAGTTTTTTAGTATTTTTATTGCCTGTCAATATAGAAAAGGACTGTAAAAGTACGCAAAAAATGTCGATCCCATTGTTTAACTCCATAGCATCTTGGTGGCTGAAAAAGCGTTTCTACCAGATGGAACTCTTCCTCAAATATCCGGAAGAAGTTCAGGTAGAACTGCTCAACCGGCTTCTCGGTATGGCAAGTGATACCGAATTTGGCAAGCGGTATGGCTTTGAAACCATGACGAACTACGAAGCATTCCGAGACAATATACCTGTGAGTAGGTATGAGGATATGGAACCTTATATAGAACGCTCGCGACGGGGAGAACACAATGTGTTTTGGCCCACCCCTATCAGGTGGTTTGCCAAGAGCAGTGGAACTACCAATGCCAAGAGCAAGTTTATTCCCGTGAGTACCGAATCTCTTGAGGATTGCCATTTTAAGGCAGGCAAAGATATGTTGTCGCTTTATTTTAACAACAACGAAAACTCCAAATTGTTTACCGGGAAGAGTCTCCGGCTTGGGGGTAGTAAATCGTTGTATGAAGACAATAATACCTTTTTTGGCGATCTTTCGGCTATTATCATAGACAACCTTCCGTTTTGGGCCGAAATGAGCAGTACACCGAGTAATAAGGTGTCGTTGATGAGCGAATGGGAAACCAAGCTCGAGGCTATTGTCAATGAAACCATGCGCGAAAATGTGACCAGTCTTGCAGGAGTGCCTTCATGGATGCTGGTGTTGTTGAACAGAGTGCTGGAAAAAACAGGAAAAGAAAACCTCTTTGAGGTGTGGAGCAATCTGGAGGTGTATTTTCACGGAGGGGTGAGTTTTAACCCCTATCGCGATCAGTATGAAAAGTTACTGCCCCGCGACAATTTTCAGTACTACGAAATATACAATGCTTCAGAAGGTTTCTTTGCAATACAAGACCGCAACCATTCAGACGAATTGTTGTTGATGCTCGATTACGGTATCTTTTACGAGTTTATTCCTATGGATACTTTTGGTACGGCCGATGAAAGGGTGCTTCCGATATGGGAAGTGGAAACGGGGAAGAACTACGCTATTGTCATTACTACCAATGCCGGTTTGTGGCGATACCTCATAGGTGATACGGTGCGTTTTACCAGTACTTCTCCCTACCGTATCAAGGTGACTGGCAGAACCAAGCACTTTATCAATGTTTTCGGTGAAGAACTCATCATAGAAAATACAGAAGAAGCCCTGAAACGAGCTTGTAAGGCAGTAGGTTGTGAGGTGGTAGATTATACGGTGGCTCCAATTTTTATGCAAGGTCGGGAGAAGGGCGGTCACGAATGGTTGATAGAATTTCGCAAACATCCGGAATGTTTGGATCGTTTTGCAGAGGAATTGGACGAGGGACTTAAGTCGCTAAATTCGGATTACGAGGCTAAGAGATACAACAATATGACACTGAATATGCCGCGCATCAATGTGGCGCGTAAAGGTTTGTTTTACGACTGGCTCAAAACCTACGACAAGCTCGGCGGACAGCACAAGGTGCCTCGTCTTTCAAACCAGAGGAATTATATGGAAGAGATGCTCGAGATGAACAATCGGACGGCTTAATCGTCTGTTAATTACAAAAACAAAGCCGACTCTTTTGCGAAGCCGGCTTTACTTTTTTTATAAATCTGTATCCTTAAGAAGCTGCTTTTAGCTTACTCACCTTAGCTTTAGTCAGTTTTTCACTGGCGTAGGCGAGATCTACTTTCAGTTTCTTTTCGTCGGAGCTTGGCAGTTCAAACATCGCATCGGTAAGTATGGTTTCGCAAAGAGACCGCAGTCCTCTGGCTCCCAATTTGTATTCTACCGCCTTATCCACGATAAAGTCAAGTGCGCTGTCGGTTACTTTTAGCTCTATATCATCCATGTCAAAGAGCTTGCTGTATTGCTTGATAATGGCGTTTTTTGGTTCTGTAAGAATGGCTCTTAAGGCTTCTGCATCCAAGGGATTCATATAGGTAAGTACAGGTAGTCTACCTATAATTTCGGGGATGAGACCGAATTCTTTCAGATCTTTTGGGATGATGTATTGGAGTAAGTTTTCCTCATCTATCACTTCTCCGTCTTTTGCAGCATTATATCCTACGGCCTGCATATTCAGTCGTTTTGATATAATTTTTTCCATACCGTCAAACGCTCCACCTGCAATAAAGAGAATATTTTCTGTATTCACTTCTATAAACTTCTGGTCCGGGTGTTTGCGCCCGCCCTTCGGGGGTACGTTTACCACGGTTCCTTCCAGGAGTTTTAACAGAGCCTGTTGCACTCCTTCGCCAGAAACGTCACGGGTAATGGAAGGGTTGTCGCTTTTGCGGGCAATCTTGTCGATTTCGTCGATAAAGACGATGCCTCGCTCTGCTTTTTCTAGGTTGTAATCTGCTGCCTGCAACAATCGGGTGAGTATGCTCTCTACATCTTCACCCACATATCCGGCTTCGGTGAGTACGGTAGCATCGACTATAGCCAACGGGACATTCAGCATTTTAGCGATGGTTCTTGCCATCAGGGTTTTTCCCGTACCGGTTTGTCCCACCATCATGATATTGCTCTTCTGAATTTCAATATCATCTTTGGTGTTGGGCTGTAGCAGTCGTTTGTAGTGGTTGTAAACCGCTACAGAAAGTACCTTTTTGGTCACATCTTGTCCGATGACATACTCGTCGAGAAAGGTTTTGATTTCCTGTGGTTTTTTAAGTATGAGCTCGGCCGAGAGTTCTTCCGATTGCGATTGCTTTGTTTCTTCTAGCACAATGCTGTGTGCTTGTTCGATACAGCGGTCACAGATATGGGCGTCCAAACCTGCTATGAGCAAATTAGTCTCAGGTTTTTTTCTTCCACAAAACGAACATTCTAATTCTTCTTTTGCCATTGCAATTTTTTAGGTTCTAACTCCTTGCTAAGATTTCATCAATCATTCCGTAAGCCTTGGCTTCGTCTGCTTTCATCCAGTAATCTCTGTCGCTGTCTTTGTAAACTTTGTCGTATGCTTGTCCCGAATGATTAGCGATAATATTGTACAATTCTTCTTTGAGTTTGAGAATCTCTCTGGCGGTAATTTCGATGTCGCTGGCCTGACCTTGAGCTCCGCCCAAAGGTTGATGTATCATCACTCTAGAATGGGTGAGTCCGCTTCGTTTTCCTTCCTGTCCGGCGCAGAGCAATACAGCGGCCATAGATGCTGCCATTCCTGTACAGATGGTAGCCACATCGGGTTTTATAAACTGCATGGTGTCGTAGATACCCAATCCGGCATATACACTACCGCCTGGAGAGTTGATGTAAATTTCGATGTCTTTAGACGAGTCTACACTAGAGAGGAATAACAACTGTGCCTGGATAATATTTGCGATCTGATCGTCGATAGCTGTTCCGAGAAAGATAATGCGATCCATCATCAAACGCGAAAACACATCCATGGCTACAGCGTTCATCTGCCGCTCTTCAATAATGTTTGGCGTCATACCTACGGGAGTCACCCTGCTTACGAGCTTGTCGTAATACATACTGTTTACCCCGTGGTGTTTTGTGGCGTATTTTTTGAATTCTTTGCTGTAATTCATAAGGTTATTTTTTTAAAGTAAAAGGCGTTAAATACCATACGGTTTAACGCCTTAAATATAGTTATTTTTTTGTCTTTACCCACTCGGTGTTTTGCGAGATACTCTCGGGTAGTTCAAACAAATTACTGGTATGCCTCCTTGATAAAATCTTCGAAAGACACCTCTTTGGTTTTGAGGTTTGCTTTTTCCTTGTATAGATTCAGCAATTTTGTACTCATCAACTGTTCGGAAAGGCGTTTTACTTCGTCGCGGTTGGAGAGTATTCTCGCTGCAATACTATTCAGTTCTTCATCCGACGGATCGGTTTGTCCGAATTGAGCCATTTGCATTTTTATAAAGCCTTTGGCAAAATCCTGAAGTTCGTCGAAAGAAACCTGCAGGTCATTTTCACTGATAATTTTACCTTCGATAAGCTGATATCTCAATCCTTTTTCAGATTTTTCATACTCTTCATTGGCCTGTTCTTCTGTAAGCGGAT
Organism: Sinomicrobium sp.; assembly: GCA_029266035.1. Lineage (GTDB taxonomy): Bacteria > Bacteroidota > Bacteroidia > Flavobacteriales > Flavobacteriaceae > Sinomicrobium. The sequence continues at coordinate 13,913 of JAJUFH010000039.1, forward strand.
TTTCTCCGGTTTGGCGAATCCATTTTTTTAGGAATTCGGCAGGGAGGTCAAATTTGGTATTTTCTACCAAGTATTCGGTGATATCGTTTAGAAGTTTCTGATCGGCCTGTTGCTCGTATTGTTTTTCTGCATCTTCTTTGATACGTGCTCTGAGTTCTTCTTCGCTACTTACAGTTCCGTTGGGGAAGAGTTTGTCGAAGAGTTCTTGGTTCAGTTCTGCAGCTTCTCTCTTGTTTACTTCTTCGACAGTAAAGCTCACTTCAATATCCAAATCGTGAACTTCGTCGTGGCTTATGCTTAAAAAGTGCATCAGGTCGTGCTCGTCTTGCACGAGGTTTTTGGTTTTCAATTCGATTACATCGCCTACTTTGGCTCCTGTGAATTTACCGAGATTTCTTTTACCCTTTATTTTGTCGAGCGAAAATGTAGCCTTGCTATTGATGTTTTTTTCCTCGTTGATAAAGGTTCCTGTTACCTCATCGCCTTCTTCTACTTCTTCTTTAGAGATGAGTTTACCATATTGTTTGCGGATCCTGTCTACCTGTTCGTCGAGCATTTTGTCGTCGGCCACGATGTGATAGTGTGTTATCGCCTTACTTCCCTTGATCTTCACCTCAAATTCGGGAGACAGCCCCAGTTCGAATTCAAAGGAAAAATCATCTGCATCCCAGTCAAAATCGTCTTGTGGTTTGGGTAGCGGATTGCCCAAAACGTCGAGCTTTTCTTCGGTCAGATACTTGTCGAGCGCATCTTGCAAAAGTTTGTTTACCTCATCTACCAGTACAGCTTTCCCGTATTGTTTCTTAACCAGTCCCATCGGCACGTGTCCTTTTCTAAACCCGGGTATATTTGCTTGTTTCCGGTAATCGTTAAGAACCGTAGCAACCTTGTCGCTGTAATCGTCCTTGCTGATAGCAACTTTTACTACCGCATTCAACTCGTCAATTTGCTCTCTTGTAATATCCATTTATTTGCTTTAATAAATTAATAGGGCATATAAAAACAGGCTGCAAAATTATAGTTTTTTGCAATTCTAACCAACTTTTTGAAGGTCTGAATTTTAGAGGGGAATTTGTTGTTTATTGTTTGTGGTTTATAGTTTGACCTTGCCTGAATAAGCTTGCCTTTTTTCAGGTTAATAATTAATGATTACTGTTGGTCTTTCTTTTGGGGCGCGCCCCAAAAGAAAAGTTTCAAATTCTTCTGGTTTCATATTTTTTAGTGAACCATGTGGTCGTTG
>JAJUFH010000042.1 GCA_029266035.1 Sinomicrobium sp.
AGTTCGACTTTTATGGTTTTAAAGAAGCTCTCAGCTACTGCGTTATCCCAGCAGTTTCCTCTTCTGCTCATACTTTGTTTTACTCCTTCATAACTGCTTAAGAGGTTTCTAAAGGCGTTACAGGCGTACTGGACTCCTCTGTCTGAATGGAAAATTAATTCTCCACATAGGGGCCTATTCTTCACAGCCATTCTCCAGGCAGCTATACAGGTGTTTGTAGCATTTAAATCGCTACTGAGGGACCATCCAATTACTTTGCGGTCAAAGAGATCAATGATAACCGTTAAATAAAGCCATCCTTTCTTGGTTTTAATATAGGTGATGTCAGATACCCATTTCTGGGCCTTGGCTTCAGGAGTGAAATCTCTGTTCAATAGGTTTTCTGCCACAGGATATTTATGCTTGGAGTCAGTGGTGACCACAAATTTTTTAGCATGGACAGCCCTAATACCATTTTTTCTCATCAACCGCGCCACTCGTGGTCTGGAAACGTTAATGCCCTCAGCATTAAGCTCTTTCGTTATCCTTGGACTTCCATAAGTTGCCTTACTTTTTTCGTGGATTCGTCTGATCTTAGAAAGCAGCATGCGATTTTCATTATGGCGGCTGGAGGAAGGCATTCCCTGGCTTCTATAATAGCCACTCTTACTAACCTTAAAAACTTTGCACATCTTCTCAACAGGAAATTCCAATCGATGATCCTTTATGAATTGGTAGATCTCCTGTCGCTCGCGGAGAAGATGCCCACCGCCTTTTTTAATATATCCCGTTCCATGGTTACATCGGCAAGCTCCTTTTTCAACCTAGCCAGTTCTTTTTCCTCTGGCGTGAGCTGCTTGTTACCATTGCCACTGAAAGAGAGGGTAGGATTGGCTTTGAGCTCCCTCCTCCAACGATAGATGAGTTCTGCCCTCACTCCAAGTTCCCCGGCAACCTCCACGACATTGCCACGAACCTTGCTCAATTCAAGGGCTTTTTGTTTAAACTCCTTACTGTAACTTCTTCTTGTTTCTTTCATCGTAAAGTTAAGGTTTTTAATTTTCTGACCTTAACTTAGTGTCCCGGCAAATGTAGCAAGACCAGTATTACACTTGTCTTAAGCTAACACTTCCTACTGTAAAGGCGTGTTCGGGACTTTCACCCTAAAGTTATCGCCCATGCTGGGCGCACAAAAGGCAAGGCTCCACATTTCTGTGAAGCCTTTCTTTTCTAGTAGCCCCAACCGAACAAATCTCGAAACATTTTTTGGAGGATTTAGAGCGGTTGGTGGGGTTGGATTTTGAGGCGGTACCATTGTAATTTTGACTCAATTGGCTCATGACTTGAGCCCATTCTGCGCCCATTGACACAATTCTGGTTCAATCCTGACGCAATTGAGGCAATTCATATTGACGGCAAAACACCACTTTAGCGCTACAGATATAGGGCTCGTTCATTCCATATTGCCCGACTGTCTTGTAGGAAATACTTGAGCCTAAATTGTTTTTTTTTATTGCCTTTTGGCTCACAACCTGAATCCTTGTGAGCCAATTGAGCCAATTATGAGCCAATCAAAATGTAGTTTGTTCCAGCTCCAACATCACCGCTTCGTCTCAGTATTTGAAATTTCTCTACAAGTTCACTCAAATCTCTAGTTGCAGTAGCTTTCGAAACATCGTTTAATGTTTGGTAATCACTATTGGTGATTTTCCCTTTTTCTTTAGTGAACAAAACGGCCTTCACTTGCCTGTTGTTCAATCCAAGTTCTTCTAAGTAATCGGCGTTATAAATATCCTTTTTAAACGTTACCCAAAAATCCGAACCTTCCACAAGGTAAGCCGGTGCGGGAAGTCCTCCGGCAACACACAATTCCGTCATTTTGCTGATGCCACGCCCCCATGATTCTACATAGCCGCTACGGAAAAACGCATTGGCAATATCCGGATTATAAGGTCTGGACGAATGGCTTTTCAACAGGTTGCTTACCGTCCAGTTCTCAGGCAGATGCCCCTCGTTCCAGATCATTATCTTATCCTTGTACACACGGATCTGAATAGGCGTCAAACCCGAATAATCTTTATGAGCAATCGCATTGAGCAAGGCCTCGCGTACCGCTTCTTTCGGATATTCGTATATTTCCACCCGGTGTATGCCTTCGTAACTGATCAGCGCTTTGATGTACTTGGTAAAAAGCAAGTCAACCGTTTTTTCCACTTGTTCAAACAAATTTCCGTGAACCTCGTCCTGAAAAATCAAATCGGCTTCATTTTCAAAATAACCAATCTTGATGTAAGCGCCTGTTACAAACTTTTCCGGATCGGGATGGAACAACAAAATGGCCGCCCGTTTCAAATAGTCCCCCTCAATCAGTTTCAGGTTTTCCAGCAGGTGCGTATTGTCTTCGGCTAAAGCTTCTTCGCTAAGGCGTTTGCTCCGAATGCCTCTTTTCTTGAAAAACTCCAAGGTTTCCGACTTCAAATCATCGACTGACACCTTGGGTACCGGGACACCGTCCCAACGCTTGCCTTTTTTCTGCAACAAAAATTTATCCAGGGCAGCACCTTTCAATTCCTGTTTGGTGCTTCCACTTCGGTAATGGTATTGACCTTTATAATTTACGGCATTAGGGTAGGGCTCCACTACGATTTCCAGATAATCACCTTCCTTGGTTTGGTGTAAATTCACCTCTGCCACAATCCCCAAGACATCCCTTACTTTGTTGGGGATTTCTTCCAGCAACTGTTTCGCATCAGCCACGCCGACCACTTTTCCGTTATCGTCTTCCCCGATGAAAATAGTACCACCATGGGCATTTGCAAAACCGCAAATCCACTTCAGGTACTCGTCTCGCCAAGTCTGTTTGTATTCTATGTTTTGAGATTCTGACATCCTGTTATTTTACTACCTTGTTATTTCGTTTGCTATCATCTCCGCTTGTTTCAACACGGTTTCAGTTGCCAGCATCTGCATATCCGGCGGATAGCCATACTTCCTTAAAATCCGTTTTACCGCAACCTTCAACTTCGCTTTCACACTTTCCTTAATCGTCCAGTCAATCGACGCATTTTGCCGGATCGTTTCCGTCAGTACCATCGCCAGTTCGCGCAGCTTATCCTGCTGCATAAGTTCTTTTGCGCTGTCATTATTGGCCACTGCCGTATAAAAAGCATATTCAAAGTCCGTCAAGCCCATCTGTTTCGCCTCATTGTCCATTTCCACAATGCCCTTGCTCAGCTTGATGAGTTCCTCGATCACTTCGGCTGCCGTCAGGATCTTATTGTGGTATTTCCGGATCGAGTTTTCCAGCATTTCTGAGAACGACCGGCTTTTCACCAAGTTCTTTTTCGCCCTTGATTTGATTTCGTCATTCAACAGCTTCTTCAACACTTCCAAGGCCACGTTTTTATATTCCATGCCCTTTAGCTCCATCAGAAACTCGTCAGACAGAATGGAAATATCCGGACGCTTTATTCCTGCGGCATCGAAAACATCAATGACCTGTTCCGAAACCAAGGCTTTGTCGATCACCTGACGAATGGTCGTTTCGATCTCTTCATCAGTTTTTCCCGTGCCGGTGCTGTCAAATTTTGCCAATCTCGCTTTTACAGCCTGAAAGAACGAAACTTCGTCTTTTGCGTCCATGGCCTGCTCGTGCGGGACGGCTATGGCGAAGGCTTTGGATAAAGCCGTCACTTCGTTGATATACCGCTTCTTGCCGTCCTCCAAACCGAGGATATGCTCTTCGGCTGCCAGAATCAACGACAGTTTTTTGGACGTGTCGGCTTCAAAATAGCTTTCGTATGCAAATCCGTGATACATATTCGAGACCACTTCCAATTTCTCCAGCATCAACTGCACTGCTTGTTCCTGTGCAATGGTCGGGTCACCTTTACCACCCGCATCCGAATAAAAGGCCAGTGCCTTTTTCAGGTCAGAAGCAATTCCCAAATAATCTACAATCAAACCACCCGGCTTGTCTTTGTACACCCGGTTTACCCGGGCAATCGCCTGCATCAGATTATGCCCTTTCATGGGTTTGTCGATGTAGAGCGTGTGCATACTGGGTGCATCAAAACCCGTGAGCCACATATCCCGAACAATAACCAATTGCAATTCATCATCCGGATTTTTCATCCGTTCGGCAAGCATTCTTCGCTGTTCTTTGGTGGTATGATGTTTGGCGATTTTCGGCCCGTCAGCAGAGGCCGAAGTCATAATCACTTTAATGACCCCCTTATTCAGATCGTCCGAATGCCATTCCGGTTTCAAGGCGATAACGGCATCGTATAAATCGGCTGCTATTCTCCGGCTCATGGAGACGATCATCCCTTTCCCCTCAAATACCGACTGCCGCTGACTAAAGTGCGTAACGATATCTTTGGCAATCGTAGCCATCCGCTTTTCGCTTCCCACCAGCGCTTCTAGCTGCGTCCATTTCGCCTTGGCCTTTTGGGTATCGGTCAGCTCTTCCTGCTCCAGTTCATCATCCAGCTCGTCCACCAGTTGCTTGCCTTCTTCACTCAGGTTCACTTTTGCCAGTCGGCTTTCATAAAAAATACGGACAGTAGCACCATCTTCCACCGCCTGGGCAATATCATATATGTCCACATAGTTACCAAATACCGCCGGCGTGTTGACATCGGTACTCTCAATAGGCGTGCCGGTAAAGCCCAAATACGTGGCATTGGGCAGCGCATCGCGCATATATTTGGCAAAACCGTACACGATCTTCTTACCAACCACATTTCCCTGCCCGTCCCTGGCATCGATGGTCTTGGCTTTAAACCCGTATTGGGTACGATGCGCTTCATCCGCAATCACCACAATATTCTTCCGCTGGGAAAGCGTTTCATACACATTCCCTTCTTCGGGTTGAAATTTCTGAATCGTCGTAAACACCACGCCTCCCGAAGCCACTTTTAGCAAGTCTTTTAACTGATTCCGGTCGTCCGCCTGCACCGGCTCCTGACGCAGCAATTGCTTGGATGCCGCAAACGTATCAAAGAGCTGATCGTCCAAATCGTTGCGGTCGGTGATCACCAGAATGGTGGGGTTGTCCAAAGCCAGTACAATTTTACCGGTATAGAAAACCATCGACAAGGATTTACCGCTTCCCTGTGTATGCCACACCACACCACCTTTCCGGTCGCCAATGGGCTGATTTTTTACGCCAGGTAAACCATAGCTTACGGGGTCTTCCATAGCCACATTCAACGGAGTCTCTTCTTCAACGTTAAAACCCGTTGCCCGCAACGTGGATTCCACCGCCCGGTTTACGGCATAATATTGATGATAGGCGGCTAATTTTTTAACGGTTGAGATGGTCGTAATACCGGTTTCCGTATCCTCCCGCTTCGATTTTTCAAAAACCACAAAATGCCGGATGATGTCGATCAGCGTTTCCTTGTTCAGCATTCCCCGTATCAAGGTTTCCAGCTGGCTGACCAAATGCGAAGCCTCCGCTTTTCCATCGGCCGATTTCCATGGCATATAGCGGCTGAAGCCCGCTGAAATAGAACCTGCTTTCGCTTCCAATCCATCGGAGATTATTACAAAACCGTTGTAGGTAAACAAACCCGGAATGATGGTTTTATAGGTTTCTACCTGCTTGAAAGCAGAATGAATGGTGGTGTTTTCATCCGCCGTATTCTTCAATTCAATCACCACCAGCGGAATGCCATTGACAAACAGCAAAACATCCGGCCGCTTGTTATTCCCATTCTCGATGATGGTGAATTGATTGGCAACGACAAACTCATTATTATACGGGTCGTTAAAATCAACCAGCCAAACCCGGTCGCCACGGTCGTCCCCATCTACCTGTTTGGAAACTGGAATACCTTCCGTCAATAAACGGTGAAAGGTCTCGTTGTTCGCTAAAAGCTCCGGAGACGCGATACGCTGTATTTCTTTGATGGCCTCCGCCTGTGCATCAGCCGGAATGTCGGGATTGATACGCTTTACAGCATTTTGTAGTCTGTTCAACAACAGTACTTGTTCATAGCTATCCCGTTCAGGCGTAGCACCATCGGGAGCAATATCTGGGGCGTAGATGTATTCGTAACCTAATGCCTCCAAACGTTCTATCGCCAATTGTTCAATATGGTTTTCGGTTATTCTATTCATGTCCCCCATGCTTTTTCTAAATCAATCGTCTCGCTTTTCGGCTGTTTTTCGCTTGGTAATAAATCAATATCCACTTTTACAGGAATGTCCGATGCTAGTCCGGCAATGAAACAACTCCCTACGGACAGTACAGGAATTGATTCAAACGAAAGTTTATCCAAATAGGCCACTGTTTTCTCAATAGCTTTTATGTCGAGGTCGTTTATCAGTCGGTGAATAAAGTAGTTATGCAATTGTGAAATAATCGTTGCTGAAATGTCATACGGTCTTTGGCTTGAAACCGTCAGAAAAGTGCTGAACTTTCTACCTTCCTTAATAATTTCCTCAAAAGTTTCTAAACGATAATCTTTCCACGTTTCACTTTCTCTGTCTGACGACGACGAAAGTATATTGTGGGCTTCATCTACCACGATGTGCAATGATTTATTTTCAAATTCACCTACATCCTTATGTTCATCATATAACTGCTTAACGATAATTAGCGGAAGCGTTTTCTTCATCTCTAAGTTTACCTCCTTAAGATTGACTATTTCCAGATTGCTGTTTGCCAAATCATCGCTTTCAACCGATATGAGCTTTTCAAGCATTTCAAACTTTTTGAACATCCGTCCGATTAATGGGCGAATATGCTCTTGATTGGAATAGCCATTAATTATCTCGTGATAGTATTGGGAAATAATCTTAAACTTTAACCTTCCAAGATTGGATGAATCAACTGAGAGGTTTTCCAAATTGGGAAAGGCTGTTGACAGAACAGAGTCTAAATTATCATTACTGTAAATACTAGTATTATCTTCCTTATCGGTATAATACGCCTTATTTTTCGAATGGAATTTTAGATTGTTCGCTTCTAATTTTATGAGAATTTCCGAAGCCACGTTGTGTCCATTGACTTCTAATTGCTTTAAGTGGCTAAAATATTCTGTAAAGACAGACACCGCCAAGTTTGGATCTGCTTTTTGCAGAATGTCTTTTACGGTTTTTGCAATGTTCTCTTTTGATCTATTATCGAAGTCGTCATCTAAATATTCATTTCTAATGGCTCGATTAAGAAAAGGTTTCTGGGTCTTCTCAGTAGCTTCGAGCAAAACTGAGATAATTTCAAGCCTTTCTATGTTTTCCCGTTTGACGGGGTACTTATCACCCTCCTTATTTTGCGTTGTTAGGTTATACGCTTTTTTTTGGCTTGTTATCAGCTCGCTTTTGGAATACTCCCCGTTAAAATCAACAATTACAAAACGTGAGTTTTTCTTGAAATTTTGATTTTCTACGTTTGCTTGAAACAGTTCAGAAAATATCCTTGCAAGGGTGTTTGATTTTCCACTTCCCGTATTTCCAAAAATACCAATATGGCTGGCGAATAGTTTTTTTATACTTAATCTTATTTCTTGAGATGGTTCTTCGGTCAATACACCAACCTTGATAGTTTTTTCATTATTGAAGAAGCGATGGAGCGTATAAAATTCTTCTTTGTCGAGCAAATAGCACTCATTATCTATTAAAGGCATCTCTTTTATTCCTTGCCTAAATTTGTTGTCCTTCCTATCAAAATGGCCAAAAAGTGAAACCTCTAAGAATCTTGAGATTTTCAATTCATCTTTCTTGTAATCCTTATTGTAAATGTTTTCCTCTTTAATGTATTCGCCTTCTACCTTTCCGATAATTTCAATAAAACCTTTCGTGATTTTTATGTAGCTGCCAACAGTGACGTTCTTGATGGTTGTGCCCCGATAAGATAAGTGTGATAAATTTTTATCTTTTTTCACCTTCACCCGTATTCTACGTCCCTCAACGGAAGAAACGGTACCAATAATAAAAATGGATTCCCTTAATAGAGACTCACCGGTGTTATTCGTCTGCTTTGCTACTTTCATCGCTCTGTATATTTATCACCTTATTGAGAATCTCCTTCGTAAAAAAGGGAAGTGTAAAATAGATGTTATCACTACTCGTATCCGTTTCATGTTCTTCGGGTTTGCTGCCATCGTGTATCTGATATTCAGTTTCTGAGGACATACTCAAAATCGAAACATTTGGATGCTGCAACACTTCTAATTTCTCAAACATTTGTTGCTTTTCCTTTTTTGAGCAGCATACAAACACCCTCAAAGTTGGGTTCGCTTTTGCCGCTCTTAATGTAATCTCTTTGATGTGCTTGTCGTCCATAGAAAACCCGAGGACAAATAAGGTTGCGTTTTCTTTTTCCAATTCACTGGAGTACATCCTTAGCAGCTCATAGTAGTAAATATTTAAAACGCTTTCCAGATGTTTGGATTCTTCAGGATTTACAACAAGAATTTTCTTGTAGGAATTAAAAAACTCTTCCCCTGTCTTTTTAGATAACTCGGGATCAATATGGCCCAGGGAATGCGAGAAAGTTATTTTATCGCCGGATTCAAGCCAAGTCAAAGAGCCATGCATTTTCACTATATTAAATACAGGTATCTCAGAAATATGATCATAATGCAAACTTCTTTGATAAATAGATTTTTTATAGTTTGCCGGACTAAATGTTGGAGTGAACTTTCCTGAAAATCCATCGTTGTACTCAATCAACAGCCTTTCAAGTGTATTCTCCATCAACACGTCAATATTGGTTGTAAACAGGTTCACTTGTTTGCTTAAAATAGTGCTTTTTCTTCGAAGAATCACATCCGATAGGGACAGGAAAAAATCATCATAGCTTTGGGTTGTTTGCTTATATTCATCACTTGAAATCGAGTTTTCTATAACCCCTTTATTGGGAAGCATTACTTTTGAGAAATACTCTTTCAGCTGTGTCTCCCTTTCGGAGTCGTCCTTTGCCTCATTAAGCTTTTGTTCGATATTGCCAAGAGGAGGTAAAAAAGGGTTAGAAACACCCGCACCAACAAGAAAATTGATGTTTGAGCTTTGGATTACTTCGGATAGTTCTTGTAAAATTCTTTCTTCCATAATTTAACTTTTTATTCTCACCTCCCCGCTCATCAGCTTCGGCAACAAGGTGTCGCGAAGAGCCCTGAGGGTACGGATTTGGGTTTGGTTGGTTTTGATTTTGTTATAAAAATCAGAAACTACACTGTCAAATTTATGCAATAGTTCTTCCGGTGGAATTTCAATTGGCATATTATTTAGAACAGCGGTGGTCATACTTGGTACTGCTGATCCTACATTCATGGATGCTAAGTCTTTCTGCTTAATAGATTGATAAATAAATTTTGCAAGATGATTTCTCTTCATGATTGTGTAGAACATTGTATCTACAGTCCAAAAGGCCTCATCCACATACATGACATTATTCAAAGTGCCTTTTCGAGGAATTAGAACTGATTCACCTTCAAAAATTGGTCTTTCAACAGCACGCATGAAACCACCAGAACCGTAAACAGGAATCTGACCATCCGATAGCTTTTTGTGATCTTTTCCATATTTCACTTCAACCAAATCTCCCAAAACTCCTTCCTCCCAATCATCATTCGCCTTCTCCACAAACCACTCCCTAAACAGCGTCTCTGCCATTTTTTCGAGTGTGGCATTTTGGCGGTGCAGCAGGTCTATTTTATCGTCTAAGCTGGAAAGGACGGAGGCGATGGCGCGTTGTTCTTTTGGTTCTGGAAACTTCCATATCGTTTTGCTTACGAAATTCCAATCTGCTCGCGGCATTCGCGTACCAGAAGAGCCTGAATATGAATGGTCGATAAATTCTTGGTTGGCAAAAAAGTAAAAAAGAAAGTCTTTTTCGTTTTCTCCTTTTGGTTTGACTACCCAAATATCTGTTGAGCAAATCCCTTTGAAATTTGGTCGAAATAGCTTTCTGAAATAAGGTCTTAGCTTCCCAAAAAGGAAGTTATCCGAATCGAAATAATACTTATTGCTCGCAACAATTGAAGAATCGCCAATTCCTTCAAGTCGCAAACCATTTTCTACAATATGCTCAAGTGCAATGTAGGGTAGTTGCTCATCGCCAACTTTCCATGAGTCTTTCCGCAACTCGGCTAACTCGCTAATTTCTTGCTCTTTCCACTCACTCATCAATTTTCACTTTTTGAAGGTTAGCGGCAATACGTTCGTTGAGTTTGGCTTCTTCTAAAAGTTGCGCTTCAAACTCGGCTTTCAGGCTGCTAAAGCGTTCGGCAAAGTCAAAGTCATCTTCTTCCTCTGCCAAGCCCACATAGCGGCCGGGAGTGAGTACATAATCCAGTTCGGCTACCCGTTCTTTGGTGGCTGATGCACAAAAGCCTTTTATATCTTTGTAGAGTTGAGATTCCTTCGCTTCGCTCGGAATGACGTTTCGCCAATTGTGGTAGGTGTCGGCTATCTGAGCTATATCTTCCTTGGAGAGTTCCCGGGTTCTACGATTGATCAAATGCCCCAGATTGCGGGCATCAATAAATAAAATCTCGTTACTGCGGTTTCTGAATTTTCCATTGCTACGGTTACGGCTCATAAACCAAAGGGAAGCCGGGATCTGCGTATTCAAAAACAGTTTGGCCGGGAGGTTTACAATACAGTCGATCAAGTCAGCCTCTATCAGTGCTTTTCTAATCTCCCCCTCACCGCCACTTTTGGAAGTCAAGGCGCCTTTTGCCAATACAAAGCCCGCTTGACCACTGGGCGCCAAGTGGTACAGGAAATGTTGGATCCAGGCATAATTGGCATTTCCGGTGGGTGGTGTGCCGTATTTCCAACGACCATCAGTACGCAGCAGATCACCGCTCCAATCGCTTACGTTAAAGGGAGGGTTGGCGATGATATAATCAGCTTTCAGGTCTTTGTGGGCGTCGTTGAGAAAAGACCCTTCGTTGTTCCATTTCACCTGGGAGCTGTCGATTCCCCGGATAGCAAGGTTCATTTTCGCCAGCCGCCATGTGGTTTGGTTACTTTCCTGTCCGTATATGGAAATATCATTTACCTTTCCCTGATGGTCTTCCACAAACTTCTCCGATTGTACAAACATTCCGCCCGAACCACAGCAGGGGTCAAACACACGTCCTTTGTAGGGCTCCAGCATCTCCACCAATAATTCCACCACGCTTCTCGGTGTATAGAACTGTCCGCCTTTTTTACCTTCTGCAAGGGCAAATTCTCCGAGGAAGTATTCAAAGACATGTCCTAATACATCGGCGCTTCTCGCCTTGGCATCACCCAAAGCGATATTGCCAACCAAGTCTATCAGTTCGCCCAAACTAGTGGGATCCAGGTTTTGCCGGGCAAATACTTTAGGCAGCACACCCTTTAGGGAAGCATTTTCCTTTTCAATGGCATCCATGGCATCATCCACAAATTTCCCGATTTCGGGCTGTTTTGCCTTGGATTGCAAATAATGCCAGCGGGCATCCTGTGGCACAAAGAATACGTTTTCCGCTTTATATTCATCCTTGTCCTCCGGATCTGCACCTTGGTCTTCCTCCGCTTGGAGTCTGGCATAAAGCTCTTCAAAAGCATCGGAGATATATTTCAAAAAGATTAACCCCAGTACAATATGCTTGTATTCCGCAGCGTCAATATTCTTACGGAGTTTATCCGCTGCTTTCCAAAGCTGTTTCTCTAAGGGTTCTTCTGTTGTGTTCTGTTTCGCCATAAATTGCTATTCGTTATTGTTGTTGATCTGTCGACTGTTTTAAAACAGGCAGCATAATTTCCCTGATCCATGCAGGGGCAAGCTGAATATCATGCTTTAGCCGTTCAGGTTTTTCCTTTTTCAAGAGTTCCCGGATATGCGTTATTTCCTTGTCAAGCACCTTATCTTTACCGATTGTTTTCAGTGCCTGAATCGCCAGCCCGCTTATTTTGCCAATGGTAGCGACATTTTTTGGCGTTGTTTTTTTGAATACCACACTGCGTTTGCCAATAGTAATCTTCCGGGCAGAGCCATCCGTCAGGTAAATCAAGTTCACCGGCACCTGCGTGGAAAGCCCCAGACTGTTAAGCGCGAAATCCCCCGTGGGAACAATCCTTGCCCTGTCACGCTTAGCTATGGCAAGGGCAACTTCTTCAAGCGTGGGTTTTAGTTTACCAAACGTATCGCTTAGCACCGGTCGATAGTAAATCCCCGCAGCAAGGCGCTCCAATTCACCCGCCTTCACCAAACGCTCCAGAGCCTTCCGTAACGCATCGGCATTACCATACAGCGAAAAACTCTCCGTGAAAAACAGCGTACCTCTTTTGGTTTTCTTAACCTTTTCAAGTATTCGTATTTCGATGCTTTCCAAAATGAAACGGCTTAATTACTGTCACAAATTTAATAAAAATATGTGACGTATCGAGCCGACTATATTTTTCTTACGCCTTCATTGTTTTTCTCCACTGAAATCACCCCTTCCGTAACATGCTTACCCTCAATATCCTGTATCTTCGCCGTTACCCCTCTGAACAATTCCGCCAATTCTACCGTCCCTTTTTCCAATCGATAGAGGTAGGCAGCCGCTTTCTTTTCCGGAAAATGTCGGTATAAAATCTTGACCACCTGGTTGTAATTGGTGCCGACAGATCTGAACAGGGAGTAAAAGTTCGTCAATCCCGTATAGAAATTCAACACACCCATATCATAATAGACCACCTTTAAGTCATTCTCAAAAATGGCTTTTCTTGCAAATTCAGCTTTATTGGGCAGACCGGATTTATCAAATAAGGCTAAGAATTTTGCGTTTTCCGCCTCCGTCAACCGGAAAGCGTATTTGTATTTTGCCTTATCCGCTTTCGACTTTCTACCGACTTTCTTCCTGTTTTTGTTCCATTCTCTATTCATAAAAATTCTGTTTAAAGATTTCAACCATTCGACTTCGGAGAAATGGTTTAGCCCCCTGCGTAAGGGCAAGTAGTTTTGAGGCACTGTTTTAATTTCGAGTGCCTCAAAACACAACTTGCAGTGTTCCGGTGAACACAAGAATCCACTCTTCGAGATGGATTAGTGTTAGCAAAGAAAATGTCCATTTCCAGTATCAAATTTCGGAAAGAAAAGCGGGCGAGCGGTAAGCCATCAATTCCACGAAACAAACTTTTATCTGAAACATTGATGACGAGGAATACCTTGAAATCAAAAAGGAATGCAGGGAGAAAATTGAACGACTGGAAGCGCAGTTAAGTAGTGACGTTTCGAATGCCAAGAAAGTCAATATTGACAAGTCTTTGGACAGGGCATTACACAGTATTGTCAATATCCCGAAACTGTACAGGGAGGGCGGAATCAGCACCAAGCGAGCCGTTATTGGTTCGATATTCCCTGAAAAATTGGAGTTTGATGGAAAAACATATCGAACCGTCCGAATGAACGTAATCGCCAATCATATCTTTCAGATAAGCAACGGATTAATCCAAAAAAAGAACAGGACAAACGAAAATAAATTTCATTTGTCCTGTTTAGTAGCGGGAACAGGACTCGAACCTGTGACCTTCGGGTTATGAGCCCGACGAGCTACCTACTGCTCTATCCCGCGATGTGAGTGCAAATATACAACTGTTTTCAACTTAAAACCAAATTCCCTGAGAAATAAT
>JAJUFH010000007.1 GCA_029266035.1 Sinomicrobium sp.
CTCTTACCATTCCGAACAGAGAAGTTAAGCCCATGCGCGCAGATGGTACTGCATTAGTGGGAGAGTATGTCGCCGCCTTCTTATCAACCCCTCATCACATCGTGGTGAGGGGTTTTTTTTATGGCTAAGGTTGGGGGCCGGGTTGGGGGCGGTTGGGGCGAATTGCAATTCGCCCGTACGTATGGGCTTGTTAATTTATTGTTGATAAAGAGCTCTTTTTATAAGATGGTAAAAGGCTGATGGTTTGTGCTTTTTTTGAAGGGATTGAGTATCTGCAATCTTTTTAAATTGATTCTTTTATTTTGTGTATTGATAATCAATGGGTTGTGGTTTTTATATTTTGATTATTAGTTTTTACTTCATTGCGGGAGCTCTCTATTACAGATTATAAGCAAGATTTCTTATGCAATCATTTGTATTTATAAGATGTTGATAAATATCTTTCTATAAAAGCTATAATTAGGATATATTTGTAACTAAAGACAAGAAATCTCCTTTTGCGTATTTGAGAGAAAGGAGCCCTAAAAAAATACAGATGAAATTTATAGTATCCAGTTCGTATTTATTAAAACAGCTACAGGTATTGGGCGGTGTTATCAACAGTAGTAACACACTTCCGATATTAGATAACTTTTTATTCGAATTAAACGGTTCGAAACTCACAGTATCGGCTTCCGATCTGGAAACTACCATGAGTTCAGTGCTCGAGGTTGAATCGGATTCAGAGGGTAGTATAGCTGTTCCTGCTAGATTGTTGTTGGATATTTTGAAGACCTTTCCTGAGCAACCTCTCACTTTTGTGATGGAGGACAACAATACGATTGAAATCAGTTCTAATCACGGAAAGTATGCCTTGGCTTATGCTGATGCTGCGGAGTTTCCAAAAACGGTGGAACTGTCTGAGCCAAGTGCGACTTCTATCGTAGGTGATGTCTTGGCAACGGCTATTTCAAAGACTATTTTTGCTGCTGGAAATGACGACCTACGCCCAGTGATGAGTGGAGTGTTTTTTCAATTTTCTCCCGAAAACCTCACCTTTGTTGCTACGGATGCACACAAGTTGGTGAAATATCAGCGTACAGATCTTTCAGCAAGCGAGGTAGCCGAGTTTATTATGCCCAAAAAGCCTCTTAATTTACTAAAAGGGATTTTGGCCGGAAGCGAGACGGAGGTCAAGGTTGAGTACAACGAGAGCAATGCCAAATTTACCTTCGATAATATAGAGTTGGTATGTCGTCTTATCGATGGGAAATATCCCAACTACGAGGCAGTTATCCCTAAGGAGAATCCGAATAAACTGGTTATAGATAGAACGCAATTTTTGGGTTCTGCAAAGCGGGTGAGTATATTTTCTAACAAAACTACCCATCAGATAAGACTTAAAATAGCCGGTGCAGAATTGAATATTTCTGCCGAAGATATAGATTACAGCAACAAGGCAGAAGAGCGTCTCGGATGTGATTATCAAGGAGATGATATGCAGATAGGGTTTAATTCGCGTTTCCTTATAGAAATGCTGAACAACCTTTCTTCCGACGAGGTGTCTTTGGAGATGTCACTACCCAATCGCGCCGGTATTCTCACTCCGGCAGACGGATTGGACGAAGGGGAGTATATCACTATGCTCGTTATGCCAGTGATGCTCAATAACTGATAGATTATTCTTTCTGTATAAAAACAAAGCCGTTTTATCTCATCGAGTAAAACGGCTTTTTGTTTTTACGCATTTTGACAATGGCTAATTTTCATCTTCCTGTTTTTCTTCCAATTCTTTGCGGAGTTTTACGTATTCGTCTAGTGCTTTTCCGTATTTAGAATTTGCTATTTTCGGGCTGAGTGATTTGTTGATGGTATCTAAGTATTTCAATCGAACATTAGCCGCGTCTGCCAAGGCGATATAAGGTGCTATATAAGAATCTTTGTTGGCCAGAGCGTAGTTTAGAGTGTATAGATAGCTCCTTGTAATGTTTCTATTAGAGATTCTGACAAGGGAATCGGTTTTTAGCGAGTCGCCCGAAGCCTTGATTTGCTCTGTTATTAGTTCGAGGTTCTTTTCCTTAAATTTCTGGATCATACTTTCGTATTCCTCCAGTTTTTTATGAGTTTCTGAGCCGGTAACTTTGGCTTCGGCTGAGAAAAAATCCCAACTCGTTTGTATGTTGATCTCTCCTTTTTCTCCAAAAAAATGAAGACTGTTGTCTTTGTTTATACTGTTGAAACGATTTACGGAGAGGTAAAATACTTCGGGTTCTTCTATCTCGGTAGTAAAATCGAAGTGACTGTTGCCGTCAATAATCATAGAGTCTAGGGTGACTACAGTAGAATCTTGAATTTTCTGCAGGTAGACAGTCCCTTTTTTCAATCCTTTTACTTGTCCTGTAAGGTGCATGGTATTTTCGTCTTTTTTACTACACGAAAAAGACATCATAAGCAGTGTAGCAACTACGAGTGATCGTTTTGCAAATATCATATTCATTGAGCGGTTATAAAATTAGCGGTGCAAATATCTTTAATCTGATCCATTTATACTATAGCCCGGAGGCAAATTCCATCAGCCATGCGCTCAACATAGCTCCATAGGTTCCTATGGCATAGCCAAACACAGCGAGTAGTACACCTGTAGTGGCGAGAGAGGGGTGAAAGGCTGCGGCTACTACTGGTGCCGATGCGGCTCCGCCCATATTGGCTTGGCTACCTACAGCGAGGAAAAAGAAAGGTGCTTTAATCCATTTGGCCACTACGATGAGTAGAGCGGCATGAAAAGCCATCCATATCAATCCGATAGCCAAGAGACCCGGATTTTCGAATACGGCACCTAGGTCTATTTTCATTCCGATGGTAGCTATAAGGATATAGATACACACACTACCAAACTTTCCGGCTCCGGCTCCTTCGTAATTTCGAGCTGAAGTAAACGACAGTAAAACACCTACTACTGTAGCTATGGTAATCATCCAGAAAAACTGAGATCCGAAAGAGGACAATGCACTTTGTTTATCGCTGATAGCATGGAAATTTGAGCTGAGAAAGTCGGATATTAAATTAGCGCCCCAATGTGAGATTCCCACAGTACCGAAGGCGATGGCAAAAATGATGATATAATCGGATGCCGTGGGGATTCGAGCCGTCTTTTCGGCAAAGGCAGAAACCTTTTGCTTTAGTGCTTCGATAGCCGAATTATCCGCCTTAAACCAACGGTCTATTTGTTCGTTTTTTCCGGTTCCAAACAGTAGAATAGCCAACCATAAGTTTGCAATAACAACGTCTACCAGTACCATACCTCCGTATTTTTCGGGATTGTACTGAAATATTTCCAGCATAGCGGCCTGATTGGCACCACCTCCTATCCAGCTTCCAGCCAGTGTAGATAGTCCGCGCCATATAGCGTCAAATCCCGCACCTCCTACTGTTTCAGGAGAAAAGATGGAGACGATGAGAATGGCTATTGGTCCGCCGAGTATAATACCTACAGTACCGGTAAAAAACATGATAAGCGCTTTGGGACCGAGATTGAAAACCGCTTTGAGATCGATACTCAAAGTCATGAGTACCAAGGCTGCAGGGAGCAGGTACTGGCTTGCCATTTCGTACAGTTGAGATTCTTGATGATTGATGATTCCTACCGAATTGAGTACAGCCGGAATCATATAACACATGAGTAGGGTGGGGATGATTTTATAGAATTTATACCAAAAACCCGATTTTTTGGAGGAGGTGTAAAAAATAAAACCCAACGACAACATCAGCAGTCCGAAGACGATGGTGTCGTCTGTAAAAATAGTAGTGTTTTCCATAATTAGTTCACAGTTAGTTCAGCAAAATACAAAAATCGAGGAGAACTGTAAAGCTGTTGATAAACTTAATGGTAACGACTAGACTATCTTTCTCTGTTTGGCATTGTTTTAAGCAGAAGGGGAGGAGTTCAAAAGTTACAGCAAATTGCGAAGATGAAGAGCGACACCATCTTCTTTGTGGTGAGGTGCAATGGCTTTGGCAACGGCCTTTACTTCGTCGCGAGCATTGGCTACTGCTACACCGTGACCCACAGCGGCTATCATTTCGGTGTCGTTGTAGTTGTCGCCGAAAGCGATAGCGTCTTCAAGAGGAATGTCGTATTGCTGCAAAAGTATTTTTATTCCTGTGAGTTTTGAAACCTCTTTGTTGGCAATCTCTATATAAGTGTCCTTAGAGCGGTATAGGTGAAGATTTTCTCCGAGTTCTTTTTCAAAGTGCAAGTAGGCTTTTTCGATGAGTTCCGGATCACCCATACAGCTTATTTTGTGAGCTCCGACTCCGCTGCGATTCCATTCGTCTATTACAGTGCGATTAGATTTTATTTTCGGACTGATCTTAGTGTTGTTTTCTTCTCTTTGTGCCCAGTAATCGTAGGCTTCTACATACCAGGAGTCGTATTGAAAGAGGCTGATGTGCAATTTCCCCTCTGCATTGTCTTCGTTGTAAGTCACGATCTGTTGTACGGTTTCTAGGGGGATTTCTACAGAGTGAATAGGCTTGTGGTCGAACAGTACCAACGCCCCGTTATAGCAAATGAGTGGAGCGTCGGTAATTCCGAGTTTTTGCTGTAAGTGTGTCATCTGTTTCGGCATCCTTGCCGAAACCAGTATTACAGGCATATTGTCTTTTATTCTGTTAATTTCACTGATAGTATTTGCAGACAGATCTCTTTCCGCATTGAGGAGAGTGCCATCGATGTCTGTGAAGATTATGCGATAAGCCATATAATTAGGGTGTTGCTATTCTGTGATTGTACAAATATAATTCGGATATTTAAAACAGCTACTACCCTGTTGTTTATCCCTCGCTTTGTCGCCTCATTTCAGCCTTGCCATATAAATATTTTACAGTACATTTATCAGTATGAAAAAAACACTCCTTTTATTGCTGATAATGGTAGGACCATTGCTGTGGTCTGCAGAAAGAACTGCCGATTGGGGACCTACCGGGCATCGTACCATAGCCGAAATTGCTCAAAAACACCTGAGCAAGAAAGCTAGGAAAAAGATAGACCGTTTGTTGAGCGGACAGAATTTAGCTTTTGGAGCAGCCTATGCCGACGAGATAAAATCGGACCCGCGTTATCGCTATATCAATCCCTGGCACTATGTGAATATTACCCCTGGTGAAAAGTATGACGACAGTACAGCTAGTTCAGATGGCGACCTGATAACGGCTATCGAAAAGTGCGCAGAAGTGTTAAAAGACGACGAGGCGACTAAAGAAGACAAGGTGTTTTACTTGAAGTTGTTGGTGCATTTTGTAGGTGATATTCACCAACCTTTACACGCTGGAAGAGCTGAAGACAAAGGTGGGAACGACATACAGCTCAGGTGGTTTAACCAGGGGACTAACCTACACAGTGTATGGGACTCAAAAATGATAGATTTTTACAAGATGAGCTACACAGAGATAGCCGACAGCTATCAGGATGTTTCTCGAGATGCTTTTAAAGCGATAAGCTCGGGTAATTCAAGGGATTGGGCAGAAGAATCTCGTCAGCTAGCCGAAGAGATTTACGCCTCTGCCGAAATAGGAGAAAAACTCGGCTATAAGTATATGTACGATAATTTTGATACCGTAAGACAGCAACTGCTCAAAGGCGGAATACGTTTGGCTGCCGTGCTCAATGATATTTTCGGCTAATCGGAATTTGTCGGTTTACTCTTGTGAGATTTTGACAAAAAGACTTAGTCAATTTGTGAAACGTATTGCCTCCCAGTCTTCGTCTATGGTGAGGGTATTTGCTACTTTGTAGGCGTTTCGGGTAAGAGGAGGCCAGTCGTAAGCATCGGTGATATCTGTATTGAAACGGGAGGAGATGGTTCGCGGATGTGCTATCCAAAGTACAACACCATCTTTGAGTTTTGGTCCTAATGTGAGCATTTGCTGTTCAAATTCGCGTATGCTGGTCACGAACACCAGAGCGAATTCTACTTTGTTCAACTTCACTAGCGATTCGTAGATTTCTATGTCGGTCAGTTCGGCCAGTTGCTCAGAAAATCCTTCAGGCTCATTGAGGATGAGGATTTCTTTCTGATCTTCCAGTTGTAGTTTTTTAAACAAGTTTTTCATATACCCGGCTATTGAGAGTGTTTTCGCAAAAGGTGCTCGTCTAAATGTACGAAAAAATCCGATTCATTTCAAAGGGTATAGCGCTAGGACGAATAATGTTAAAAATAAAAACGCCATCCTGTAAAGAGAATGGCGTTTGCCGATATAAAAACTACGGACTTATTTTATCATGTCGAAGCTGCGCTTTACAAAGCTGGTCAGTTCTTCTCCCTTGAGCAGTCCTTTAGACAGTCGTGCGAGATCGAGGGATTGCTTTATCAGCCTTTCCTGCTTGGCTTTGGTTTTGGTTTGAAGTATTTGAGATACCAGTTCGTTGTTGGTGTTGATCACCAAATTGTACATTTCTGGCATATTGCTCATTCCAAACATACCACCGCCTCCGGTAGCGCTCATCTCTTTCATACGCCTCATAAATTCAGGCTCTGTAATTACAAATGGAGCCGCATCGCTGTCCATTGCCTTCAGTTGCACCGTGTATTTTTCTTTGGGCACAGTTGCGGTAACAATCTCTTTAAGAGAATCTTTTTCCTCATCTGAGAGTTTGGATATTTTCTCCTCGTCCTGTTTGATAAGGTTGTCGATAGGTTCAGAATCGACCCTGGCAAAAGATATATTTTCTTTACCAGTTTCCAGTTTTTGGATCAGGTGGGCCACTATAGGTGAATCCAGAAGGAGTACTTCATAACCTTTGGCTTTGGCCTCTTCTATATAGCTGTGTTGTTCTTCTTTATTGTTGGTGTAAAGAACAACCAGTTTACCGTCTTTGTCTGTCTGCTGATCCTTTATCTTTTCCTGTAGCTCTTCGAAGGTATAAAAATTGTCGTCTACCGTAGGATAGAGGGCAAATTTATCGGCTTTCTCAAAGAATTTTTCCTCAGAGAGCATACCGTATTCTATAACGATCTTGATATCGTTCCACTTCTTCTCAAAGTCTTCTCTGTTTTCCTTAAAGAGGGACGAAAGTTTATCGGCTACTTTTCGAGTGATATAATTTGAAATCTTCTTTACATTACCATCGGCCTGCAGATAGCTTCGCGATACGTTGAGCGGGATATCGGGCGAGTCGATTACTCCTCGAAGCATGGTGAGGAATTCGGGGACTATACCCTCTACATTATCAGTTACAAATACCTGATTTTGGTACAGTTGTATTTTGTCTTTTTGCAGATTGATCTCGTTGTTGAGTTTTGGGAAAAACAGTACACCTGTGAGGTTGAACGGATAGTCTACATTGAGGTGAATGTGAAACAGGGGTTCTTCAAACTGCATGGGATACAGCTCTCTGTAGAAGTTTTTGTAATCTTCTTCTTTGAGATCAGCCGGTTGTTTGGTCCATGCCGGTTGGGTGTTGTTGATGATATTGTCGACCTCACGAGTAGGAGCGGGATCTTCTTCTTTGGCATCTTCGGGTTTGGGTAGGGTTTCTGTGCGCGTTCCGAATTTGATCGGCACAGGCATAAACTTGTTGTATTTTACCAACAGTTCTCTGATGCGGCTTTCTTCCAAGAATTCGGTAGAATCGTCGGCAATATGTAGCACGATCTCCGTTCCTCGTTCTGCCTTGTCTGTCTCTTCGAGGGTGAATTTCGGACTCCCGTCACAACTCCACTTTACCGCCGGAGCGTCTGTGTGAGATTTGGTGATGATATCGACCTTGCTGGCTACCATAAAGGCAGAGTAAAATCCGAGACCGAAATGACCGATTATTCCGGTATCTTTGGAGTCTTTGTATTTTTCAAGGAATTCTTCAGCTCCCGAAAAGGCCACTTCATTGATATATTTTTGCACCTCTTCGGCACTCATTCCGATTCCTTGATCTATAATGTGGAGTTTTTTACCTTCTTTGTCTATTTTAACTTCAATAATGGGATCACCGTATTCTACCTTGCTCTCTCCTATGCTAGTGAGGTGCTTGAGTTTTAAGGTAGCATCTGTAGCGTTGGAGATCAGCTCTCTTAAAAAGATTTCGTGATCGCTGTACAAAAACTTTTTGATCAGTGGGAAAATGTTCTCCACCGATACATTGATATTTCCGGTTGTCATTGTATATGAGTTTTAATGGTAATTTTTTTAGATTTCCTTTTCCAAAAAAAATACCAAGTAAGGGAGGGCTGCCAAAGTGGCATAAGAAAGCTTTGGGCGGGATAATTGTGATATTCAGTTTATCTATGAAGAAGCTCCTTCAACTTCATATTCAATTCCACTTTTTTATTGAACTGCTTACAACGGGCTATTTGTGCTTTCAGCTTTTCTATTTCTTTTAAAATGGCATCGTTGTTTTTTTGTTTCTCAACCAGCTCAGTGATGGATTTTGTAGCCGTATCGATAGACTTTAATTGGTCGCAAAAACTTTTAAAAACCCAATCTAAATTATTTTTTAGCTCGATTTGATAGGAGTTGTCTTCAATTGATTTCCAGTCGGAGGTAAATGTATAGTCAATAACAGCTATATCTTCATTTTGAGGGTGCAGGTGTTTGGCAGAAGTAGAAATATAAAATTCATTCTGAAACTCAATCCAAAAGATAATGTGATACGGAATGGATTTTTCGACAATGAAAAGCAAATCCTTGATGATTACTTTTTCTTTTAATTCTATTTTAAAAACCTGAATTTCTTGAACATCAACACCATTAAGGTTTACCGTATCAAAAGCTATTTTGTTCAGCCAGCTAATACGCACAACCTTATCCGAAAATGCTTTTTTCTGCTTGGTATTGGTGTAAGCATCAAAAGCATTTTTAGGGATAACTTTCCTTACTTCTGTATTTTTAGGCAACTGAAACATTTACTTAACTATTAAAAACGAAATCAATTTGAAATCTTCTATGCCCTTGAATTTATCTTTTATCACATTGGTTCCGCCAGATTTAAATAAACTCAACACTTCTTTTTCTTCCTCGGTATCTAATATGGTTCCAATGGACTTCTTCAGTAAATCAGAGTAAAAAGTCATATTGTGGTATTCGTCGGTTTCTTTGTTCACTTGTTCACATAAAGCAATAATGGGTTCTCTTACACCTTTACACAACATTCTAACAGCATCTAATATTTTTTTGGAATCAATATGGTTGAACAACAATTTTCCATCTCGATCAATATACACCAAATAATAAGGATGCAAGCGATTGAGTTTATTGATATTGATGTTTTCGTTGATATTTTTCAGGATATAAATAACACCCGGTTTCAATATTTCAGTAGCGGAAACCACCGCGTGAATGCCTTCGGGAATATCCGTCATTTCGCCGTATTCTTTGATGTAATTGGATAAATCAATCCTGAAATCATTCAATCCCAAATCGGTGATATCAATCCCTTCTCGCAAATCTTCCAAATCGCTTACTTCGTCTTGCAGTTTTTGCAATTGCAATTTTCGGTACTCTAAATCTTTTTGGTTTTCTTTCAGGATGTTATCATCGGCTGTACTTGCCATATCCGAAATCATCATACGATCTTCAACCCTTTGTTTCAGATTGATGTAGCTATCCAAGGTAATGTCTGGCCAAAAATTCACCAAAGTAATCGTTTCATTCGTAGAGCCAATACGATCAATACGGCCGAAACGTTGAATAATGCGTACCGGATTCCAGTGAATATCATAATTAATTAGGTAATCACAATCCTGTAAATTCTGCCCTTCCGAAATACAATCGGTAGCTATCAAAATATCAATTTCTTCGTTGATGGTAGGAAACAATAAATCTTTCCCTTTTGATTTTGGCGAAAAGCAAGTCAGCAAAGCATTCAATTCTGTAGGTATGGTTTTCGTTGTCGCTACTCTTCTCGATCCTGTAATTAAAGTAGAATGAATGTTGTTTTTAGCTTTAAAATATTTACTCACATTCTCATACAGATAGTCTGCGGTATCGGCAAAAGCTGTGAAAATAATAACCTTTTTATTGTTTGGATTCAGTGGATTTTCAATCTTGTTTTCAATGGATTGGATTAATGTTTGTAGTTTCAAATCCAGTGCAGGTGTGATTTGGTTCACTTTTTCCATCAATTGATTGATGATGGCTAAATCTTCTTCCAAATCTTCCTTCCATTGTCGGCGATCCAAATCCGCTAAATGTACTTTTACTTTTTTCCAATCAAGTTTTCTTCATCACCCCAATTGGCATCCCAATCAAAATTCTCATCTTGGGTGTCAAATTCAATGCTGGAAATAGATTCTAATCCTTCTCTAGAAATCGTATTAATGGTATTTTTTATTTGAGCTAAAATACCATTGGTGGTAATCCTAAAAGAGTCGATAGAGCTTTCGATACGCTTTAATAAATTGATGCGCATCAGGTTTTTCAAACTCGTTTCCCTATCAAACTGTGTCAGTTTCCCAGTTTTAGTCTTTTTATCGTATTTCTCTGCATATTTTCCTACTTGACTGGGCAAAATATATTTTAAAGGGGTATAAACTGATAAATTCAACAGCCCCAATAGTTCCGCTATTTCATTGTAGGTAACTATATTATTTTTTGTCAAGGCACAAGCTAAAGACACTGGCTTATTACGCATAGGAAATTTACCGATATCGCTGGTATCGTAATAAGTGGTAATGTGTTTTCTTGAACGTGCAATGGTCAGCGAATCTAATATTTCAAAGAAATCAAAGTCTAATAAATCCAATAACTTTTCGGTGGTGCGATGGGCAATATCCAATTTCGACCAGGTATTAAAAGCCGATTGCGCTCTTTTGAAAATAACATCAATGCCGTTATGGGTTTCCAATTTTTCGTCAATTCTTTCCGGATCGCCCTCATACGCCAATGCCAATTGATTTTTTAAATCGTTGAAACGATTGTTTACCGGCGTTGCCGAAAGCATCAATACTTTGGTCTCAATACCTTCACGCATCACTTTGCGCAACAAAGCCTGATAGCGGTTTTCTTTATCTGAATATGTCAATCCGGCATTTCGGAAGTTATGCGACTCATCAATCACGACCAAACCGTAATTTCCCCAATTAACATTCGCCAAATTCCGCCCGTTGCTCATTCCTGTTTCCCTCGATAAATCGGTGTGGAAAAGCACATCGTAATTGAAACGGTCTTTGGCTAAAATATTGGTTTTGTCGTTATGCCGGTAGGTATTCCAGTTGGCTTCCAACTTCTTCGGACATAGCACCAATACATCTTTGTTGCGCATTTCATAATACTTGATAATGCCCAAAGCCGAGAAGGTTTTACCCAAGCCAACGCTGTCTGCCAAGATACAACCTTTGTATTTTTCCAATTTATTAATGGCGCCAATTACCGCATCTTTCTGAAAATTAAAGAGTTTGTTCCAAACAACCGTATCTTTAAATCCAACACGGTCGTCAGGCAGGTTATCTAAAGTCAAATCATCCAAGAAATCATTGAAAATATTATATAGTGTAATGAAATAGATAAACTCCGGACTATTGTCCTGAAAAGCCTTTTCAAAATATTGTTGTACTTTTTGGGTGACGATTTCTAAGTTTTCTTCATCCTCCCAAACCTGGTTGAAATACTCCAAATAAGCTTTGGCATTGGGGAAATCGGTTTTTTGAATTAAGGTTGGAAACCCTTTTTTGGGCGTAACACCCAAATCGGCTGTAGTGAAACTATTGACATTAGTCCAAGCAAAGGAATCGCTGGCGGAATTTTCTGCGTGAATCATTCCCTGCAAAGGATAATTGGTTTGCTTATTCGATTTGAAAATTACTTTGTCTTTTACCCATTGACTGCATTCTTTGGCAATGGCACGTTGCGTGAGCTGATTGCGCAAACGCAGTTCAAATTCGCCGCCACATAAATCCGCTTCTTTAAACAAATGTGGAATAAAGAACTTAGGTACTTCTTTCTTAAAATTTTCCTGCAAAAAGCTGGGCGAAGTAAACACAAAACGCAGTTCTTCTACACTTTGTAGTTCCTTACGCAAAGCCTCAAAAGCATAGATAGAAAACGACGAAGCCGCAATGGCCATTTTGCTTTTTTTGCCAATGCTCTCTTTAAGGTCGTCTATTAAGCGGGTGTTTATATTGTCGATTAATTTCATTCCTTGTTATTATTATGTTGCCTTCGTTGCTTTCGGCTTCGCTCAGGCAACGAGGGGCGGTGGTTGAGCGTAGCCGAAACCACCGCTCTTATATCACCTTCATCTCACTTTGTGGTGCCAACTGTTTCAACAATTGTTTTACGTTTTCTTTAGCGGTATCGTCTTTGAAACCTTTGTCGCGGAAAACGATGCGCATAGGTTGGTCTTTGGCGATTTCTTTGGCAAAAGCTTCGTCTATGTCTTTATCGAAACAGCAGTACAAAGAATCTCCGGCGACGGCAAATACTTCTTTGCCGGCAATGTTTTTACGCTCGATAGGTAAAGACAATTCCAAGCCCCAATCCAGCATAATTTGAGCGACTAAATCTTCGGCGCTGCGGTCTTCTTTGACGTTGTCGGCAAATATGTCTAATTGTGCTTGATTGTAATCTTGCGGTTTGTAATACACATCTTGCATATTCGATGAATCTAAACGGTAGACACGGAAACCGTAATCTTGCTCGTCTTTAAATTCTGTGAACAATCCTTCTTTTTTGGCTTTCTCTGCTTTTTCTTCCTTTATTTTATTGGCAGCTCGGCGTATGCGTTCTTTACCAATCTCACAGATGTTTTTGTAACCGGCTTTGTAGGCTTCGCTTTTTTTCATCGGTGGTTTCGGGCAATTGTACCATCATGTATTTGCGCTTGCCGCCATCTTCTGCATTGAGTTGCATTACGGCGTGGGCAGTGGTGGCGGAACCGGAAAAGAAATCAAGAATAATGTCGTTGGAATTAATAGATTCATTAAACTTCAATAAATATTTTAATAATGACGTTGGTTTTGGGTAGTCAAAAATTTTATTGCCAAATGTTTTTTGCAAATCTTTTCCTGCTTCTTCGGTAGTTTCAACACCTACCGAAATGTCAATTAAATTTGGAGGAACTTCTTCAGAATATTTTTGCTTTTTATATGACAATACACCACTTTTCGAACAGTTAATAACTGTGTTATTTTTAATTTCCTCTTCTAACTTGTCTTGTACCCAAATAAATCTGTTTTCAAAAACTGCTTCATTAATATTTTTGTAATTTTCAATAGTTATGTCATTTAGCAATTTATTTGGAAACTTTTCTGTACCATAAAGTCCAGCTTCAAATACACCGTTCTCAATTTTAAAATTGATCGAATTAATTGGAAATCTTAGTTTTTTTAGACTGTTTTGAGGTTTAGTAAAAGGGTCGTCGCTTTTACTGTCCTTTTTAACTCCTTTATACTTATTGGTGCTCCTTTGTTTTTCATATGCTAAAACAAATTCAATATTTTTCTTTATTTTATATGACAGGTTAGGTGGAGTAGCTGACTTAAACCATTGCCATTGCCCCACAAAATTCCCTTCCCCAAAAATTTCATCACAAATCTTGCGCAGGTTATGTACTTCGTTGTCGTCAATCGAGATAAAAATTACGCCATCTTCGGTCAGCAGGTTTCGGGCTAATTTTAAGCGTGGGTACATCATACTCAGCCAGTCGCTGTGGTAGCGTCCGCTGGTTTCGGGGTTGGCTTGCAGACGTTGTCCGTATTCGTCTTTTTGTCCGCTTTCCAGCAGTTCTTCTTCTCCGCTTTTAGCAAAATTGTCTTTATATACAAAGTCTTTCCCGGTGTTGTAAGGCGGGTCTATGTAGATCATTTTTATCTTGTTCAGGTAACTTTCCTGCAAGAGTTTCAACACTTCTAAGTTGTCGCCTTCTATGTAGATGTTTTCGGTATTGTCAAAATCCACGCTATCCTCACGCACCGGGCGCAAAGTTTTGTTGGTGGGGATATTGGCGGTCACAATGGCTTCGCGTTTGCCCGGCCATTCCAATCGGTAGCGTTCTTTGTTGCCTTCTACTATTTCGGTAGCCAAT
The DNA here is from genome assembly GCA_029266035.1 of Sinomicrobium sp. Taxonomy (GTDB): domain Bacteria; phylum Bacteroidota; class Bacteroidia; order Flavobacteriales; family Flavobacteriaceae; genus Sinomicrobium. Next base: position 13,994 of record JAJUFH010000007.1, read on the forward strand.
TCTTGTTTCAGCATATCGAAATCCACTTTCTTTCCTTCAGCGGTTTCGGTAATGCAATTCGGGAAAAGCGCCGCTATTTTTTCGATGTTCATAGCGGTTATATCGGTGGATTGTAAGGGTAATTTATCGTTGTTCATTTGTTTGTTGTCTTTAATCGGATTTTTTATTTTAATTTATCTATCACTAAAAATAAATTAAATCACTAAAAATCAATTCATTACATTTTTTATTTTCGATTTTTATTTCTCCGTTATTTTTTTTTGAAATCAATTTCGTTTTTTGTTTTCAACACAGAAAGCAAATCAATTTTCTGAATATCAATTATTTATATAGTTTTATTTCTGATTTTCGTTTTCATTTCGTTTTTTTTGTTCCACTGCGATTTCCGAATTCTAATTAAATAACAAAACACTGTAAATCAATTAATTAATATAATTTTACGAATTCTAATTAAATAAAAATCAAGCCCAGTACGGAACGTATTTACTGAATTTTTTAGAGACATTCCCTTCTTCTTTCGGTTTTATTTTTCCTGCCTCAATAGCTTCTTTTATTAATAATGAAATTTGTGATGCTTGTTTATCGTGCATTCCAAATCGCTCTCTTAAAGAGGCGTTATTAAATCCTCCATCTGCAAAATAGGTAATTACGGCATGTTGATAGGCAGCTTCTATACGCTCATCACTGGTCATTTCTGCATAAGCTTTAGGTGCATACATCGTTACCCGAAATGAGTTTTCAAGTTCTTCAATTTTTAAAGGAGGTAATCCAAACAGCTCTATTTCAATTACTGCTTTTTCAAAGCCGGAGCCTCGTTCTTCACAAATATTATAACGTCTAAATGCAGCCGCTAAAATCTCATTTCTTGATTCGGGCGTTGTTCGTATAAGACGGTCGATTTTTTTGGATGGCAATAGTTTACCTGGATTGGTAAACACAATACGATCATCAAAAATCTCTACCATAGGACCAGCGCCTCTAATGGTAAAATCCTGATGAATAAGCGTATTAGCCACCAATTCGCGAATGGCAATTTCCGGATAAACAGAAGTATTTACCCTTAGTGCGTTTTTAATAACTTCGCTATCGTCTAAAAGTCCTTTGATAAAAGTAATCAAAGCCTCAAATCCAATGGCATACCCTTTGTTTCCGGGAAATTCCTTGCTGGCTCCAGCTTTGTTTTTCCCTTCATATTTAATCAGTCTGATTGATTTTCGAACCAAACCATCAAAATGTTTTAAATCTTTAGCTGCGGTAATGGCTCCAAAATTGGTAATATAATATCCTTTCCCATCTGCATTAACCAACATTTTTTCATCCTCTAACCATTTTATGATTTCCGGCAAATTTGCAGGTGTGGGCTTATTGAGTAATTCTAAAATTTTACTAAAATCCAATAAATCAATCACCTCAATTTCAGTCAACAATTTCGATGCGTGTAACTCTTCCCAAGTCGGGGATTTACTATTTAACATCAACGCTCCTACATCTTGCCGCGATGCTTTTCTTGTTGAGCCACCACTTCTAATAAAACTATCCTCTACGGTTTTTCCATGTAAAAACACAGGCTTCACCGCACTTTCTTTAATGTAAATAATCAATACCTCTTTCTCTTGAAATTTTTCAATAGAGTAGTCAATACTAACCAATGGTTCAACGCCATCTCGACATAAGGAAGCAAATTTATCTACAATAGCATTTGCTTCATTTGAACTTAGCCCAATTACTTCTTTCGTATTATTCTTTATCCCAAAGACTATAAAGCCACCTCCTGGCATATTTGCAAAAGCAGATATATGCTGGCATAATTTGGCATTATTGGGAGAAATAGCTTCTTTCCAATCTAATTCATTCAGTTCTACAGCTACTTTCCCTAAAGATTTCTCTAAATATTGTAATGCTTTTGGAATCCAACTTTTCATTTCTATACTTCTTATTTCCGAATTCGGAACAAATAAAAACTCATTGATAGTCAATTACTTTTATCCGTTTTCCGAATTCAAATTAAATAAACTTTTTATTACTTCAACTGTGCAATGTCTCGTAATTTATCGTAAGTTGCAATCACATCAAATTTCACTTCGCCGTTGCTTATACTTTTGAAATGTTCTTTTGCACAATGAATTTTTAAGGCTTCCACTGCTCGTAAATCATTGGTATCATCCGAACCTTTGGTTTCTGCCACAAAATAGATGTGTTTTACTTTTTCGTTGTCTAATACAATGGCCCAATCCGGGCTATAATTGGCAACCGGTGTTGCAACGTAGAAACCTTTTGGCAATTTGGCATATACAATCACTTCTGTGGCTTGTTCCAAGTTTTTGGTAAACTCACGTTCTATTTTAGAATCAGTTTCAAGGAAATCGTATATATGCTTTTGTAATATTTCTTCAGTACGCAATACGTTTTTACCGTTGGTAAATACCGTTTTGGCATCAAAAGATTCCTCGGTTTTGTGATAAGCTATATTGTTAATAATCAATGAAGCTTTGGTTTCGTTAATCAGCTTTGCAGATTTAGCAATAAACTCTTCAGGATTTTTACGCAGTAAGGCAAAAGTTTTAGGTTCGATTTTCTTTAAAACTGCAACGATAGTACTGCGTTTTAAATTAGTTAACGCTACAATTTCGCCAACAATATCGTAAGTCACTTCGGTGTATAAGTCAGAAGATAATTTCTTGGAATCGGTTTTGGTGAGATAAATGGCTTCTCCTTCTTTCAACATATTTTTTTCAATCTCGCCCATTTCACCGGTTTTGATTTCGTATTTTCTGTCCGAAATATGTAAATCGGCATTTAGTCTGATGGTACTTTGGTTGATCAACTTTTCGGTATCGAACTGAACTTCGTAAACTGTTTTCAGACTGATTTTTTTCCAGAGTTCCTGAAATTCTTTTTTGGCGAAATTCTTATTGACCGTCAACGGAACGGTGTTTCGGTCATTCTCTGGTTTGATGCCTTCGCCGTTATAGACTGTTTGCAATAATTGACTAACCGCCGAAGCGTATGCTACTAAATTTTCGGGAACAGGAACTTGATTTTTTTCGATCAGTTCTTTTCCTTCGGGTGTGATTTTATCATCATCATCCAAAATATCGTGTTTGTACAAAAACTTATTTAGCTTTTTGGCGTCTTCATCGGTTAAGCGAATGGTTTCACCTTTTTCGTTGGTCAATACTTTTCCGAGGAAGAATTTGGTGTCCGCTTTTACCGGCCGTTCTTTCAGTGATTTCGCAATTTCGGTTTGTAAACCCTTCGCAAAATCTTCATAGCTTTCAGATGCAATTACGGTTAGCACATTGAGGTCGTGCACCTGTTCGCCTACTAATTCAAAATCCTGACGGACACCATTTTTATCGACGGCCAAACGCATACCACGTCCTACTTCCTGCCGGCGACGGGTCTGACTGCCGCTGTCCACATTTTTCAACGCACAGATTTGGAATACATTCGGGTTGTCCCAACCTTCTTTCAAAGCCGAATGGGAAAAGATGAAACGTGTAGGTTCCTCGAAACTCAACAAACGTTCTTTATCTTTCATAATCAAATCATAAGCCGAAACATCATCTGAATCTTCACGACCACGTTTAATAGTAGGATCGACAGGTTTTCCTTTTTTGTCAATAGAAAAATAGCCATTGTGTACTCGGTCGGCGTCATCGCGTTGCAAATAGCCCAGATAACTACCCGGCGCATATACTTTGGAGGTTTTATGCACATCGGTCTCCACCACGTAATCGGTATATTCCTGATGAAACAAATCGATGAATTCGTTGATGGCATTTTTGTATTCTTCTTCAAAAATCTGCGCATATTCACCCAGAGTTTCTTCACCCATCTCATCGTACTTCCGGTATTTTTCTACCGAATCAATAAAGAAAAGCGACAAAACTTTGATACCTTTATCAAACAAGACTTTCTCCTTCTGCAAATGCGAAAGAATGGTTTCCCGAATCTGAATTCTGCGGAAAGCCAGTTCATCTTTATCATTTAGCATATCGCCAGGATAAATATCCTGCCCATTGACCACAATTTTGTTTAAATAACCATTTACTTCGGTGATAGTACAATTTTTATATGCTGGTAAACCTCCAGAAAGTTCATATAAATCTGCGCCTTGTTCTAATTTTTCACGTACCCGTTTTACACCATTGCCTGAACGTTTTTCATATTCTAGATAGGCTATTGGCGGTTTGTTGGCGCTCAGACTGATGTATTCAAGGTATAGATATCCGGTTGTTCCCGAAGTACCTTTCAGGTTGATTCCTTTAACTTGGATTTTCTTAACCAACTTTTTATTGTAAGCATCCAGTGCATCCAAACGAAAAATCTTATTGTATTCTTCCAAGTGTGTAGCTGAATAACGCAAAGTAAAAAGCGGTTTAAAATCTTCCATACTTTTCAGTGTCTTCGAGCCTTCTTTTCCGACCGATTGTGGTTCATCAATGATGATAATCGGTTTAGTTTGTGCAATAATATCAATTGGTCTACGCGATCCAAAATGATCCAATTCCTGATGGATACGTCTTGCATCTGCACCACGCGCTGCAAAAGCTTGCGTATTAATCACCATTACACTAATGCGTCCCTCCGAAGCAAAGGTTTCAATATCCTGCGGACGCGCAGAATTGTAGATAAACGGACTGATTTTATGTCCGTAAATCTCCTGAAAATGATCTTGCGTGAGTTCAAAGGTTTTGAAAACTCCTTCCCTAATAGCTATGCTGGGAACGATGACGATGAATTTGCTCCAACCGTATTTTTTATTCAATTCGTACATGGTACGGATATAGGTATAGGTTTTTCCTGTACCTGTTTCCATTTCTATGGTGAAATTATAACCAATATGAGCACCCTTTACGATATCTAATTTCTGATTTTCGATGAGGTAGTGTTCGCGTTGAACATTTACAATATTTTCAAAAACTTGTTCTGGAGTAATTTGGATAGCGCTGTTTCTATAGCCAATCAACTCTTCCACACCGTATTCCAATGTAGCAATTCCGCTCGCCCGTTCTTTCGCTTTTCGCAGAATCTCTGCACTTTTCTCTAAAGTAAAGCGATTGGTTTTCAAGGCTTGGCCTTCAAAACATTTTACAACAGCCTCAACCGCTTGAATTTGAAAATCTTGTTCTTTGAATTGTAACTTCATAAGAAAGTAAGTATGTTTTATCTGCAAAATAAGGAATAATAAAGGAAATGTTCTTGCGGATTGGCGTAATGCTCTATTTTTCTACATAATTATTAATTAAAGCTTCAGGTTGAATTTAATACTCATATCCGAAGTGGAGCATATAAATGCCTCTAATTCTTTGATGGAGTCTGATCTTTTGGTTGGCTTGAGCTCCATAATTCTATTGTTTTTTATTTCTGTTATAGGAACTAAATTTATTAAAATATCATTGAAATCTTATGTTGTCTTGTATTGTTTGTTGTTTAGAGATTTATGGAGGGTTTATTTCGTGGTATAATCCATAGGAGGTTTCCTTTAAAATGCTCTTATTTCACATTATTTTATCTGTTTTTGGCCTCCGATGTATACAGACTCAGATTTATTTTATAGTTTTAGTATTCTCAAGTTAAAAAAAACAGTAATATGATGTACAATTCCAGAATTTCCGGAACGGGTTATTACGTACCGGAACATGTGGTGACCAATAATGACCTTGCCGATATTATGGATACCAGCGATGAGTGGATACAGGAGCGCACCGGAATTAGGGAGCGGAGACATGTGGCAAAGGGCGATGGGAATACCACAGCCAGTATGGGGGTGAAAGCGGCCGAGAAAGCGATAGAGAGTGCAGGTATAGATCGAGACGATATCGATTTTGTCGTGTTTGCTACGCTCAGTCCGGACTATTATTTTCCCGGACCTGGTGTTCAACTTCAACAAGATCTGGGATTGAAAACAGTAGGAGCCCTGGACGTCAGAAATCAGTGTTCGGGCTTTATCTACGCACTTTCGGTGGCCGATCAGTTTATCAAGACAGGGATGTATCGGCATGTTTTGGTAGTTGGTTCGGAATTACATTCTTTGGGATTGGACATGACCACTCGAGGTCGCGGGGTTTCGGTGATCTTTGGCGACGGTGCCGGAGCGGTAATTCTGAGTAGAGAGGAAGACCGGTCTAAAGGGGTGTTGTCTACACATCTCCACTCTCAAGGCGAGCACGCCAAAGAATTGGCGTTGATTGCACCGGGTATGGGGAAGCGATGGGTTACGCAGATATTGGAGGAGAACGATCCGGACGATCTGTCTTATTATCCGTATATGAACGGGCAGTTTGTATTTAAGCACGCCGTGTCGCGGTTTAGAGAGGTGATTGTTGAAGGTTTGGAGAAAAACAAGCTCACAGCATCAGATATAGACCTTCTTATACCCCATCAGGCAAATCTTAGGATATCGCAGTTTATCCAACAAAAATTTGGACTTTCGGATGAGCAGGTATTCAACAATATACAGCGCTATGGCAATACCACGGCAGCATCCATCCCAATAGCGCTGGCCGAAGCTAGGGAAGCTGGAAAGCTCAAAGAAGGAGATTTATTGGTGCTAGCAGCTTTTGGCAGTGGATTTACCTGGGGGAGCGCTATTGTTCGCTGGAGTTAAGTAGCGTTTAAAATACAATAAGCCCTACAGTCTAGGGCTGTGAATCTTCATCATCGGTACTACCTCCTGTGGTCAAAACACCCAGAGAAGTATTAGCAGGAATAAGTCTTCTGTCCTGATTGTCGAGCAATAACATTTTGGCCAGATTTATTTGGTGTACATAGCCGTTGTTCTCACCATTTTCACTGGTGGCAATGCTAATCTCTCCCTGTGATGCTTCGTATACGGCTTGTTCTTCCGGGGTTTCAGGCTTTTCAGAAGCACAGAAATATCCCTCCGGAACGGGTCCACTGAAAATATGGAAAAAGACTCTCGAGTCAGTACCGATATCACTTGTTCGAAGTGAATCTTCTTCGGTGACCTGATCGAGCAGCATGTCTTTTTCAAGATCGAGAACTATGGCAATACCTTTTCCTTCGTTTGTGATACCTGTTTTGTAAAGCAGGGTGTCGTTGCAATAAGATACTACATTGTCGTTGGAATAGACGATGTCGAGATTGGCATTTTCTGGAGATGTAGAGAAGGTACCTAGATAGAATTCATCTTCTATTATGCTCTCTCCGGCTTCGTTTTGGAGCACGGCACCGTGGATTCTGATACCGTGGTTAAAGCCGCTGCCGTCGGCTTTGGCGGTAGTTGCAGCACGTACTATTCCGCCACTTGCAGTAATTTCATTTTCTACCGAGGGCGTGGCAGGGGTAATGACACTACAAAAGTAGTTGTTGTCTACGTCACCGTCGAAAAAGCGGTAGTACAATTTTGAATTGGAAGGTATAAGACTTTCAATGCTGTCTGTAGTGGCTCTGTTTCTCAAAAAATTAGTGGGTAATTGCAGTATAAGAGCCTCATTTTCGTCCGCCTTAAATATAAGTCCAGTTTCTCTAAAGTTGTCGCAAGAAGCTATATCAGATTCTGAGAGGTCTACGCGTTCTATCTCTAAATCTCCGTCGTTGCACGAAAACAGAGAAAGTGATAGGACAAATATTGCAATTGTGTTTTTTAAGGTCATAGCATTCATGGCAATTGATAATCTTTGTGCATTGTTTAGGATAAAACGTGTGTGGTGTTTTGACTGTAAACAATCCTTCTAAATCTTCAACTGCTCACCAAAAAGCTCAAAGCTTGTACTTCTTTGCGTCTCTATGGTGGGCGTATCCGTTCAAATCACTTAAATTTGTACACGCATTTCCGAAACAAAAGTAATGGAAATGTGTGTATAACCTATAATATTATCTGTAATTTTAAAGAACTGATGCATAAGATATATCTCGACAATGCGGCGACTACTCCCATGAGAGAAGAGGTTGTCGATGCCTTATACGCTGTGATGAAAGAGCAGTATGGCAATCCATCTTCTACACATAGCTTTGGGCGCTCGTCTCGCACCTTGATAGAGAAGGCCAGAAAGACTATCGCGAGCTATCTCAATGCTTCTCCTTCCGAAATTGTTTTTACTTCAGGGGGGACTGAGGCGGATAATATGATACTTCGCAGTGCCGTTCGCGATCTAAAAATACAGACTATTATTACTTCTCCTACCGAACATCACGCGGTTTTGAATACAGCCGAACAATTGCACAAGGAATACGGAACCGTGTTGAAGTTTGTCGCTCTCGACGCTGAGGGAAGTCCCGATCTCACCAACTTGGAACAGCTTCTCCAAGAAGATGATACTCCAAAACTGGTGAGTCTTATGCATGTGAATAACGAGATAGGAAACAGGATAGATATAGACAAAGTTGCTCGTGTTTGTAAGGAAAACGAGGCCTTGTTACACTCAGATGCCGTACAGTCTGTAGGGCATTGGGAGTGGGATTTACAGCGCAGTCCGGTAGATTTTCTAGCGGCTTCTGCTCATAAATTTCACGGTCCGAAAGGAGTGGGATTTGCCTTTATTAGAAAAAAGACGGGAATGCAACCTCTGATTTTTGGAGGGGAACAGGAGCGTGGCTATCGCGCAGGAACCGAGGCCGTTCACAATATAGTGGGAATGGAGAAGGCCTTTGAAATGGCCTATGAAAATTTGGAACAGGAACGAACGTATATAAGTGGGCTAAAGGAATATTTTATCACACAGCTCAAAGCTCGTATCCGCGGATTGGAGATTAATGGCAATGGCGGCTGCGCTGAAAAGAGTACCTATACGCTGATCAACGTTCGCCTTCCTTTTAGTTCAGATAAAGCGCAGATGTTACTCTTTCACCTCGATCTAAAAGGTATCGCCTGTTCGCAGGGAAGTGCCTGCCAAAGTGGAAGTCTCATGGGGTCGCATGTGCTCAGTGCGGTGTTGAGTGAAGAAGCACAGAAACTACCGTCGTTGCGATTCTCTCTTTCGTCTTTTAATACAAGGGAAGAATTGGATTATGTTGTGGATACACTGGGGGAGTTTGTGGGTGGTTGTTAGGTTGTTTGGTTATTAGGTTACTTAGTCAGGACCTCGTTAACTCAATAACCCATTAACTCAATAACTCATTAATCCAATACCTCACCACCTACTTCTCATAAGGAAACTTCCTAGAGGCCTTTTTCATGATGGATTCTATGATGTCTCGGGTGTTTTTTCCGGATTTTCTGTTCATGGTTTTTTCAAATTTCCACAGTAGTTTTCCGGTCTTGCCGTCGCTTAGTTTTACCGCGATACGGCCGTAGTCGCTTTCTCCGCTTAGCACATCAAAAAAACTGGGACTTTCTACTCCTTTTGATATGAGTTTTCGCAGTGTCATATTACCGCTTATTAGAGCGTCTACATCGAGAATTTTACAGAGCTCTTCGGTGGTGTAGATGTCGATATTGCTCAGGTTAATTCCGTTTTTACTCAATATAGCATTGGTGTTTTTGATGTCTTGAAATTCTATTCGAAAGTTTTTTTTGTTTCCTTTTTGTGAAAAATAGCTCTCCAGAGCTTCCTGTACAGCATAACCTTCTGTCGCTTTCAGTTGATTCATTTGCTGATCGCTTAGGTTGTTGGAATGCTGTAGGTGTAGGGTGGTCAAGAAGGGGACAATGGCCAGAATTTTATGATCTGTGCTCAGTTCGTCGAAGTGTTTGCTTTCGTAAATAGTTTTCTGGGCAAAACCGGTTGAAAAAGTCAGGAATGCCAGTATAAATAATATTCTTTTCACCTTTTAGAAGTGTTTTTGTCACTTAAATAACTGCGTATCCCTACAGAGTATAGCTGTGCTTTTTTGCAGAGATGCGGCAAAGGTAAAGCTTTTACTTTTTTGCCCGGTATAAGGTAGCGTTAAATATAGTGCTATTCCCCACTTTGTCGGTTACCTCGAGTTGGAGGTTGTGTTCGCTTTGGTCAAAAATGACATCGTCAAAATGATAGCTGAGCATATTTTGTTTTGGTTCGTACTCCATTAAAATCCACTTTCCATTGATGGTGGCTCGATACGAATCTATACCACTCAAAGGGTCGGAGATTTTTATTTTTAGGGTTCGATAGTTGGATACCCACTGTTTGTCTTTAAAGTTTACCGGATTTACCTCTGGCGGTGTGCTGTCTCTCACTATGCTATATATGCCGAGACTTCGGGTGTGGGTAGAAAAGGAATTTCCTCTTTTGTAGGTCTTTTGATACACTGGTTTCCCCCTGCTGTTGGTGTGGGCTATAAAGAGTTGTTTGCGCTCGTCTTCCGGGTATTCAGATACATCTATAGTGAGGGTGTAGTTGTCGTGTAGTGGAATTTCGGGATGATGTATGCGGTAGCTGTTGTCTCCCAGATCTTTCAAGTCGAGATAGAGATTGCTGTAACTGGTGTTAGCAGGGAAAAAGACGGTGGCTTTTCCCACAGTGTATATATTGTCTCTGTTTTTTTTAAGTTGATAGGGAGTGAACTTTTTTGTTACAGACTGTCGGATGTCTTCTTTTTTACCGGATAGGGGAATTTGAAGCGTGCTGCTGTTTCCTTCAAAATCACTCACTTTTATGGTGACATTGTAGTCGGCACCCTCTTCGATTTGTACAATGCCATTTTGCTGTTGTATGCTGTAAATGCCGAGTTTGTTTCCGTTGTCGATAAAGCACTTTTGTATGATTTGCCGTTTTTGGATATAGTGACTGTAGTCGATCATTGTCTTGATATAGCGCGTCTTGGCAAAAGAAAAGGTGTTGAAGCCGTAGGAGAGCCTTGGCTCTCCATTTACCGAAAGCTGAACCTTGTAGGCTCCGTTTTTGTTGTATGAATTGTCTTGACGGTCGAAGGTGCGTATACCGAAACCTATGGCTCCGAAGGCGGTGACCTTGTCGGCGAGTAATGTACCATCTGACTGCTTCGAAAAGCGAATGCGTATTGGATGTTGCGACTGGTTTACTCGGCTGCTGTCGCTAAGGGAATAGGCGTATAGCTCTTGGATAACAGGGGCTTGAGTATCTTTTACCTTCAGTCCGAATAAAAACGGATTGATGGGTTTTTCGGTTTTGCTGTCTCTTATTTCAAAGTGCAGATGTGGACCTCCACTGCTTCCGGTATTGCCGGTATAGGCGATGAAATCTCCTTTTTTTACCTGAAATTCCGAAGGGTCTGGGGTGAGGTCTATACTGTAACTTTCCTGTTTGTACTGCTGCTTTTTGACATAAGAATCTATAAGGGGATTGAATTGTTTTAAATGAGCATATACCGATGTATAGCCGTTGGGATGGGTGATGTAAAGCACTTTTCCGTATCCCCAAGGAGATATTCTTATGCGCGAAATATACCCGTCTGCAGCGGCATGAGCTTTTAGTCCTTCACGTTGTTGCGTTTTGAGATCAGCTCCGGCGTGAAAGTGGTCACCTCTGAGTTCGCCAAAAGTTCCCGAAGTGAGTAGGGGGATGTCGAGAGGTGATTGAAAATAGTTGTTTGGATAGGTTTTCTCTTGAGAAAAACTAGTTGAAATCGCCAGAAGAGCGAGTGCAAAATGGAATAATCGCATGGAACTTGTTGTTAGACTCGGCTAAAATAGTTAATACGACCAAAAGGGCAAAAATTATATGCTGTTGAGTGGGTGGTGGTATGCAGAAGACATCTTAACGTAATTTTTAGAAACGGTCTGCCAAAGAGTTTTATCTTTACATCTTCTAAAATTACAAGAGCAACTATGCCTTCAGAGTGTATTTCATTGAGAGAGACCGGATATTTTTCCGATTTGATATGTGATTATGTTGAAGAAAAAGAAGGGCTTACGCCATTTTATCACCGTTTTCCTAGCATTGAGTCTTTAGGAGAACAGATGAAAGAAAAAGGGGCTGCCTTTTCTGCGGAAGTGCGTGATGTACTTGTCGAAGCTTTAAAACGACAGTACAGCGGGGTGGAATTGTCGGCTGCCACAAAGGGCAATATTGACGCCTTGGCAGGTGGAGATACCTTTACGGTTACCACAGGTCATCAACTAAACCTCTTTACTGGGCCTTCTTATTTTCTCTATAAGATAGTGTCTACTATAAAACTGGCGCAGCGTTTGAATGAGACCTATCCCGATAAAAAAGTAGTTCCTGTATACTGGATGGCTACCGAAGATCACGACTTTGAGGAGATCAGCTATTTTAACTTTGACGGGAAGAAATTTAACTGGAACAGGGATTCTGGAGGGGCTGTAGGGAGATTTTCACCCAGTGGACTCGAGGAAGTTTTCCGCTTGTTTTCGGCCGAACTCGGACCGGGTATTTATGCCGACGAGCTCAGAACACTTTTCAAAGAGGCTTATCTGGGGCATGAAAACCTCGCAGAAGCCACCCGTTTTTTGGTCAATCAGCTTTTTGGGCGTTACGGACTGGTGATTGTCGACGGAGACGACAGCTCACTCAAGCGGCGTTTTGTGCCGTATATGGAGAGTGATCTTTTGGAACAGGTTGCTTACACTCAGGTGTCGCGCACTTCCGAAGAACTCAAAAATGCCGGCTATGGCGTTCAGGTAAATCCGAGGGAGATTAATCTCTTTTATCTGGGTGACGATTTTCGCGAACGTATAGAAGGTAGTGGAGACAACTACACTGTGGTAGGGACTGATATCACGTGGAGTAGAGATGAACTCTTAAAGCAGCTACGTGAAACTCCAGAACGCTTTTCTCCAAATGTGCTTATGCGCCCTTTGTATCAGGAAGTGGTGTTGCCCAATCTCTGTTATATAGGAGGAGGTGGTGAAATTGCCTATTGGTTGCAGATGAAAGATTTTTTCAATGCGGTAGAGGTGCCTTTTCCGGTGCTGTTGGTACGAAATTCGGTCTTGGTGGTCAGTGCTCGAGAGCGAGAAAAAATGAATCGACTCAATTTGCAATCGGCTTCACTCTTTATGGAGAGGGATGCTTTTATCAATAAGAGAGTTAGAGAAATCAGCGATATCGATATCGATTTTAGTCGGCAAAAAACTCATCTCAAACAACAGTTTGAAGCGCTGTACACTCTTGCAGAGCAGACCGACAAAAGCTTTTTGAATGCGGTAAAAGCCCAAGAGGTAAAACAGCTGAAAGGCTTGGCGCAACTGGAAAAGCGATTGCTCAAAGCACAGCGACGCAAACTTTCGGACCAGGTGGTGCGAATTACCGACTTGCAAGACGAATTGTTTCCGGGGCGATCACTACAGGAAAGAACAGTCAATTTTGCGTGGTTCTACCGCGAATACGGTAGCGGATTTATCGACTTGTTGAACGAGGTGTTAGAGCCGCTGCAAGGAGGATTTACGATATTGACTGTAAAAGAGTAGCTCCTCAATCACTATCTTTGCCGAAAAGAAAATACGATGCACAATATAGATATGGATGTGGTAGACATGACCCTAGATGTCATGAAATACGCCATAAACCGGATTACCCAAACATCACCCGAATTGGGCAAACCCAAAAAGGAGGAGGAGCTGCGAAAGCTGGTGGGAGAAACCATTACTGATGAAGGAATTGGAGGAGAGAAAGCCTTCCGTTTGTTCCGCGATGTGCTGGTCAAAGCTACGGTGCCTATAGATCATCCGAGACATTTGGCCTTTGTGCCGGCAGCGCCTACTCGCGCAGCGATTATGTTCGACCTCATTACTTCCGCGTCTAGTATACACGGCGCTTACTGGATGGAAGGTGCAGGAGGAATTTTCTGTGAAAATGAAGCTATGAGATGGCTGGTTTCCCTTACCGGTTTACCGGAAGGAGCCTTTGGGGTGTTTACCAGTGGAGGTACAGCAGCCAATTTATCGGCGATGGTTACAGCGAGAGAACATTGGAGAGCTTCTGAAAAACACACTCGAGATAGAGGGTTGATGATTACTTCTGTAGGGGCGCATTCTTCTATCAAGGCTATGGCCAAGGTGATAGATGTAGATGTGTATCTGGTGGATTCTGAAGACAGACTCTCGGGAGAAAGTTTGAAAGATGCTATAGCACAGCTTTCGGCAGAACAGCGAAGTCGCCTTTTTGCAGTGGTAGCCACAGGGGGTACCACCAATGCGGGGATTATCGACGATTTGGACGGAATTGCTGAGGTGTGTAGGCAAGAAGGATTGTGGTTTCACGTAGATGCCGCATACGGAGGAGGGGCTCTAGCTGCCGATTCGGTACGTCATCTCTTTTACGGTATAGAAAGAGCAAACAGCATTACTATAGACCCGCATAAGTGGTTGTTTTCGCCATACGATTGTGGTGCGGTGATTTACAAGAACCCCGAACTGGCTAGGAAAGCTCATTCTCAAGAAGGTTCTTACCTGGATATTTTTAAAGATGAAGGAGCTCAGGGGTTTAATCCTGCCGATTACCAGATACAGCTCACTAGGAGAGTTAGAGGACTTCCGTTGTGGTTCTCATTAGCTCTACACGGTACAAAGAAGTATAAGGAGGCAGTGGAGAGAGGGATTACACTGGCGAGAATGGCCGGCGAAATGATATCTAGTTATCCGCAACTCGAACTGGTCAGAGAACCTAGTTTGTCTTGCGTACTTTTTAGAAGAAAGGGGTGGACTCCCGACGATTATACACATTGGACTTATAAAAACCACAGAGACGGAGTGGCGCTGGTGACGCCTACCAAGTGGAAGACCGGAGATTTGTATGAGACCGTTGCTCGGTTTTGCTTTATCAATCCGGATACCACAGAAGAAGATATAAAGATCATCTTGGACACTATGGTCTGATACAGGGAGGATATTTGTTAGGCTTGTGAATAATTCCGCTAATGGAAATCCCCGATTTGAATTTGTTATTTGATATTTAGTAGTATTTTTGCGCATGCAACACGACGTACTTATTTTAGATTTCGGTTCGCAGTACACTCAACTCATCGCTCGCAGGGTTCGCGAGCTCAATATTTACTGCGAGATACATCCATTCAACAATTTGCCAGACGACATATCGCGTTACAAGGCAGTAATACTTTCAGGTAGTCCTTATTCGGTAAGGGGTGAAGATGCTCCACATCCCGATTTGTCGGAAATCAAAGGGAAGGTACCGCTCTTAGGCGTCTGTTACGGAGCCCAGTATCTCGCACATTTTGGAGGGGGAAGTGTAGAACCCTCGGAAACCAGAGAGTACGGCAGAGCTAAGCTCTCGTATATAGATGGAGACGAGCCTTTTTTTAAAGGGGTTTCTACGGGCTCACAAGTGTGGATGAGCCATAGCGATACCATAAAAAAACTCCCGGATAATGCGGTGAAGATGGCGAGTACTGCCGATGTGGACTACGCAGCTTATCGCATAGAAGGTGAAGATACCTATGCGATACAGTTTCATCCGGAAGTGTATCACTCGACAG
Source organism: Sinomicrobium sp. (assembly GCA_029266035.1). Classification (GTDB taxonomy): domain Bacteria; phylum Bacteroidota; class Bacteroidia; order Flavobacteriales; family Flavobacteriaceae; genus Sinomicrobium. The sequence goes on from JAJUFH010000007.1 coordinate 29,315, forward strand.
ACGGAAAGCAAATACTGGAAAACTTTTTGGTCGGAATTGCCGGAATTTCCCAATCGTGGACTCCGGATAATTTTGTAGATATGACCGTTGAGGCACTTCGCAAACAACTCGGAAACGACAAAGTGGTTCTCGCACTTTCGGGAGGAGTCGATTCGACCGTAGCTGCAGTGCTGTTGCACCGAGCTATAGGGGCAAATCTGCACTGTGTTTTTGTAAATAACGGTTTGCTTCGTAAAAACGAGTTCGATACTGTTTTGAAGCGATACGAAAATATGAACCTCAACGTAATAGGTGTAGATGCCTCCGATCGTTTTCTCAGTGCCTTGGCAGGAGTTAGCGATCCGGAGCAGAAACGAAAGATTATCGGTAGGACTTTTATAGAGGTATTCGACGATGAAGCTCACAAGATAAAAGATGTGAAATGGTTGGGGCAGGGAACCATCTATCCCGATGTGATAGAGTCGATTTCGGTAAACGGTCCTTCAGCTACCATAAAAAGTCACCACAACGTTGGGGGATTACCCGACTTTATGAAGCTCAAAGTGGTAGAACCCCTTCGTATGCTGTTTAAGGATGAGGTGAGAAGGGTAGGAGCTTCTATGGCTATCGATCCGGAACAATTGGGCAGACACCCCTTCCCCGGGCCAGGACTCGCCATACGTATTCTCGGAGATATCACTCCCGAAAAGGTGAGGATATTGCAGGAAGTAGACGATATTTTTGTAAGCGGACTCAAGAGCTGGGGATTGTATGACAAGGTGTGGCAAGCTGGAGCCATCTTGCTTCCGGTAAACTCTGTTGGGGTTATGGGCGACGAACGTACTTATGAAAAATGCGTGGCACTCAGGGCCGTAGAAAGTACAGATGGGATGACAGCCGATTGGGTTAATTTGCCTTACGACTTTTTGCAAAAGATTTCTAACGATATAATAAATAGGGTAAAAGGCGTTAATAGAGTAGTATACGATATAAGCTCTAAACCACCGGCTACCATAGAGTGGGAGTAAGCTCTGAAATGAATTAAATACAAGCAGATGAACAGAATTGTCACAGTTGTAGTGGTCTTCTTTTTGAGTGTGGTTGTACACGCGCAAGAATTTGATACCCACCCGGTAAAAAGAGGAGAAACACTGGAGAGTATAGCGAGAAAGTATCAGGTAGATATCTCAGATATAATCCGCCTCAATCCGGAGGTGAAGAACGGCTTGGTGATAAATTCTATTCTTATTATTCCCATTTCAGATCAGGCTAAAAAAGAGGGGCCTGAGATGATCCAAGAGGTGGTGTCTTTTATCACTCACAAGGTGAGACGCAAGGAAACTCTGTACAGCATTGCTCAGTTGTACAATATAGGGGTAGACGATATAAAGAGGTATAACAAGGAACTCTATGGACGACAGCTTAAGAAAAGGGAAAAAATACGTATTCCCCGCTATGAACGCAAAACTGTAGAGGTCTTTAAGGATATCGAACCTAACAATACGAAAATATATACCGTACAGGCCAGTGAAGGAAAATGGAGAGTGGCTTATAAACACGGTATTACTATTGAAGAATTGGAAAAACTGAACCCGGAAATGGGGGAGGTGTTAAAGCCCGGACAGGAGTTGTTGGTGCCCGATGCCACAGAGCAGCCGGAAAGGGAGATTGACGACGCACATAATTATTACGTAGTGCAACCCAAGGAAGGCTTTTACCGTCTGAAGGTAAAGCTGGGAGTGAGCCAACAAGAACTCGAAGCACTTAATCCCGAGCTCAAGGAAGATGGTCTGAAAGTGGGAATGATACTTAAATTGCCAAAAAATATTTCTGGGAATTTTGTGGTGGATGACGGGGTGGTGACCGAATCCTTTCATCTTGAAGACAGTATAGAAAGGGGAAAAACAGTAAATCTCGCTCTCGTACTTCCGTTGCGACTCAATGAAATGGGAGCTAGTGAAGATTATACAGATAAACTAAAGGGAAGTAAATTGCTCAGTCGTACACTCGATTTTTATACTGGTGCCTTGGCTGCACTGGATACAGCTCGACAATTGGGGGTATCGGTAAACCTCGACGTGCTTGATGGTAGAGGAAATATGACAGGAGTTGGTGGATTGTTGGCTGCCAAGCAATTTAAAACTTCCGACGCTATTATCGGACCCTTTATAGCCAAAGCTTTTGACCAGGTCAGTTCCGGTGTAAAACACACCCCTGTCTTTTTGCCTTTTTCAGGTGATATAAAAGCCGCATCAAATGTTTTTCAAACAGTGCCAGACGACAATGTGCTAAGAGAAAAAATGCTTAATTTTCTCAGAGCTGGAAGTGAAGGTAAACAGCATGTCATTATCGCGGATTCTAAAAACGCGGCTGCATTGGCGAGTTTAAAGCAAGTATTGCCGGGTGCAAAAGTGCTCTCTCCTACCGAAGACAAATACATTCGATTGGACGATCTTAAAAAGTTGCTCAGCAATACTTTGGAAAATAGAGTTATCGTAGAGACCAACGATATTGTCTTGCTGACCAATATAACCGGAATACTGAACTCTGCCCGATCTGACGAACATAAAATTGTGATGTACACTACAAAAAAGGGAAGTGCATACGAGGCAGAGAGTATTTCCAATTTTTATTTGGCAAATCTCCACTTCCACTATCCGGCAGTAGATAAAATGTCGTCGGAGAACAGCACCTTCTCGCAAGCTTATGAGAGGAAATTCGGAATCTCTCCAAACCGGTATGCCGTAAGGGGATATGACCTCACTCTCGATGTCATTTTGAGATTGGCGTACAACAAAGACCTGTTTGACACCGTATCGGAGATCGGTGAAACTCAATATGTGGAGAACAAGTTTAAATATCACGAGAAAGCGAATGGAGGGGGCTATTACAATAACGGAGCCTATATAGTGAGGTATACGGATAATTTGGAAATAGAAGAGGCTAAGAATTAAAGTTGAACAGATGAGAGAGTGGGCTAATCAACGAATGCCCAATGCCGAAGCGCTTGAATAACGAGATTGTTTATGACATCAAAGGTAATTTATCAAGGAGAACTGCGTACTTCCTGTGAGCATATCGCTTCGGGAAATACTTTTGTAACCGATGCGCCTACTGACAACAACGGGAGAGGAGAAGCCTTTTCTCCTACCGATACGGTTGCCACAGCACTGGCGAGTTGCATGCTTACTGTAATGGGAATCAAAGCCCGCGAACTGGAGGTAGACTTAGCCGGAACAGAGGCGGAAGTAACCAAAACAATGTCGGCCGGACCGAGAAGGATATCGGGGATTAAAGTGGTGTTTAATTTCAATACAAACCCGGGAGACAAAGCCCAAAAAATACTCGAAAACACAGCGCGCACCTGTCCGGTGCATTACAGCTTGCACCCGGATATCGAAAGAGAAATTGTGTTTCAATGGCCGGACTGATAGCACAGTCCGATTTTCTTTTATTATCTCTTTATAAATAAAATCAATAAGTTGTTTTTGACCGGGTGAAAGCTCTGTTATTAACAACTTTGTATTTTTATAGCTTAAAAATGCTGAATGTGTAAAAATAAAAGGGTTTTAGTTGTAAATGCTGAGAATTATTCGTTATATAAAAGCATATATTAAAAACTTTCAAAAGTGTTGGCGGTTTCGTACATTTGCTGGACTTTCAAAATAAAAAATATAAACGATGGCTTTTGATATTGATATGATTCAAAAGGTCTATGCGGAAATGGCTGAAAGGGTAAATAGTGCCCGAAAGCTTGTTGGAAAGCCCTTGACCTTAGCTGAAAAGATTTTATATGCTCACCTGTGGGATAATATTCCCGAAAAAGCATTTGAGAGAGGTGTGGATTACGTAGATTTTGCTCCAGATAGGATAGCCTGTCAGGACGCTACTGCTCAGATGGCACTGTTGCAGTTTATGCGTGCTGGAAAACCCAAAGTTGCAGTGCCTACTACAGTGCATTGCGATCACCTGATTCAGGCAAAAGTAGGGGCAGACAAAGACCTTAAACGAGCCAATGAAACCAGTAATGAGGTGTTTGATTTTCTCGGATCGGTATCCAATAAGTACGGAATTGGTTTCTGGAAGCCGGGTGCAGGGATTATTCACCAGGTAGTACTCGAAAATTACGCCTTCCCCGGAGGTATGATGATCGGGACGGATTCGCATACCGTTAATGCCGGAGGATTAGGTATGATTGCTATTGGTGTGGGTGGAGCTGACGCTGTAGACGTTATGGCTGGAATGCCGTGGGAATTGAAGTTTCCTAAACTGATAGGAGTAAAACTCACCGGAAAGCTTTCCGGATGGACCGCTCCAAAAGATGTAATACTTAAAGTGGCGGGAATCCTCACCGTAAAAGGAGGGACAGGAGCCATCATAGAATATTTTGGAGAAGGTGCCGAAGCTATGTCTTGTACAGGTAAGGGAACCATCTGTAATATGGGAGCTGAGGTAGGAGCTACTACTTCTACTTTTGGATACGACGCCTCTATGGATCGCTACTTGAGGTCTACCGGACGTGCCGATGTTGCCGATGCGGCAAATGCCGTTAAAGAACACCTTACCGGTGATGCTGAAGTTTACGCAAATCCGGAGCAGTATTTCGATCAGGTAATCGAGATTAACCTCAGCGAATTGGAACCTCACTTAAACGGCCCTTTTTCACCGGACCTCGCTACGCCTATTTCAAAAATGAAAGAAGCGGCAAAAGAGAACGACTGGCCGCTTAAAGTGGAATACGGACTGATAGGATCTTGTACAAACTCTTCTTATGAGGATATTTCCAGAGCGGCATCTTTGGCTAAACAGGTGTCTGATAAAAAGCTCAAAACAAAATCGAATTTTACCATAACTCCTGGTTCTGAACAGGTGCGCTACACCATAGAAAGGGACGGGTTTATCGATACTTTTGATAAAATCGGAGCTACGGTATTTGCCAATGCTTGCGGACCGTGTATCGGGATGTGGGATAGAGAAGGAGCGGAGAAGGAAGAGCGCAATACCATAGTGCATTCATTTAACAGAAACTTTGCCAAGCGAGCGGATGGTAACCCTAATACTCTAGCATTTGTAGGATCGCCGGAATTGGTTACCGCAATTGCTATTTCCGGTAGACTCGATTTTAATCCGCTAAAAGACAAGCTGATCAATGAAGACGGAGAGGAAGTAATGCTCGATGAACCGAGAGGTTACGAATTGCCACCTGAAGGTTTTGCAGTTGAGGATGCAGGTTACCAAGCTCCTGCAGAAGATGGTAGTGGTGTCGATGTAGTGGTTTCACCTACTTCAGAACGCTTGCAGTTGCTGTCGCCTTTTGAGCCCTGGGATGGTAAAAACATTACAGGTGCCAAATTGCTGATCAAAGCTTTTGGAAAATGTACTACCGATCATATCTCTATGGCGGGACCATGGTTGCGCTATCGCGGACACTTAGACAATATTTCCAACAACTGTTTGATAGGTGCAGTCAATGCCTATAACAAAAAGACTAATTTCGTAAAAAACCAGCTTACTGGTGAGTACGGCGGAGTGCCAGATACTCAAAGGGCTTATAAAGCTGCAGGAGTACCTACTATTGTAGTGGGCGACCACAACTATGGAGAGGGGTCTTCTAGAGAACACGCTGCGATGGAGCCTCGCCACTTGGGGGTGAAAGTAGTACTGGTGAAATCGTTTGCCCGTATTCACGAAACCAATCTCAAAAAACAGGGAATGCTGGCACTTACCTTTGCCAACGAGGCCGATTACGATTTGATTCAAGAGGACGATACCTTTAATTTGATCGATCTCGAAGCCTTTGCTCCCGGTAAACAGATTACTATAGAGATTGTTCACAAAGACGGAAGTAAAGATGTAATCAAAACAAATCACAGCTATAACGAAGGACAAATAGGCTGGTTTAAAGCCGGTTCTGCACTTAACCTTATCGCTGCGGGGAAAGCTTAATAACATCGTTTATAGACGCAGAAAAGGCCACCAGAGTATTTTTTTGGGTGGCCTTTTTTGTATAGCTCTTTTAGGGTGAGACAATCTTGTAATAAAAAAGGCGATACATTTGCTGTACCGCCTTTTAAAGTGCTCACGACTGGAGTCGAACCAGCACGTCCAAATGGACACCACCCCCTCAAGATGGCGTGTCTACCAATTCCACCACGTGAGCTTACATGATGTGTGACCTGGCTGGGGCTCGAACCCAGGACCCTCTCCTTAAAAGGGAGATGCTCTACCAACTGAGCTACCAGGTCGTAAGATTAAATTATTAAAAAAGAACACTCATCAAAAACGCCGAATCGTTTGATGATAATAATGTGACCTGGCTGGGGCTCGAACCCAGGACCCTCTCCTTAAAAGGGAGATGCTCTACCAACTGAGCTACCAGGTCTTGAAACAAAACGGTTTAAACATTAAAATACCTTCTTGTATGAAGGTAAACCTCCTTTTCGGTAGGCGGGTGCAAATATAAGAGCAATTATTTATTTTTCAAGCTGATTTTGATATAAATTTGTCTTTTTTTTACGAGAGTAATATAACGTATTGTTTTTAAATAAATTAAAGTATATGGTGCTTGTATTGATAGGATATATGGGGAGTGGGAAAAGTGCAGTAGGCAGAGAACTGGCTGAAAAACTGTCTTTAAAATTTGTAGATCTGGACGATTTTATAGAGGAAAAGGAAGAAAAATCTATCTCGAGTATTTTCTCTGAGAAAGGGGAGATATACTTTAGGAAAGCCGAGAGTCGCTATATGGAAATATTGCTCACTAATGCAGAAGATACCGTCGTAGCACTGGGTGGGGGTACTCCTTGTTACGGTAGGAATACGGATGTTTTGCTAGAACTTACGGCCAATGTTTTCTATTTGAAGGCATCGGTAGGGGAGCTCGTTAAGAGGTTGAGTAGGGAAAAACAACATCGTCCATTGCTACAACGTCTTTCCGAGGAAGAGCTGGAAGATTTTATTCGCAAGCATCTCTTTGAACGCAATGCGTACTATCTAAGGGCGCCTCATATCGTTGAAGTTGACGGCAAGACAATTTCGGAAATAGTCGACGACATCGCATCGCGTATTTCCTGATATCCTTGCTTCCAGTTATATTTTTAGCTTTGGTGTTAGCGCAGATAAGCTACATTTCCGCTATCGGAAAACTCTACATTCACGTGTTCTTGTAGGGAAGTAGACAGTGAAATTCCTTTGAAATCGGCCTTTACAGGATAGCGCTTGTGATTGCGATCTACCAGTACGGCAGTCTTTAATTTTTTTAACGGAACGTTGAGAAAGTGCTTTATTCCATATATCAGGGTAGAGCCTGAGTTGAGTACATCGTCTACCAAAACAACGGCTTTGTCTCGATAGACTTCTTCAGAAAGTGAAGTGCTTATAGGGTTGGTCGGAGTTTTTTTGTCGATACGCACTTCACAAAGACTTACGGGAATATCTGAAATCTCAGAAAATACCCCTGCAATTTTTTCAGCCAAGGTGAGTCCACCCGAAACTATTCCAGCGATGATAATTTCGTCTTCATCGACAAAGGTCTCGTATATCTGGTATGCGATCCTTTTTACTTTGTGTTCTATTTCTTCGTGGCTCAGTATTTTATTTTCAACAGTGGTCATAACTCCTATTTGAAATTCCTATACAAAGGTATTGATTAAAACGGAATTTTAATCGGGCTCTTCATCGAGAAAGTCATCAATATCTCTTCTGTCTTTTTTGGTGGGTCTGCCAGTTCCTTTTTTTCGGTAGTAATCTTTGGCGTATTTGAGCAATTCTATATTTTCGAAAGCTTCTTTCGGAGTGGTATCGGTACGGTATATATCGGTTAGTTTTGCACCTACCCTGCTCTGCGGAATATCGAGTACGGTGAGCTGGTAGTCAATCTGGTTTTTCCGCAAAACAATCTTGTCGCCCGGATATACTTCTCGTGAAGGCTTTACCTTCTGCCCGTTGATTTCTATATGTCCCTTTTTACAGGCTTCGGTGGCTATATTTCTGGTCTTGTAGTAGCGCACACACCACAAATACTTGTCGATACGCATGAGAAAAGGAAAATCTACATTAATTAATAAAACAAATGTACAGAAAATTGTATCTTGCGCATTCAATTTTTTGAACAATGATGAAGATTAATAGATTAGGTTTGGCAGTGGTTGGAACGCTAACCCTGTTGTATTCCTGTAAAAAAGACGACGACGGAGGTCGGATAGAAGTGAGAGACCCTGTAGAAGTGGAAGCCGAGAACGATAGTGATATCAGAGATTATCTCAGCACGCATTTTTACAATTACGAAGAGTTTGAAGCTGCAGCTTCTGGTGAGCTGGAAGATTTTGATTATAAAATAGTAATAGATTCTATCGGTGGGGAAAACAGCGATAAGATTCCGTTAATCGATCAGGTAAAAGATACCGTTATTCCGATTGAAATCGGCGAGGACGAACCTCTAGATCACAAGATGTATTACCTGGTAGCACGACAGGGAGATCAGGAAGCTCCTGAAAAAACAGATTCAGCCTTAGTGAGATATAAAGGATTCCGTTTGAACGATGCGGTTTTCGATCGCAGTAATGTTCCTGTGTGGTTTGATTTGAACAATGTGGTACAAGGTTTTTCTGAATTTATGCCCTATTTAAAATCTGGTGGAGAGATTATTGTTGACGAAGAAGACGGGACGTATCTTTATTCAGGAAACTACGGTGTTGGCTTGGTCTTTATGCCGGCTGCATTGGGGTATTATACCGGACAGGGAAGCATCCCTTCATATTCTCCCATTGCCTTTAGCATAGAGCTCTTCCGTGTGAGGGAAGGAGAAGCTGAGGAGTAGTAGAGAAAAATTTTTAAAATAAAAAAAAGCGACCGGTTTTGTACCGGTCGCTTTTTTTGTTTAGAGTTCTTCGTTCTGTCTTTAAAACTTATAAGAGAGCCCAAAGATGACCTGGTTTGGCCTGCTGTCTATCTTTAGGTTTTCGCTGTTGTTTCGCACTATATCGGCTTCGGAGTTTGACAGTCCCCTTTCCCATCGTACGTCGAGCCCTAGGCTCCCTAATTCTACGCCCAGCCCCATTTGCATGCCGAGCGTAAAGCCGTCGGTATCGACATCTTCTATATCGTCGACATCGAAATCGGAGTCTACTACAAATTGGAATGAGGGTCCGATAAAGGCGTGTGCAAATCCGAGAAATTTTTTCCCTACCAAAATGGGTACATCCAGTTTTTGCAGATCAAAATTGCCGCGTTGTCCGCCAAATTCGTATTGGCTGCTAATTTGGGTGTACATAAACTCAGGGCGTACATACAATCCGATAATCGGGACATTACCTCTGAGCCATACTCCTACGTGATATCCTGCTTTTCCTTTACCTCCGGAGAGAACATCAGAAGCTTGATCTTTTAGTTTACCTGTCTTGTTGTAGTTAAATCCAGCTTTTACTCCAAAGTCTATCTGAGAATATCCGGCAGCATATACCAGTAGCGCAGCAATAATCAAAAGTGTTTTTTTCATAGGTACAGTTTAAATTCCCCGGATGATTTCTCAGTCCGGGGAGGTGTTCTGTTATTTTCTTTTCAGTACCTTTTCAACGGCATTTACAATAGCTTTATTGTTCAGACCGTATTTTTCCATCAGTTGAGCAGGAGTACCACTTTCTCCGAAAGAATCTTTTACAGCTACAAATTCCTGTGGTACGGGACGGTTTTGAGCAAGTACTCTGGATACACTTTCTCCGAGTCCGCCGTAGTAATTGTGTTCTTCTGCAGTGACGATACATCCGGTTTTGGCTACAGAATCCAAAATAGCTTTTTCGTCCAAAGGCTTGATGGTGTGAATATCTATGACTTCTACAGAGATTCCGCGATTTTCGAGGGCTTCTGCTGCTATAAGAGCCTCCCATACCAAATGGCCGGTAGCTACGATGGTTACATCGGTACCTTCGTTGAGCATCAGCGCTTTTCCAATTTCAAATTTCTGATCTTCGGGAGTAAAGTTGGCCACGGCAGGACGTCCGAAACGGAGGTATACAGGCCCTTCGTGCTCGGCGATGGCAATGGTAGCCGCTTTGGTCTGGTTGTAGTCGCAGGGGTTGATCACTGTCATTCCGGGCAACATTTTCATCAGTCCGATGTCTTCTAATATCTGGTGAGTAGCCCCGTCTTCACCTAGGGTGAGTCCGGCATGAGAAGCACATATCTTTACATTTTTGCCAGAGTAGGCAATAGATTGCCGTATTTGATCGTATACCCTTCCGGTAGAGAAATTGGCAAAGGTACCGGTAAACGGAATTTTTCCCCCTATGGTAAGTCCGGCCGCAATACCCATCATATTGGCTTCGGCTATACCCACCTGAAAGAAGCGCTCTGGATTTTCATCGATAAATTCTTGGATTTTTAGCGATCCAATAAGGTCGGCACATAGGGCTACCACATTGGGATTAGTTCGCCCGAGAACCGTCATTCCCGCACCGTATCCACTTCTGGTGTCTTTTTTTCCTGTATCTGTATATTTTTTCATTTCAGTTTTCTGTTTTGTGGATGATTAATAATCCCCCAAGGTTTCGGGATTTTGCGCCAGTGCCTTTTCGAGTTGCTCGTCGTTTGGCGCTTTTCCGTGCCATGCATGAGTGTGCATCATAAAATCAACTCCATGTCCCATTACGGTATGTAGCAATACACAAACCGGTTTGCCTTTTCCCGTTCTGTTTTTAGCCTCTTTCAATCCCTTGATCACCGCTTCGATATCGTTTCCGTTTTCAACTTCCAAAACATCCCATCCGAATGCTTCGAACTTAGCTCTGAGATCTCCCAGTGGTAATACGTCGTCTGTGGCTCCGTCTATCTGTTTTCCGTTGTAGTCTACCGTTGCGATATAGTTGTCTACCTTGTTTCCGGAGGCATACATAATGGCTTCCCAATTTTGCCCTTCTTGAAGTTCTCCATCGCCGTGCAAACTGTACACCAAATGCTCGTCTTTGTTGAGCTTTTTAGCCAGTGCAGCGCCTATGGCAACCGACATTCCTTGTCCGAGAGAACCTGAAGCGATGCGTATTCCTGGCAGCCCTTCGTGTGTGGTAGGGTGGCCTTGCAATCGGGAATCGATCTTGCGGAAGGTGTTGAGTTCTTTTACCGGAAAATATCCTCTTCTAGCTAGTACACTGTAGTATACCGGAGAGATATGCCCATTAGAGAGAAAGAAGAGATCTTCTCCTATACCGTCCATGTCGAACTGATCGTTCAGTTCCATAATTTCGTTGTACAAAGCCACAAAAAATTCTGTACACCCTAAAGAACCTCCTGGATGTCCAGAATTTACTTGGTGTACCATTCGCAGTATATCTCTGCGAACCTGCGTTGCTAAGTCGTTTAGTTGTTGAATATTAGACATTTTGATGAGTTGAATTAATTCCCGGCAAAAATAGCCTTAAAAAAGTATCCCTCAAAGGATTTCTAGGTTAGATTGAGTGCTTTGAACAATAATTTTCCGGTTTTTATTTTATTTTATTTGAAATTGTGGGCGAAAAGTGTAGTGGACAATAGTCACTAAAAAAGTATCTGTTGTAATGAGAAAGAGTTGACTTCTCATTTGTGCATAATCTGTATCTTTGCCGCCTGATTGAATTTGTTTTATATGGAGTTTGAGTTATTGGCGAAAGATCCTGGTAGCAAGGCCAGAGCTGGGAAGATTACCACGGCACACGGGGTGATAGAAACCCCTATTTTTATGCCCGTAGGTACTGTGGCATCGGTAAAGGGGGTGCACCAGCGCGAACTGAAGGAAGATATCAATCCAGATATTATTCTCGGGAATACCTACCATTTATATCTCAGGCCACAGACCGATATTCTTGAAAAAGCCGGAGGACTACACAAGTTTATGGGATGGGATAGAAATATACTGACCGATAGTGGTGGGTATCAGGTGTATTCGCTTTCTGCCAATAGGAAGATCAAGGAAGAGGGAGTTAAATTTAAGTCGCATATCGATGGCTCTTACCATTTTTTCTCACCAGAAAGGGCTATGGAGATACAGCGAAGCATAGGAGGAGATATCATTATGGCGTTTGACGAATGTACGCCCTATCCCTGCGATTACAACTATGCCAAACGCTCTATGCATATGACTCACCGTTGGCTGGATCGCTGTATAGCACACCTCGGGAAGGTGCCGGAAAAATACGATTACAGCCAATCTCTTTTTCCCATTGTTCAGGGGTCGGTATACAAAGATTTGAGAAGGCAGTCGGCAGAATACATTGCAGAAGCAGGTGCCGAGGGCAATGCCATAGGCGGTCTTTCGGTAGGAGAACCGGCAGAAGAGATGTACGCTATGACCGAAGTGGTCTGCGATATACTTCCCACCGACAAGCCGCGTTATCTTATGGGAGTGGGGACACCGGCCAATATTCTCGAGAATATAGCTCTTGGGGTAGATATGTTTGACTGTGTGATGCCCACCCGAAATGCTCGTAACGGAATGTTGTTTACGGCCAATGGCATTATCAATATCAAAAACAAGAAATGGGAGGACGATTTTTCTCCCGTAGACGAAATGGGTATTACTTTTGTAGACGCCCAATATTCTAAAGCTTATTTGAGACATCTTTTTGCTGCCAATGAATTTCTCGGTAAGCAAATCGCGACCATTCACAACCTCGGGTTTTACCTGTGGCTTGTGAGAGAAGCCAGAAAACATATTCTGGAAGGAGATTTTAACAACTGGAAAAACGTGATGGTGAGGAAACTCACAGAACGATTGTAATGAGGGATGAGCGCTTGTCAGTATCGGAGATTTAAACTGAATTTATTCGCATGAAGATATTAGACTGGTATATCATAAAAAGATACTTGGGAACTTTTACGGTAATGTTGTTGCTGTTTATTCCCATAGGTATTATGATCGACCTTTCAGAAAAGGTGGGCAAAATGATAGAGCAGGAGGCTCCTACTGCGGAAATTGTAAAATACTATATCAATTTTACCTTTTATTTTGCCAATCTCTTGTTTCCCATTTTTCTGTTTTTGTCTATAATTTGGTTTACCTCCAAACTTGCCAACAATACCGAGATTACGGCTATACTGAGTTCGGGGGTTCCCTATACCCGATTTTTGAGACCTTATCTGCTAGGGGCAGCTGTTGTGGCTATGATAGCCTTTGTAATGGGAATGTTTATCGTTCCTGAAGCCAGTAAGGGGTATAAAGAGTTTTATTATAAATATCTCAAAAGAGGAGCACAAGACAGACAGACCACCAATTTGTACAATCAGATCAACGACAACGATTTTATTTATGTGAGCAGTTTTGATCCGAAAAATAAAATAGGGTACAATTTTACTCTCGAACACTTTGAAGGTGAGCAGCTTATCTATAAATTGTCGGCTAGAAATATACGGTGGGTAGAAAATGACAGTGTGTACCGCTTGTCGTCTTATGTAAAACGGGAGATAGGTCCTGAAGATGATATACTGCATAAAGAAAGTAGATTGGATACCTTATTCGAATTTAATCTAGACGACCTTACCCCGGTATCTTATATCGCGGAGACCAAAAATCTTTTTGAGCTCAACGATTTTATTGAAAAGGAACAAAAGAAAGGATCGTCTAATATCAACACCTACCTTTTGGTCAAGTACAAACGCTGGGGTCTGCCGGTTTCGGCTTTTATACTTACCATTATTGCGGTGGCGGTATCCTCGAGGAAGAAACGAGGTGGGATGGGAGTCAATCTCGCTTTGGGGATTGCCCTGGCATTTATATTCATTTTTTTCGATAGAATATTCGGAACTATGGCAGAGCAGTCGGGCTTTTCGCCCTTTCTTGCTGCTGCTGTGCCTAACCTCATATTTGGTGTACTTGCTATTTATCTGCTGAACAATGCTAAACGATAATCAGAAAAACCATCTCCACCTTCATTTTGTAGTCTTTATTTGGGGGTTTACGGCCGTGTTGGGAGCGCTTATTACCGTCGATGCCATACCTTTGGTGTGGTATCGCATGCTGTTAGCAGTAGCCTTTGTAGGGATGTATATGGGATACAACAAGCTTTCGTGGCGCGTTTCTCGAAAGGCATTGCTGGGTTTTATACTGGCCGGAATAGTACTGGCATTACATTGGGTGCTGTTTTTTACAGCCATCAGATGGTCTAATGTTTCCGTGACTCTAGCTACCATATCAACAGGAGCTCTGTTTACAGCCATACTGGAGCCTATTTGGTATCGAAGGAAGCCTATTTGGTATGAAATGGCTTTGGGACTGGTGGTGATTTTCGGTCTCTATCTTATTTTTCGAGTAGAATCGTCGTATGTAGAAGGCATATTGTTAGCCTTGCTGGCAGCACTGTTGTCGTCCATCTTCTCATTGTTGAACGGCAAGTTTGCAAAACAGTACCGCCCTTCGGTAATCTCTTTTTACGAATTGCTCGCAGGAGTACTCTTTTTGTCGGTGGTACTTCCCGGTGATATTTTTACTGGAGATTTCTTTGTCTTATCTGTTTCAGATTGGATTTACCTGCTTGTTCTGGCTTCTGTATGTACGGCCTATGCTGTGATTTCGTCGGTAAAAGTGATGAAGCATCTCAGTCCGTACACGGTGATGCTCACTATTAATATGGAGCCTGTTTACGGTATATTATTAGCTTTTTTTGTGTTGGGGGATTCAGAGAAAATGAGTTCCGGCTTTTATATAGGAGGTATCATTATTTTATCGACAGTAGTGGGAAACGCTATTCTTAAACAGCGCGATAATGTGAAAAAGAGGAAAGGATTGGGAGGTGATAAAAATATGGGAGGCTCTCCGGGAATGGGAGTGTGTTGATATTATAAATCGCAACCAATGGTAAAACAGACACAAAAAAATGCTTAAGTTTGTAGGCTCAATTAAATCAAAATATAAGAGATAATGGAATATCTGGATTTTGAACTACCCATCAAAGAGTTGGAGGAACAGTTGTCCAAATGCCGCGTTATTGGAGAAGAGAGTGATGTGGATGTTACCGAGACTTGCAAGCAGATAGATAAAAAGCTGGCACAGACCAAAAAGGATATATACAAGAATTTAACGGCATGGCAGCGGGTGCAGTTATCGCGTCACCCTTCGCGTCCGTACACCCTCGATTATGTCAGGGCGATATGTGGAGATACCTTTTTGGAACTTCACGGCGATCGCACTGTAAAAGACGACAAAGCGATGATAGGGGGGCTCGGTAAGATAGAGGGCCAGAGTTTTATGATTATCGGTCAGCAGAAGGGATACAATACCAAAACCCGACAGTACAGAAATTTTGGAATGGCCAATCCCGAAGGTTATCGCAAAGCCTTGCGGCTGATGAAAATGGCAGAAAAATTCGGTTTGCCGGTGGTAACTCTTATAGATACTCCCGGTGCCTATCCCGGAATTGAAGCAGAAGAGCGTGGACAAGGAGAAGCTATTGCCCGAAATATACTGGAAATGACTCGCCTCAAAGTGCCTGTTATAGTTGTGATTATAGGAGAAGGAGCTTCTGGAGGAGCTCTCGGAATAGGTGTGGGAGACAGAGTACTCATGTTGGAAAACACTTGGTATTCGGTGATATCGCCAGAATCCTGTTCGTCTATACTGTGGCGTAGTTGGGAATACAAAGAACAAGCGGCCGAGGCATTAAAACTCACGGCTAAGGATATGAAAAAATTACACCTCGTAGACGATATCATTAAAGAACCCCTTGGAGGTGCCCATTCAGATAGGGAAACTACCTTTAAAACCGTTGCTCAAGCTATTATTGAGAACTATGAAGACCTTAAAAAGCTGAGCCCGGAAGAGTTGGTAGAAGAACGTATGGACAAATATTCCAGAATGGGAGTGTACAAAGACTGAGTACTTTAAAATATTAACTTTTCATCTCGGGTGAATATCCGAGAAAACAGATAAACCGGGGTAGTGAGCTTCGGTTTTTTTTACGTTATGAACATAAAGTTGTAACTTGTTAACACCTTAAATGTTTATTAGCTGGTGATATTAATTATCCTTTTTTAGGGTGAGTTGAAATTGCATTTTTTACATTCGCATCTATGGAAAAAACAGGCTCTGTATCGGGAATCAAAATAGGGAAAGCATTAGAGTTTTCGGGAAAGACAAACGTTATCCCATTGGAAAAGGGAAGGATACCTCCTCAAGCTGTAGACCTTGAAGAGGCAGTGCTTGGTGCAATGATGATCGACAAGAAGGGGGTCGATGAGGTGATAGATATGTTACACCCCGATGCCTTTTACAGAGATTCACACCGACTGATCTACGAAGCTATTGTCAAACTGTTTGAGAATACCGAACCCATAGATCTGCTCACCGTTTCCGCTCAGTTAAAAAAGGACGGAACACACGAGAGCGCCGGTGGAGATTATTACCTTATCCAGCTCACCCAAAAAGTATCTTCTTCAGCGCATATCGAATTTCACGCTCGAATCATACTTCAGAAGTTTATTCAGCGCAGTCTTATCAAGATTTCTGCGGAGATTATAGAAGAAGCCTACGACGAGACTACCGATGTATTCGACTTGCTCGACAGTGCTGAGGCTAAATTGTACGAGGTGACTCAGGGCAACATAAAGAAATCCTCTGAGAGTGCACAAAGTCTCGTTATGCAGGCTAAGAAAAAGATAGAGGAGATATCGAATAAAGAAGGCTTGAGCGGAATTCCTTCCGGTTTTGACAAACTCGATAAACTTACGTCGGGTTGGCAGCCCAGCGACCTGATTATCGTTGCTGCCCGACCAGGTATGGGAAAAACGGCACTCACTTTATCTATGGCACGCAATATCTCGGTGAATTCCAACATCCCCGTCGCTTTTTTCTCGCTCGAAATGTCGTCTGTACAACTCATTACCCGTCTGATATCTTCAGAAACCGGTTTGTCTTCTGAAAAGCTGCGTACCGGTAAATTGGAAAAACACGAGTGGGAACAGCTCAATGTAAAGGTAAAGGCCCTGGAAAAGGCTCCGTTGTTTATAGATGATACCCCTTCGCTTTCGATCTTCGACCTTCGAGCCAAGGCCAGAAGACTGGCGTCTCAGCACGGAATCAAGTTGATCATTATAGACTACCTTCAGTTGATGACTGCTGGAGGTTCTCAAAAAGGGGGAAATAGAGAACAGGAGATTTCAACTATATCGCGTAACCTCAAGGCATTGGCAAAAGAACTGAACGTACCGGTGATAGCACTCTCTCAGTTGTCGCGAGCCGTTGAGACCAGAGGAGGAAGTAAGCGCCCCTTGCTCTCAGACCTCAGGGAATCAGGAGCTATTGAGCAGGATGCGGATATAGTGTCGTTTATCTATAGACCTGAATACTACAAGATCGATGAATGGGATGACGAAGAACGTTCGCCAACCGAAGGGCAGGGAGAATTTATCGTAGCCAAGCACCGTAATGGTGGTCTGGACAATATCCGCTTGAAGTTTATTGGACATCTCGGTAAATTTGACAACCTCGACGATTTCGATTCTCCTTTTGAATTCCAGTCCAAAATGAACGATGCTGACGACAATGGCTTTAATCCCGGAGCTTTCCCTTCTGCGGAAGATGCTTTTGGAAGTTCGATAAACGACGCACCCGGAGATGATGATGTTCCGTTCTGATAGACTGTAAGGTAAAAGATTATTAACCCATTGGAAAAAGTTTAAACGAGTTCGTTAACTTTGAGAAAAGTTTTGAATATGAATTTTGACCAATGGCTGAAAAAGGGCGTTTTCATCGTACTGCTGTGCAGTGGAATGTATTCTGCCTATGCGGCTCACGTGCTTATTCCAATGGATGCCGATTTGCAGAAAGACCATCTCAAGGCCTATGGTATAGCCTATTGGAGTCTGTCTAAAAACGTCAAAGTACAGTGGTTGCTCAATTACAGAGGAGGGGCTTTTCTACTACCTGAATCTGAGGAGTTGAGAAAAGAATGTACCATACGAGGTGTTTCTTACGAATTGCTTTCCGACAGTGAAGCTGTCAATATTCTGAATGAGATAAGTAGTCCTGCAAAAAATCAGAATGCAGTGGTGTTGGAAAAGGCACCTAAAATCGTGGTCTATTCGCCCAAAGACAATCCGCCTTGGGACGATGCGGTAACCATGGTGCTTACCTATGCAGAGATACCCTACGACTTAGTGTATGACGAAGAAGTTCTGGCCGACAAATTGCCGATGTACGATTGGCTTCATCTACACCATGAGGATTTTACGGGACAGTACGGAAAGTTTTACAGAGCCTATAAAATGGCTCCTTGGTATATTCAACAAAAAAAGGAAGAAGAAGAACGTGCAAAGCGATTGGGATATAGCAAGGTTTCCGACTCCAAACTCGCCGTAGCACTTAAGATACGCGATTTTGTGGTCGGTGGGGGCTTTATGTTTGCCATGTGCTCGGCTACCGATAGTTTTGATATAGCTCTTTCGGCAGAAGGAGTGGATATATGTGAGCCTATGTTTGACGGAGACCCTTCTACACCCAACTATCAGTCGAAGATCGATTACAACAAAACCTTTGCCTTTACTGGCTTTACTTTAGAACGCAACCCAGACGTCTATGAGTTCTCGTCTATAGATATGACGGAAAAGCGGAGGGTTGCCAAAGAAGTAGACTACTTTACACTGATGGAGTTTTCGGCCAAGTGGGATCCGGTGCCTACTATGTTATGCCAAAATCACACCGCACTGGTAAAAGGGTTTATGGGACAAACAACCAGTTTTAATCGAACGGAAATCAAGTCGAATGTATTGATATTGGGAGAAAATAAGGCCAATGGTGAAGCGAGGTATATTCACGGTGTAAAAGGGAAAGGCTTTTTTACATTTTACGGAGGGCACGATCCGGAAGACTATCAGCACAGGGTGGGCGACCCTAAAACCGAACTCGAACTGCACCCAAACTCTCCGGGATACCGACTCATACTCAACAATATTCTTTTCCCGGCCGCAAAAAGGAAAAAACAGAAAACCTGATGGGTTTGTGTTGTTTTTTAATCCGAAACCTCCGATATCACAATAAGATTATTAGGAATAATACGTGTTGATACTTTCGGATATTTTTACTTTTGGCAACTGTATTCACCAAAAAGCCTTACTTTTGGTGAATAAGACGTATTCTATGATAGAAAGAGTTATTCCGTGGAAGATTTCCGATAGGTTGTTCAAAGGGAAAACCATTCTTGTCTAGGAGCTACGGACTAAAATTGTATCTTATTTCTCTGTATTTGAGATTACTTCTTCTTACTGTATTCCGTACTATACCGATATTTATTCCATTTGGTTACATTCTCAACATATTTAATGGGAAAGGTGTTTTTTTATATGCACTACCTGTCTTTGATTTGTGTATATTTGATTTTTTGTGATTATAGTTGATATATATTTAAAATCAGCAGTCGCAGAATAGCAATAACATAATACTCTTGAAGTAGGTGCAGACCACATACTTCAAATCCCAGTACCGATTTCCAGAGAAACGGCCCCTGAGAAACCCGATCTATTCGGGGATAACAACAAAAGTTGAAATATGAAGCAGAATACTGTGTTTGGGGCTGTCTTTTTTATCGTGGCCTTTCTGTTGACTTCCGCGCTTCAGGCTCAGGTACTAAAGCAGTTTAATGAGCAATATAAGGAAAAGGTAAGGGGAAATATGACCATGATTGCCAATGGTATATTAAACAGATATGTAGAGGGAGGAGCATCTCCCGAAACTCCTTATAGTGGTACTACCTTCAACGACAATCTGGATATGCGTTATATCGATATTGACGATGACCAGTTTACTTTTAGTTCCAGCAGTGCTACACTTTCTATTGTAGATAGTGACGGATGCTATAGTATTAAGTATGCCGCCCTGTACTGGTCTGGTATTTACCCTTTTGAAAACCAAGAGCAGACTGGTGTAAGACATGCGATAGAAGAAGTGAAACTCAAGCTCCCCGGAGAGTCGGTCTACAGAGATATCACGGCGAAGGAAGTGGTTTTTGACGGGAAAGATTCAGATAGATCTAATGTGAGATTGAGAAGCCCTTATGCCTGCTATGCCGATATTACGGATCTTTTAGGAAATCTTCCCAATGTAGAAGGAGAGTATACCGTAGCCAATGTACACGCGGCAGAAGGGAAGTATAGTGGAGCCAGTACTATTTTTGGTACAGGTACCTCAGCGGGCTGGACCATCTTCGTAGTCTATGAAGATCAGTCGCTTCCGGCTCGTTTTATCACTACTTTCGATGGGTTTTCTTGGGTACAGTCTAGCGTGCCGTCTGTCAATGTTCCTATTTCAGGGTTCAGTACCAATCCTACCGGTCCGGTTAGGGTAGATTTGATGACCATTGCACTCGAAGGGGATCAAAATGCTGCGGGAGATAGTTTTTATCTAAATTCCGATCGCGGGAGTTTCCGGATTAGCGATGAGGTCAGTGCTGCAAATAATTATTTTAACAGCAAAATATCCAAAAACGGTCAGAAGTTAACCGATCGAATTCCCAATAGCGAGAATACCTTGGGTTATGATTCTAAAATTATATCTACAGTAGACCTCCTCAATAATAATGAAACTGAAGCCACGATGAGGTTTACCACTAATCAAGACTCTTATTTTCCCTTTTTTGTAGCCTTTAGTGCAGAGATTTACGAGCCGGATATACGAATGATGACATCGGTTCGAGATGCTTCAGGAGCTAATCTTTCCGACCAGGAGGTGGCTATGGGATCTAAAATATACTATCACATAGAATTTGAAAATGCCGGAAACGACCACGCTCGTGATTTTACGATAAGAGACCTGCTTCCGGTAACAGTCAATAAGGATGTGCAGGTGGAGTCGACCAGTGAGGGGATTAGTTACCAGTACGATCAGGAAAGTGGCGAATTGTTGTTTAGCATAGCCGATAACGATGGAGAGTTTAAGGTGGGAGCACAAGGTAGTATTGTTATTTCGGTAAGTGTAGCGACGGACTGTAATAAATTTACAGCAGCCTGTTCTCATATTGTAAAGAACCAGGCTTTTGCCACCTATACGGGTGTGGAGAGCGGAATTGTTCAGGAGGATGCCAGTTTTAGTGGAGTGGATGGATGTAATATAGGCAGAGAAGAGTCGGTGAATTTTCTGGTCAACACGGCTCATTGTATTTATGAAAGGGACGAGGTGTTACAATGTCTGCAAATGGAACTCGTTGCCGGAGAAGGCTTTTCTGCCTATACCTGGAAAGACAACACGGGACAAGTGATTGGGAATACGAGAACCATTACGATAGATGAACCGGGGGTTTATACCGTTTTTAAGGAGTTGGAAGAAGGTTCATTGTGTTTTGATATGGAGGAGAATATTACCGTAACCGGGGTAGGAGGTGCAGCTGTTCTGAGTGACATACGGCTTATAGATCGTACTGATGTATTGTGCAATGGTGAGGCTACAGGAAGTATTACAGTACAGGCTAGCGGTGGTTTGGGAGAGTTGCGTTATGGCATAGCAGGGAAGGGAGTGTTCCAAACCTCTGGAGTATTCAATAATCTCGAAGCGGGAATTTATACGGTAATAGTAAGAGATGAAAGGGAGTGTGAACTGAGTGTGGATGTTGAGATCTCCCAGCCCGATGCAATAAGTGTGCAGTTACAGGAGCAGAATGTTGATCAAGAAGTCTGTGTAGGCGACCGCGATGCCCGAGTGTTGATTGATATTTCGGGAGGAACACCGCCTTATGCTACCAGTCTTAATTACAAGGATAATTTTGTGGATAATCAATTTGAATTTTTCGGACTTTCGGGAGAAGAGCATAATGTAATCTATATCAGAGATGCCGTCGGTTGTGAGTACGCATACGAAATTCCACTTGCCAATCCGGTGAATATAATGCCTGTAGTGGATATCAGCTATGAATGTGAAGGTGCATATACGTCGAATAGGGTTGTTGTAGAAGTAAATCCCGAAGTGTCAGGACAGGTGATGTACAGCCTGGATGGGGCACCTTTACAAATGGGAAACAGCTATTCAAACCTCGGTTCGGGAGAGCATGTGATAGAGGTTACCCATGCCAACGGATGTGTACAGGGAGTGTCGTTTATAATAGAGGATATAGCGCCACTAGAGCTCCGTCTTGAAGTGAACGAACTGAACGAAATTACAGCTGTGGCTTCCGGAGGTAGGGGAACTTATCGCTATGAGGTGAATGGGAATAGTTTGGGAGAAGTGAATACTTACCGCATATATCAGTCTGCAAATTATACGGTATCTGTAACTGATGCCAAGGGTTGTACACTCTCTTCAACTATAGCGATGGATTTTGTGGATATAGAGATTCCGAAGGTGTTTACACCTAATGGCGATGGATATCAAGACAGTTGGACGATAAAGAATATCGAAGCATACCCCGGCATGAAGGTCATTATATACGACCGCTATGGAAGAGAGCTCGTAAAACTCCCTCCGGGTGCGGGATGGGATGGGGTTTACAAGGGTAGTCTCCTGCCTACAGGCGATTACTGGTATACCCTAAAACTGAACAATGAGAAAGATAACAGAGAATTTGTAGGCCACTTCACACTGTATAGATAAATTGTGAAAGGAGGTAGGAACAATATTGAAAGGAGTGCAGCTATCAGGAGATGAAAAACCTTTGTATTCCAAAAAGGAAGCCGATGAAAATAAGATTAGGTTTACTCGCTATTTTTTGCACGGCGAAATTTTATGCCCAAGAGCTCTCACTTCCGGTATATACCCAATATCTGGGGGACAGTGAGTTCCTGATATCACCTGCCTATGCCGGGATGGGGGAATATATCAAACTAAGAGCCAATGGCGTTGCACAGTGGGTGGGCATAGAAGATGCTCCGGCCACACAGTCGCTGGCAGGGGATGTGCGGTTGGGAATGCGATCGGGAGTTGGAATTATGTTCTTTAACGACAAAAACGGTTATACTCGCCAGTATGGAGGGCGACTTTCTTATGCTCATCACCTCACTCTCGATACCTATGAGAACCATTTTCTGTCGTTTTCCCTCTCTTATAATTTCAACCAGTTTAAGATTGATGTTTCAGAATTCGATCCTTCCGATCCTGGTATTCATGGCGATCATCTGGTAAACAATCACAATTTTGATATAGGTGTGCTGTATCGCTACAGGAAATTTTACCTGAGCTTCAATGTCGCTAATCTCTTAAACAAGCCTACGGACCAGTTTACTGTAATGAGTTCGGGAATTTATAGAAATTACTCTGTGTATACCGGGTATCGCTTTAGAAAGCACAAGAGAAGTGAGTTTGAAATAGAACCTTCACTTTATTTTCAGCTCTTTGAACACGACGGTCGATCGAGTACCGACCTCAGTATCAAATTTCGGAAATACGATTTTGAGGACTATTACTGGGCGGGTATTTCGTATCGCTTTCTGAACGATCAGCTGTTGAATCCGCTCAATATCGGACCTATGGCAGGGGTTAAAATAAGCAATTTTTATGCGGCCTATTCTTATCAGGTGGCTCTTAATTCGATAATGAGCTACAATGGCGGAACGCATATGATTACACTGGGAGTGGATATTTTTCAGGGAATAGGTGAGTGTAAATGTACTCACAATACCGGGGGATGGTGAGTTGGTGATGGGAGAGGATTAGTGTAGAAGGCAAAAAAAATCCGGCCTTTTTCAAGACCGGATTAAATAAGCGAAATATATCTTGTTAATAACGTTTACTTTACTTTGTCTACAACAGCCTTGAAAGCCTCTGGGTGGTTCATAGCCAGGTCCGCGAGTACCTTTCGGTTTAGCTCGATATCATTGGCTTTGAGCTTACCCATAAACTGGGAGTAGGAGAGTCCGTGCAATCTGGCACCTGCATTGATACGGGTAATCCAAAGTGCTCTAAATGTTCTCTTTTTGTTCCTGCGGTCTCTGTATGCATAGAGCATAGCTTTTTCAACCGCATTCTTGGCAACAGTCCAAACGTTTTTACGTCTTCCGTAGTAGCCTTTTGCCTGCTTCATAATTTTTTTTCTGCGGGCTCTTGAGGCTACTGAATTTACTGATCTTGGCATAATCTTTTGTTTTTTGTAGCAGGCGATTCACACTTAAAAACGATAAATTCGCAATGGTGAATTCTTTAATAATTGGCCTGACTCCAGGGTTGTACAATACTATAAAACCGGAACAAGCGCTTAATTACTTAAGACGCAATTGTTCTTTAATGCTGTTAACGTCGTTGTCGTGTACCAAGGTACTGTGCGTTAACGCGAGCTTACGCTTTTTACTCTTTTTAGTCAGAATGTGACTTTTAAAAGCGTGCTTTCTCTTAATTTTACCAGAACCTGTAAGCTTAAAACGCTTCTTAGCACTGGATTTGGTTTTCATTTTAGGCATAATTTCCTAATTATTATGATTACTTCGCTTATTTCTTAACTTTCTTGGGAGCGATAAACATAGTCATTCGCTTACCTTCCAACTTTGGCATCTGTTCTACTTTTCCGTACTCTTCCAAATCCTGAGCCAAGCGGAGCAGCAATATCTCTCCCTGATCTTTGTACACTATAGAGCGTCCTTTAAAAAAGACATAAGCCTTTAGTTTGGCTCCGTCTTTGAGGAATTTCTCGCCGTGCTTCTTTTTAAACTCGTAGTCGTGTTCGTCGGTTTGCGGGCCGAAACGTATTTCTTTGACTACAATCTTGGCAGCCTTTGCCTTTAAAACTTTTTCCCTCTTCTTTTGTTCGTAGAGGAACTTCTTGTAGTCCATGATCTTACAGACAGGGGGGACTGCTTTAGGCGAAATTTCCACCAGATCTAGTTCTAGTTCTTCGGCTTTAGACAGTGCTTCCCTAGTGGGGTATACCCCGGTTTCTACGTTGTCGCCTACCAGACGAACCTCCGGCACTCGGATGTCCCGATTGGTTCTGTGCGGGTTCTTGTCCTCTCTCTGGGGCGGACGATTTCTGTTAAATCTTCTTTTAATTGCTATGGCTTACAAATTTTTAATTAAACTTCTCTGTTGCTGACCTTGCTTAAAACTGCTTTAAAGTTCGGTTTATCTCTTCTTGCACTATTTTTGCAAATGCCTCTACACTGATACTTCCTAGATCTTCTCCTCCGTGTTTTCTAACGGAAATAGTACCTTCCTTCTCCTCATTCTCACCTACGATAAGCATATAGGGAATTTTTTTCATCTCTGCTTCCCTAATCTTCTTACCTATGGTTTCACTTCGGTTATCGGCTAGGGCGCGAATTTCGTAATTTTCTAATGAATTTAAAACTTTTTCGGTATATTTTTCGTATTTCTCACTGATAGAGAGAATAATAGCTTGCTCGGGCATTAGCCACAAGGGGAAGTTTCCGGCAGTGTGCTCTAAAAGGATGGCTACAAATCTCTCCATACTGCCAAAAGGGGCTCTGTGTATCATTACAGGTCGGTGCATTTCGTTATCGCTACCCTTGTAGGTCAGATCAAAACGCTCCGGAAGGTTGTAATCCACTTGTATGGTGCCTAACTGCCAGTTTCTGCCTAGTGCATCTTTTACCATAAAGTCGAGCTTAGGACCGTAGAATGCCGCTTCTCCTGTTTCTATAACGTAATTGAGTCCTTTTTCTTTTGCGGCATTGATAATGGCGTTTTCTGCTTTTTCCCAGTTTTCGTCACTTCCGATATACTTTTCTGGAGTTTCGGGGTCGCGAAGGGATACCTGAGCGGTAAAGTTTTCAAATCCGAGCGATCCGAATACGTAGAGTACCAGGTCTATGACGTTTTTAAACTCTTGGTCTAGCTGATCGGGGGTACAGAAAATATGTGCATCGTCTTGTGTGAATCCCCTAACTCGAGTGAGTCCGTGTAGCTCACCACTCTGTTCATATCGGTATACCGTGCCAAACTCGGCATAGCGTTTTGGCAGTTCTCTGTAACTCCACGGCCTTACATTGAATATCTCACAGTGATGCGGACAGTTCATCGGTTTTAGCAAAAACTCCTCTCCTTCGTGAGGTGTGTGTATAGGCTGAAAGCTGTCTGCGCCGTATTTGGCGTAGTGTCCGGAGGTTACATAGAGTTCTTTTTGACCGATATGAGGAGAGACGACCTGTTCGTATCCTGCTTTTTTCTGTGCTTTTTTCAGGAAATTTTCCAGACGTTCGCGCAATGCAGCTCCTTTGGGAAGCCAGAGGGGAAGTCCTTGTCCTACTTTGTTTGAAAAGGCGAAGAGTTCCAACTCTTTTCCGAGTTTTCGGTGATCTCGTTTTTTGGCTTCTTCAAGCAACTGAAGGTATTCGGTGAGCTCCTTCTGTTTTGGGAAAGAGATACCGTATATTCTGGTGAGCTGAGTGTTGTTTTCGTCACCTCGCCAATAAGCTCCGGCTGTATTGAGCAGTTTTACAGCCTTAATAATTCCGGTATTGGGGATATGTCCGCCCCGACACAAATCGGTAAAGGTGTCGTGGTCGCAAAAGGTGATAGTGCCATCTTCAAGATTTTCTATCAGCTCTAGCTTGTATTCGTTGTTTTGTTTTTTATAGTATTCTAGAGCTTCGGCTTTAGTGACCGACCTCATATTGTAATTGTGTTTTCCTCTGGCAATCTCGAGCATTTTTTTCTCGATATCCGGGAAGTCTTTTTCCGAAATGGTGTGGTCGCCCGGATCTATATCGTAGTAAAAACCGTGATCTATAGCCGGACCAATAGTCAGTTTCACACCTGGGTAGAGCTCTTCTAATGCTTGAGCGAGTACGTGGGCAGTGGAGTGCCAGAATGCTTTTTTGCCTTCGTCGTTGTTCCAAGTGTACAATACGAGATTACCGTTTGAGGTAAGCGGAGTTGCCGTTTCTATCGTGGTGCCGTTAAAGCTTGCAGATATCACATTTCGCGCCAATCCTTCACTGATACTTTTGGCAACATCCATAGGAGTAGTGTTTTTGGGATACTCCTTAACAGACCCGTCGGGTAAGGTAATCTCGATCATTGAATTCCAGTTTTTAGGGTGCAAAGATAAGCGTAACTGCCGAAGCGTGCAATACACAGAGGTGTTTTAAGTGATACAGACAATGGTTTTTACATTACTTGTGTTTCGGGTAAATTGTTTTGTTTTTCTTCTTGAGATCTTCTGCTTGTGTCCAACAAGAGAAGTAGTCCGAAAAAGGTGATGGCGCCATTGAGGATGAGGATAAAGAAACCAAAGTCGAATCCAAATCGCTCTGCGACTGCATCTGAGATAAAATAAGACAGCACGGGAGCAGCAATGGCCACAAGGGGCACCCATTTGTCTTTTACATTCCAGCGGGTAAACAATCCGAATGTGTATAGCCCTAATAGTGGTCCGTAGGTGTATCCGGCAAAGACGAAGAGTTTTGCGATAACGCTTTCGTCTTTGATAACGTATTTGAATATCACAATGACCAGTATGAGCACAGCGGAGATGAGTATGTGTACCCTTTTTCT
The DNA here is from genome assembly GCA_029266035.1 of Sinomicrobium sp. Taxonomy (GTDB): domain Bacteria; phylum Bacteroidota; class Bacteroidia; order Flavobacteriales; family Flavobacteriaceae; genus Sinomicrobium. The sequence continues at coordinate 56,676 of JAJUFH010000007.1, forward strand.
GATGCTGACCTGCTTTTGTTTGTCTTTGTGTTTTTCAATATTTAGTATATCTACGCTGAAAGAGGTTGTGAGTGAGGTGAGGGCACTATCGGCGCTGCTGTATGCTGCAGCGATCAATCCGATGAGAAAGGTGACAAATATCCAAGGACCGAGATGGTCTTTGGCTAGAACAGGAAAGAGCTCGTCTCCGCGGGCGTCTACCCCATTTTTTCTGGCGTATATTGTAAGCAGTAGTCCGAGAACCATAAAAAAGAAGTTGACCATAATGAGTACCACTGTAAACCAGAACATATTTTTTTGTGCGTCCTTAAGACTTCGACAAGTGAGGTTTTTTTGCATCATATCCTGATCCAGTCCGGTCATGACGATGGCGATAAAGGCTCCTGAAAAAAACTGTTTCCAAAAGTAGTCAGCACTTTTGTAATCATCGAAAAAGAATATCTGTGAGAGCTCGCTTTCCGAAACGTAGGAGATGAGCCCCTTTTCTGAAATACCCAAATCGCCATACACAGAAAGCAGGGCTACACCAACAGCGATAAGCATAAACAGCGTCTGAAGCGTATCGGTCCACACTATGGTTTTTATACCCGATTTAAAGGTGTACAGCCAGATAAGTAGTATAGCCATAGTGACTGTAGCCCAGAAAGGGATACCCAATTCGTCAAACAATATAACCTGTAAAACATTGGCGATGAGGAATAGTCTGAAGCTGGAACCTATAATTCTCGAAATAAGGAAAAAGGAGGCTCCTGTCTTGTAGCTGTAATCGCCAAATCGCTCGCCGAGGTAGGTGTATATGGAGGTCAGATTGAGTCGATAATACAGTGGTAGGAGTACGGTGCCTATCACCAGATATCCGAGGATATAGCCGAATACCACCTGCATATAACTGAACTGGGAGGCCTCGACCCATCCCGGAACTGAGATAAAAGTGACCCCACTCAGGGATGCTCCTATCATTCCGAAGGCTACAACATACCAAGGTGACTGTCTTTTGGCTTTGAAAAAGGTGTCGTTGTCGTTGTCATCTGTTCCGGTGAAGTATGAAATCAGAATGAGAAGTCCGAAGTAAGCAGCTATGATTAAGAGGATATAAGCGGGTTGCATAAGGTGAAATTTTAAGGAGACCAAAATACAAAACTTAAACAGTACCCTAATATCTGTTGCGAATTTTTTACTTTTGTGCTTATGGAATTCTCTTCAGGCTTATTGGAAAATGCGGTCAGGGAAATGTCTCAGCTTCCGGGTATAGGAAAGCGCACAGCCCTGCGATTGGTACTTCATTTGCTGCGACAACCCTCGGAGCAAACGGAGCGTCTCACTTATGCTCTTAGGAGTTTGAGGGATGAGGTGAAGTACTGTTCCAATTGTCACAATATTTCGGACAGCGACCTGTGTGAGATATGTGCCAATCCGAAAAGAGACAGCTCGTTGGTGTGTGTGGTAGAAGATATTCGCGATGTGATGGCGATTGAAAACACAAGTCAGTACCGCGGGCACTATCACGTATTGGGAGGCAAAATATCTCCTATGGATGGTGTTGGACCTAATAATCTGACTATTTCCTCGTTGGTAGATAAGGTGAAGGAAGGAAAGGTAAAAGAAGTTATTTTTGCCTTGAGCTCTACCATGGAGGGGGATACTACTAATTTTTATATTTATCGGCAGATAGAGGCTTATGGGGTGACGACCTCCACTATAGCGAGGGGTATTGCTGTAGGGGATGAACTGGAATATGCCGACGAAGTGACACTGGGTAGAAGTATACTGAATCGCATCCCTTTTGAGAATTCGCTAAAACGTTGAAAGTGGTAAATGGAGAGCCAATATCTTGAAAGAAGAAGCTGAGGATTTCGATTTTTTAAACATCGAAATTTGATGATTTGACGATTGAGGGCTATTTTTTCGAGGTTAGAATACTTTTTTTTCAATGAAATACGTTTTTTTTAATTAATTTCGCAACAATAAATTTTAAATCGGTACTATGGCAAAATTTGAACTCAAGTTGCCCAAAATGGGTGAAAGTGTCGCTGAGGCAACGATTACTTCGTGGTTGAAGGAGGTAGGAGACCGTATAGAGATGGATGAAGCTGTTTTGGAAATAGCTACCGACAAGGTCGATTCTGAGGTGCCTAGCGAGGTAGAAGGGGTGTTGGTAGAGCAGTGTTTTGGAGTAGATGAGGTAGTTCAAGTAGGGCAAACCATAGCGATTATAGAAACAGAAGGAGGAGACGTAGCGAGCAGTGAAGAAGTTGAGACGGTTGATGAGGGTTCTGTGACTGAAGTAGAAAAAGCTGTAGAAACTGCAAAAGCTTCAGTGTCTGTAGTAGCTCCCGGAACCTCAAACCTGCCAACTTCGGGGAGGTTTTATTCTCCTTTAGTAAGGAATATAGCCCGGGAAGAAGGGATATCTTTTGAGGAACTCGAAAAAATATCCGGTACTGGAAAAGACGGAAGGGTGACTAAAAGCGATATGCTGAGCTATATCGAAAACAGGACAGCGGCTCCGACAAAAGAAAAATCGGCACCACAGAAGGCGGTGGCGGCAGTCTCTACTGCTGTGAGCTTGACGAATACGGCTACCGGAGAGGATGAAATCATAGAAATGGATAGGATGCGAAAACTTATTTCGCACCATATGATACAAAGTGTGCAAACTTCGGCCCACGTTCAGAGTTTTGTGGAGGTCGATGTGACCAATGTTGTAAACTGGCGCAACAGAACTAAGGTGGCATTTGAAAAACAAGAAGGAGAAAAGCTCACTTTTACTCCTATTTTTATGGAGGCGATAGCCAAGGCCTTACGCGATTATCCGATGATGAATATCTCGGTGGATGGAGACAAGATTATCAAAAAGAAAAATATCAATCTCGGTATGGCTACAGCTTTGCCGAGTGGTAACCTCATAGTTCCGGTAATTCGGAACGCCGATCAGCTGAACTTGGTGGGGCTGGCCCGACAAGTAAACGATCTTGCCCGAAGAGCGAGAGAGAATAAACTGAAGCCCGATGAGGTTCAGGATGGAACTTATACGGTGACTAATGTGGGTACCTTTGGCAGTATTATGGGAACACCGATTATCAATCAGCCGCAAGTGGGTATATTGGCATTGGGAGCTATAAGAAAAGTGCCGGCAGTTATCGAAACCCCCGAAGGAGATTTTATAGGAATAAGACATAGAATGTTCTTGTCTCACAGTTACGATCACAGGGTGGTAGACGGCGCTCTCGGCGGAATGTTTGTAAAGCGTGTTGCCGAGTATCTCGAAGCTTGGGACACGGATAGAACAGTGTAGAGGAGTAATGGTATAGACGAACAGATGCATATACCCGAAAAAGCAATATTAGCACTCTTAGATTTATTGGAAAAAAGCCCCGGCATTGTCCGGGGTTTTCTTTTACAATTTTTATCTTTACCGATATTTATACACAGAAATTTTTATCGTATTCATGGAACTTAAACTCACCAGACCCATCTGTTTTTTCGACCTGGAAACCACAGGTACTGATGTGGCAAAAGATCGTATTGTAGAAATATCGGTACTCAAAGTATACCCCAATGGAAATAAAGAGAGCAGAACTTGGCTGGTTAATCCCGGAGTTCCAATACCTCCCCACTCTTCGGCTATTCACGGGATTACCGACGATAAGGTAGCTGGAGAACCGCTTTTTAAGGATTTGTCTAAAGAGGTTTACAATATGATAAAAGACAGCGATTTGGCAGGGTATAATTCCAATCGTTTCGATATTCCTCTACTCGCAGAAGAGATGCTGCGTGCAGGAGTAGACTTCGATATGAAAAACAGATTTGCCGTAGATGTGCAAACTGTTTTTCACCAGATGGAAAAAAGGACGCTCGAAGCAGCTTACAAATTTTATTGCGACAAGACCCTAGAAAATGCACATTCTGCAGAAGCCGATACTACAGCTACCTACGAAGTGCTTAAGGCACAGTTGGATCGCTATGATGAATTGCAAAACGACATCGCTTTTCTCTCTGAATTTACAACCCGTAAGCAAACTGCAGATTTTGCGGGCTATATAGTGTATAACGAAAATAAGGAAGAGGTTTTTGGTTTCGGAAAACACAAAGGCAAATTGGTGGAGGAAGTCTTGGAAAAAGAACCCGGATACTTCGGCTGGTTGCTCAATGCCGATTTTCCCCTGTACACCAAAAAAGTGCTCACAGGAATAAAACTTCGCAAGCTAAACAACAAATTGTCTTGAGAAGATCAAACCGCAACCATAAATCACAAACTACAAACTAAACCATGAAAACTATATGTGTAGGGCGAAATTATACCGAACATATTGAAGAGTTGGCTAATGAAAGGCCACAGAATCCGGTATTGTTTATGAAGCCAGATACGGCTCTTTTAAGGGAGAGGGATTTTTATATTCCAGAATTCAGCAAGGAAGTGCATTACGAAGTGGAAGTACTCGTCAAGATAGGAAAAGTAGGGAAGTATATAGACGCCCGTTTTGCGCATAAGTATTACGACGAGGTGGGGCTTGGGTTGGATTTTACCGCCAGAGATCTTCAGAGTAGGCTGAAGGAGAAAGGTTTGCCGTGGGAAATAGCAAAGGGTTTCGACGGTTCTATGGTAGTGGGTAAATGGTATCCCAAAGAGCGTTTTAAAGATCTGAATGATATCCGTTTCCGATTAGAGAAGAACGGGGAGGTAGTTCAGCTGGGGCATACCGCTCTTATGTTGTGGAAAATAAACGAACTTATCGCCTATATATCGCAGTATTTCACCTTGAAAAAGGGAGATGTTATTTTTACCGGAACTCCCTCTGGGGTAGGACCGGTAACGGCTGGAGATCGTCTGGAAGGCTTTCTTGAAGACGAAATGTCTTTTTCTCTCGGGATAAAATAAAGCAATTTCAATACTGGTGAAATGAAGGGCGATGCCCGATCTTTTAGGATATGATGTATAATCTGGAAAAACTACAAGAGCTGTCAGAGGGAGATCAGGAGTTTATAAACTCGATTGTCACTGTTTTTGTAGACGATACTCCTGCCGATCTCGCGGACTTGAAGCTGGCGGTGGCGTCGGGAGACTTTGAGGAGATATACCGGAAAGCGCACAAGATAAAACCCAACCTCGATCTGTTGGGGATGGAAGAAGGAATAGAGTTGATTCTCGAAATTGAGAAGGACGCCAAGAATAGCGCCCCTCTTTCGGCTATAGAAGAGAAGACTGAGCGCGTTGGCAAAGTGATAGAAGAGACGATAAAAAAATTAATCGCTGATTTCGGAAACTGATGCAAGCTGAAATAATAACTATAGGCGATGAGCTGCTGATAGGGCAGGTAGTGGATACCAATGCCACTTTTGTTGCAGGTGAACTCAATAGTATTGGAATTTCTGTATGTCAGATTACCTCTGTGCAAGACGAGGAACAGCACATATTAACCACCTTGAAGGAAGCCGGAGAGAGAGCGGATATTATTGTGATTACAGGAGGTCTAGGGCCTACCAAAGACGATATTACCAAACGCACCTTATGTCGCTTTTTTGAAGATAGCCTGGTTCAGAATAAGGAGGTATTAAGGCATATAGAAGAATTGTTTAAAGGACGTGTGAACGGTGAGTTATCCGAATTAAACCGCAGTCAGGCTCTAGTGCCTTCGAGAGCTGAGGTATTGACAAACCGCTTTGGAACCGCTCCCGGAATGTGGATGGAGAAGGCTGGTAAAGTCTATATTTTTCTGCCCGGAGTGCCTCTGGAAATGGAGGCGCTTGTAAGGGATGAGGTGTTGCCTAGATTGCAAGATGCTTTCGAACGCCCATTTATACTACATCGCACCCTTATCACCTATGGTATGGGGGAAAGTGATATTGCCAATATGTTGGAAGCTTGGGAAGATGCACTTCCCGACTTTGTGAAACTGGCCTATCTTCCGGATATAGGAAAGGTTCGATTGCGACTCACCGCCAAAGGAAGTGATAGAGAACAGATAGAGGCAGTTGTAGACCAGAAGTTGAAAGAACTATACGCTATACTTGGCGATGTGATTTTCGATGTGGAACAGGGGCAACCATTGGAAATACTGCTCAAACGATTGCTGACTGAAAAAGGGAATACCCTAGCTTTGGCGGAGAGTTGTACCGGTGGGCGAATCGCTGCACAGCTGACCTCCGTTCCGGGAGCTTCGGCTTATTTTAAAGGAGGAATAGTGAGTTATGCCACCGAGCTCAAGAAGGATATACTCGGCATACCATCTTCTCTTATCGATAAGTACAGCGTAGTCAGTGAAGAAGTAGCATGTGCCATGGCAAAGAGCATTCGCAAGTTGCTAAAAACCGACTATGCCTTAGCGACTACAGGAAATGCAGGTCCTTCAAAGGGAGAATCCGACGCTGCTGTTGGAACGGCCTTTATAGGACTAGCTACTCCAGAACGAGTGTATGCCCAAAAATTTAACTTCGGAAACCACCGGGAGAAAGTTGTGAACAGAGCTGTGACCAAGGCTTTGGAAATACTCGGAAAAGAAATTTTAAAAAATTGATTGGTCTCTCTTGTCCGTCACTAAAAAAATTCGTTAATTTGCACCCTGTTTTAAATAAACACAAAAGTATAGAAGAAATGTCAAGAGTTTGTGAGCTTACCGGAAAAAAGGCAATGGTGGGAAACAATGTTTCTCACGCTATGAATAAGACGAAGCGTAAATTCGATATCAACCTTACCAAAAAACGCTTTTACATTCCAGAAGAAGATCGTTGGATTACGCTGAAGATATCTACCGCTGCGTTGAAAAACATCAACAAGAAAGGAATTTCAGCCGTGCTGAAAGAAGCCAGAGCTAAAGGATATTACAAATAATCGTTTTTTTAAGAAAAGCATAGAGAGATGGCAAAGAAAGGTAATAGAATACAGGTAATATTGGAGTGCACTGAGCACAAGGAGTCTGGTATGCCTGGAACGTCGAGATATATAACAACCAAGAACAAGAAGAATACGCCCGATAGGTTGGAGATTAAGAAATTCAACCCTATCTTGAAGCGAATGACTGTTCACAAAGAAATAAAATAATCTGAGTCATGGCAAAGAAGACCGTAGCAACCTTACAGACCAAGTCTAAGAGACTGACTAAGGCCATTAAGATGGTGAAATCTCCTAAAACAGGAGCTTATACTTTTGTGGAATCAGTTATGGATCCTACACAGGTCAATGACTGGTTAAACAAATAATAGAAAAGATCACAATACTTTTATATATTAGCTACTTCCAAATTGGAAGTAGCTTTTTGTTTTTTGTTCCCCTTAAACTTTTTGGCTTCAATCTAAAAAGTTTAAGCGAGTTCTTTATCTTTGATGGGAAAAGTCGTTAAATATTTTTCTGGTAGCTGATATTGTAACACAGCATTACAGTATCAAAGTATATCAACTCAATAGTCTTATTAAATGAATTTGTTTAAGAAAATATTCTCCTCAGAGAAAAAAGAAACCCTAGATAAGGGATTGGAGAAGACCAAGACCAGTTTTTTCAGCAAGTTGAGTAAGGCCGTAGCGGGCAAGTCGAAGGTAGATGACGAAGTTCTCGACAATCTGGAAGAGGTATTGGTGAGCAGTGATGTTGGCGTAAATACAACCTTGAAAATTATAGAGCGCATAGAAGAGCGAGTTTCTAAAGACAAATATCTCGGGACCGACGAACTCAATCGTATTTTACGTGAAGAAATAGCTGGTTTGCTCTCCGAAACCAATATAGGTGAAGCCACCGATTTTTCTATTCCTTCAGACAAAAAACCTTATGTGATTATGGTGGTTGGGGTAAATGGCGTAGGTAAAACTACTACCATAGGTAAGCTCGCCTATCAATTTAAGAAGCAGGGTAAAAAAGTAGTGCTGGGAGCTGCAGATACTTTCCGTGCAGCAGCAATCGACCAGTTGCAGGTATGGGCAGATCGGGTAGAGGTGCCTATTGTAAAGCAACAGATGGGAAGCGACCCGGCCTCCGTGGCTTTCGATACCCTTAAGTCTGCCGTAAACCAGGATGCCGATGTGGTGATTATCGATACAGCTGGAAGGCTGCACAATAAGGTCAACCTGATGAATGAGCTCACCAAGGTTAAACGAGTGATGCAAAAAGTGGTAGACGACGCTCCTCACGATGTTCTTCTTGTACTCGACGGATCTACCGGACAAAATGCATTTGAACAAGCGAAACAGTTTACAAAAGCTACTGAGGTGACTTCACTTGCCGTGACCAAACTAGATGGTACCGCCAAAGGAGGAGTGGTTATCGGTATATCCGATCAGTTTCGCATCCCGGTAAAGTATATCGGCGTAGGTGAGGGGATAGAAGATTTACAGGTGTTTAACAAATACGAGTTTGTAGATTCTTTCTTTAAGTAAAAGTCTCCTCGGTTAAAATTTTAGCACAAAGAGATGACGATAGGAGTCGACGCTGAGATTTTTTGATCCGTATCCGCTGACCAAAAAGCCTACAGCCCGTTTATCGTTTTTCTGATACTTACTAAATTGGTCATCAGTTTTTCCAAGTGATCCAGGTGAAGCATATTGGCTCCGTCGCTTTTGGCATTGGCAGGATCGAAATGTGTTTCTAGGAAAATTCCGTCTACATTGTTAACCACACCTGCTCGAGCTATGGTTTCTATCATGTCGGGTCTTCCACCTGTAACCCCACTGCTTTGGTTGGGTTGTTGTAGTGAGTGAGTCACATCCAATACCACTGGTGCATACTGTCGCATAGTGGGTATGCCTCGGAAGTCGACTATCATATCTTGATAACCAAACATGGTACCTCTATCGGTAATTACTACCTGTTCGTTTTGGCAATCCAATACTTTTTGTACAGCGTGCTGCATACTTTCGGGACTCATAAACTGTCCCTTTTTGAGGTTTACTGTTTTTCCCGTCTTTGCTGCGGCAACCACGAGGTCGGTTTGGCGTACAAGAAATGCAGGGATCTGCAGTACATCGACGTATTCGGCAGCCTTGGCGGCATCTTCTACTTCGTGAATATCAGTAACTGTAGGTATGTGAAAAGTCTCAGAAACCTTGTGTAGTATTTTGAGCGCTTTTTCGTCGCCAATACCAGTAAAACTGTCTATACGGCTTCGGTTGGCCTTTTTAAAACTCCCTTTAAAAACATAGGGTATCTGCAGCTTGTCGGTAATGCCGACTACTTTTTCTGCAATGCGAAGCGCCATATCTTCTCCTTCGATGGCACAGGGGCCGGCGAGGAGAAAGAAATTTCCGGAGGCGGTGTGTTTTATCTGAGGGATGGCATTGATGTTCATAAGTACGATTTTAAAAGTGTTGTCGCAATGTCAAATTTACAGTTTATTTTGCCTTTGTCTGACCGTTTCGTATAAAAATACTCCACAGGCTACCGATACATTGAGAGAGCCTATATTGCCATACATAGGAAGTTTAGCCTTGTGGTCTACAACTTTGAGGATGGAGGGAGATATTCCCTTGTCTTCGGCTCCCATAACGATGGCTGTGGGTTGCGATAAAGGAGTGTCGTATACAGAGGTCTCTGTTTTTTCGGTAGCCGCTATTACCTGTATCCCCGATGCTTGTAGGTAATATACAGCGTCTTTTATATGGGACACTTTACACAGTGGAACATTAAAAACAGCTCCGGCCGAAGTTTTTACAGTGTCTGCCGTAACCGGAGCACCACCTTTATTTGGGACGATGATGCCGTGTACTCCTGTGCATTCGGCGGTGCGTATAATGGCTCCGAAATTCCTTACGTCAGATACCTGGTCGAGGAGCAGAAAAAGAGGAGTGTCTCCCGATTCTATCGTCTGCAGAACAAGATTTTCAAGCTCATAAAATTCTACAGGAGATATGTGAGCCACTACTCCTTGATGGTTTTTGTTGCCAAAGCGATTGAGTTTTTCAACGGGAACAAACGACATATTGATTTGTTCTCGTCGCAACAGTGTTTCCAATTCGGTGAACAACGGACCTCTAAGTCCTTTCTGAAGGAATACTTTGTCTATTGATTTGCCGGCATTTACAGCTTCTATTACTGCCCTGATGCCAAATATCTGATGGTCTTTTTGCATAGGTGCAAAGGTAGGAAAAAGAAGTTGTGGTTGTGTATTCCCGCTGCAAATCTAAAAGAGCTCTTAATTCGTTATGACAGCTGGATGGGGTTTTGTATTTTTGAATTCCACTCAGAGAAGGAGGTGAAAACCCTCTTGTCTGAGAAAGTGTCAACGGATAAAAGTACAGCTATGCGAGAAGAACGAGTGATTCTGGTTAATGAAAATGACGAGCCTCTAGGGCTTATGCCAAAAATGGAAGCCCATGAAAAGGGATTGTTACACCGCGCCTTTTCCGTATTTGTGATGAACGACAAAGGGCAGACCATGATGCAGCAAAGAGCGGAAGGAAAATACCATTCGCCGGGACTGTGGACCAATACCTGTTGTAGCCACCAAAGAGAAGGCGAGAGCTCAGTAGAAGCCGGAAAGCGAAGATTGGTAGAAGAGATGGGGTTTACTACCGAATTGGAAGAGGTGTTCTCGTTTATATACAAAGCTCCGTTCGACAACGGACTTACCGAACACGAATACGACCATGTATTGGTGGGAAAATACGAGGGAACTCCTCGTCTCAACCCTGATGAGGTAGCAAACTGGAAGTGGGTGTACCCCGAAGAGGTGAGGAGAGATATGGAAGCCCACCCCGAACGGTATACGGCTTGGTTTAGGATTATATTTGGAAAATTTTACGATCACCTAATGCAAAATGTACCGCTATGAGGGTTAAAGTAAGCCGGAGGGCACATTTTAATGCTGCTCATAAATTGTATAATTCAAACTGGACAGCGAAAAAAAATGAAGAAGTATTTGGCAAGTGCAGCAGTCCAAATTATCACGGACACAATTACGAACTCGTTGTAAGTGTTACCGGAGAAATTGATGAGGAAACAGGTTTTGTAATAGATATTAAGGTGCTCAAAGATCTTATAGCCGATAAGATAGAGACAGCTTTCGACCATAAAAACCTCAATCTCGATGTGCCCGATTTTGCCAATTTGAACCCTACGGCCGAGAATATTGCTGTGGTAATTTGGAACAAATTGAGGCCTTCTATAAAAAAAGAACACGATTTGGAGGTTGTTTTATACGAAACAGCCCGAAATTTTGTCACCTATTCTGGCGGGTAGTAAAATCTCGAAGAAAAAATCAAGGTATTATATTTAACCATTTAAATTATGGAATCTTATCCTATAAAGTTTATTCCCATTCTCAAGGAGCGTCTTTGGGGAGGTACCAAATTGCGCGACGAATTCAAAAAGGAGATTGAAAGTGAGATTACAGGAGAGAGTTGGGAGCTCTCTGCTGTAGAAGGAGATGTGTCTGTAGTGATGAATGGGGTGTATAAAGATAAAAGCTTGCAGCAGCTGATTGATACCTACAAAGGAGAATTGCTAGGAGAACAGGTCTACAAACGGTTTGGTGCAGAATTTCCTATTCTCATCAAATTTATCGATGCCAAACAAGACCTGTCTATACAGTTGCACCCCAATGACGAGCTGGCTCGCAAGCGTCACAATTCCTTTGGGAAAACGGAGATGTGGTATATTGTACAGGCCGATGAAGGAGCTGAGCTTATCGTGGGTTTTAACAGAGATGTGAGCCGTGAAGTATACACCACTCACCTAAACAACAATACACTTTCGGAAATTCTAAATTATGAGAAAATAGAGTCGGGAGATACCTTTTTTATCAATACTGGAAAGGTACACGCCATTGGGGCAGGGGTATTGCTGGCCGAAATACAGCAAACATCCGACATTACCTACCGCATATACGATTTTAATCGGAGAGATAAAGAAGGAAAACTGAGAGAACTACATACCGAATTGGCTTTAGACGCTATAGATTACGCGCAAAAAGACGATTTTAAGGTAAACTATACCCGAGAGAAGAACGTGTCGAACAAAATGGTACACTGCCCGTATTTCAACACCGATTATATGGAAGTAGAAGGACATTTGGAGCACGATTTGTCTCAAAGAGATTCCTTTACCATCTATATGTGTGTAGGGGGGAAGACTACAGTAGTTGCGGGAGGAGTGAGTGAACAGATGAACAAAGGAGAGACCATCCTTATTCCAGCAAGTGTCGATAAAGTAGAAATTATTGCCGAAGGAGCTAAACTTCTCGAGGTATTTATCGGATAGGATAGATTAATTTGATGTAACTTTGCAGGAAAATAAATAGTGTAATTATGGCAAGTGTAAAAGACCTTAAAAAGAATATCAACAACGTTCTAGGCGATATAATAGAAGCAGTATATCTCTGGGAGGCCGCTACCGGAAACCACAATTCGGAAGCTGGCAATGCTATTATAGACGAATCGATAGAAGTCTTTGATAGCCTGATCGAAAAAGTAAACGACAGAAATCAAGAGAACAGAAAAGCCCATTTAAAGGAGGTAAATCAAGAGCTTGAAAAGCGCGCTAATGCGCTCATAGAAAAAGTAAATGCTTTGGCGTAATTTTTTTTCTAAAAAAGGTTGGTAAAAAATAAAAACCATTTTATATTTGCCACCGCTTTTAAAGCGTAGAAGCCGGCATAGCTCAGTTGGCCAGAGCACGTGATTTGTAATCTCGGGGTCGTGGGTTCGAATCCCTCTGCCGGCTCAAAAAACCCTTCGGAAACGGAGGGTTTTTTGTTTGGGACTATTTGGACTTAAACGGACTCAGGGGTAATACCTTTTCTTTAACCACAAGCTCGCCTTTACCAATAGTATGAGTACGGGAACTTCTACCAGCGGACCAATAACTCCTACAAATGCCTGAGGTGAGTGAATGCCGAATACAGCGATAGCTACGGCTATAGCCAATTCAAAATTATTTCCCGTAGCTGTAAATGCTACAGACGCGTTCTTGTCGTATGGAATCTTCATGGCCTTGCCTATAAAGAAACTCACAAAGAACATCAAGACGAAATAGATGATCAATGGGACGGCAATCTTTATCACATCTGTAGGCAACTCCAGTATCTTGTCACCTTTCAAGCTAAACATCAACACTATAGTAAATAGCAGAGCGTACAAGGTGATTGGCGATATTTTGGGTACAAATTTAGTGTTGTACCAGCGTATTCCCTTTGCTTTGACGAGGAGATAGCGGCTTATAAACCCCGCTAAAAAGGGAATGCCGAGGTATATCAGGACGCTTTCGGTAACATCGCTCATCGATACGCTTACATCAAAATTGGCCAAGCCCAGTTTGTTTGGTAAGACATTGATAAACAACCAGACCAAAAAGCTGTAGCTCAATATTTGGAAGATACTATTCAAAGCCACCAATAAGGCCGTGTATTCTCTGTTGCCCTTTGCGAGATCGCTCCATACAATAACCATTGCAATGCACCTTGCCAACCCAATCAGTATGAGTCCGCTCATATAGTCGGGTTCGTCTCTCAAAAACAAGATAGCAAGGCCAAACATCAGCACCGTGCCGACCACCCAGTTTAGAAGTAGCGATAGACCGATAAGCTTCTTGTCCTTGAATGCTGCGGGAAGCAAGGAGTAATCAACTTTCGCAAGGGGAGGGTACATCATCAGTATCAGTCCGATGGCGAGGGGAACATTAGTGGTGCCCACCGACAGACTGTTTGTGATGTTAGAGATGTTCGGAAAGAAATATCCCAGTCCTACACCAATGGCCATTGCGAGAAATATCCACAGCGTGAGATAACGGTCGAGAAATTTTAGTTTAGGTTGCATAGATTATTTATTGATGGAGGAAAAGACGTAAAACATTTCGGCGGCTATCTGCAAACTCCTTTCGGTATATACTTTTGTCTGTTCAGGAGTACTGTCGGCAATTTTGGGATCTTCGTAGGTGACGGGGATTCTCTTTTCTGCACCTGCGATAAACGGACAGCCAGCATCGGCCTGAGAACACGTCATAACCGCCGCAAATGCCGATACAGGATTAAAAGGATTGTCGTATTTCTTTGAAAAACCGATAATCGGCAGGGCATTCTCATCGTATTTGACAGCATATACAGGATTGTCTTTTTCCGTGAGCTTTGCAATAGAAAAACCCTGACCGCTCAGTGTTTCCACTACTTTGGGAAATAAGGCTGTTTCTTCCGTTCCGCCCGAATAACAATGCAGGTTGGGAATGTGGTAATAAGCACTTGCCGTCTGTGCCCATACTTGGGCGAGATGACTTCTACGCGAATTATGAGTGCAGATAAAATTCAGGTTGATCTCCTGGTTGTCGTCTACTTTTTGCTGTACAAAATCAATCAGTGGCCTTAGGACGGCCTTGCGCTCTTCGCTGATATCTTGAACTTGTAGCTGCCCGATGGTTTGCGATAGTGTTTCAAACATTTTGACTGTAGATATTTGTAGTTTATGTATTGTGATATTGCGATAATAGACGCTAAAAAAACACTATGTGCAGCATTGAGTTATTTTGACCTCCTGATCAAAAAACGCATTTAATTTTTTCTGGATTTCTCCCCAGACCAGCTCGTCTATACAGTAACAAATTGACTTGCCTTCGGTTGATCCTTTTATAATACCAATGCTCTTGAGTTCTTTTAGATGCTGTGAAATAGTAGCTTGTGCCAATCCCAATTCTTCCACCAGATCGTTGCAGATACAGGCTTGCTGATTGATGATGTGCTGCAGTATGGCTATCCTTGCAGGATGCGCTAAAGCCTTAAACAGAGAAGCTAAACTGTTTTGTTCGTCCGTAAAAATTTCCGATTTAGTGAGTCCCATAACTCTATTTTTTATATCGCAATATTACGATAATAAAGTAAAAGAGACAAAACTTTAGATTATAATTTGTCTTCGGAAGAAAAAATACACACATTTGCGGCTTATACTCCTTGTTTTGGACAGAGATTTTTATCATTTCTCATGTGGTAAGTAACAGATAAGTATCAACTGGCGATGACAATAACAAACAGTACAGATAGCGATATAGCCGAAATATTCAGGCTTTACAAATTGGCTACTGAATTCCAAAGAGAGCGATTTCCGGGAAATCTATGGCCGGAGTTTGAGAGAGAGCTCATAGAAAATGAAGTTGCGGAAAAGCGGCAGTTTAAGTTGATCATCGACGGTGAGATTGCCTGCGTATGGGCCATAACTTACAGCGACCCGGAGTTGTGGGCAGACGATGACGGTGTATCTTCAGTCTATATTCACAGAATAGCTACAAACCCCGATTTTAGAGGGAATAATTACGTGAAGATAATCGTCGATTGGGCCAAGGCATTTGCCAAGGATAAAAAATACATCCGGATGGACACCTGTGGCGACAACAAGAAGCTAATCGCTCATTACCAGAGTTGCGGGTTTGACTTTTTGGGTATGAAAAAACTCGAAGAAGCCGGAAACTTACCATCGCATTATCACGATGCAGATGTTTGTTACTTCCAAATAAAACTGAGTTAAGCATCGGGCTTTGACTTAATCGTTTATACCCTTGCCGTTTAGAATGTGGGTGTAGTACCTTTCAATTCTCGCCTCTCTTGTTTTAGCTTGTTTAGCTTGGTTGAAGTAGAAGAGGTAGGCCTTTTGCCTCCCCAGACTCAATGCGTAAAATGCTGCGTTTAGGTTGTGGTCTCCATCTAATACCCTCTGAAATTCTTCAGGCATAGGGTAGTCTGAGACCTTTTTTACCGCCACTTTCTTTCCCGACTTTTCGTTTTCGATAGCCTCATTAATGTATGCGGCAATGGTAGTGCTCAATGTTGAAATCTGTTCTACACTGGTAAACCTGATTTGTCTGGCCGACTGAACATTTTCGGTTTGCCGTATCAAAACGCCATCAGGGTCTTTGAGCAAAGCGCCTTTGTGAAACAACAAGGCGCAATACTCTTTAAACCCGTGAATGAGCACTATATTTTTACCTTTAAAAGTATAGCAAGGGTGCATCCATTTATAATCTTCTTCAAGCAATTTGTTTTCACTTACGATTTCGCGCAATAACAGAAATTCATCTTTCCATTTTTTCGCATTCGTAAAAAATTGTTCCGCTTGTCCGTTCATAATAGTCAATTAAGTATTTTTCAGTTAATTGGAGAAAGTCTTGGTGTGATTAAAATATAAATGTAAGCATTTGGAAATTGTCAAGCTGTAAAAAGCCCAAAAAATCTCTTGTTTGAAAAAGAAAAGCTTTCTATATTTGCACCCGCTTGTAAGACAAAGGCAAGATTGTTCAGGAGGAATGGCAGAGTGGTCGAATGCGGCGGTCTTGAAAACCGTTGAGGGTCACACCTCCGGGGGTTCGAATCCCTCTTCCTCCGCCAATGAGAACAAAACCTCGCGAATAGCGGGGTTTTGTCGTTTATAGCCGCGCCAAGTTTTCACTTGAGCACGGCTATAAACGACAAAACCACACACGCAGTGTGCCAGGTTTTGCTCTCATTAAAGCCTCCCTCTTAGGGATCACCGGAGCCTTGCGTAGGTAATCCCGTCTTATCCGATCGCACATAAATTACAATCTTATCTCTTTAAATTTTGATGATACAATCCCCATTTTTCCAACTCGTTTATCATTGGCTTTATAGACCTGCCCACCTTTGTCAATTTGTACTCAACAGTTGGAGGTACGGTTGCGTATACTGTCCGTTCTACCAAACCGTCTGTTTCCAAACTGATATTGATTCAGAAGTATCGAAAGAAACACTGCAAGATATTGCTGATTTCGTAAACAATTAATCCTTCCCCATATTGAATTACACGAATACGTTATCATGGCAGACCATTTTCACGGATTATTGCAAATCGTAGGGCGCCCCTCATGGGCGTCCAAAATGGGGAGGGGAACCCACAAGGGGTTGCCCCACGGTTTCTCTATGGCCGACCTGATCAAGTTGATTAAATCCAATTTTAACGGTGAAAATATTTTTATTTGTGTAAGCCCCATTTGTTGACACTTTTAAAACTGAACGTATTAATGGTTTTGTACAATCATTCAGTAATAATAAAAGTTTCAACCTTATAGCCGACATATCAGAAAGAAAAGGCGAATGGAATGGAACCAATTGGTCGAGAGTAATATGAGTGTTTAAATGCTCAGTTTATTAACTTTTATTTTTAAGACTACTTAAGCTCATCCATAAACGTCAAAAACGGAATAAGGTGTTCGACTGTAATCTCTCTTCCTCCGCTGAGAGGGGCTTCATCAAGAAGTCCCTCTTTTTTTCTTTCATTTTCAAAATGGTTAAGGGGGGTAAATCAGCTCAACTTACTTCCGTTCCAGATCGGTAATCAATAGTTTGTTGTTTTGCTGAAGTTTATCAATAAGCTTTTCAACCTCGGTGGTTGTTGGATTTTTTTTCAGCTCCTGAAATTCGGCTGTGGTTAAACCCACGATCTGCAAGAACGCAACCTCGCCGTGAGGAGTGTCAATTTTGCCTAACTCGGGGTCGGACACAAATGCCAAGGCGGTTATTTCTGAGTCGGAGTCCATTTTTATAGGCGCTCCTGCCGGTAGGAAATGAAATGGTTCAAACCATTTTCCGGTTTGGAATACATATCTCGCAATGTTTTGCAGCATATTGTAAACCCAGCCAATTTCATCGTCCTCTTCACTCTCCAATTTTAGCCGGAAAGTCAGTTCAAAACCAAATTTGCTGTACTCCGATCCTGCACTGTTCTCGTCGTAATAAAGTTCTGAAAACCCATAAGTGACAAAATGAAAATGTGGTTGCTGTTTTGCGCTGGTATAAAAACTCACCCCGTTTAACGGGTCTTCCCCTCCAAGTTCATAAGGCAGCTCTGCGGCGTAATGACCTGGTTCCTGCTCTCCGTATATATCAGCCAGTTTTTCGTCAATACAGTCCCATCCCACAGCGTCGTCTTCGGTAAATTGCTTTTTATAAGTTTCTAAGTCCATAGCATTATATTTTAGTTTTATCCATTGTTTAATAATTGATGTGAAAATAGAAAACCTGTCTGAAACAACATAGTGACATTGTCTCAGAACGAGAAAGATAACCATTTGTTTACTGAGAATTTACAAGTTGGGGGAGCTGTTGCCCCGACGATATACGAGCGCATATCACAATACATTATTAACAATCCTCAAAATGGTCAAACCACAAATTGAAGATATTGTTTTTCTGTAAAAAACTTTATGTTAGGGAAATAATATGGTTGTAACATAGAAATTACCGCAAGAGCAAAACATATTATAGGTATTTGTCCTGCGAAAGTTATGTGTTTTACAAGCCAATTTTAAAATCGTGAAAGGCCGCAATATTCACTTCCAACGACATATAATGTTTTCCTAAGTTTGGAAAACCATCCATTTCGTGAAATATATGATAGCCGTAATACACTCTCACGATGGAGAACAGGTTTAAACCAATTTTAGGAGTGACCATCCAGGTGGTCTGTGAAAAATCGGTAGGTAGCGATACATTTACCCCTCCGGCCAGCAGTCCGACCCCAAAGTCAAAATTGAGCTTAGGAGCCATAGTAAAGGGTTTGGTGAAATACGACTCCACACCGAGCGAAATATCGTAGTATTTAAGAGCTCCGCGTTCGTTGTATTGGTTAAATGAGATCAGCCCTACATCTATACTTGTGGTCTGTTGGACGGATACTCCCAATCTACTCGGGAATATAAATCCCATTTCCTGAGCAAGGGAAGCGGAAGTACTGCACAGTACAACAATCGAAAAGCATATCTTTTGTATGGATTTCATAGAGGTGATTTTCAACAAAGATATCGGCTTGTCTGCACAAATAAAATCCCTGCTTTCCGCTATATCGCTCTGATTTGATTTTTGAGAAGATAGTATACAATTCTGCAAATTGTATAGCTAAAGGAGAGTGATTGACTGCCTATTTACTCATCGCATTTGTACTCATGGTGCTCCCCGAAAATATTTATGCAGCCCTACATCGAGTAGATTATCAAAGTACCACATTCCGGGGGAGTGGCTTACCTATGGTTTAGGATTCCCCTGTAAACTCGTTGTCTACAGGGAGGTATTAGTGGAGTCGGAGAGAATCGAACTCTCGTCCAAACAGGCAACCAAAAAGCTTTCTACATACTTAGTTTCCGTTTGATTTTCGACATGGGGCTGACCGGAAACCGCCCACCCAATGCTTAGCTTCTAAAGGTTTGAAACACCGGCGAAGCTACAGTGTTCCTATGTTGACTTTTATGGTGCCTCCTTGCAGACCGCCGTCAACAAGGGCTGTCTGGAGACATCTCGCTTTTCCGCCTTGCGGAAACGTGGCTAAATCCTACTGTAATTCAGATTAGGCAGCAAGAGCGTAGTTATTCTCGCCATTTAAAAGGTTTGAAACATGATATTTAAGAGCTGTATTTCAGCGCTCTGTATGCTTACAATTCAATTCGACCCGCTGTCAAAACCAGTCGACCCCAATAAGTATAGAACGTAGTTGTAACTTGAACAACACTGCAAAGTTACGACAAAAATTATTCACCGGAAACCTTGTAGAAAATATTTACAACGGTTACATTTGAAACAAATAGTGTGCCATAAAGTTATAAAATTACATCTATATGAAGATAGGAATCATCAGGGAGCGAAAAAATCCGCCCGACAGAAGGGTGGTATTTTCTCCTTTAGCCTGCGACAGGATTAGACGACGGTTTCCGGAAATAGAGTGGTATGTGGAGCCATCTGAAATACGAGTGTTTAGCGATGAAGAATACGAGGCTGTCAATATTCCGATTACCGAAAATATGCAGGATTGCGACGTACTGCTCGGGGTAAAAGAAGTCCCTGTCGATGCCCTGATCGAGGGAAAGAAGTATTTTTTCTTTTCACATACTATAAAAAAACAACCCTATAACCGCGAATTGTTGCGCGCTATCCTCCAAAAGAACATAGAGCTCTACGATCACGAGTTGATTACGGCACCTTCGGGACAGCGTTTAGTGGCTTTTGGGCGTTATGCCGGTATTGTAGGTGCCTACAACGGTTTTAGAGCCTACGGTTTGAAATTTGATCTTTTCGAATTGCCCAAGGCGGAGACTTTGTCTGATATGGAGGCATTGCTGACTGAGTTAAGGAGTGTACAACTTCCAAATATGAAAATACTACTTACCGGAAAAGGCAGAGTAGGTGGCGGTGCAAGAGAGATCCTGGAAGGAATAGGAATTAAAGAGGTGGGGTATGAAGAATATCTGACTTCTGAGAGTGATGGCCCTGTATATTGCCAAATTGATGTAGCGGAATACAACAAGAGAAAAGATGGGAAGGAGTTTGATTCAAGCGATTTTTACAAAAATCCAAGTGATTATGTCTCCGATTTTTTTCGTTTTGCCAAAACGACCGATTTATATATTGCGGGACATTTTTACGGTGAGGGAGCGCCTTCTATTATCACGCGACAAGAGATGCAGTCGCCCGATTTTCGCATTCGGGTGATTGCCGATATCAGTTGTGATATAGACGGACCAATAGCCTCGACCATCAGAGCATCTACCATAGCCGATCCACTGTACGGATACGACCCCAACAGTGGGGAGGAGGTGGAGTACAATGCCAAAAATGCCATAGCTGTAATGGCGGTAGACAATCTGCCTTGCGAACTGCCGCGTGATGCCAGTGAAGGCTTTGGGAAGATGTTTGAAGAACACCTTATACCGGCCTTTTTTGACGGTGATAAAAATGGGATACTCGATCGGGCAAGGATGACATATCAAGGTAGGTTAACACCTACTTATACCTATCTCCAGGATTATGTAGACGCAGAGGAATAAGGGTAGACCCTATAGGTATTGGGTGTTGTCTTTTTTGCGTACTGGTTCTGCCTTTTCTATCTTTTCGTCTGCCAGCTCCCTATCTTCTCTGTCAGCTTCAGGCTCTTTCTGCGCTTTTTCAGCGATTGGTTTATACTGTAAATCGACGTAAATAGGAAAGTGATCAGAGCCTATGCTGGGCAAACGCTTTATGTTGTTTAGCATAAAGTCGTTGGAGTGGAATAGATGGTCTAAGGGCCATCTCAAAAAAAAATACCCGGCGTGAAAAGTACTGAACATGCCTCTGCCTATCCTGGGGTCGAGCAATCCACTTATTTTGCGGAACAGCACTGTAGAATTCGACCAAGCTACATCGTTGAGGTCACCAAAAACAAGAGTGGTTTCATCGCGTTTACTTATCTTTTTTCCCACCAATAGCAATTCGGCATCCCGATCGGTAGAGGTGTCGCTTTCGGTAGGGCTGGGCGGCATGGGATGCAGGCAGTATATTTTAACTCTTTTACCGGAGTTCAATTGTACATAAGCCTCAATCGACGGTATATCGTCTTTGACGAGATACATGGTTTTGGCCTCTTCCAATTCGAGTTTTGAATACAGATGCATACCGTAGAGATTGTCGAGCGGAATTTTTACAGTATATGGATAGTGTTTTTCCAAAGGGGCTAATTGCTCTTCCCACCAGGAGTCCGATTCTAAGGTGAGCACTATATCGGGTTGTTTTCTGTCTACTAGTTGCAACAGTTTGTAGGCATTTCGGTTTGGGGTAAGCACATTACTTACCAGTACAGCAATGCGGTTGTTCTTGTCCTCTTTTCCCTTAAAGCGATACACTTCTTTTCGGTGCAAAGGGGTGTATGGCCATATTTTTACCCCTTGATATACCAAGAGTAGTACAACTACTGCAGATATGATATAGAGCCATGGAGAAACGGAGCTGAAAGAATACACAGTAAAAATAAGTCCAATCACTCCCATACACCACAGCTGTACTCTGGGGAAATCGAATATGCGTATCCACCAGTTGTCCCACCGAATACGCGAGGCCAGTGTGGCAAATACAAAAAAAGATGAGAGTACAATGGAGATTATTTGCAGGATTGTCATAGTGTTTTTAATAGTGTTAGTAC
Source organism: Sinomicrobium sp. (assembly GCA_029266035.1). GTDB lineage: Bacteria > Bacteroidota > Bacteroidia > Flavobacteriales > Flavobacteriaceae > Sinomicrobium. Next base: position 78,528 of record JAJUFH010000007.1, read on the forward strand.
ATGGGGGCAAATCTATAGCTTAATTAATCTAAGATACGGTATTCTAGGTAAGTGAGCAATATTCGAACATTATTACCGATAAGGGATGTGTTAAAGAGTGTTAATTTAAAGGTTTTGATGTAACAGAATTACGGTTTTGATGTCTATTGTTATAATTTCACAACCTTAATTAATTTAAATGACCAACTTCATGAGGAAAATTACTATAGCTTTTGTTTTTTGCCTTTTAAGTGGATGGGTCGGAGCACAGGAAACCGCTCATTGGTTGCGATATCCGGCTGTTTCCCCTGACGGGCAAACCATTGTTTTTGGGTACATGGGAAATTTATACCGTGTGAGTACATCTGGAGGTGCCGCTATCCCTATCACTGTAGGGGAGGCCTACGATATGCGCCCGGTATGGAGTCCGGATGGAAAGACTATTGCTTTTGCCAGTGATCGCTACGGTAACTTCGACGTATTTACCATGCCGGCAACGGGAGGTACGCCGCTTCGGCTTACCTATCACAGTGCAGCAGATTACCCATACGATTTTACTCCCGACGGCAGCAAAGTGCTTTTCGGAAGTGGAAGAGCCGCTCCGGCATCGAGTGTGCGTTTTCCGAGTACAGGACTTTTTAAAAACCTCTATACCATAGAAGTTAACGGAGGCAGGCCGCTTTTACTCACTGCAGCAGGTGCGGACGAGGCGCATTACAGTACCGATGGTAAGCGCATCGTTTTTGAAGACCGCAAAGGCTATGAAGACGCCTTGAGAAAGCACCATACATCTGGGGTGACTAGAGATATTTGGATATACGACACAGAAGCTGATACTTATCAGCAAATCACCGATTTTAAAGGTGAAAACCGCAATCCGGTTTTTGATCATTCCGGAGGAGTGGTATATTACCTCAATGAAAAAGACGGTACTCAAAATCTGTATAAACGATCACTTTCTGATAGTAGCGAAGAACAGATTACTTCGTTTACCGATTTTCCGGTACGCCATCTCAGTATAGCTGACAACAATACATTGGCCTTTACTTGGAAAGGAGATATCTATGTCCAACCCCCTGGAGAGCAAGCCCGAAAATTGGAGGTCAAGATAATGGACGATGCAGCTTATCAGGTGGTAAAGAATACCGATATTTCCAACGCTACCGAATTTGCAGTCAGTCCGAATGGCAAGGAGATTGCCTTTGTAAACCGCGGAGAGGTATTTGTAACCGGGATGGATGACAAGCGCAGCAAGCGCATCACCAATACACCCGAGCAGGAGCGTATGATCAGTTGGTCACCCGACGGAAAGACACTACTTTTTTCAGGTGAACGAGACGGGAGTTGGAATATTTATAAGGCTACTTTGAGCAGAGCTGACGAAAAATATTTCTACGCTGCGACAGTGGTCAATACCGAAGCCGTGGTAGCTACCGAAGCCGAAGAATTTCAGGCAGAATACTCCCCCGACGGAAAAAAGATAGCCTTTATAGAAGAGCGCAATATCCTCAAGGTACTCGATCTCGACAGCAGGAAGAAAGTTACGGTATTCCCCGAAGGGAGAAACTATTCCTATTCCGATGGAGACTGGTCTTATCAGTGGAGTCCGGATAGCAAATGGCTGTTGGTAGACGACAGTCGTGGATATTTTATGCAGACCAATGCCGCACTGATAAAGGCCGATGGTTCGGGTGAAATTTTTCACCCTGTAAACGGAGGTTTTGGAGAAGATAGTCCGAAGTGGGCGATGAAAGGAAAGATGATGACCTATATGAGTAGTCGGGAAGGAAGAAAATCTCTGGCATACCAAGGAAGTCGAGAGTCGGATATATACGCGGTTTTCTTCGATAGGGATGCTTACGATCGCTATACGCTTAGTAAAGAAGAATTTAAACTTCTTAAAGACAAAGAGGAAGACGAGAAGAAAAAAGAGGAGGAAGAGAAGGAGAATTCCAAAAAGAAAAATAAAAAATCAGACAAGAAAGATAAGGTCGAAACTCTAGTGCTGGATCTTGAAGATCTCGACACTCGAAAAGTGAAACTCACTATAAATAGCTCTAGTATCAGCGATTATGTATTGACTAAAGAAGGGGATAAGGTCTTTTATCTCGCGGCTTTTGAAAAAGGATACGACCTCTGGGTTACTGAACCTCGCACTCGCGAAACTAAAATCCTAGCAAAACTAGGAGGGAGTCCGAGTGGAATAGAAATCAGCGACGATGGAAAAACCCTCTATCTAAGCAATAGAGGGCGACTGGTCAAGGTGGATGCTGAGAGTGGAAAAGTGAGCAATATCGCTATCGATGCCGATATGGCAGTAGATCACAGCGCAGAGCGAAGCTATATATTGGAACACGCTTGGAGACAGGTGAAAAAGAAATTCTACGACCCTGAGATTCACGGCGTAGATTGGGATATGTACTATAGAGAGTATACCAAGTTTTTACCGCATATCAACAATAATTACGATTTCCAGGAGCTGTTGAGTGAATTCCTTGGCGAACTCAACGCTTCGCATACCGGTGGGCGTTACTATGCATCTAATAAGAATGCAGACCGAACTGCATCTCTAGGATTACTGTTCGACGAGACCTTCGAAGGAGAGGGGATCAAGGTATCTGAAGTGATTAAAGGAGGACCCTTGCACAAGTCGGAGAGCAAAATACAAGTTGGAGATGTCATTGTGAAAATCAACGGTAAGGATATAAAGGCCGATGAGAATTGGAACAAATATTTGCTCAATCTGCAGGACGAGAATGTACTGCTTACTGTAAGGGGAAAATCAGGAACTTTTGAAGAGCGCATAAAACCGGTTTCACTCGGAATGGAAAACAATCTGATGTACCGGCGATGGGTGCAAACCATGGAAAAAATGGTAGACTCTTTGAGTGGAGGTCAGTTGGGTTATGTGCACGTACAAGGTATGAACGACGGTAGTTTCCGGGATGTATACGAAAATGTACTCGGGAAAAATATTGACAAAAAAGCCTTGGTAGTAGATACCCGATTTAATGGTGGAGGATGGCTTCACGACGATCTCAATACATTCCTCAGCGGAAAAGAATACCTGAAGTTTTCTCCACAGGGCAATGTGATAAAAGGAGGAGAGCCTGTGTCGAGATGGAGTAAACCCAGTATAGTGGTAATGAGTGAAGGCAATTATAGCGATGCCTTTATCTTTCCCTATGTGTACAAACAGAACGGTATAGGCAAATTGGTGGGAATGCCCGTAGCCGGTACCGGAACAGCTGTGTGGTGGGAACGTCAGATAGACCCTACCATCGTTTTCGGTATCCCTATGATAGGCACTATCGGAAAGGAAGGTAGAACTACTGAAAACATGGAACTTCATCCCGATATAAAGGTGACACTTCCCTACAACGATTTTCTCAAAGGCAAAGATCCGCAGCTAAAAACCGCTGTCGACGAATTGCTAAAAGACTTGAAGTAATACTAAAAACTCCCGATGGTACGACCTGCAATCGGGAGTTTTGTTTTTTGGGCATTACTTGTAAAATGTCGCTTATCTTCCTTACTTTTGCAATCCTTTAAAACGGCGAATATATGAGAACCAAGTCTCTGAAAAAGAATAAAATAAATGTAGTAACCCTAGGGTGTTCTAAAAATGTTTACGACAGTGAGGTGCTGATGGGGCAGTTAAAGGCCGGAGGAAAAGAGGTGGTTCACGAAGAAGAAGGAAATATTGTCGTTATCAATACCTGTGGGTTTATCAACAACGCCAAAGAAGAAAGTGTCAATACCATACTCGAATACGTTCAAAAAAAGGAAGTAGGGGAGGTAGACAAGGTCTTTGTTACCGGTTGCCTTAGCGAGCGTTATAAACCCGATTTGGAAAAGGAAATCCCCGATGTGGATCAGTATTTTGGTACCTCTGATCTTCCTATATTGCTCAAGGCGTTGGAAGCAGACTATCAGCACGAGCTAATCGGAGAGCGAATCACCACAACTCCTAAAAATTACGCCTATCTAAAAATAGCCGAAGGCTGCGACCGTCCTTGTTCGTTTTGTGCTATTCCTCTAATGAGGGGAAAACACCGAAGTACTCCTATGGAAGACTTGGTGAAGGAAGCTGAAAAACTCGCAGCAAACGGAGTGAAAGAGCTGATCCTTATTGCACAAGACCTGACGTATTACGGACTCGATCTCTATAAAAAACGCAATCTAGCCGAATTGCTCCGCAAACTGGCAGCTGTAGAAGGAATTTCTTGGATTCGCCTGCACTATGCCTTTCCTACTGGCTTTCCCATGGATGTGTTAGAAGTGATGCGAGAAGAGCCCAAAATATGTAACTATATGGATATTCCCCTCCAGCATATCGCCGATCCTATACTCAAATCAATGCGAAGGGGAACTACGAGAGAAAAGACCACTCGACTGTTACAGGAGTTCCGAAAAGCAGTGCCGGGAATGGCTATCCGTACCACGCTTATCGTGGGTTATCCCGGAGAAACTGAAGAAGATTTTCAAGTACTGAAAGAATGGGTAGAGGAAATGCGTTTTGAAAGGTTAGGCTGTTTCACTTATTCGCACGAAGAGAACACACATGCTTATAGCTTGGAAGACGATGTCCCCGAAGAAGTAAAACAACAGCGAGCTTCAGAGATTATGGAAATACAGTCTCGTATCTCTTGGGAGCTCAATCAGGAAAAGATAGGAAATACCTACCGCTGTATCATAGACCGCAAAGAAGGAAACTACTTTGTGGGACGTACGGAGTTCGATTCGCCCGATGTGGATAATGAGGTGCTTATCGATGCGAGCCTACACTATCTGAGAATAGGAGAGTTTGCCGATATAAAAATTACAGATGCTTCCGATTTTGATCTGTACGGAGATCCTGCCTGAGAATAATTTGTCTTATCTTGTAGGCAATTTTTAAAATGTCTGAGCTATGAAGAGCTTGCTTTTTGCAGGAGCCCTATTATTACTGCTTAGCTGTGGTAACTCTACCCAGAACTATGAGCTCCGAGATATATCAGGAATTGAGGTGAATACGATATGGGAAGATTCTATGAGTGTCAGAGCCGTCGAAATAGCTCGAGATGGAAGCCTGTGGTTTGCCGACAACAGGGGGAGGTTTGGTTATTTCGACTATAAGGATAAGGTGGTTATGGACTCTGTAAAATACGATACCATAGTGCCTCATTTTAGAGCAATAGCATCAAATGGCGAGAATATCTTTCTGTTGAGTATAGGCAACCCCGCGCTATTGTACAAGATTGATGACAAATTAGAAGCTACCCTAGTGTATCAGGAAAAAGATTCGGCGGTTTTTTACGATGCGGTGAAATTTTGGAACAGTGAAGAGGGAATAGCGATGGGCGATCCCGTTGAGGAGGGATGTCTTTCGGTATTGATTACCCGCAACGGCGGAAATTCTTGGTCGAAAGTGCCTTGTGATCTCCTGCCTCCTTTAGCAAAAGGAGAAGCTGCCTTTGCTGCCAGTAATACCAACATCGCCATTTCGGGTGAGTATACTTGGCTGATTACCGGAGGAGTGCGAAGCAGGGTTTTTTATTCCCCCGACAAGGGGCGTAGCTGGAAAGTGTACGATACACCGGTAGTTCAAGGAGAACCTACTATGGGGATGTATTCGGTAGATTTTTGGGACAAAGATCACGGATATGCCATAGGAGGAGATTATACTCGACCGGAATATCATACCGCCAATAAGCTGCGCACCGAAGATGGCGGAAAAACTTGGCAACTCGCAGCCAATAACAGAGGTCCGGGATATAGATCGTGTGTGCAGTACGTTCCCAACCAAAAAGGTAATGAGTTGGTAGCTGTGGGCTTTGAGGGAATAGCCTTTTCTCAAGATGGAGGAGCGTACTGGAAGCAATTGTCGGATGAGGGCTTTTACACCATAAGGTTTCTCAACGATTCCACAGCCTATGCTGCTGGTAAGGGGAGGGTGGCGAGAGTATTGCTCCGCAAAAATGGTGTAAACACGAGCAATTAGTGAGAAGGTTGCATTGCAAGTCTGAGCAAATCAATTGCCCCCTGAATAATAAAATATCATTTTACACAATGGTGTCATAATAACTTTTGATTGTCTTTTATGACTATTACTATATAAATTATTCTAATTTTGTTAGGTACAATAAATAAGAAAACAGCTATGTCAGATCAAGTAGAAAAAATCAAATGTCTTATTATAGGGTCTGGTCCGGCCGGATATACGGCGGCCATCTATGCGTCGAGAGCCGATCTCAAGCCTGTGATGTATACAGGAATGGAACCGGGCGGACAGCTTACTACCACTACAGAAGTAGATAATTTTCCCGGATATCCGGAAGGGATAGACGGTCCTACTATGATGTTGCAATTGCAAAAACAAGCAGAGCGTTTCGGGACGGAAGTGAGAATAGGAATGGTGACTGAGGTTGAGCTCAGCGAAGAAAGAGGAGGAATACACAAGGTTGTGGTAGACAACGACAAGCAAATAGAAGCTGAAGCCATTATCATAGCTACAGGAGCATCTGCCAAGTACCTGGGACTCCCCAGTGAGCAGCGCCTTAGAGGAGGTGGAGTTTCTGCCTGTGCCGTTTGTGATGGCTTTTTCTACAAAGGGCAAGACGTTGCCATCGTAGGAGGAGGGGATACCGCTGCCGAAGAAGCTACCTATCTCGCCAATATCTGTTCCAAAGTGACTATGTTGGTGCGCAAGGGAGAGATGAGAGCCTCCAAAGCTATGCAGCATAGAGTTAACAGTACGCCCAATTTGGAAGTGAAGTATTTTTCAGAAATTGACGAAGTGCTCGGAGATCAAGTGGTGGAAGGACTGCGAATTGTAAACAATCAAACCGGAGAAAAAGAAGAAATCTCGATCACCGGACTCTTCATCGCTATCGGTCACAAACCGAATACGGATGTGTTTAAAGGGCAGTTGGATATGGACGAAACCGGTTATATACTCACTTCAGGAAAAACCACTCAAACCAGTAAACCGGGAGTATTTGCCTGTGGCGACGTACAAGACAAAGACTACCGTCAGGCCGTTACAGCCGCCGGAACAGGATGTATGGCCGCACTCGATACCGAGAGATACCTAGCTGAAGTAAAAGCTCCGGAAGAAGTAGAAAGCTAAAATATTACGCTATAATCAAAAAACTCCTTCCTGTTTGTCCGGTGGACAAAATGGGAGGAGTTTTTTATTACTGTATAATAGGAATAATATGTATGAAGCCGGTGTCCTGAGCCTGTCCCTGCCAGCCGGCAGGCTGGGAAGAATCTCTTCTCCAGCTCAAAGCATCTTAAGGTCAAACTGTAAGCTTGGGTACCTCCCTTTGTCTAAAGGGAGGAGTCTTTTTTATAACTATTAAGCAAAAAACACTAAGAACTTCGAACTAATCAACTACAAATGGTACCACACTAATTCGTCTATGGGGGGGAGACGCAAAATTTTGCGTCTCTACAGCGTCTGGTTTATATCGTATCGCTGTTCTACACATCGCCCTGAAAAGGTAGTTGAAGCCAACTATAAACCATAAACCCCAAACTCCAAACTCCAAACTTCAACCCCCAAACTCCAAACTCCCCAAAGCATTACACAGCATTGCTATATCCTCTTCTTCATGGGCGGCCGATAGCACTATGCGCTGTACCATAGGAGTGGTATTGTCCGGATAGTGAAATGCAGTGATCACTATATTGTTGTTTATCAGATGATGGGTGAGGACGTCCTGATTGTGAGCGTATACTGGATGTCCTTCTATACGGTTGAAAGCAATATCGGAGTCGGCCAGAAACCGGTCGAATACCTTCATATTGCGCTGTAGCTTTTCCCGTTGTTTGTCGTATAAAGGTAACGCGTCGACAAAGCTGGCCATGGCAGCGGGAGCTGCCGGACTGGCACCGGCGTAGAAGGGGTGATTCTGTAAATTTTTGATACGGGATGAAATCCCGCATATTACCCCTGCCTGTATTCCAAATCCCTTGCCTGCGGATGCACATACCAGAAGTTCGCGAAAGGGTGTTTTTTGCAGTTTTTTAAAAACACCACCTCCTCGTTCGCCCATCACCCCCAATCCGTGAGAGTCATCGGCTACAAAAACAGTTTGTTTTAAGGGTAATTTGGTATACCAGTCGTTTTCGTAAAGATTGTTTTTGGTGCTGACCGAATCACATAGCACCACGGCAATCTTATCGGGATGGGAAGAGGCAAAGGTATTTACCGAGCTTATAAGATCTTCTACTGTAGTTGCTACGATTGTATTTGGATGATAAAGTGCTGGATGCGTTCCCTTTAGGCTAAATAAGGAGTAGATGTCTTCTTCAAAAGCCTTGAGCGTGAGTTGTCCTGCGAGAAATCCGGAAGATACCGAAAGAGTCGATTCACTTCCTATGAGTGTGGCAAACTCCGCTTCCGATGTTTCGTAAATATCGATGCTTACATTAGCTTTTCGCGATGCAGCATAGCCCGAGCCATAGCGGTGGATATTCCGAATTAGGATATCGCGAAAATCGGGTAGGGTAGTGAGTCCCAGATAGGCAGTACCTCCAAAATAGAGGTATTGTTTTCCCCCGGACACCAGCAGGCGGCCGGGAGAGGAATCAATGGTAAACATTATATATTGAGCGTTATTCCCGATCCTGGTATTTTCGGGAAGATGACTTTTCCGTTATCTTCTATAACTACTCCGGTAGCGATATCTCCTTTCAGCAACATAGCTCCATCCATATCTACATAGTCCAGTTGTGGCAGCAGTTGTGCAATGGCAGAAATTCCAACAGTAGATTCTGTCATACAGCCTACCATAACCTTCAACCCAAAAGAACGCCCTTTCTCTATCATTCGCAGCGCAGGGGTTAGTCCGCCGCATTTGGTGAGTTTAATATTGATTCCGTGAAAGTAATCCTTACACTTTTCCACATCGCTCTCCACTATACAGCTTTCGTCGGCAATCACCGGAAGAGCCGACTCTGTCAGAACCTTTTTCATACCCTCCCAGTTATCGGCTTTTAAAGGTTGTTCTATAAACTCTACTCCGAGTTCTTTGAGTTGGTGAGAGTTTTCTATGGCTTCTTCCGGAGTCCAGGCGCAGTTGGCATCTACCCTAAAGGTTGCATCGGTGTGTTTGCGAAGTGCCTGTACAATGGCCACATCGCGATCGGTACCCAGCTTTATCTTGTACAACGGCCAGGGTTGTTCCTGCATTTTTGCCACCATTTTTTCTATGGTGTCAATACCTATAGTATAGTTGGTAATGGGGTATTTGTCGGTATTGGTTCCCCATATTTCAAAAAGAGGTTTCCCCTGTAATTTTCCGTAGAGGTCATGAGCTGCAAGGTCGAGTGCACAGATGGCAAAATTGCTCAAATTTTCTTTGGTAAGAAATTCGTGAAAAGCTTCGGGAGTACTATATTCAAAGTTTTTGATGCGATCTTCTATGGTCAGAATTTCGCGGGTCATAGAGTCCAAGGTAATATTGTAATAAGGGTTGGAAGTCGCCTCACCGTAGCCTGTTTTTCCGTTTAGAGACAGACAGACAATAAGAGTATCTTGAAAGTCGTGAGATTCTCTGGAAATATTGAAAGTATGTTTTAGTTCCAGTTGGTGTTTTTTTAGTGTAATCTCCATAATGCCAATTTAAGTTTGTGGATTTATTGGTTAATTTCTTTATTTCTTAATCGCAGTTATATCCGAACAATTTTTTTTCTTTGATGAGTTGAGCAACACCTTTTGGAAGCATATTTTCCCAGCCGCTCTTGCCTTCCGATATCATTTTGAGCACCTCTTTAGAATAGATGTCGAGGGTATCGGGGTCAAAATCAGTTATATCCGCCACCTTGTCGTGCAACTTGAAATAATGGTATAAGTCTTCCATATCAGGATGCACTTTCAGGCTTTCACTGTTTAAAATTTCTCCGGTTTCCGCATCTTTCATGGGGTAGAGGTATATTTTTAAGTTTTTGAAAAAAAGCTTTCCAAAACCTTCAAACATACCACCGCTAAGGTGCCTGTAATATTTTTCATCAAAAATATTCACCAAGCTACTTACGCCCATAGACAGCCCCATGCGATGTTTGGTGTGTTTGGAGAAGTATTCTACTAGCCTGTAATACTCTCTAAAATTTGATATCATAACGGTTTGACCGAGAGAACACAGCAATTCTGCTCTATCCATAAAATCCTGTTCGTCGATCTCACCTTCCGCACTTAAATTAGACAAGGTAATCTCAAAAATAACTTCGGTGTTTTTTCGGTCTACCTTGTTTTCTTGTATAAACATTTCGTAGGCCTTCTTGTACATGGTCATATTTACCTTGGTAACCGGTCTAAAACTGCCTCGTAGTGTGAGCAGGTTTTTCTTGTAGAGCAATGCTTCGGGAAAGATATTGTTTCCGTCGGGACCAAACATTACTGCTTCTGTCATTTCATTTTTTAGCAGTTGCAAGCTCATCAATCGGTTGTCTACCTTTAGAAACCTCGGTCCCGAAAAATTGATCAGATCGATCTCCAAGTCGTCTTTATCTATATTGTCGTACAGGCTTTTTAGCAACTTCTTGGGTTGATCGTGCATATAATAAGCCCCGTAAATCAGGTTTACCCCCAAAACACCAAGGGTCTCCTGTTGCATCTGCGTATCGGTTTGGTGAAATCGGATATGAATGATAATCTCGTTGTAGTTCTCCGTGGGGTCGGCCTGAAACCGCAGACCTACCCAGCCGTGTCCTTTGTACTTCTTGCTGAAATCTATGGTAGCAACGGTATTGGCATAGGTGAAAAACAATTTATTGGGATGCCTTTTTCTCGAGATGCGATCTTCAACCAGCCGTATCTCGTGATCCAGCATTTTTTTTAGTCGCGACTGAGTGACATAGCGACCGTCGTCTTCAAGTCCGTATATAGCGTCACTAAAATCCTTGTCGTAGGCACTCATCGCCTTGGCAATTGTACCGGAAGCCCCTCCAGCTCTGAAAAAATTGCGGACTGTTTCCTGACCTGCACCGATCTCTGCAAAGGTGCCATAGATATCCTTGTTAAGGTTTACCCTAAGGGTTTTGGATTTGGTAGATGGAATGTGTTCTATCTCTTTGTCTCCCTTTAAAACAATCGTCATCGTCTAAGTGTTTTGTTGTCGAGTTGAATCTGAGTTCTGTAACTGCAACTGCTACAGTGTAGATCCTTTGTAAACGTTCTACGGTCAAATAGTTGGTTTGTTAAGTTGTTGATTTTTATTGGAATAACCAATAGTTTCAACAACTGTATAACTGTTGCAAAATCACTCTCTTTTTTTAACTAAAACCATTAAGTTAGGAGCGTTTTTGGTCAGACAAAGTTAAAAATTATCGCCAAGTATTGCGGTGAATATAGTGCAAAAAAAGGGTAGCTGAATTGAATAATCCGCACTTGGAGAAACGACTTATTGTGTTAAAGTGAATTTTGCTGTGTATCCGTTTTCCAGTCGCTGTTTTTTTGTAATTTAGCCTATGGTTTTACAAAGTCTGCAAAAAGACATTAATCACGCAAAGGCTTCTCCGTTGAAAATTACATTTTTAGGTACAGGCACCTCACAGGGTATTCCGGTAATCGGGAGCAGTCATCCCGTTTGTCTCAGTACAGATTTGAGAGACAAACGTCTTCGGGTGTCTGTATTGGTAGAGTGGGATGACTTCTGTTTTGTGGTAGACTGTGGCCCCGATTTCAGGCAGCAGATGCTCAGGGCAGAAGTTAGTCGTATAGACGGGATTCTCTTTACTCACGAACACGCCGATCACACTATGGGGCTCGACGATATTCGCCCCTTCTTTTTTCGCCAGGGCGATATTCCTATCTACGCTCATAAAAGAGTGCTGGGCGAACTCAGAAAACGCTTCCCCTATATTTTTGTAAGTGGATCTGAAAAATATCCGGGAGCACCGGGCGTAAAGGAAATCGAGGTAGTCGACAATCGCCCCCTCCAACTCGGAGGTATTTCCGTAGTGCCGATAAGTGCTATGCACAACCAACTCCAAGTATTCGGCTATCGCTTTGGGGATTTTGCCTATCTCACCGATGTAAAGACCATTTCAGATGAGGAGATGGAAAAAGCTAAGGGGCTAAAGGTATTGGTGATCAATGCCCTTCGTACAGAGCCACATCCCTCTCATTTAAACCTTGAAGAAGCCCTCCAACTTATAGAAAAACTAAAACCCGAAAAAGCCTATATTACTCATATCAGCCACTTGCTCGGATTTCATGCTGAAGTGGAAAAGGAACTGCCCGAAGGTGTGTTCTTGGCCTACGACAATTTGCAATTACAGCTCTAAGGATACACTGTCGAGTGCAGGGATATCGTATCTTTGCAACTGCCATACTCGAAACAAATAAGCTTCTGGCAATTGTAATATTATAACTATGAAAAAAAGTTTGTTTTTATACCTGTTTGTGTTCACTGCTCTTCTAGCTCTTTTTCTGTATGTTAGTTCAAACGGTATGTTGAAGGCGAAGGACACAGAAATAGAACGACTACAGACAAAGATTTCCAATTTGGAAAACGATGCAGAGAAGCTGTTAGATTCCACCCAATCTCTTTTGATTGACACTGCAGATTTACAGTACTTTTCATTGGAAAACAACGATGAAGCACTGGCTTATTTCGACGATTACGACGTAGAAAACCCCGCCGGATATATAGCAGATAAACTTCTGGAAACCAATGAAAGGGAAGGGGATAACCCCTTAGTGCCCTACGCAGGTATGGAAGGACCGGTAAAAATTAACAAGATCAAGGTGTTGAATCACCGGTGGATAATAGCCGACTTTTCAGATGGGAAACACTGGGGGGAGCTCTTTATACGCTACGAACTCAAAAAAGATCTCGGTGTCGACTTTACGCTGGTAGATCACCTTTTATACGCAAAAAAATAACCTGCAATCTTCTCTTTGAGAAGCCAATGTGATCCTGTGTTCGCAGGAGTGTAACAAAAACTCCTCCCTTTGTCTAAGGGGAGGAGCTGTGAAAGGATGTCCAATTTATTTTGGGAATAGTACATAGAAGTCTGACGACTACGAACTGCGAACTAAGAACTAAGAACTAATCAACTACCCCACCTCCCCATCCCCTAATCTCTATGTCTCCAAGTCACAACACACGTCCATTAAAAAAACAATATTTATAAGGGTAATATTGTTAAATATTTGTTTATTGGGGTTTTATTTATGATTTTTGAACCCTTGGAGGTCTGATATGTTTTTGTGGCAAACAGCTTAATTCTTGTTTTTGATACGGATATAAAGATGCGGTAAACCCTGCCAATCCAATTAGAATTCCGGAAAAAATCTCAACCTAAACCTGTATTTATGAAAATAAAACTACTCATTTTACATTCATTAAACTTTTTGGAAAAACAAGGCCAACTGTCAGCTATTATTAGATAGAAAGCTTAGAGATGGGGTGTTTTATTGATAATTCCCCAAGCCTTAGGAGTGTGCAGCAATTTTAAACTCATCACTCTATCAATAGAGATATCGTTGTTTATAAATTGTGCTCCCAAGGTTTTATTTAAATTGTGGTTTTCTCCATGGTTATCAGTAAATACTCGTGCTGTGCCGAAAATCTTAAAAGTTGATATGAATCCAATCTACCTGAATAAAAGAAAGATTGTAAGATCAAAATTGCAGCAGCAGTACAGTACTATTTTTATAGTTGTTTTTACTTTGTGTATAGGTTCGGTGTTACACGCTCAGAAGATGAGTTCGACTGAACTTATTCAAAAGCGGCAAATTACGGGATTAGAGCAAACTACAGCAGCTGAAAAAACCTATACAGATCTAAAAACAGAATACAACCCTCAAGCCTTAGCCAAAAACATCTCCGAAGTAAAAGCCTATCTCGAGCAGCATCCCGATACTCGACTGTCTATTCGCCTGACGATGTATGAATTCTTGAGTAAGTTTGAGAGTGGAGAAGAAAGGGAAACTGAAATAGATATTTCGCGTCTGTTTATAGAAGCGGAGCGTTTAAAAGACGAACAGCTCCTTTCCGAGCTCTACTCCCTCCACAGTCAAGACAGAAAAGGAACCTTAGAAGACCGTCTTTTTTACATCGTTCAAGCCATTGAAATACAGGAGAAAATAGGTGCCCAATACTTTCCTAAGTTCTACCTCAGATTGCTTTCAGCCGGTATCAGTTATTACAATCTATCTCTTTACAACGAGAGTTTGAGCTATACTCAAAAAAGCCTCGAAAACTTAGGAGCTCCCGAAAAAAATATCAAAATTTACATTCTCAACTCCGATTTGATTGGGGCTGCAAGTTATGAATTGGGTAAAGTAGACCAAGGTATAGAGGCCTATGAAAATATTTATAAGGAGTTGGAGAAATACGCTGTAAATTACAAGAATTACAAAGAAGGCTATGATACTTACGATTCTAAGCTATATGAGATATGGACTGGAATTTCAGAAGGAGGGATTGGAAGAGGTTTGGTGATGCAGAAAAAGTATGAAGAGGCTATTCCTTATCTAAAGCACAATATTGAGAAGAGTGAGCAACACCGTTTATTTGGTGATCTTGCAAAAGCCCAAAACTTACTCGCCGAGGTTTATGAACAGCAAAATAGTCTGGACTCGGCTGTGCTGATGCGAAAAAAGGCCTATAGTAATGCCTCAAAAGCTCCCCGACTTCGCGAACTTATAGTGGCAACCCGTGGAATCGAAAATCTGTATATACAACAACAGCGATACGACAGCGCCTATTTTTACAGCAAAAAGCTACACGCATTTGAGAGTCAGTCTAATCAGGCCATAAACAACAGTATGCTTCTATCGGTAGAAAGTCGGCTGCAACACGAAAAAACACAAACAGCTATAAGTCAGGCAGAGAGCAAGGCCAATCGTCAGAAAAACATACGAAACCTTATACTTGCCGCCAGTCTTCTAAGCCTGGCTTTGGGAGGGTTCTTCTATTACCGTTACCGGCAAAGACAACAGATTAAAATCCTCAAATAGAATCAAAAACACCAAATCGCCAAAGAAAACTACCGCAAGAGTCAGGAAATGATAAAGGAAGCGAGAGAGCAACTTCAACTTTTCCGTACCAAATTAAAACAAAATAGTGAGCTGATCGCAAAGCTTAAAAGAGACAGTCAAAAATTCGATGAGTCAGATTATGCTGAAATCAGAACCTTTACAATACTCACCAAAGAGGATTGGAACAATTTTAAAAAGCAGTTTAACAAAGTTTACCCTAACTACTATTATTTGCTGAGAGAAACTTACCCTCAACTCTCCCGATCGGAACTTCGTTATCTGTGTTTGGTAAAGCTCAACCTGAGTCAAAGCGAAATCGCTTCAGCTCTGGCTGTGTCCGACTCCACCATAAGAGTTACCTGGCATCGAATACGCAAAAAGCTCAAAATAGACAAGACTAAAACACCGGAAGAATTTCTCAAACGCTTTGAAAAATTGGATAAACAGTCGTCTATGCAAACCGAAAAACCTCAAAATTAGAGCAATCTCTTATCTTTTTAGAATAAAGGAATTGGTTTTTAAGGCACTTGTAATCAGTGTGTTGTGAAATGTAACGCTTTTGTAACGCTCGAAATATTACATTTTTTAGGTTTTTTATGGACTATTGCACAACAAATGTTACATCCAAAAATCTAAACATGTGAAAAATACTTTACGCACCCCAATTCAGCTACTCTTTTGGAGAGTGTTTTTTGTATTTCATCTCTTATCTAGTATCAGCAGTAGAGTTCGCTATAGGCATGCCGCTACCATATTGTCAATTGTGGTAGGCATAGTCGATATTACTGTAAAATAAGTTGGTTCAGATACTCTAAAATTCAACTTAAACACCAATTACAACTAACAACTGCTACAGTTTTGACTGGGCTTTGGAATATTGGGTGTTTGTAAATGAGTAAAAAATTATGATAAACAGCTACCTCTTAAAACTGAAATACACCAGTCTTTTAATTTTGTTATTGGCTTCAGGAATTCGAGCCGAAGCCATGGAAATTTTTGTAAAAACACTGACAGATCATACCTTTACTCTGGAGGTGGAGAGCGGTGATACTATTGAACAAGTCAAACAGAAAATACAAGATAAAGAAGGTTTTCCAGTAGAGCTGCAGCGGCTCATTTTTGATGGAAAACTGTTGGAAGACGAACGCACTTTGTCGGATTACAACGTACAAAAGGAGAGCACGCTACATTTGGTGATATACGATCAAGGGGATGCTTTTATCACCACTTGGGAAGTTACTGATGAAGATCGAATGGTTGAGATTATTGTCAATCCCAATGTGTCAGGTTATAATTTTACCGTGGATTGGGGTGATGGCAATGTAAGCGAAAACCAAAATGGCAATCTAAACCACCACTATGCCGATGGAGCTAATGAATATACCATAACCATCAGTGGAGACTTCCCTGCATTGTATCAACCCGGGCCAAAGTTGAAAACCATTGAGCAGTGGGGAAATTTGGAGTGGAAATCTATGGAAGGTGCGTTTTCTGCCACGGTCGATCTGCTTATCAAGGATACAAGAGCACCAAACCTGAGCCATGTGACCAATATGATCCGGATGTTTGCAAATTCAGAGGGCTTCCAGGGAGACCTGGGTAATTGGGATGTATCCAAAGTGACTACGATGATGGAGCTATTTGCAGGTGCAAAGAATTTTAGTGCGAATATCCGCGATTGGCAGCCAGTATCGGTAACCAATATGACCCGGATGTTTGCAAGTACAGAAGGTTTTCAGGAAGACCTGAGTAGTTGGGATGTATCCAAAGTGACGACGATGGAGGAGATGTTTGCAGGTGCAAAGGACATCAATGGTTCGTTGGCAGGCTGGACGCCAGGACTGGCATTGGATGCTGGCTGTGATTTAAGCAATATGTTCCTTCAAGCAGAATCTTTCAACCAGGATCTGAGTACCTGGGATGTATCTAAGGTAAGCAATATGTTCCAAATGTTCCGAGGTGCCAAGGCTTTCAATGGTTCGTTGGCAGGCTGGACACCGGGATTGGCATTGGATGCTGGCTGTAGTCTAAGCGGTATGTTCTTTGATGCAGCATCCTTCAACCAGGATCTGAGTACCTGGGATGTATCTAAGGTAAGCAATATGTTCCAAATGTTCCAGGGTGCCAAAGCTTTCAATGGCTCGCTGTCAGGCTGGACACCGGGATTGGCATTGGACGCTGGCTGTACTCTAAGCGGTATGTTCCTTGATGTAGCATCCTTCAATCAAGATCTGAGCAGCTGGGATGTATCTAAGGTAAGCAGTATGTTCCAAATGTTCAGGGGTGCCAAAGCTTTCAATGGTTCGCTGTCAGGCTGGACACCAGGACTGTCATTGGACGCTGGCTGTACTCTAAGCGGTATGTTCTTTGACGCAGCATCCTTCAACCAGGATCTGAGCAGCTGGGATGTATCTAAGGTAAGCAGTATGTTCCAAATGTTCAGGGGTGCCAAAGCTTTCAATGGTTCGCTGTCAGGCTGGACACCGGGGCTGTCATTGGATGCCAGCTGTACTCTAAGCGGTATGTTCCTTGATGCAGCATCCTTCGACCAGAACTTGGGAACTTGGGATATATCTAAGGTGAACAATATGTTTACAATGCTTAATAGATCGGGTATGTCGACCGCAAATTACGATGCCACCTTAACGGGTTGGGCAGGGCAGGAGGATATACCGCAGGGAATCACTTTTGGGGCATCCGGTGTCGCCTATTGTGCCAGTGCAGTTGCCCGGGCGACGCTGGAAACAGAACACAATTGGACATTCACCGATGGGGGACAGGCAGCGGATTGTGATGGCACAATTCCCGTTAACCCCAACAACAAAGGTGTTGTCTTCGTGGATATCAATGTGGATACCGATGCTGTGGACTATATCGGCGATGGCAGCAGTTGGACAAATGCCATACCCGAGCTGGCCGATGCCCTAAAGTGGGCCCGGGAGCAATACGATGCCGACAACACCTGGTTGCAAAACGACAGTCTGCAGATATACGTAGCCGAAGGAATCTATAAACCTTTGTACAGAGCCGAAGATGGCAATTATACCACAGCCACTCCCAATGACCGCAACAATGCTTTTGTAATAGTGAATAACGTACAGCTCTACGGTGGTTTTCCCAAAGGAGGAGCCAGTTTTGAGAACCGCAATCGGGAAATGTACAAAACGACACTTAGTGGTGATTTGAATGGCGATGATGCAGCGGATTTTACAAATTACGAAGATAACGCCTATCATGTGTTGATTGCTGTCGGTGAGATGCAAAATGCTCTGATCGATGGCTTTACGGTAGAGGGAGGAAATGCCAATGGAAGCTTTAATAGCCCCATCACTGTAGGAGGTGTGGAAGGGATTATCCCTGCCGTAGGTGGGGGAATGATCAATGCCAGTACTATTGAGGTAGTCTATACCAATTTCACAAAAAACAGAGGAACGATTTGCGGCGCATGGGGGAATTTGATAGGTGATCCGGTATTGAAATATGTAGAGATCTCAGGAAATCAAGGAAATAATTCCGGTGGATGGTATAATAATGACGGCAACGCCAGTCTGACCAATGTGTTGTTTAAAGATAATGGTGTAAGCTGGTATCACGCCAATGGTAGTCCTAATTTGACCAATGTTACTATGCTCGACAATTGGACCATAGGGACATCAAACCAGCCGGTAGCCCCGAAGATATACAATAGCATTGTACAAGGAGATGAAAATCAGGAGTCCTTTCCCACAGAATACATCTTGAGAAATACCGTGGTCAACAACACTTTGTACGATCAAGCGGGAGACCAACAAACACTTTCGGGTAGTGTAGTGGATGAAGCAACGGGTCATTTGTTTCTCGAAAGCCCCGCTGTTAACGCCGGAGACAACCAACTATTGGCAGAGGCTCTTTACGGTAATGGAGGAACATTAAATGGAGCCGAAGCTGATCTAGACGGCGAACTTAGGGTATATGACTTTGACAACGGTGGGATTGTCGATATAGGCGCCTACGAATATCAGGGAACCCCTGTGACGATCACCCCCGACAACAACATCCTCTATGTCGCTAAAAAAGCTCCCAATAGCGATGGCAGTGGTCGTAATTGGGATAACGCCATACTCGAACTTAGCGATGCCTTGGCCTGGGCCAAAGAAAACGAAGAGCGATGGACGGAAACAGAACCGCTTCAAATATGGGTAGCTGCAGAAACCTACCAACCCGAGCAAGGCGCGTCCTTTACTATGGTCAATAACGTAAAAATATACGGCGGTTTTCCCGCAGAAGGAGGCAGTTTTGAAGACCGCGATTGGGAAAACAATAAAACCACCTTACAGGGCAATAGTAGTGGTGTGATTCACAATGAGTACACCGAAGACAATCCTTTGACCGATACCGCCGTATTGGACGGTTTTACTGTTACGGGAGGGGATTCAAACAGCGGTGGTGGTGTGTATAATAGATATAGTTCTGCAGTTTTGACTAATGTGGTGATTACGGATAATGTGGCTAATGGTAATGGCGGCGGTGTGTATAATATGAGAAGTTCTCCCGTTTTGACCAATGTGGTGATTACGGGGAATAATGCTGATGGTCGTGGCGGCGGTGTGCGTAATTTGAATAGTTCTCCCGTTTTGACCAATGTGGTGATTACGGGTAATGAGGCTAATAATCAAGGGGGTGGTGTGTATAATTTTAATAGTTCTCCAGTTTTGACCAATGTGACCATCACAGCCAATACAGCCGATGGTGGTTCGGAATGGTATAATGGTAGTGGTACTCCAGTAATTCGCAATAGTATTATTTGGGGCAATGGTGTCGATGGGCAGCTATATAATACACAATATAGTCTGGTGCAGGGACAGACCGGGGGGTACCTTGATGAAGCTAACCACAATCTCGCTCCGGATACTGACCCGGGCTTTGCCAATCCTTCCAGCGGTGATTTTAGTTTGCTTAATACCAGTTTGGCCATCAATGCCGGAGACAATCAAGCCTATCTCGATGCCGGAGGAGATTTGGATAATGACCTCGATTTAACGGGCAATCCTCGTCTATACGATGGCCTGGCCGATAGTGATATCATCGATATGGGCGACTACGAATATCAAGGGGAACCGGTTCCTATTGTAAAAGAGGTGACACCTCTGGAATCCATTGAGGTAGCCTATGGTACGGAGCTGGATGCTGTAGAAAACCTTCCGGAAGAAGTTGAAGTTGTTTTAAGTGATGATACACCGCTAGTTGTAGCGCTTTCCGAACCCTCTCTTTGGACGGTTACCAGTCCCGAAGGAGGTAGTTACGACGCCCAAGTAGCCGGTACCTACGAGTTTTCTATACCTCTTGTATTACCGGAGGTAGACGAGACCCCTTATTTTACCAATCCCAATCATCTGACCGCCGAGTTGACCATCACCCTAAGTAAAGGACTTCCCGAGCTTTCAGTCGCCTGGAAGGGTACAGGTATATCTCCCGAAGACGGCCTTGCACTTACCTATGGGGATATCGGAGCGTTGACGTTTGAGACGACCAATGAAGAAGTACCACTAAGCTATACTTTGGGTACAGAAGACCCGGAAATACTGGATATGAGCGATCTCACTAATGCAGCTGCCATACAGGCGGGAGCAGCCACCCTGACCATAGCCCAAGAGGCTACGGCTAATTATGAGGCGGTCACTGTTGAGATTCCTCTTACGGTAGCGCCTAAGGCTATTAGCCTGCAAGCTGTAGTGGGCGAAAAGGTATACGGCGAATCAGATCCTGATACTTTCGATTACCAGCTTTCAGAAGATACGCCCTTGGCCTTTAGCGATGTACTTTCAGATATCGTTTCAGAGGTATCACGAGAGGAAGGAGAAGCTGTAGGGGAATACGATATCCTGTTGGTATTTGAAGGTTCAAAAGCCGCCAATTACGCTATTGACTTTGAACAGGACAACAATGCCTTTACAATTCTCCCTGCGGTGATCAGTGGTATTACCTTGGTAGACGGCAGCTATGAATACGACGGCACACCAAAATCGTTGGAAATCACCGGCGACTTACCCGAGGGTACTGTGGTAGCCTATACTATAGACGGAGAAACAGGCAACAGCGCTACCGACGCGGGAGTTTACAGTGTAACCGCTACGATCAGCGGATCAAATTATCAAACCCAAGAATTGATTGCTACCCTTGAAATAAGCCCTGCAGCGATCAGCGGTATTACTTTGGAAGACGATAGCTATGAATACGATGGCACGTCCAAATCACTGGAAATTACAGGTACCCTGCCCGAGGGCAGTACGGTGAGCTATACCATTGATGGCATTTCGGGTAATACCGCTACCGATGTGGGAGTTTATAGTGTAGTAGCTACCATTAGCGGATCAAATTATCAAACCAAAGAATTGATTGCTACCCTTGAAGTAAGCCCTGCAGCGATCAGCGGTATTACTTTGGCAGACGACAGCTATGAATACGATGGCACGTCCAAATCACTGGAAATTACAGGTACCCTGCCCGAGGGCAGTACGGTGGCCTATACCATTGATGGCATTCCGGGTAATACCGCTACCGATGTGGGAATTTATAGTGTAGTAGCTACCATTAGCGGATCGAATTATCAAACCCAAGAATTGACCGCTACCTTAGAAATAAGTGCAGCCACGACTACGGAGGTGACTGTAGTGATAGAAGGTCAAGTTTTTTACCCGCATCCCGATGAGGAAATCAATTACCTTGTGGATTGCAGTTCGGATACGGAAGTTGCGATAAGCATTACGGCAACACTTGGCGCCACAGTATCTCCGTCACCGGAGTTTACTATATCTACTCCCCAGGCAGGTATCTACATCCGTGAGCTGAGTGTGACCACCCAAGACGGGCAGCATATACAGAGGTACACCATTCGTGTAGAAAAGCGATTTAGCTTTGCGGATATTGTAGAGCAGAAGTTTAACAACGTACTGTTGGTGAACAACAATCCCGCTACCAACGGTGGCTATAATTTTGTTTCGTACACCTGGTATCGCAACGGCAGTGTAGTGGGTAATGATCAGTACTATTCGGCAGGGGATAGGGCTTCTGATTTATTAGACCCCAATGCACTCTATGAGGTAGAACTCACCACTTCCGATGGAAGCGTGCTTCGCAGCTGTGTCGGTCAGGTGGAATTGGAGCGCAGCGGAGAGATAGTGGTATATCCCAACCCTGTTATCAGTGGGGATGTAGTAAACATCCGCGCCGATCTTTCTCGTGAAGAACTCAAGGATATGCAGGTACAGTTATTTGACCAGAGAGGAAGGGAAGTCCACCGCTACACGACCAGTGATGTAAAAAGTAAACTTTCGGTGTCAAACTTGCTTCCGGGAGTGTATATTGTGAGATGTACTACCGCCGGAAGGCAGGAGACCTTCAAGATAATTGTGAGATAGGAGGAGGTTTTGAGATAGAGAGATGTGGTGTAGTGGTGAAGGAGAGATGAGGAGACAAAGGTTCATTCAGAGCACAGTGCAGAATCTCTTTGCGAGCTCAAAAAGAACAGTAAAAAAAACTAAAAACCAAACAAGAACAACAAACATGACAACAACATAC
Organism: Sinomicrobium sp.; assembly: GCA_029266035.1. Lineage (GTDB taxonomy): Bacteria > Bacteroidota > Bacteroidia > Flavobacteriales > Flavobacteriaceae > Sinomicrobium. The sequence continues at coordinate 101,044 of JAJUFH010000007.1, forward strand.
TCATTCCGAATTGGTGTATTGCTATTACTCTGTGTGTTGACTTTCTCTCAAAGCTATGGTCAGCAACGCCACGAATTGTCTGCCCATGTGAGTGGGGTGTTTGCCTCCTTACAGTACAAAGTACATCAAGGCAAGCGCAGCGGAGACGACAATATGGGAGTGGGGCTTGCTTATGCGTATTTCCTTAACGAGTACTGGAGTTTAGGGCTTGGTTTAGAATATCAGACCTACAATACCCGAATGTTGCTTCAAAACTTCGAGGGGAGTCAGGCTGTTACCGATAGTGAAGGAGATGCTTTTGAGTTCCGATACCGCAGCAGTGGGTATAAGGAACAGCAAGAAGTGAGCTATTTGAATATTCCGCTTACGGTAAGCTATCAGACCAAAGGTCAATACACCCGTTTTTACGCTTCTGCCGGAGTTCAACTCGGACTAGCCTTGGCGTCGGAATATCAAAGCAGCATTAGTAAACTACGTACCGGCGGCTACTATCCGGAGTGGAATGCCTTTCTGGAAGCGCCAAAGTTTATGGGTTTTGGAAATTTTGGAGATCAGCAATCTGCTGCAGCCGATTTGGAATTGGACAATTCTTATAGTCTGCTTGCAGAGGTTGGTATCAAGCAACTTATCGGCAATAAGAGCGCTATTTATCTCGGTGTTTTTATCACCTACGGACTCAATACCATCAACACCACGGGCGATGCTTCACTCGTAGAGTACAGTCTAGCAAACCCCGGAGAATTCCTTTATAATCCCGTCTTTAATTCCACCTCCAACAGCCAACGATACACCGACGATGTACGCACCTTTGCCACAGGAGTGAAATTGAGGTACGGATTTGGTTGGTAAAGCTTGAAGATCGGGATTTTGAGACTGGGAGATGAGGAGATGGGGTGAAATGGAGAAGGGGAGATGAGGAGACGTGGAGATGAGGAGACGTGGGATGTCATTCAGAACGGAGCCCTAGCGTAGTGCCAGCCGGCGTGCAGGTTCAGACGAAGGGAGGTACCCGAGCGCAGCGATGGGGGAGGGTTTTGATAGCCTGAATTTCTGGAGTAGCATTAAAGGTTTGGGATATCGGGATGGTCTGGGTTTTCAGAACCCTCCGTCATACCTTCGGTATACCACCTCCCTTTGTCTAAAGGGAGGAGTTGAGTTGTTTTGACTACGCCTGAAATAGGTTGCCCTTTTTCGCAAGATACAACATGAAAAAATCAGGAACCCGACGAGTTTTTGACTTGGATTTAAAATTAAGTTTGGTAAGTCAGATTGAAAAGGGAGAATTAAAAGTATCAGAGGTATGTGCAGTTTATGGACTGAGTTCTACAGCGGTTTACAA
>JAJUFH010000010.1 GCA_029266035.1 Sinomicrobium sp.
CTATGTCTTTTTGGTACGACAATCCGGCTAAAACACCTAAGGTATCCTCAAAAAAGAAAAAACTCCGGTGATCCATATAAAATCACCAGAGTTTGTTGTCTGTTTTTTTCGGAAATTAGCTTACTTCTGAAAGTGCCTATTTAGATGTAGTGTTTTAATCTCTGGATCCCATAATTCTCAAGGCCCAATACAGCAACATGGCCAACGAGCCTATGGCTGCGACTAAATAAGTTCGCGCTGCCCATTTTAATGAATCTTCGGCACCTTTGTATTCCTGTTGACTGAGCATATTCTTATTCTTAAGCCAAGCCAGGGCACGGTTACTGGCATCGTATTCCACGGGTAAGGTAACCAGACTGAAAATAGTGGCAAAAGACATCAGTACCAGTCCGGCAACTGCCACGATAAAGCCAAATTGAGAGGCTACCCCAAGTACAAGCCCCCCAATGATGAGCCATTGCGACAGTCCGGAAGACACATTTACTATTGGAACGAGCTTAGATCGCATTTGTAGCCATTGGTAAGCCTGAGCGTGTTGTACGGCATGTCCGCATTCGTGAGCGGCTACGGCAGCGGCAGCGGCATTGCGTTGGCTATAAACCCCTTCGCTGAGGTTTACGGTCTTTTTTGCCGGATTGTAATGATCGGTCAGCATACCTGGAGTAGAGATGACTTTCACGTCGTAAATGCCGTGATCAGCCAGCATTTTTTCGGCGATTTCAGCTCCACTCATGCCGTTGCGTAAATGAACTTTAGAATAGTGCTTAAACTTGCTCTTCAGCTTGTTGCTCACTACCCAACTTACCAGGGCGATGAGCCCGATAATGATGTAATACCCTAAATAACCTCCCATCTTTTTCAGTTTTAAAGTGATAAAAATACAAAAAATACTTCTCCAATATTGCTTTTGCTTTTCGCGGAGCGGTGAATATATCTGATCTTATACAAATCAAAAAACTGACCAAACACTCATAAGCAGGTGCGTCGTTAAGAAAACTTTAGCAAATGATGACAAGGAGATGAACTTTTGTCAGAACAAGAGAAATTCCTTATCCCACTATATTGATAATTTTTCCGGGAACAATAATCACCTTTTTAGGAATGCGGCCTTGTAGTTGTTCTACGGTTTTTTCATGTGCCAGCACGGTTTTTTCCATTTCTTCTTTACTCATGTCGAGCGGCAACTCCAGTTTAAAGCGCATTTTGCCGTTAAAGGAAACAGGGTATTCCTTTGAGCTCTCTACAAGATACTTTTCTTCAAATTGCGGGAAGGGAGCAAAGGCCACAGATTCTTTATGCCCTAGCAATAGCCACAATTCTTCGGCAATATGAGGAGCATAGGGGGCAATGATTATGGCTAAGGGCTCCAGTACTTCACGAGCATTGCACCTTTGAGCAGTAAGTTCGTTTACCGCAATCATAAAAGACGATACGGAAGTGTTGAAAGAGAAACCTTCGATGTCTTCATTGACCTTTTTAATAGCCTTGTGTAGCGACTTCAAACTATCGGCGGAGGCTGGAGCATCTGAGACATAAAAGCTCTCCTCATCCCCCGAGTGATAGAGCTTCCACAGTTTTTTCAGGAAGCCGTGTACCCCGGTGATTCCCGCAGTATTCCACGGTTTGGCCTGATCCAAGGGGCCGAGGAACATCTCGTAAAGACGAAGGGTGTCGGCGCCGTACTGTTCACATATATCGTCCGGATTGACGACATTGTATTTGGATTTAGACATTTTCTCCACTTCTCGCCCTACAGTATACTTGCCATTGTCTAATACAAATTCAGCGTCCTTAAACTCGGGACGCCAGGCCTTAAAAGCTTCTATGTCGAGTTCTTCGGAGCTGTTTACAAGAGAAACATCTACGTGGATTGGTTCTGTTTCGTACTCGGATATAAGATTTGCGGAGACGAAGGTGTTAGTCCCTTTTTTTCGGTATACAAAAGCGCTACTACCCAGTATCATCCCCTGATTTATGAGCTTTTTTGCAAATTCGTCTACGGGAACCAATCCGAGATCAAACAAAAACTTCTGCCAAAAACGAGCGTAGAGCAGGTGACCGGTAGCGTGTTCGCTTCCCCCGATATAGAGGTCTACATCTTTCCAGTAGTCCAAAGCTTCTTTTGAGGCGAATTCTGAAGTATTACCTGCATCCATATAACGGTTAAAATACCAGGAACTCCCCGCCCATCCGGGCATGGTGTTTAATTCGAGGGGGAATACGGTTTTGTGATCTATGCGATTGTTGCTGGTTACTTCGTTGTTTTGTGTGTCCCAAGCCCAGTTATTCGCATTGCCCAAAGGAGGCTCTCCGGTTTCTGTAGGCAGGTATTTTTCTACTTCCGGAAGTCGTATAGGCAGGTGTTGTACATCTATCATTTTAGGTAGGCCGTTCACGTAATATACGGGGAACGGCTCTCCCCAATAACGTTGTCTGCTAAATACAGCGTCGCGGAGACGGTAATTGATACGCCCTTTTCCCGCTCCTGCAGCTTCTAGTTTTGCAATAGCCTTTCCTGTAGCTTCCTCTTGAGAAAGTCCGCTTAAAAAACCTGAATTGGCTATTACGGTACCTTGTTTTTCGCTGTGAGCGGATTCGGAGATGTCTGCATTTTCAAAAATATTGGGTATGGGCAGGTCAAAATGGCGTGCAAAATCGTAATCCCGCTGGTCACCACAAGGCACGGCCATTACGGCTCCAGTGCCATAACCGGCCAATACGTAATCACCTATCCAAATAGGGACAGCCTCTCCGGTAAACGGATGTTCTGCATAAGCTCCTGTAAATACTCCCGAAATGGTTTTTATATCGGCCATTCTCTCTCGCTCACTGCGCTTGGCAGTAGCTTCTATATAGTCGTTCACAGCGCTTTTCTGTGCCTCGGTAGTGATGAGAGGTACCAGTTCGTGTTCTGGTGCCAACGTCATAAAACTCACTCCGAAAATGGTGTCTGGACGGGTGGTAAAAACCGGAATGGTATACGGAGATTTTTTAACTTTAAAGACGACCTCTGCACCTTCAGATCGTCCTATCCAGTTGGTTTGTGAGTCTTTGAGGGCTTGTGGCCAGTCTATGCGGTTCAATCCCTCAAGCAAGCGCTCGGCATAGGCAGTGATTCGCATGCTCCACTGTGTCATTTTCTTGCGTACGACAGGGTGACCTCCTCGTTCGGAAACACCGTTTACAATCTCGTCGTTTGCCAGTACTGTTCCTAGAGCTGGACACCAGTTTACTTCGGTTTCAGCGAGATAGGTGAGTCGGTATTTCAGCAAGATCTTTTCTTTTTCGTCGGCCGAAAAGGCATTCCACTGCGCTGCCGTAAAAGTTTCGGTATCGCTGTCGCATTCTGCGTTTATATGTTCATTGCCTCCAGCTTCAAATTTGGTAGTGAGCGAAGTGATGTCTTCTGCCTTGTCGGTGTCTTTGTTGTACCAAGAGTTGAACAATTGTATAAAAATCCACTGTGTCCACTTGTAGTATTCAGGGTTAGAAGTTCGCACTTCGCGACTCCAGTCGAATGAAAAACCTATTTTGTCCAGCTGTTCGCGATACCTCTTGATATTGGTTTCTGTGGTAATGGCCGGGTGTTGTCCGGTTTGTATAGCGTATTGTTCTGCCGGTAGTCCAAAAGAGTCATATCCCATAGGGTGGAGCACATTATACCCCTTGTGGCGTTGATAACGAGCGTAGATGTCTGATGCGATATAACCCAGAGGATGCCCCACGTGAAGTCCTGCTCCCGACGGGTAAGGGAACATATCTAGCACATAAAATTTAGGCTTTTCTGCGCCTTTTGCACCAGGGTTTTTCGCCCTAAAGCTTTGTTGTTCTTTCCAGTATTGTTGCCATTTGGCCTCTATAGTCTTATGATCGTACTTCATTTGTGGAGCTTGCCGGGATTGCCGGCATTTTTTACAGTTAGGACACAATTGAAGCGCAAAAATACAGCTAATGTACGAAACAGACAATACGGGTACGAAGTGTTAATCAGCCAATTGCAATTAGACACATTTTCCCACTAATCTCAGAGGTTTTTGAGGTCTTTAATCACCTTAAAGGCTTTGTCTATCTGTACTTCTCCAACAATAATGGTAAACTCATTAGTGGTTGAAATAACCTCGTGAAGAATAATTCCCTCCCATGCGAGTCGCTGGAATATAAAGTAATAGATTCCTGGAACAATCACGTTTTCCTCCGGAAGCTTTACGGTTATAGAGGCTAGATTCTCAACTTTCTGAGTCATTTTTTCCTCCTTAAACAAGGCTTCAACCATGGCGTTTAAGGTGTTGCTCACTACGATATTGGTTTCGTTTACCCCTCTGGAAGAAGTGTAAAAGGCGTCCTTGTTTTTGTTTATTTCCTTTAGAAGACTGGCCTGGCTGTTGAGAATGGTGTCGGAGAGGAAAAAGGTGTAATCGGTAAGAGACGAACGCACCGTAATTTCCCCAATGTTTTTGAGCACCTTTAGGATTTTGTGCGTCGCCCTAAACTCCATATCGGAAGACAAGCGCTTAAGAGCCATAACCACTGCACCATTCCTGACTTCCTTTCCCAATTGTTCTTCGATTTCAGGCCCTATGATTCTAGATAAAGAAGTTAGGTTTATAATCCCTTGAGCCAAAGCATTTTGCAGGAAGGGCTTTGTTTTGATGTAGTTCTCCACTACGGAAGAAATCGTTTTCATTGTGAAATGGTTTTGGTTTGAAGGCGCTAAAATAACAAATTGTTTGATTTAAAACAAAGGGTAATAAGAATAAATTCACAAACTACTATTTTTTAACAGTATTGTAGTTTTGCAAGAGGGAGGTCGGAGTTTTTGGCACCTAAACTCTCAGAAAATAAATGCTGTAACTGCAAAATCAGAAGTGAAAAAATGCGTTTTTAAGGTGGTTTAGTTCGTATTTATGTTCATCGCCTATTATGGTTATAATATCGAAACGAACTTCAGTATCGAGTTTGCGATACCTTACATAATGATCCATCGCCTTGACCAGCAAGCGTATCTTTTTTGGGCTTACGGTTTGATTTGGAAGGGCAAATAATGGAGAACTTCTGGCTTTGACCTCGACTGCGGCAAGCATATCTCCTTTTAGGGCTATAATGTCTATCTCGGCACGGGCAAAGGTGTAATTCCGCTCGATAATGGCGTAGCCTTGTTCCCGCAGATAGTCTGCAGCAATATTCTCGCCTTTTATTCCGAAATCGTTGTGCGTTGCCATAGTTACTGATTGTCAAAAATACAGTTTTTTCTTTCAAAAAAGAATTGTTTGCTGTTCTGAAGACTGTAATTAGAAGAAAAAGGAGTTCTAATTTTCGGGTTTGTCTTTGAATTCAAGGCTTACTTTTTCGTCACTTACCTGCAATTTTACCCTTTGTCCGAGAATCAGTGCTCTGTTGTCTTTGAGATGCCCTGCCGGGAAGTTGAAACAGATCGGGAAGTTGTATTTACTGGCAATATCCTCAATAATGCCTATAGCGTCTTTTCCCCAGGGGATACTGTTGTCGTGCATTCGGGTCATTCCTCCTACTATCAGTCCTTCTATATGGTCAAAATACCCGTTGCGTTTGAGATTCATCATCATGCGATCTATATGGTAGAGGTATTCGTCCAAATCCTCTATAAAAAGTATCTTGCCCTGGGTATCTACAGCCGATGGGGAACCCAGTAAGCTGTATAAGATAGAGAGGTTGCCGCCGGTGAGTACACCTTCTCCATTTCCACTTCGGTTATGTGTATTTCCCGAAACGGTATAGCTCAAGGGGTTTCCGAATAGACCGTCTTTGAGGCTTTGTATAGATTCGGGAGAATTCTTTTTTACATTGAGAGGCATGGTCGCGTGAAGGGTGGCTATTCCCATATTGTGTATGTGGCTGTGCAATACGGTAACGTCGCTGTATCCCACTATCCATTTCGGCTTTTTGCGAAAGTCTTCAAAGTCGATGAGGTCGATTATGCGAACGGTACCATATCCGCCACGGGCGATCCACACCGCTTTTACGGTCGGATTGTCTAACATCTGTTGGAGGTCGGCTGCCCGCTTGCGATCTGTTCCCGACAATTGATGGTATTCCGGACCAATAGTATTGCCCAATATCACATGCAGTCCCCACGTTTTGAGCAAGTCCATGGCCGGAATTGCATCCTCGGGCTGAAAACTTCTGGCCGTGGCAATGATGCCGACAGTATCGCCTTTTTGTAAATAAGGAGGAATAACCATCTCTTGTGCGTTCAGGCTAACAAGCTGGAAAACTAACAGTGGAAGGACAATGATTTTGTACATAAAAAATAGATAGAAGAGTGAACAACAACCGGCAAATTAACAAATATGCAGTAAAACAATGATACGATTTGCCGATTTTTACGGTCTAATCCATCCTAATGCTTATTTTTGCACTTGCTGCGCGGACTGCGTTTTTGTAACGCGGCGACAGGCACTTTTGTTGCCTTTCGGAAATTGATTTTTTGAAACTAGAGAAAATACATTTTATGTCAGAATACCCGAAACGTTATACCGTAACATCTGCATTGCCCTATACCAATGGTCCTATCCATATTGGTCACCTGGCAGGGGTTTATGTTCCTTCCGATATTTATGTGCGCTATCTGAGATTGCGCGGAAGAGATGTCGCTTTTGTATGTGGAAGCGACGAGCACGGAGTGGCCATCTCCATGAAAGCGAGAAAGGAGGGGGTGTCTCCGCAAGAGATCATAGACCGGTATCACGGAATGATCAAAAAATCTTTTGAAGAATTCGGAATCTCGTTTGACAATTACTCCCGAACCTCAGCTCGGGTACATCACGAAACGGCATCCGGTTTTTTCCGCGAGTTATACGACGATAATAAGTTTATAGAAGAGGTCACAGAGCAGTTGTACGACGAAGAGGCCGGGCAATTCCTGGCCGATCGCTTTGTAGTAGGAACCTGCCCTAAGTGTGGAAACGAAGAGGCTTATGGCGATCAGTGTGAAAGCTGTGGGTCGTCGCTCAACGCTACCGATTTAATCAACCCGAAATCGACCATTACAGGAACCGCACCGGTGCTAAAAGAAACCCGACACTGGTTTCTCCCGCTCGATCAATACGACAGTTTCCTCAGAGAGTGGATATTGGAAGGGCATAAAAACGACTGGAAACCCAATGTATACGGGCAAGTAAAATCCTGGCTCGACGACGGCTTGAAACCCCGTGCGGTAACCCGCGATTTGGACTGGGGAATTCCAGTACCTGTAGAAGGGGCAGAGGGCAAAGTGCTCTACGTTTGGTTTGACGCTCCCATAGGTTATATTTCTTCTACCAAAGAATGGGCCGAAAGGGAAGGAAAAGACTGGGAACCCTACTGGAAAGACAAAGACACCAAACTGGTTCACTTTATCGGAAAAGACAATATCGTATTTCACTGTGTGATTTTTCCGGCTATGCTCAAAGCACAAGGGAGTTATATCCTTCCTGATAATGTACCGGCCAACGAGTTCCTCAATCTTGAAGGGAACAAGCTGTCTACTTCAAAAAACTGGGCAGTATGGCTTCACGAATACCTGGAAGATTTTCCGGGTAAGCAAGACGTGCTGAGATATGCACTCACCGCCAATGCTCCGGAGACCAAGGACAACGACTTTACTTGGAAGGATTTTCAGGCGAGAAACAACAACGAATTGGTAGCCATATTCGGGAATTTTGTAAATCGGGTAGTCGTGCTTACCAACAAATACTACGACGGAGTGGTTCCAAATCCCGGTACCTTTACCGATTACGACAGAGAAACCCTGGAAGCCCTTAGTAAATATCCCGAAATTATCGCTTCTTCTACAGAGCGTTACCGTTTTAGAGAAGCCCTAGGTGAGCTGATGAATGTGGCAAGACTGGGCAACAAATACCTCGCAGATGAAGAGCCTTGGAAATTGGTCAAAGAAAATCCAGAAAGAGTACAGACCGTGATGTATGTTGCGCTTCAGATAGCTGCTGCCTTGGGAGTGCTAAGTGAACCTTTTCTCCCCTTTACCGCCGATAAACTCAGAAATATGCTGGCACTTCCAAAGCTGGAGAATGGGGTGGCATGGGAAACTGTGGCAACTGCAGATGAACAATTGACTGCCGGGCATCACATAGGTAAGGGCGAATTGCTGTTTTCCAAGATTGAAGATGCCGAAATCGAAAGGCAATTAGAGCGTTTAGAGAAGACCAAGTCCGACAATAAAAGCGATGTGCAGAAAGCCGTAATACCGCAAAAAGAAACCATCAGTTACGACGATTTTGCCAAGTTGGACATGAGAGTAGGAACCATAGTGGAAGCCGAAAAAATGAAAAAAGCGGATAAATTGCTCGTACTGAAAGTAGATACCGGGCTAGATGTTCGCACTATAGTATCGGGAATTGCACAGAGTTTTAGTCCGGAAGAAATAATTGGAAAAAAAGTTACTGTTTTAGTCAATCTCGCCCCCCGAAAGCTCAGAGGTGTAGAGAGCCAAGGAATGATACTGATGACGCAACAGGCAGATGGCAAGCTGGTATTCCTCAATCCGGATGAAACCGTCGAAAATGGAGAGAGTATTTCGTAACGCCTGAATTTAAACACATTAATCAATCAACAGAGGAGACAATGAATATATTAATACTGGGAGGCGGTGGAAGAGAGCATACTTTTGCATGGAAAATCGCCCAAAGCGATAAGGTAAAGCAATTGTTTATAGCCCCCGGAAATGCGGGAACGGCAAAAACCAAACTGGCTTCGGGAGCAGAAGCTACTAATGTAAATATATCGGCAACGGATTTTGATGCGGTAAAAGCCTTGGTGCTGGAAAAGCAGATAGATATGGTGGTTGTTGGTCCAGAAGATCCGTTGGTAAAAGGAATACACGATTATTTTTTGAACGACGAACAGCTCAGAGGGGTCGCTGTTATAGGTCCGCAGAAAGAAGCCGCACGCCTGGAGGGAAGTAAGGAATTTGCCAAAGAGTTTATGAGCCGTCACAGCATACCTACGGCGGCATATCGCAGTTTTACCGCTGCAGAATTGAAAGAAGGTCAGGCTTTTTTAGAAACTTTGCAAGCTCCTTATGTGCTCAAAGCTGACGGACTGGCAGCGGGAAAAGGAGTACTTATACTGCAAGATCTAGAAGAAGCAAAAGCAGAGCTCAAGAATATGCTGGTAGAAGCCAAATTTGGAGAAGCTAGCGCCAAGGTAGTCATCGAAGAGTTCTTGAGCGGAATAGAGCTCAGTTGTTTTGTGATTACCGATGGAGAAAATTATCTGACCCTCCCTATGGCTAAAGACTACAAGAGAATAGGGGAGGGAGACACCGGACTTAATACCGGTGGTATGGGAGCGGTTTCGCCGGTGCCGTTTGCAGATGAAGAGTTTGTCAGAAAGATTGAAGATCGCATTGTAAAACCAACTGTTTCGGGCTTCCGTAAAGATCAGCTATCCTATAAAGGATTTGTTTTTATCGGATTGATTAAGGTAGGTGACGATCCGTATGTCATAGAGTACAATGTGCGTATGGGAGATCCGGAGACCGAGGTGGTGCTGCCAAGAGTTAAAAACGACCTGGTAGAACTCTTTGAGGCAGTACATAAAGGCACACTCAACACTGTAAATCTCGAGGTCGATCACAAGGCTGCCACTACAGTAATGGCAGTCTCTGGCGGATATCCAGAAGCTTATGAAAAAGGAAAGGAGATTACGGGTATCGACAGTGTTGAAAAATCCCTGGTTTTTCACGCGGGGACAGCTCTCGACGGTGATAAGGTGCTCACCAGCGGCGGCCGGGTAATCGCTGTTACTTCATATGGAGAAGATTTTAGAGAGGCTCTGAGGCAGTCGTATGAGAGTATGAGTAAATTGAACTTCGACAAAATGTACTACCGCAAGGATATAGGATTTGACTTGTAGTAGAACACAACTTATTTTGCGTGGAAGTAAAACAAAAAGCCGCCCTTATTTTATATGAAGCGGCTTTTTGTTGTGTTGCCTATAAGAGTAGCAATACCTCTGAGGGTTTTGCGTTTATTTTAGGAATGAATGAGCGGTAATACTTTTGTTTTCTGCCCCTTCTTCGTTGTATTTTTTGAGTTGAAGTATCCAGTAAACAATGGCGCACATACAGATGATGATAAACAACCAGTTTAGGGTATTGGCAGCCCACCAGCTTTGGAGCTCCAATTCCCGAAGAGCGTGTAGTGGAACAAAAAGAACGTGTTCAAAGAGGTATTGAATGCCTTCAAAAAAATCTTTCATCGCTTCTAGGTAAAAGTTATACTATATTTACCCTGCAAATGTACATTATTTACATCGTAAACCCATAAAAACAAGAAATGATTTCCAGTTTTTTTAACCGGACTAAGCCCATAAACATATTATTTATAGTGGTCTATATGGCGTTTTTTTATTGCCTTTCCCGTTTTTTTCTCTATCGACCAGAGTGGAATATTGGGGCAATGACCACTTATATTGGACTATTTCTGGTATTGGTGTTTAGCGTTTTTCTGATAAATTTTATCGTTAGGAAAAATGCCTTGTGTGAGAATAATTCCTATTCTTCCCTACTGTTTGTAACACTTATCAGTCTTTTTCCTCAAATATTTGTAAGTCCTGAAATTGTTGTAGCTAACCTTTTTGTTTTGCTCGCATTGCGGAGGATAATCAGTATTCGCTCGTTTATTAAGGTCAAACAAAAACTCTTCGATGCCTCCCTGTGGATTTGTGTATCAGCTCTTTTCTACGAGTGGACACTGTTGTTTCTCTTGTTGGTCTTTGCCGCCATAGTGGTTTACCGAGTGGGAGATTACAAAAACTGGTTAGTGCCTTTGGTCTCGGCTTTTGTGGTGGGAATATTGCTGCTAACCTATGTCATTTGGATGCGAGATATGAATTGGGTGGAGGAAAAATTCCTGTTTTCAATAGATTTTTACAGTGTAAAGACCAAGACTTTGGGCTTTATCTCTGCAGTGAGCTTCACTGTTTTGATCGGGCTGGTGTCTATCATCTCCTTTATACGTCACTACAAAGCCAAACCATCGGTGGTACAATCGTCTCTACTGCTCGTGATTGTAGCCATGTTTATAGGCTGTGGAGTGGCTTTTGTGTCTAATAATAGGGAAAGCGACGAGCTGATATTCGCGCTTTTCCCGGTAGCCGTGCTCACGGCCAATTACCTTCAGGAAATCAAGAAGATATGGTGGAAAGACGGTTTGTTGTGGCTCTTTGCGGCAGCTCCGTTTATATTGTTGTTTATAAATTGACAACCCGATTATGTCAGACCTCAATCCCCTATTGCCGATTTCGGAAGCTAGGCTTTCAGGATTGTTGTACATTTGTCGTAATTCGATGTTCGCTCGTGATTAATTAGAAAGAGTGGGCAATTTGAGCCGTTTTATAAGCAACGAAATTGCAAAGACAACGTCTTGAAGAGAATGGATTACTCAAAGACAGTACAACCGATTGTCGACAAGTATTCAGAAGGTGGCTGATAAAAAAAAAAACAATATGCAAAACAAAGGGTATTTTTCACATGAAACCGCTGTTATAGATGAAGACTGTTCTATAGGTGATGGAACCAAAATATGGCATTTCTCTCATATTATGTCCAATTGCATCATTGGTGAGCAGTGTAATATAGGGCAAAATGTAGTGGTTTCTCCAAGGGTTGTTCTGGGGAAAAACGTCAAGGTTCAAAACAATGTATCCATATATACCGGGGTGGTGTGTGAAGACGACGTATTTCTAGGGCCTTCTATGGTGTTTACTAATATTATCAATCCCCGCAGTGCAGTAGTTAGGAGAGATCAATACGTCGAAACCCTAGTTAAAAAAGGGGCGTCCATAGGGGCCAATGCTACTATTGTATGTGGCAATAGCATTGGCTGTTTTGCCCTAATAGGAGCAGGGACGGTGGTGACTAAGCAGGTACCCGATTACGCCCTTGTTGTGGGAAATCCCGGAAAGCAAATAGGCTGGGTAAGCGAGTACGGGCACAGACTGAATTTTGACGACAAAGGGATAGGAATTTGTCCGGAAAGCAAACAGGAATACCGACTGCAAGGACAAAAAGTGAAACGAATAAAATAATTTAAATAGATGAAAAACTTTGCTTTGGTAGGAGCTGCAGGATACATTGCTCCAAGACATATGAAAGCGATCAAAGAGACTGGTAATAATCTTCTAGCGGCATTAGACAAGAGCGATAGTGTTGGTATAATAGATTCCTATTTTCCGGAGGCCGATTTCTTTGTCGAATTTGAACGATTTGACCGGCATATAGAAAAACTGAAATACGATAATAAGATCCTTTTGGATTATGTGAGTATATGCTCGCCCAACTATCTTCACGACGCCCATATTCGTTTTGCACTTCGCAGTGGAGCTGATGCCATTTGCGAAAAACCTCTGGTGCTAAACCCTTGGAATATTGACAAGTTGCAAAAGGTAGAAGAAAAGACGGGGCAAAAAGTGTACAATATTCTTCAGTTACGTGTACATCCGAGCATAATTGCCCTGAGAGAAAAAGTAAAAAACGGAAAAAGAGATCAAAAGTTTGAGGTTGACCTTACCTATTTGACCTCTAGAGGACATTGGTATCACACTTCTTGGAAAGGCGATCAGAACAAATCGGGGGGGATAGCGACAAATATCGGAGTTCATTTTTACGATATGCTCTCGTGGATATTTGGCGATTTACAGGAAAATACTGTTCATGTTCACGAAGAGGACAGGGCAGCGGGATATCTCGAATTTGAAAACGCACGGGTGCGATGGTTTCTCTCTATCAACAGAGAATACTTGCCTAAAGAAGTCAGAGCCAAAGGACAAACTACCTACAGATCTATAACTATAGACGGAGAAGAACTCGAGTTTAGTGGAGGCTTTACAGACTTGCATACCATGGTTTACCGCGATATCCTTGAGGGGAGAGGTTACGGTCTGGAAGCTGCCCGTACAGCTATCGAGATTGTGCACAATATCAGAAACACAAGGCCCGTGGGTGTGAAAGGAGAATATCACGAATTGCTGAATGAAAATTAAAGAAATAATAAGGTATATTAGCAATAGCCTGTCTCGGTCAGATTTTCTTCGAAATGTTCTTACATTGATGACCGGCACTGCTTTGGCTCAATTAATTCCTTTACTCATAGCACCCGTATTGTCCAGGATATACTCGCCTACAGAGTTTGGGCGATTGGCTCTGTATTTGTCTATTGTGCAGATTTTGGGTTCTGCGGCCAACGGGAGGTATGAACTAGCCATAGTTTTGCCTAAAGAAAGAAAAGAAGGAGTACAGCTTACCCTGATTTCAATTTTGATAACTGTTGGAGTTTCATTTTTCTCCCTATTGGGAGTCTTGTTATTTTCTGAGGAAATTTCCCGATTTTTGGGAGACCCTAAACTGTCATCCTGGTTGTTTTTGGTTCCGGTAAGTGTTTTGATGATCGGAGCGTTTAACGCTTTGAATTATTACAATACACGAGAGAAGAAATTCAGGGATATAGCAAAAGCAAATATATTTAAATCCTTTGGAGGAAACTTGACCCAACTTCTGCTGGGGCTTGCTAAATACACGGCGGGAGGATTGATCATAGGCCAGGTGCTGTCTCATTTTTTCGGAAATATAAGAATGCTAAAATCCTTTTTGAAAGAGAAAAATCACATCAGAGAAACGCAGTGGGAGGATTTGAAATACTTGGCTAAGAGATATGTCAATTTCCCCAAGTTTTCTCTAGGGGCTATTTTTTTTAATACAGTATCGGTCAATCTATCCAATTTTTTTATCTCTCGAGTATACACACTAAGCTCAGTAGGGTTTTATTCACACGCCTATAGATATTTGGCAGTACCCCTTAATTTGATTGGAAATTCAGTGAGCCAGGTCTACTTTCAAAAACTGTCGGAAAACAAGGAAGATCGAGAAGTCTCTTTGTCTTTTTTTTATAAATCTCTGAAGAGGTTGTGCGTATTGGGGCTTGTTTTTTTTGTACCTCTTTTTTTTGTTATTGAAGAGTTATACGTTTTTATTTTCGGAGAAGAGTGGAGAATGGCCGGGCACTATGCGAGGATTTTAATTCCGCTTTTTTACATTAGACTTACAGTGAGCCCCTTAAGTGTGACAAACAGTGTTTTTGAACATCAAAAAATATCGTTTTTATGGCAATTGGGACTTTTGCTTATTAATGTAGGCATATTTGTAGCGGCAATGCTGTTAAACTGGTCGTTAATTTCTTTATTGGTTGTTATGGTGGTTTGTCTTTCAGTATATTATCTTTATCTTTTGTGGATAATGCGAAATGTAATTATTGGAAAGTATGGGTGATAATATATGCGCAGTTGTCCTCGGAGGATATGTAAATGGATATTCCATCATTCAGGAACTATACCAATTTAAAGTTAAAAACATAGCCCTTTTGCATTATGGGGGTCAGATTGCGAGTTACAGTAATAAACTAACGGACAAACTGGTTATTGGGAATGATAAAGAAAGGCTGTTGCAAGCTTTACTAGAGCTGAAAAAAAAGTATGACAAACTCGTTTTATTCCCTACCGACGATTTGCTGCTTGAAAACCTTCACGCCATTAAGGAACAGCTAAAAGAGTTTTGCTTTTTACCTTTCAATACCGATAACCTTTTAACTGTAATAGATAAGAAAGTTCAATATGAGTTCTGTGAAAAATTAGGGGTCCCTTTTCCCAAAACTATTTCCATCAAAGAAGTGAAAGATCTGGAAAGATTAAGCACCATTGCTCTACCTATTTTAATAAAGCCCAATAAGCGGGAGGATTTAAGGGAAAAAGTGTTCAGATCACTTCGAATAGAGTCTAAGAGCAGCCTTCAGAAAAACAAAAACAAATTAGAGAAATTTGTGAAAAAGGGGATGACCTTTATCGCTTCTGAGATTATTCCAGGAGACACCAACGGAAGTATTTATGCGTATACAGGATACAGAAGTCCGAATAGCAAAAACATAGAAAATGAATGGACAGGAAGGAAATTGACCCAATTTCCAGACGATTACGGTGTCTTTTCAAGCGCGTCAAACGAAGCTCCCAAAATTATAAGAGAACAGGGAAGGAAACTACTAAACGGGATGGATTTGTACGGAATATGCGAACCGGAATTTAAATACGATTACCGAGACGGACTTTACAAGCTAATGGAAATTAATTTGAGATCTATGATGTGGCACAGAGTTGGAAATTTGTCGGGAGTACACCTACAATACACACAGTGGTGTGATGCAGTCAATGCTCCGATTAAAAGGGAAAAACAAGTGTCGGAAACCGTTCATTTTTGCTATTTAAAACACGAAGTGATTAATTTATTGTTTAGAAAAGGGTATTATAGGTATTTTAGAAGTAATTTAAAGCACTCAAAGACCTCCTTGGGGTTGTGGGATAAAAAGGATATGTTTCCTTTTGTTATAGATCAGTTTGGCACAGTAAAAGAGATCGGAAAATTAATGGTAAAAAAGATTATTGGGAGACAAGATGCCTAAAACGTTTTACAACAGATTAAAGCAAAAAATTCAGAAAATCAGACTGAGAAAGCAAGGGGTTATCATACATAATAACACTGCGTTTTTTAATATTTCTTTTCGCGGCACCGCTGTAGTCGAACCGTATTGTAGACTGATAGGAGACCCGAAAATTGAGGTCGGAAATAACTTTTATGCAAATTCCGGCTGTCACTTCCTGGGAGAGATCACCTTTGGAGACGATGTTATGATAGGGCCTAAGACCATTATTTGGGGACGAGATCACGGTATGGCAATCGATATGCCGATGTATGGGCAGGAGCACAAAAAAGCGCCAGTTGTAATAGGCAATGACGTATGGATTGGCGCAGGTGTTATTATCTTAAAGGGCGTTACACTGGGAAATGGCGTAGTTATAGGAGCCGGTTCAGTAGTGACAAAAGATGTTCCAGACAATGCCGTTGCCATGGGAAACCCCGCAAGAGTAATTAAATTCAGAGATTGATGTTAAGGGTATATACCAATTCTGATTGTTTGGAAGAAAAACAATATATTTTTCGACAGATCTTGGGAAACATCTCAGGAGTTGAATACGAGTTGTATATCGATGAGGATTTGTCTGAGATTGTAGTAAAATATAAAGAAGAGAAGAAAAGCCTATCGATAAACTCTAGTTTTTTCAATCAATTTAAAAGCTTGCAATGGCTTTCCAAAGAATCTCTGCCCAAACAACCGTTGAAATACCTGAAAAAAGACACTTTCAGTCTTTTAAATCTCGATGTCGAAGAAGAATTACCCGTGATTTACGGAAGTACTGAATACGATTTTTCTCCAGAAAACATAAAATTGGGAGTAGATATTTTTGGTTCGTGTTTTTTTATGCTTTCCAGGTATGAAGAATTGGTGATTGAAGAAAAAGACATACACGGGCGCTTTCCAGCAAAACAATCTCTGGCGTATAAAGAAGGCTTTTTAATGCGACCTGTGGTAGACGAGTATACGGAATTATTGTGGGGGGCAATAAATTTTCTGTGGCCGGATTGCAGGAGGAAAAGAAGGAGTGGTAAAACACTTGTCAGTTGTGATGTAGATTACCTTAAAGACTCCGGCGCGTATTTTCCCGGAATCGTAAAAAGAATGGCAGGAGACCTGTTGGTCAGGAAGTCGCTTAAAGAGGTGCTCAAATCGATAAGATCCTTTTACCAAGTGGCCGTATTAAAAAAGAAATACGACGATCCATTCTACTCATTCGACCTGATGATGGATGTTTGTGAGGAGCAAAACCTCAAAATGGCCTTTTATTTTATTCCGAAAAATAACAAAAAAAGTATTGACGGGGATTATGATATAGATAGTGATGAGGTAATAAAGCTGATGCAAAAAATAATGAAAAGGGGTCACGAAATCGGCTATCACGCCAGCTATGATTCGTACAAGGAAATTGAAAAAACAATAGCCGAAGTAACCCTTCTTAAAAAAGTCTATGAAAAAGCAGGAGGAAATGCCGATGATATCACAGGAGGAAGACAACATTATTTGAGATGGGAGACAGGGGTGACGGAAAAAAATTGGGAAGCGGCAGGATTGACGTACGACTCTACATTGGGCTATGCCGAACATATTGGTTTTAGGTGTGGCACCTCTCATGAGTACAATTTTTACGACTGTGTAAACAGAAAACCCATGAAATTGAAAAT
This sequence comes from Sinomicrobium sp., assembly GCA_029266035.1. Taxonomy (GTDB): domain Bacteria; phylum Bacteroidota; class Bacteroidia; order Flavobacteriales; family Flavobacteriaceae; genus Sinomicrobium. Next base: position 17,159 of record JAJUFH010000010.1, read on the forward strand.
ACGTCCACTGTTGATAATGGACTGTTCTTTAATCGATAAAAAGTATATGGGATTGGATTTTGACACTGCTATGAACCAAGCTGCCTTACTCCGTCGAAAATCGTTTGTAAACCGAGGAAATTTTACTTTATTATGGCATAATTCCTTCTTGCGCGAATCTTTTAAAAAGAAGATGTTTCGGAACATATTAGAAAAATTTGACTGATGAAAATATTGACAATAATAGGGGCAAGGCCACAGTTTATTAAGGCGGCTACAGTGTCGCGAACGATAAAAAACTATAGAGATATAACGGAGATAATAGTTCATACAGGACAACATTTCGACACGAATATGTCTGATGTTTTTTTTGAAGAGATGAATATTCCGAAACCCGATTACAATTTGGGAATTGGTGGCGGAACCCACGGGTTGCAAACCGGGCAAATGCTGATAAAACTAGAAGAGGTTATTTTAGAGCAGGCGCCTGATTGGGTACTGGTTTACGGCGATACAAACTCAACACTGGCAGGAGCACTTGCAGCTTCTAAACTCCATATTCCTATAGCACATATAGAAGCTGGACTTAGGTCATTCAACAAAAAAATGCCAGAAGAAATCAATAGGATTCTTACTGATCAAGTTTCAGAAATCTTGTTTACACCTACCGAGATAGCCGATAAGAACCTGCTTAGCGAAGGAGTGAATAAACACAAGATCAAATATTCTGGAGATGTGATGTATGACGCTGCTCTTTTTTATGGGAAGATGGCCGACGACAAAAGTACTATCCTGGAAGATATTGGGGAAAGAGAAAAGGAATATATCCTGTGTACTGTTCACAGGGCAGAAAACACAGATTCTTCGGAAAGGCTTAAAAGCATTTTCAAAAACCTTGAAAAAATAGCGAGTGATTATCGACTGGTTATACCTCTTCATCCGAGAACAGAGAAGGCTTTAAAAGAGCTTAATTTTGATTTTGCGAAAACAGATATACATTTTATCGATCCTGTGGGCTATATCGATATGGTAAAGCTCGAAAAGCAAGCTGGCTTAATCATTACAGACTCTGGAGGAGTGCAAAAAGAAGCCTATTTTCACAAAGTGCCATGCCTTACTTTGAGAAATGAAACAGAATGGCTGGAGTTAGTAGACAAGGGGTACAACGCTTTGATAAAGAATATAGACAAATTAGCGTCCCTTGTTCAGTCTCAGTGGCGGCGACCTATGGAACATACTGAAAATTTATATGGTGATGGAGAAGCTGCTCTCAAAATAGTAGAAACCTTAATTCGATTCCACAGTGAAAATAGCGTATCTGCTTCCGATTAATATAGAAAAATACGGGGGGGTTTTAAATAAGGTAGATTCACAGGTTAGTGCTTGGATAGAGGCAGGCATGGAAGTGAGGATTATTCTTATTACTTCAAATAGAAATACACCTATTGAAACTACCGCCTTAGGATCACTTTATCAGAGAGGAGTGGTAGAAGTTCATTATACCCGCGAAAAGGGGCTTCTCCCGGTAGATTTACTGAAAGACCTAGCTGGTTTGAAATCTTCTTTTTCAAAGGTTTTGGAGCGTTTACACGATTACAATCCCGATCTGGTGTACACTAGGAGCACCCAATACCAACCATTTTACAAAAGGGTTGGGGTAAAGTATAAACTTGTGTTGGAAATAAATACCGATATGAGCTCGGAGTATAAAATTCAGGCTCTTCAGAGTTTCCGATACTTTTTCCGATACCTTTACTTTATACTTACAAATCATCTTCTCTTGAAAAAAGTGGCAGGGATAGCTGCTGTAACTTTCGAGATTGAGGAAAAATACAAAGACATGAAGTCAGGTGTTTTTCCGAATTCTATCAATGTAGGGGGCTATAGAGAATGTAAAAAAGGCACTACAGAACAGCGGATTTTATTTATTGGTTCGCCGGGAATGCCATGGCATGGAGTAGATATATTAGTAGAATTGGCAACCAAAATGCCAGAGGTTTACTTTGATATCATCGGAATATCTGCATCGGAATTTGCATCAACCGTTCCTGATAATGTACATTTTTACGGATATCTGAATAAGTCGGAATATTTACCTTTGTTTGAGAAGGCAAGGGCAACAGTAGCTTCTTTAGCATTTTTCCGAAACGGTATGAACGAAGCCTGCCCACTGAAAGTGAGAGAATACCTAGCCTGTTGTAAACCGGTTATCCTGCCGTATAAAGACACGGCTTTCGAGCAGAAAGGCTATCCCGATTGGGTGCTAAAGCTGGAAAATGACAAAGAGAAAATACTTTCGTCTACGGGTGAAATAAGATCCTTTCTCGAAAAATGCGACGAGTTTAACCTCACTCAACAGCAGGTAATGCGTTATGTAGATGTAGAATATATAGAGAAGGAAAGAGTGTCCTTTTTTAGGGAGATAATCAAAAAAAATGTATAGTAGAAAACTGTTTATTACGCTTTATGTGATTGCCATTATGGCAATATTTACCTATTCGTATACCAGTTTTTACAGCAATTATCTGGAATTGTTTTTGGTGTTGATTGTGGTTTTGAGAAGCAATAAGATCAACCGAAAGATATTTGTGCCTTTTGTGTTGAGCACGGTCTATCTGGTGGGAAGCGGGATATATGCCGTGCTTGTCAAAAAACATCACATATTAGATTTTCTACTCATTTACAAATTTTTTATCTACGCGGTATTCTTCTCTTTTCTCGTGGGTAAAAAATTTCTCAACCAGTCTTGGTTTGTCGATTTTTACAGGTTTTTGATAGCAGCTTTCTTCGTGAAATACACCTTGGCAATGTTGGTTTTTCACAACCCCAGACCGATACTCTTTCACGAAAACAATTATGAATTGATGTTCTTATCACTGCTTTTTTACTTGTATTACATCCTCAAAAAGAAAGTCAGTTTTGAACATCAGTTGCTGCTTTCCGTACTCTTCCTAATGTCGGGTTCAAAATCAGGACTGCTCATCCTCCTGTTTGTGCTCTGTGTCGTAAATTTTAAGCTGTTGATCAAAAGGATATATATCATTCTTCCAGCTTTTATCGCTCTGTTACTTGCTGTTCTTGCAGTTTTTAGCAACAGAATGGGGGGCACACTCAATTTTGAAAACACCGATCGGTTTAGGTTCCTCATGGTCTTTGCCGAAGAAACCAAATCGTGGGGACTAAGCGAAATTTTATTCGGATCGAGCAGAATCACTCCCTTGAGTGCAAAGGGATGTGGCGCACTTGCGTATTACAAAGATCTCTTTAGCTATAGTGGAGACGGCTCGTGCTACTCAGTTATTTTTCACTCTTATATTTTAAGAGCTGTTTTTGATCATGGGATTATAGGATTACTACTTATCTGCGCATTTGTGTACTACGCGGTAGTGCTGTCTGGGTTTAAGAGAAAGCAAGCCCTTGTGGTATTGGGAATAGCATTGGTAAACGGATTGTCGGTCTCTTCCTTTAACAGTGTATACTTCGCGCTGGGCGTGAGCTTTTTTCTAATTCTCAATAGGGATGGAAGAGAGATGGCATTTAGCACATATAGGGAGGGGTTGATGAGAGGAATAAACCGCTTCATTTCTAGGGGAGGGAACAGACAAATGGATGTTTAATTTATAAAGGGAAAGAGTGAAACCATCGATAAAGATAAAATTTTTGGAGGCAGCACTTTGTCTGTTTGCTTTTAGTCTCAGCTTTGCCCCGCATTGGAGTAGCAAAGCGCTTATATTGCTCGTTGTCGTCTCTATTTTTAATCTGAATATCGATAAAAATGCTTGGTTAAAGGCTCTGGAGCTAAAAATACTGGCAGGAATTCTCGTTTACGCCATACTCAATATACTACTGCTATCGGGAAATATGGATACTCCGCTGTTTAAACTCGTCGGACTGATGTTGCTCTTCTTCCTTATAGTCACGCAAACCGCCTACAAACGCATCGATCCTTACAATATGCTTCTCTTCTTTGTATTAGGGGTTTTTGCGGCTGGGATAATCAACTTTACCGAATACCTTGTGAATGAGGCTGGCAGCGCTCCTGGATTTTACAATATGTGGAAACAGTATTCCATTATCGATATCGACAAGATTTATTACGCCGTATATATCGATATGGCCTATCTTATACTGCTATTTCTCATTTTTAAAAAACGCGTAAAGTCAGTAGTACTCATTCCGGTATTTCTACTCAGTTTACCGCTTATGGTTTACTGCGGATCTGTTGGAGGGATGCTCGTCTTTGTTGTGCTCAATGCCCTGATCGGGGCTTCGCTATTGTGGCACTCGTACACAAAAATAGTTCCTTATATCTGGGCAATCCCACTGTTGATAATGGCAGCGCTTTATCTTAAACCCTCTCAGAGCATTTTCGAAAAACTGGACGGAGAAGGGTCGAGAATCAGAAACTACAATATCAATCGCGAAATAATTTTCGACAAACCCATTTTTGGATACGGGATAGGAAAGGAGTTAGAAACCATGCAAGATGCAAGGGAAGAAAAATCGTGGGAATACATCAACAAGTACAATGCGCACAACCAGTATTTTCAGTATGCGATAGGAGGAGGAATTGTGCTGGTGGTAGGGGTGATTTCTCTGTTGCTGCTATTCAGAATCAGAGGAACGGCTCCCGAAAACCTCCTCTACGTGGGTTTTGTGACAACCCTACTGTTTATTTTTGTCGTAGAATCATTTTTAGAACGACATCACGGCTTGATGTTTTTTTCCTTTTTCCTAAATGTACTGTGGGGAATAAACAAGCAGCGACCAAAATGCGATATAGTTGAAAATCCAAAAGCTTGAAAAACACACCGATAAACATATTAAAGGATAAACTGAGAAGTACAAACACTTTTGGAGAAGGGGTGTTTTCTTTTGTAAATCCGTACAGCTATCTGATATTCAGGAAAAAACTTGCCTTGTTTCAAAAGCTCGACGGACTCTATGTAGATGGTGTGGGTTTGGTTTATATGCTTAAACTGTGCGGTCTTAGTGTAAAACGAGCCAGTTTCGATATGACCTCTATGGCTCCACAGGTTTTCGAGAAATGCGTAGAAAACGGATGGAGTATCTATTTTATAGGCTCTACAGAAGAGGCGATAAGTCAGTTTGCAAGGGTTGTTGAACAAAATTATCCTCAGCTAAACGTTGTAGGGTATAGGAATGGATATTTTTCGGGAAGAGAAGAGCGAGAAGATGTGATTCGGCATATTCGTGCCACAAACCCGAATGTGATAGTCGCAGGTATGGGCACTCCCTATCAGGAACTGTTTCTTACAGACTTGAAAGATACAGGTTGGAGCGGATTAGGCTATAGCTGTGGCGGGTTTATACATCAAACTGCTAAAGGGATAGATTATTACCCCCATTTTTACGACAAATACAATTTGCGATGGCTGTATCGTATCATAGACGAACCCAAACTCGTAAAGCGATACGCTGTGCTATACCCCAAATCACTATTCTTGTTTCTTTGTGACCTTGCTCGCTACGCATTTTTGAGATATAAATAAAGTATTATATTTATACCGACCAAAACCTTATTTATGAGAAAAAAATTACTCGTTCTTTGTTTGATGATATGGTGTATTACACCCCTTATGGGTAGTGATATTGTGGTAACTCAAAGAGAAGATTCCACAAGCGGTAAAATATCCAAGGATAAAGAGAACCGCATATATTTTAGCTTTAAATCAGAAGAAGGGAAACGAAATACACTACTATTCTGGAATGATATATCGTTTTTTAAAAGAGATTTTTATGCTTCACCCATAGTTGGGAAAGCGGGACAGAAAGTATACGAAGCTAATTTCAATCGAGTTAATTTAGTGGTACGAGGAGGCTGGAGCTATCGTTTAGCAAAGATATATGATGGTGTTTCTTCAAATGCAAAAGAACATATTAAGGGGCTCAAATCAGGTTATCACATTGGTGCGGACGTGTCTTACAGTATATCGGAAGAAGTGGGGCTAGGGCTAAAATACAGCTTTGCACGCTTTCAAAACACGTCATTTGGCACGCTCCAAGACATTATCTCACTTAATTATATAGGACCTGCCGTTTATGTAAAGCAGCTGTCTGGCAATGAGAAATTTTGCTTTTCCTTGGATGCGTCAATAGGATATCTAGGATATAAAAACAAAGGCTTTATTAGGCGACCATTCACTCTTAATGGAGGAACCTTAGGGTATTCTATAGGTGCAGGAGTCGATTTTAAGCTTGCTAGAAACCTTTGGTTTGGAGCGGGATTGTCACTCAATTTGGGAGCTCTCCAGAAAGTGAACTTCAAAGGTAATGGATATGATGAAAAATTAAAACTTGAAGAGACAGAAAGCTTAACGCGTATAGACCTTTCCGGTGGCTTTCGATGGAATATTTAATCGAGAGTCCTTATTTTTCAGTCGGCTTCTTCCTCTTTTATTTTTACGGTTGTTTTCAGCACCAAAACCCCGAGTATGGCAGCTATAGACGAAGCCAGTAAAATACCGTATTTGGCCTGGTTTATCATTTCGCTGTCACTAAAAGCAAGATTGGTTACAAACAACGACATAGTAAAGCCCATACCTGCGAGAAGAGATAGCCCAAAAATGTGTTTCCATCCTGTTTTTTCAGGTAATTTTGTGATTTTTAGTTTAGAACTCAGCCAGGTAAAGGAGAATATTCCTAGGCATTTTCCAATGACCAATCCGGCAATAACACCGAGACTTACGGGGTTTGCGATATCGCTAAGGAAATTGCCACCTACAGTAACACCGGCGTTAGAAAGAGCAAAAAGGGGTATGATAAGAAAGCTCACCCAAGGGTGTAAGGCTGTCTCCAGCTTTTGTAGCGGGGTTTGGGCGGCATAGCTCACTTCCTTTATCCGCTCTATAATACTGTGTTGTTCCGAGGTGGTCAAAGGACCGTTTATGGGGATTTCCCGATTAAACCGTTGCATTAATTTTTGGATATGACTGGAGTACTCGTTCTCGTCTACTTTGGTGCGAGCCGGAATGGTAAAGGCTACCAATACTCCCGCTATAGTGGCGTGTACTCCCGACAACAGAAAGGTGAGCCATACACCGCCTATACCTAGCACGATGTAGAAGAGAATATTTCTCACACCCATAACATTGCCTATAAGCAGTATACCGAAAATAGCAAGTCCAATAAACAGATGTAACAGCGACAGGCTAGAACTGTAAAAAAGGGCAATTACAATAACGGCACCGAGGTCGTCTACAGTAGCCAAAGCTACCAGAAAGACCTTTGCAGCAAGAGGAACCCGCTTGCTTACAACTCCGAGAAGGGCAAGAGTAAATACAATATCGGTTGCCATAGGTATGCCCCAACCGTTTGCAGATGGCAAGTCGTGATTCATAGAAGCATAAATCGCGGCAGGCACCAACATGCCTCCCAAAGCTGCAACAAAGGGGAGAAGGGCTTTTTCAAAGGAGGCGAGATCTCCTCCTATCATTTCTCGTTTGAGTTCGAGACCTACTACAAAGAAAAACATAGCCATAAGTCCGTCATTAATCCATTCGTGAAGGGAATAATTGAGATGGAAATCTGCAAAGCTGATGTTTATCGGGGTCTCCCAAAATTCGTTATAAAGCTGTTTTAAAGGGGAGTTGGCAAGCACAAGTCCCACTATCACTGCGAGAAATAGCATAATGCCTCCGGAGTGTTCGTGATGTAAGAACCTGTGAATAGGAGCAAGTGTCCTGTCCAAAATATTTTTATGCATAGCAATATGTTTTTTTGACGTTTTATACCGGCTGAAATTTTGAAGAAATACGCTCAAGACCCTTCTTGTCTTCTGCCAAGAGGACTAAAGTATTATTTTCTTTACAAACAGTACTTCCGTTTGATGTTAAAAATTGATTATCTCTTATGTCCCAAAGTGATAAGAAGTTTTTTCTGCAAGAGTGCTGATAGACAATAAAATAGAGCTTGTTAAGACAGTGTTTTATATGGTTAGGACATCTGTTTTTTTCCGAAAGTCGATCTCGCTTTGTCCTTTCGTATAAGAGTATGCGAAAAAATCAGTAAAAACTCACCAGAAAATGTGATAGGGGTAAATCAGGGTGGTAATCAAGTAGCTTTTGTCGGTTATACGATCAAAAGTAAAGCAGTTATAGTGCAAACAAACAACCGGAAATTCGGGATAGACAGCAAAGGTGAATTTATCCGAAGTGTTTTTCCGACTCGTTAAGGGCTCCGTTCCTTTTCTGTATTCGTTCAGATGACAGTGGGAGGGAGTCTTCGTCTTAGTAGGCTTAGGCTTGCCCAGGGATTCCTTGACCTCGATATTTTTTTTAACTAGGGGTACGTGGTCGCTACCCCGAAGTTTCTGGGGTGTGTTCAGAAAACAGAGCAGCAAGCCCGCAACCATTGCTATATTTTTTATCGAAGCCCACATTGGGTCAAAGATATGTTTTTTTTAAAATACGAAGGAAGCATAAAAAACATTGTTTTGTGATAAAAGTTTAAAATGTACTAAAACCAAAACCTTATTTCAGAGAATATAAGTAAGTGATTTTCGGTGGAGTCTTTCAAAAAGATTATCTTTAACCCTTTGGAAAAACAGATAGAATCTGGCGTTACAGGCAGTTCGTTCAATGATTTTGACCATGGAAAGAGTATTGATTACCGGAGCAGCCGGGTTTATTGGTTCGCATTTGTGTGACCGTTTCGTGTCGCAGGGGTTTTATGTCATCGGAATGGATAACCTCATCACCGGAGATATGGGAAATATTTCTCATTTGCTTCCGCTGGAGAATTTTGAGTTCCACCATCACGACGTGACCAAGTTTGTCCATATCCCGAGTTCCCTCGATTACATATTGCATTTTGCATCCCCGGCTAGTCCCATAGACTACCTCAAAATTCCTATACAAACGCTAAAGGTGAGTTCTCTCGGGATTCACAACCTGCTCGGACTGGCCAAAGACAAACAGGCCAGAATACTCATCGCGTCGACTTCCGAAGTGTATGGCGATCCCTTGGTACATCCGCAGTCGGAAGATTATTACGGCAATGTCAACACCATAAGTCCGAGAGGGGTATACGACGAAGCTAAGCGTTTTCAGGAATCGATGACCATGGCCTATCATCGCTTTCACGGGGTAGAGACTCGTATAGCGAGAATATTTAACACCTATGGCCCCCGTATGAGGCTCAACGACGGTCGGGTAATCCCGGCTTTTATGGGACAAGCTCTCAGAGGTGAAGACCTCACGGTTTTTGGCGACGGTTCGCAAACCCGATCATTCTGTTATATAGACGATCAGGTGGAAGGGCTTTACCGCTTGTTGTTCAGTGACTACAGTGATCCAATAAATATAGGGAACCCGGAGGAAATTACAATTAAAGAGTTTGCCGAAGAAATTGTAAAACTTACCGCTACCAGGCAGGGCATAGTGTATCGCCCATTGCCTAAGGACGACCCAAAGCAACGCCAGCCCGATATTGATAGAGCTCGTAAATTATTGCAATGGGAACCGAAAGTAGATAGGGTAGAAGGTATGCGACGTACCTACGAATACTTTAAAAAACTCTCACCCGAAGAACTGTACAAAAAGGAGCACAAGGATTTTTCGTCACATATAAAACGGTAGCACTTCGCAACGAAAGTTGCAGATTGGCATCTTTGAATAAGAGTAAAACCTCAACACATGAAATACAAGGCAGGTCGATATTCTATGTATATCAAACCCGTAAATTATATAATGGATTTGGCGATTATCAATGTGTTGGCCATGATATTGCCCATTAATTTTGTAAACCCTTTCCTCTTTCATACTTACCTGAGTCTGTCGTGGATAGTGATTTCACTGAAGACAGAGTTTTATGAGGTACAGCGATACGCTAAACTCACCAGGGTACTCAGCCTTATATTTCAGCAATTCGTGTTCTTTTTTCTTGTGTTGTATGCCTTTATCGGCTTTTTTAAGCAGCCCAATATGAGCCGACTTACTTTGGCAGAATTCTTTGCGCTAAATTTTGTGGTTATATCTGCTCTTAAAATATTTACCTATATACTTTTATTGCGATATCGTGCCTTTTTTAAAGGAAATACCCGCCGTGTGGTCGTTTTGGGAGACAATAAGAAAACAGAGCAATTGATAGAGGTCTTTAACTCTCGACTGGAGTTTGGATACGATTTTAAAAAACAATTTTCTCTAGATGGAGGCGATGAACTATTCGACCTTTACAACTATGTGATTGATAAGGATATAGACGAGATCTATTGTTCTGTTGCCGAAATAGGCGATAGGGAGATGTTGGAGTTGATAGATTTTGCCGACAACAACATGAAACAGCTGAAGTTTATACCTGACAACAAGAATATTTTTGCCAAGAAACTCAAATTTGAATATTACGATTATATCCCAATACTTTCGCTGAGAGACATCCCTCTCGAAGACACTCTAAATGCTTTTGTAAAGCGTTTTTTCGATCTGGTTTTTTCGGGTGCAGTTATCGTATGTGTGCTCTCTTGGCTCACTCCTCTGTTGGCGCTAATCATAAAACTGGAATCGAAGGGGCCTGTTTTTTTTCGCCAGCGCAGGCACGGCGTCAATTCGAGAGAGTTCTACTGCTATAAGTTTCGCTCTATGACCATGGGTGAGGATGCCGATAAAAAGCAGGCCACTAAGGGGGATATGAGGATTACGAGAGTAGGTAGGTTTATCAGAAGAACCAGTATAGACGAGCTCCCACAGTTTTACAATGTTTTCCTAGGGCAAATGTCGGTAGTAGGACCGAGGCCTCATATGGTAAAACACACCAATCTTTACGGCCAACAAATCGACAAGTATATGGTGCGTCATTTTGTAAAACCGGGAATTACCGGTTTGGCCCAAACAAGGGGTTACCGAGGGGAAATTGAAACGGAAACGGATATTGTAAATCGAGTGAAGTTTGACATATTTTACATAGAGAACTGGTCGCTTGCTCTGGATATAAAAATTATAGGGCAAACTGTTCTCAACGCCATCAGGGGTGAAGAAAAGGCATATTGATAGGTTCTGTGTATCTTTGCCCCAAAAACGAAATTAAATTCGCTCAAAAAGGGTGTCCCTAAAGAGATGAGAGGTTTTCTTAATGAATAAAAACACAACTATGGATTTCAGTGCATTGGCCTATGCCATTTTTGAAGAAAGCATACACAAATATCACGAACTGGACGATGTATATCAGCCTTTTGTAAACCCCTATCCCAAAGACAAGATAGAACATTTGTTGTATCGCAAAAACTGGATAGATACCGTACAATGGCACTACGAAGATATCATTCGTGACCCGGATATCGACCCGGTTAATGCCCTTGACTTGAAAAGGAAAATCGATGCCTCCAACCAAGACCGTACCGATACTGTAGAGTACATAGACAGTTATTTCCTAGACAAATACAAAAATGTTTCCCCTGTGCCCAATGCTACCATCAATTCGGAAAGCCCTGCTTGGGCTATAGATAGGCTGTCTATATTAGCCCTCAAAATATACCACATGGATGAGGAGGCGCGTAGGGAAGATGCCTCCGAAGAACACCAGGCGAAATGTCGCGAAAAGCTTCAAGTCTTGCTGGAACAACGAAAAGATCTCTCTACTGCAATAGATCAGCTTTTGGATGATATTGGCAGTGGAAAGAAATATATGAAAGTGTACAAACAGATGAAAATGTACAACGACGAGGAGCTTAATCCTGTGTTGTACCAAGGTAAAAAATAAGGACTTTCCCGAAAAATCCGAAAGGTGAATACGCACTCGTCTCCCCCGAAAAAAAGATCTCCTCACAGCGAGACTCCGCGGCTTCTAGTCATAAGAATGTCGGCTATGGGCGATGTGTCTATGACAGTACCAGTGCTTATGAGTCTGTTGCGTCAATATCCTGATCTGGAAATCACCGTGCTTTCGAGAGGATTTTTCAAACCTTTGTTTAAAGGGATTCCTAGGCTTAGTTTCTACGAGGCTGATATCAGAGGAAGACACAAAGGGGTATTCGGACTTTACCGCCTGTACCGGGAACTAAAAAAAACGGGTATCAGTGCTGTAGCCGACATCCATAACGTACTTCGAAGTAATGTGCTCAAAATCTTTTTTCGCATATCCGGCTTTCCCGTAGTACAAATAGACAAGGGACGAAAGGACAAAAAAGCACTTACCCGTTTTCGAAACAAGATCTTTAAACCTCTTAAAACCACTCATCAACGCTATGCTGATGTCTTTGGAAAGCTGGGGTATGAAATAGATATGGAGCAGGTGGTTTTCAGATCGAAGGAAACACTGAAGGAGGCCGTACTTGCTAAGATGGGTTTGAACGGAAGAGAGATGGAACGGAATAAAGTTATCGGAATAGCTCCTTTTGCTGCTTTTAGTGGAAAAATGTACCCTCTGGATTTGATGGAAAAGGTGATTGCTACACTGAATCAGGACGGTTGTAATGTACTGCTTTTCGGAGGGGGAGAGAAAGAGATAAAAATACTCAGACAGCTAGAAGAGCGCTACCGCAATGTGGTCAATGTGGCTGGGAAATTGTCTTTTCAAGAGGAGCTACAACTCATCTCAAATCTCGATGTTATGGTAGCTATGGACAGCGGTAATGCGCATCTGGCTGCCATGTACGGAGTAAAGACCATAACGCTTTGGGGAGTTACACACCCTTATACCGGTTTTTATCCCATAGGACAAGCGGAGACCAATGCCCTTCTTTCAGACAGGAAAGCATATCCGTTCATTCCTACTTCGGTGTACGGCAAAACGGTTCCTGAAGGCTATGAAGAGGTAATGCGTACCATAAGTCCGGAGTCGGTCGTAGCAAAAGTTCACAAGCTGGTTTAAATTCGATTTGTCAGGAAGGAGGTTTCGATTCCTCTGCGTCGTTTTCCTCCAGCTTTTTTTCCGCTTTTTTCTTTTGCCTCAGCGTCAGTAAATGCCTCTTATCAGGCTCGCTGAGCAGAAAGCCGTAGGGTTGTGCCTGTGGAATAATATCGAAAATAACTTTCAGCATAGCCAGCAGCGGCAGGGCGAGTATCATACCCATCAGACCGAAGAGCATACCGCCCAAAAAAAGAGATAGCAGAGAGACTAAGGGATTGAGACTCACCTTGCTCCCTACAATGTTTGGCGTTATAAAATTGCCCTCTAAGGTCTGTACGATCTGAAACCATATCACAACCCCGGCAGCATACCAGCTGCTGTCTTTGGTAGCCAGGGCAAACAGAGCGGGAATAATAGACCCTATAAAAATCCCGATATAGGGAAAGATGGTCAGTAAGGCGGCAAAAACACCAAAAAACCAAGCGTATTCTATCCCTAGAATATACAGACCTATAGTGTTGAGTATGGCTACAATACCCATAACGGTAACCAGCCCTGTCAGATAGCTCTTAAGCACGAAATAAATCTTTTCCAGTCCCTCTTCTACAAGCTTTTTAGGAGTAGACGAAAAGACCCGGAAACAAAATTCCCTGAAAAAGGAGCGGTAATAGAGGAAAAAGAAAATCATAATAGGAATCAGAACGGCCGATGACAGCGAGTTGCCAATGGAACTCAGCGTTTTTGTGAGTGAACTCCCAATACCAGACATGCTGTCGGACAGTTTTTCTTTGCCCTGAGCTACTAGTTCGTATGAAGAGACGTGCAGCTTGTCGGAAAGCCAGACGAGTAGTTTGTCGGCCACACCTTGTATTTTGCTTGCTATGTCAGCGGCGTTGTTGCCTATGTTTATGGTTTGTGATATCAGGAGATACCCCACCCCAAGAACCACTGATAAACCTATTATCAGTGAGAAAACAGAAGCCCAGGCTCTAGCCACACCTATATTCTCTAGCCTCCGGCATAAGGGGTAAAGTAGAACAGAGAAAATGATCGAAAACAGTATGGGCACAATAATACTCTGTAGCGTGTAGCAGATAAATACAATCAATACCAGCATCAGTAGAGTAGATGAGATATCGGAGCTAATATTTTTTTTGAAGGTGTTTTTCATAAACGAAGGGAATGACTTGATAGGTCTTTTACCAAATATAAATAAAAATGCCGCAGCTCGCGCTTAATCCCCTAGATATCTTCTGTCGGCGAATTGATTTTAGTGTAAAGCGATGTTATAACCTCTCAGAAAAACAAGAAAAACACAAGAGGAGCGGACATCACGGCCTGCTCCTCTGGTATAATGGTCTGTTTTCTAACCAAACAGTTTCCTTGCTATTTTAAAGGTGAGGATTTTTTTTAGAACGACTCCGGTGGTTTTACCGAGGAGGTTCAAAAAACCCAGATCGTCTTTAAGGTAGTGATAGTTCAGTTTGATTTCTTCGCGAGCGATATCTTTCTGAAGGCGAAGCGCTTTTAGATCCTTGTCTACTTCTTCAAAGGAGGTGTATACTTTCATCCATATGGGTTTTAAACAACTTAATCATTGTCCAGAAAATCCTTCGATGCTTTTACAAGTACCTTCCGTTCTATGGTTTTTCGGAAGCCGTAATAGATGGCGATGGCAATGAGGATGTAAAAGCCTCCTAGAATCAGAAAACCCAGCCCCAGATTATCTAGCCATTTCCCAATAAACAGAGCAATTGCAAATGTAATCAGTAACATGGCTCCAAAAAGGATTGCTCCAACGATCATAAAAGTAATCATCGAAGTGGCTCCTTTGGTAAACTTTTTAAAAACGCTGAGTTTAAAGTATTCATACGTTTTTTCTATAAACTCTCGGGAGCTTTTATGCAGTTCTCCGGCGTTTTCAGAAATGTGATGTAGCGACATGAAAAAGCATTGAATTTGGACAAATATTTTCTCGTCCTGTTTCTATTTTGTAGTATTCTTCTGAAGTTTGGCGTTTTTTGCCCTCAATTCTTCCAGCTTGTCCTCTAGGGCTAGTAATACATCGTCGGCCTTATGACTCATAGATGAAAGCGTATCTTCTAGTTTACTCTCAAACTTTTCCCGAGCATCGGTAGCTTTTCCAGACAGTGTAGACTTCGCCACTTGAAGCTGTCGCTCCAGTTCTTTTTGAGTCTTTTTCGCTTTTTTATGTATTTTTTTTCGAGTATTAAGTCCTTTGTCGGGAGCATATAAAATACCTATGCCGGCTCCTATAGCCGCACCGGTTAATAATGCTAAAAGTGTTTGTCCTGTTTGCTGTGACATAATGTTTGGATTTTTAGATTAAAATTCAGTGAATTTCTATAAACGGTATATAAGTTAGGCATTATGAGAGAATTTTACAAATGTATAGAGACATTTAATTCAATATTAACAATTTATCTCTGCTGTAATGATTCCAGATTAAAGGAGTAGGTCGATTGTAGGAGTTGAGCTTATAGATAGTTTGTCAAATACAGGCTAAATTTGCTGTAGAAAAGTACCGCAGATCTAATTCTCCTATCTTTGCAGTATTCCAATTCACAGTATATGCTGAAACAGCAGCTTTCCGGTAAGCTATATATGGTCGTATTGTTTGTAGTGGTAGTTGTTACCATTATGGCAACCTATACGCTCAACAGTTTGATCTCTGACGAAGTGGAAGAAGTGAGCAGTGATATTGCACTCCGCAGTTTGCGCAAAAAAAACGACAACCTGCAAGATCAGTTTAGGCTTCTTCAAAAACCGCTTTTTGACGCCCGTGAGCTCACCGCGAAGCAGTCCGATACCTCTTCGGCATTACAGCATCTTGAAATACTGAGCGATATACAGCGCTCAGATAGCAGTGTTGTGAGCATATGGTACGGCATTAAGAGGAAAGACAAAAACCTTGAGATATATCGTCTACGAGGTGACCGTACTGAAATATTGTGGGAGGAAAGTCTGGGAGTCACAGCAAAGGTCATAAGAGACCAAAACAGAGTGCTGTGGCGAAACACAGTGTGTTTTGAAACCCCTTTCGGACTGGTTTTTTACGGATATGATCTCGATCTACACACTGTTCAACGCCGGTTTTGGGATATTGATATTTACTCTCAGAGTTATGCCTATGTCTTCGATGCAGACGGGCTGTGTATGCTGCATCCCGACACAACTTATATAGGTAAGAATGTATTCGAATTTTCTCTGATAAGTCCGTCCGACACCCTCCTCAAAGCTGAAGAGGGAAGCCAACGCGTGATGGCATCTGAATACTTGCAGCTGGATGTAGTGAATTATATCAGGAGATTGAAACTACAAGGAGGCAGTTACTATCTGTCGGTCAATTTTCCGAAGAGTATAAACGAGCAGGATATCAGCCGAATCAAGCAATACAGTTTTTATATCTACCTAATCTCTACACTGCTGTTGCTCTTTGTCTTCTACTACTTTGCAAGAGCCGTACTCCTACAGTACCGGAAGCAGGAACAGCTACGTGAAGAAAAGACCTCTCTGGCACTGGAAAAGGAGGTGTACCAGAAAGAGAGTGCCTTGTTACAGCTGCAGCAGCTCAAAAATCAGATAAACCCCCACTTTCTCTTTAACTCACTAAATGCCCTCTATACCCTTATAGACCACGACACAAAACTCTCCAAGACTTTTGCCCTTAAGTTGTCGAAGCTGTATCGCTATCTAATACAGTCGCCCAAAGAGGATATCACAGGGGTAAAAGTTGAACTGGAGTTCATTGATCAATACCTCTTTTTACAAGGAATACGTTTCGGCGATAGAATGCGTTTTGAGACAGAACTTCAAAACCGACAGGCACTGCAGAAGAAAATCCCATATCTGTCGCTGCAGACTCTGGTCGAAAACGCCCTTAAACACAATGTCGCTACTAAAAAACATCCGCTTTGTATTAAGATTGTGGTAGAAAGCCACCGAGTTGTGGTGAGCAATACCTACCAGCCCAAAGAACAAGAGCAACAGGGAAGTCGATTCGGATTGCAATACCTGAGAGGCATTTACGATTTTTACAAGACGACCGGTTTTGAGACCAGTATTCGCGACGGTTGGTTTTACTGTGAGCTCCCCTTGCTCTGAAAAGACGTTCATTCACTCCGTTTTTTTGCCCGTCCACTCCTTTTCTCTTGGTCTGTACAATTACACATCAGATCTTTAACCGGAATTTAACGAAAAGTTAACCGGAGTATGATAAGAGTTTACCGTATAGTTGTTACCTGTCTGATATGCTGTTTTCTAAATACTACAGTAGCTCAGGAAAAGAAAAAAGAAGAAGGGAAATCGAAAAAAGATTCTACTGAAACCCCTGCGCTAAAAAAGTACAGCGAACTGGTGAGCGAAGGCACATTGAAGAAGGGGCTCTTTAATGTGATAAAGGTAAAAGGCGATTACTACTTCGAGATTCCGGACTCCTTGATGGATCGAGAGTTTCTTATTGTAAACAAGATATCTAGCGTGCCACTGCAACTCAACGAGGCAGGCCTCAATAAAGGTATGGAGTTTGAAAACAAGGTCGTTACCTTCGAAAAAGACAGCCTGTTGAAAAAGGTATGGGTAAAAACTTCCATTCCTATGGTTTCCTCTCCCGAAGAAGATGCTATAACACGTTCGGTGCGCGACAATTTTTCATCGTCTATTATAGAAGCTTTCGACATAAAGTCGGAAAACAAAGAAGCGTCTTCCGTGGTAATAAAGGTCAATAAGGTATTCGACGGAAAGGAAAAGAGCTTTAACGACGTTTTTAGCAATACCGGACTCGGAGGGTCGGCCAAGTCGGCGCTTTCTTATATAGAAGAGGTCAAGGCCTTTCCCGAAAACCTTATGGTAAAGTCGAAACTCACCACCTCTGTATCTGAAGGAGAGGCAGCAGTGCCGATTACTATAGGGGTAGCTTGCAATATCGTATTGCTTCCGGAGGTACCTATGACTCCGAGGTTTATGGACAAAAGGGTAGGGTATTTTACTGAGAAACACTGGTATTTTAACGATGAGCAGCACGCGATGAAAAAACAGGAACTCATTACACGATGGCGATTGGAACCCAAGCCTGAAGATGTAGAGCGTTATCTGAAAGGAGAGTTGGTAGAACCAGCCAAGCCCATCGTTTTTTATATAGACCCTGCCACTCCCGAAAAATGGAGGAATTATATAAAACAAGGGGTGTTCGACTGGCAGGTAGCCTTTGAACAGGCGGGTTTTAAAAATGCAGTTATAGCAAAAGAAGCTGGAGATGAAGACGAGGATTTTGACATAGACGATGTGCGCTATTCTGTGATTACCTATGCCGCTTCACCCAAGTCGAATGCTATGGGACCTTCTGTAGTAGACCCCAGAAGCGGAGAAATCTTGGAGGCCGATATCATTTGGTGGCACAATGTAATGACCTCGTTACACAGCTGGATGCGCGTACAAACCGGAGCCATAGACCCGAAAGCGAGAAAAAATGTCTTCGACGATCAACATATGGGAGAAGCAGTGCGCTTTGTGTCGTCGCACGAGGTAGGGCATACCTTCGGACTCAAACACAATATGGGAGCTTCTTATGCTTTTCCTGTAGACTCCCTGCGCTCTAAGACCTTTACAAGCCGTATGGGAGGTACCGCACCTTCTATTATGGACTATGCCAGGTATAATTATGTGGCTCAGCCCGGAGATGGGGTAGAGGCGATAACTCCGAAAATCGGTATATACGACAAATACGCCATTCAATGGGGATACAGCTGGTTTCCGGAAGAGAAAACCGCAGCGATCCAACTGAGAAAGCTAGTAGAACAACACGCTGGAGACCCTCTGTATTTTTACGGAGAGCAACAGCCTCCTAAAGACGTGATCGACCCTAGGTCGCAGTCGGAAGATCTAGGAGATGATGCTGTAAAAGCGAGTCTGTACGGGATAGAAAACCTGAAAAGGGTACTTGATCACGCCCTGGAGTGGACGAGTGAGGGGGGAGAAACCTATTACCGTACGGGAAAACTCTATATGGGAATAATAGGGCAGTGGCAACTTTACAACAATCACGTGATGAACAATGTAGGCGGAATCTATCTCAACAACACTGTTCACGGTGATGGGAGAACTTCGTACATAGCTGTTCCCTACGAAAAACAACAGGCAGCTGTACAGTACCTCAACGAGCAGGTCTTTACCACGCCCGAATGGCTGTTTGTAAACGACATCATCAACAAGACCTATCCTCTGAAAGATTCCCCTCTTGGGCCTTATGAGTACTCCCCTTATACCTTGGCTAGAGAGTTGCAATACGATCTGATGTACAATCTGTTAAAAGACGACAGGTTGTTACGCTTGTTAGAATCGGAAATATATTCTTCTGAGGATACAAAGACCTTTACGGTAAATGAGCTCTTCGAAAGCATCAGTAAAAAGCTGTTCGGAAAAACGGTGAAGGGGCAATCGCTTAGTGCCTTCGAGAGAATGGCGCAGAAAAATTACGTAGATGTACTCATCGTAGACCTCAATAAAATTTTTGAGAAAACCTCGCGTAAAAACCTGCAAATACCGTCATCTTTGCAAATTCCAATGCTCTGTAAGCAGGTAAAAGACAGTGAGGTGTCGGTTAGAAATATAAATTTTACGGCACTCAAGCGAGTGTCGGAAGTGACGTCTTTCAAGAAAGGAGAATTGTACACAGTACTGCAATTGCTCGAAAAAAAGAAAAACAGAGGAGACCGTGTTACCCGGATGCACTATTTAGACCTGATAGGGCGTATCAAAGAAGCTATTAACAACTAATGACTTAAATGAAACCTGATCTGATGAAACAAAGTTTACTAATATTTTTAAGCGTATTGCTGTTACCTGTAGTAGGGTTTGGTCAGCAAATGCGCAGCGTAAGAGGAGAAGTGTTTTCGGCTACCGACGGCATGCCCTTACCCGGTGCCTCGGTATATGTCGATTCGCAGTCGGTAGCCAATGAAACCAGTGTAAGTGGTATCATTGAAAGTACTGGTATTGGTACCGTTACCGATTTTGACGGGAAGTTCTCCCTCGAAATTCCGGAAGGGACAAAAAGACTGGTAGTGAGTTATATAGGATATGCGTCTCAGACGCTTTATGTAACCGACAAAGAGATCTATACCATCCGTTTGGAAGAGGAAACTAGCGCTCTTGGTGAGGTGGTGGTCACCGGGTATCAGAAGGTGGAAAAGCGCAAGCTCACTTCTGCAGTGACCAAAGTTGAGATGGACGAAGCACGGCAGATAGGAGTGTCTAGCGCAGATATGTTGTTGCAAGGGCAGGCGGCCGGTGTGGTAGTGACCCCGCAAACTGGAGCACCCGGAGCACCCGCAAAAATAAGGATAAGAGGAACAGCCTCGCTGTCCGGTCCGCAAGACCCGCTGTGGGTGGTCGATGGATTGCCTCTAGAAGGAAATGATGTTCCCGACTTTACCGACAAAGACAATATCGATCAGCTGCGCAACTATTCCATCGCCGGAATTAACCCCGACGATATAGAGGACATCACCATTCTAAAAGATGCCGCAGCTACTGCCATATACGGAGCTAGAGCAGCAAACGGAGTTATTGTAGTAACCACCAAGAAAGGGAAAAAAGGAAAGATGAGAGTGAATTTTTCCGCAAATACCTTTTATACAATGAAGCCTGATTTTGACAAGCTCAACCTGATGAATGCCAATGAAAAGGTGGATTTTGAGCTCGGACTTGCCCGACGTACCGACCTTGATTTCAGGACGGAAAAAGGAGAGGTGATGCGTATACTCGAAGCTGCAGGAGAACTGGATACATTCCGAAACGACGGTTTTGCAGCACTGGGAGCAGGTACTCGTGAAGCCATAAACTTGCTTAGAAGAAGTCAAACCGATTGGGGAGACCTCCTGTACCGCGCAGCGGCCAATACGCAGTATAGCTTGAGTATTTCAGGAGGTGGAGAGCGTTCAGATTACTACTTCTCTTTGGGGTATTACGACGAAGAAGGAACTACAGTAGGAACCGGTTTTGAACGCTATAATATTACGCTGAAAAACAACTATCAGCTATCGGATAAACTCGATGTTGGTGTATCGCTCTTTGCCTCTCAGTCCAACAGAGAGTCTTATGTGACCGGTACCGATGCCTTTACCAATCCGTCCAACTATTCGCGCAATGCCAATCCTTATCTCACACCTTACAACGAAGGCGGGTCGTATCGTTACGATCAGGATATAGAAGGCTTTGAAGGAAGATATGTGCCGTTTAACTTTCTCGAAGAGAGGAAGAACACTTCTTACAATTTGGAGAACAATGCGCTTAAAGCCATTATCGACGCTTCTTACAAGATTACCGACGACCTGAAGATATCTACCCAGTTAGGACTTCAAGTAGACAAGAACAGCACAGAGAAATACGCTGCGGCAGAGTCTTATTTTACCCGTAAAATGCGGGAGAGAACCCGTCGTTATGATTCAGATGCCGGAGACTATTACTATTTTTTGCCCGAGGGCGGAATTATACAAAACTGGGAGGAGAGCTTCTTCCAGTACAATTGGAAATCCCTTTTAGAATACAATACGAGAATAGGAGAAAAACACGAAATCGACGCTATGATCGGATCTGAACTCCGCAGGTCAGAATCGAAGATGATCGCTACTCAAGGTTTTGGCTACGACGCAAAAACGCTTACTACCACTCCTATCATGTTTCCGGGCGAAGACGACGCCAGCGAAAGCATATACAGAGCTTACGAAAGAAATAGCATAGAAAATGCCTATGCTTCGTTTTACGCTACGGCATCTTATACTTACAACAGAAAGTACACGGTGTTTGGAAGTGTGCGTTACGACGGGTCGAACCTGTTTGGGGTAGACCCCAAATACAAATACCTGCCTCTGTGGTCGGGTTCTGCCTCTTGGCTGGTAAGTGAGGAAGATTTTCTTAAAGACAGTAAGCTGATCTCCAATTTAAGGCTTAGAGCTTCATACGGTTTGCAAGGAAATATAGACCGAAATACCTCTCCATATGTTATCGGAGAGTACAACAGAACATCTATACTTCCCGGAAACAGCGAGCAGACTGTAGTGGTGACTGCACCGCCCAACGACAAGTTGCGATGGGAGAAAACCGCAAACTACAACTTCGGTGCCGATTTAGGCTTGTTCAACAACAGGATAGCGATGGCTTTCGATATATACAAACGAAAGAGCTCCGACCTGATCGGGATGAGGTCTGTTCCACTCGAAAACGGATTTGAGTTTACCAATCTCAACTGGGCACAGGTAACCAACAAAGGTTTTGAGCTGGCTATAACGACTCGAAATATTGTGACCGATAATTTCCGATGGACCACCAATATTAATATCGCTCACAACAAGAGTAATGTAGACAAGATACAGATCAGAGAAAACAGTTTCTTGCCTTCGCGTGAAGGACTTCCGGTAAATGCAGTCTTTGCTCTGAAAACAGCCGGGATAGATGAAAATGGCTATCCTATGTTCTGGAAAGGAGATGAAAAAGTAAGTGCTGTAGACTTCTTTAAACTCTCCGATCCTTGGGCCGATTTCCTGCCCGGGTTTATGACAGAGTACAACCTTAGCAACGAAGAGTTCAGAAATCTCTTTACCTATGTAGGAGATAGAGACCCCAAATACAGCGGGGGAATCATCAATAATTTTTCTTATAAGAATTTTGATCTCACCGTAGCGGCCAGTTTCAATCTCAAACAGACTGTGGTGAAAAACCTTCCCTACAATTCCACTCAGGTAGACCGCGGACAGAATTATACCACCGATATATTGAACGCCTGGTCGCCTCAGAATACCGGATCTCAATTGCCCGGTATCGTTGGAGAAACTTCCGGCACAGGAGATTCGTGGATGGCTTATAAGTGGTTTGCCGATCAGAATCCTATCAGTACGATGTCGTACCTCGATACTTTTGTAGATGAAATGAGCTATTTGAGGATATCCAGTATCCGACTGGGCTACAACTTGCCCGAATCGGTAACCTCAAAACTGAATATAGACAATATAAGGTTTAGCCTGGAGGGGCGAAACCTCTTTGTAATCAGTTCGAATTACAACGGGTATTTTGATCCGGAAACCTATGGTAATATCTACGCACAGCCCATAGCGAAGTCTGTGGCGCTGGGCCTTAATGTATCATTCTAAAAAAGCACAAATGAAAAAGTTTTTTCACATTATAGCATTCCTAACCGTCGGGCTTTTAGTTGCGAGCTGTGACAAATATCTGGATATAGAACCAGAGGGTAGGGTTATCCCAAAAACCCTCGAAGAGAACAGAGCCATGATGACCACGGCATACAGTGCCTATCCCAAGCACAAGTCGAGACTGGCTTTCCGTACAGACGAATTGGTGTTAGACGAATTGGGTATGGATGTGCCCTATTACCTCGATGTGTATCGATGGCAAGACGTCAATCCCGATCCGCAAACCGTAGCCTATCCTTGGATACAGTTTTACAATACTATTTTCTACACAAACCACATTATCAATGAGGGAGTAAATACTATAGAAGATTCTGCGGAGAAGGATCAGCTTGTAGGAGAAGCATACGCCCTACGAGCTTATGCCTATTTCGACCTGATCAATATGTATGGAAAACCCTTTGGCGAATCGTCGGCAACTGATAAAGGGGTGCCACTGGCACTCGAAATCGATCTGGAGCAGGTGTTTAAACCCTCCCCTGTGGCTGAAGTTTATGAACAAATACTCTCCGACCTGGATCAGGCTATTTCTCTATTGACCGAAGACAGCTGGGAAGCGGGTTATAACTATCGTTTTTCACTTGCAGCAGCCTATGGATTTAAGGCGAGAGTACACCTCTATATGCAGCAGTGGGACAAGGCGTTGGAAGCTGCAGATAAGGCTCTGAGCTACAACAATACTCTGGTAAACCTCAACGACAATCCTATATTGCCCAACAGTTACAATTCGCCCGAGTCTATACTTGCCCTCGAAGACGTATATGAAGCAGCGGTAAACAACGCAGCTTATATATCCGACGAACTGATCGCAGAATACGACGCGACAAACGACTTGAGGTTTGGGCTTTATTTTGTGCCGAGCGGTTCACAGTACAAAACCGGAAAGGGAGGAGCACAGGAGTTTAAGTGCTCTATCCGCACCTCCGAACTCTATTTGATCAAAGCGGAAGCACTGATGCAGTTGGACCGTTTGGAAGATTCCAAGACTGCATTGTTCTCATTGCTCGAAAACAGATATGCCACGGCTTATTTTCCGACTTTAAAGACGGAGATAGAACAGATGGACAAAGCAGATTACGGCCTTGCCCTGTTGGAAGAGCGCCGCAAAGAACTCGCTCTCGAAGGTCACCGTTGGTTCGACCTGAGAAGGAGCGACCGCAAAGAAATACAGCACAGCTTTGATGGAGAGGTGTATACCCTTCAACAAGAAGATCCGAGATACACCTTGCCATATCCAAGTGATGCAAGGCTCAACAATCCGGAGTTATAGAATAATTAAATGTCGTCGTAATCCACGGTGATCGTAGCGGTCACCGGGTGCGACTGACAGGTGAGTACAATGCCTTCGGCGATTTCGCTGTCGGTAAGAATTTGGTTTGTCACCATTTTTACCTCACCCTCTGTAACCCTGGCCATGCAACTACTACATATTCCTCCTTGGCAGGAATAAGGGACGTCGATGTCTCTATCCAAGGCAGCGTCCAGAACTCTCTCCGACTGCGACATGGTAAACTCAAACTCTTCCTCATCTACAATAAGTTTTACCTTGGTCTGTCCGTTGAGATTTTCATCCAGTGGCTCCTCTTCGGCAGATGAGGTAAAGAGTTCGAAATGTATGTTTTCTGAAGCTATACCGTTTTCCTGAAGTGTATCAGACACAGTGTGAATCATATCTTCGGGGCCACAGAGGTAGAAAGCGTCAAATACCGAATCTTTCTCTTTGTTTTTTACCACATAATTTACAGTAGCCCGTTCAATTCTTCCGAATAGCGCGTTGTCTTCCTCACTGCGCGAATAGAGGTAATAAACAGTGAGTCGATCGGGATAAGCAGCAGCCAGTGCAGAAATGTCATTTTGGAACATGGTCTCGGCAGCGCTTCGGTTGCCGTATACCAGCACAAAGCGACTTTGGGGTTCTTCGCGAAGAAGAGCATTCACAATCCCCATAATAGGGGTAATCCCGCTTCCCGCAGCGAAAGCTCCTATGGTACGTGTTTTGGAAGCGTCGGGGGTAAAAGTGAAATGCCCTTCGGGCTCGTGTACTTCGAGCATATCACCTACTTTTAGCGATTCGTTGGCGTATTTTGAGAAGGTGCCGTTTTTTACCTTTTTAATTCCTACCGATAAGTGCATTCCTGAAGGAGGCGAACAAATGGAGTACGAACGCCTCAACTCCTTTCCGTCGAACTCCTTTTTTACGGTGACGTACTGTCCGGCTTTGTGACGGAAGAGATCTTTCAAATCCTCCGGAATTTCGAAAGTGACCGTTACCGATTCAGCGGTATTTTGTTCTATCTGGGAAACCCGCAAAGGGTGAAAATGTGACATAGTCTTATTTTTCCACAAATTTACGCAAAATAGTTGTTTTAGGGAGGCTTTTGAGGAGGTGTAAGCAGCTGTTTTATCGCTCATCGATTACTTTAATTACACAACAATCAGCTATTTCCGACTAAAACATTAAATTTGAAGCAAGGAGTAGTCGGAGAGAGGTACCCAAGCGCAGCGCAGTGGGGAAGGTTTTGACAGCCTGAGTTTCTGGAGTAGCTCCAAGGATTTGGGATATTGGTATGGTTTGGGCTTTCAAACCCTCCGTCACACCTCCGGTATGCCACCTCCCTTCGTCTGAAGGGAGGAGTTGTAAAGTAGAGGAGCTTGCAAGATTGCGCTCTGAATGAACATCTAAAGTTGAACAATTAAACATAAACAAAACAGTGATTAAATCGCTTATCAATCTGCAGTGGAAATCTTTTTTCCGCTCGGCGAGTTTAGGGAAAGAGCTGGCTCTTCGTATCGTTATGGGGCTTTTTGCAGCCTACTTCATGCTGTCTTTTCTCGCTCTTGGCGTGGTGCTGTATCCTATGATAGAAGAGCTGTACCCGGGTCAGGATCCCTTGACGATAGTAAACGGAATGGTCTTGCAAGTTGTAATGGCCGATTTACTAATGCTTTTCTTTTTGCGAAGTATACCTACGCTTAGCATAAAACCTCTGTTGGTACTACCTTTGAAAAAGGGGAAGTTGATTCACTTTTTGTTGCTGAAAAGCATTTTCTCAGTCTTTAACCTATTTCTACTGCTTATAGCGCTTCCGTTTTCAATTTATACTGTAGTTAAGGGCGTTTATGGTTTGTATGATATGGCGATTTGGGCAGTAGCTATTACCGCATTGGTATTTGTGGTAAACTACGCCGATTTTTTTCTCAAACAGCGCTTTTCGTCCGGACTTGCTGCAATATTGCCTTATGTGGCTGTGGTTCTCGGACTGGTTGCTTTGGAATACACTGGTGTTTTGGAGGTGCGAAAGGTCTTCGGGCAATTTTTGGGAAGACTGCCCGCTACCCCGGTTTTACTGTTAGTCCTCTTTTTACTACCCGTAGTATTGTATTGGCTCAATTACCGTTTGATGAGAACGACATTTTACTTGGACAGAAGCATAAGTTCGCGCGAAACCGATAAAAATGTGTCCGATATGGGCTGGGTGCGAAGGTTTGGAGATGTGGCTCCTTTTCTTCAACTCGACCTCAAACTTATTTGGCGCAATAAACGAGCCAAGGCTACATTGTGGATGTCTCTGTTTTTCTTGACCTACGGTCTGATCTTTTATGCCAATCCGGTCTATGAGAATATGTCGGGCTGGTATGTCTTTGTGGGAATCTTTATTTCCGGGATATTTATGATTAATTTCGGACAGTTTATACCCGCCTGGGACAGTGCCTATTACGGTATGCTGATGGCACAGCCTGTTTCACTCGAAAAATACCTTTCTTCTAAGTACTCACTACTTAGCTTTAGCACATTGTTACTGTTTCTGCTGGGGCTGCCTTACGCCTATTTTGGTTGGGATATTGTGTTGCTCAACGCCGCTTGTGTTTTGTATAATACAGGAGTGAATATCCCTATATTGCTCTTTGCAGGTGCCTACAACAAGAAGTGTATAGATATGGATAAGAGCAGTTTTTTGAATTATCAAGGAACAGGGATTGCACAATTTATTCTTATGATTCCCTTGATTATCATACCGCTACTGCTGTGGATACTGTGTAAAGCCATTTGGTCGATAGATGTGGCATTGTATGTTATTGCCATTCTCGGACTTGTAGGGCTTGTGCTGAGAAAGGTAGTCATAAAATACCTGGCCGGCCTCTATAAAGAACGCAAGTATATTGCACTCGACGGTTTTAGGGAAAAGGAAAATTAAACGCAATTAAAAACAAAAAAGTATGATCGAGATACATCAGCTGACTAAAAAATACAAAGCCGATACGGTATTAGACATCGACAAACTTCATATCGCTGCGGGCGAAAGTGTGGGACTGGTAGGTAATAACGGAGCGGGTAAAACCACATTGTTCAGCCTTTTACTCGATTTGGTAAAACCGACCTCCGGCTATGTGGTCAATAGCGAAATAGTAGTCGATAAAGCCGAGAGCTGGAAAGCGCATACCTCTGCTTTTATAGACGAGAGTTTTTTGATAGGATATCTCACCCCCGAAGAGTACTTTTACTTTGTAGGAGAACTGAGAGGCTGCAACCGCGCCGATATAGATGTCTTTTTAGAGCAATACGAGACTTTCTTTAACGGAGAAATTCTAGGGCGTAAAAAATACCTGAGAGACCTCTCAAAGGGAAATCAGAAAAAGGTGGGCATTGTCGCTGCGTTTATCGGCAGTCCCAAAGTAGTAATCCTCGACGAGCCTTTT
Source organism: Sinomicrobium sp. (assembly GCA_029266035.1). Lineage (GTDB taxonomy): Bacteria > Bacteroidota > Bacteroidia > Flavobacteriales > Flavobacteriaceae > Sinomicrobium. The sequence continues at coordinate 44,863 of JAJUFH010000010.1, forward strand.
GCTAATCTGGATCCGTCTACTCAAATAAGATTAAAGGAATTAGTGAAGAGGATGGCAGAAAATCCGGAGATGACAGTGCTGATTTCCAGTCACGATCTACTTCACGTTACCGATGTTTGCAAGCGTATTGTCCTCTTAGACAAAGGAAAGGTAATTAAAGACCTGCAAACCACTCCCGAAACCTTGAAAGAATTGGAATATTTCTTTTCCGGAGCCTCTGTACTACGGGATTTTGGAGACGGCGAATCCGATTAAACGAATTTAATAAAACCCGCTAAAGCTCTCTTTAATCGAAAAAGAAATGTATTTTTACTCAGGTAAATTACAGCTTATAGTCAGTGAAACTCTCGGTTAACATATCTGTTGCCCCCTTTGTAGCGGGCGTACTTCTCTTGTGTGCAACAATAGGTTGCTCCACACAGGAAGACGCTTTTCTGAACAGGAATTTTCACGCGCTTACGGCCAGATACAACATACTGTACAACGGCGATGAGGCGCTTAAGGAAGGGCGGGAAGGACTGGTTGCAAACTATGTTGACGATTTTTGGGAGGTGCTGCCTGTAGAGCGCATGGAAGTGGTAGAAGAGCAATCGCTTGGAGGAGGAGCACAAAACCCGAATTTTGAGAAGGCAGAAGAGAAAGCAGTTAAGGCTGTGCAGAAACACGGGATGAATATCCGAGGCAGAGAGCGCAATCCGCAGATGGACGAAGCCTATTTGCTGCTCGGTATTTCCCGATACTACGACCAACGGTTTATTCCGGCTATGGAGTCTTTTAATTATTTACTGGATCGGTACCCGGACAGCAAGCGGTATGCCGAGACCAGAATATGGCGCGAAAAGACAAACATACGGCTCGAAAGTGAAGAACTCGCCATTGAAAACCTCAAGGATTTAATGTATAATCTGGAGCTCGAAGATCAGGATTACGCAGATGCCAGTGCAGCTATGGCTCAGGCCTATATAAATCTCGAGCGGCGAGACAGTGCGGTACAGCGACTCAAAATAGCGACTGAGCTTACCCGCAAACAGGAAGAAAAAGGAAGGTATCAGTTTATAGTTGGACAGCTCTACGATATGGGTGGAGCCATAGACAGTGCCAACAGTGCCTACGACCATGTGATTGCCCTGAACAGAAGGGTTCCGCGCGCATATCGTATCCAAGCCTTTATCCGCAAAATGAGGAATATTCCCGCGGAGACCGAAGAAGACATCGCCCTGAGAAGATCGTTTTTAGACAAGATGGAAAAAAACAGGGAAAACCGCCCTTATCTGGATGTGATATATCACTATATCGCAGACTTCCACTACGGGAACGACTCGATCTCGTTGGCAGAAGAATACCTGAACAAATCTCTTCGAGCCAATACCAACGATCAAAAACTAAAGGCAATCTGCTACGAACAATTGGCGGAGATCAATTTTGACCAGCACAACTACAAAGATGCCGGAGCTTATTACGACAGTACACTGACGCAGCTTACACAAGATTTGCGAAAGATAAGGACAATCACCAGAAAGCGGGAGAATCTAGAAGATGTGATCAAGTATGAAGATGTAGTATACGTAAACGACAGCATACTGCACCTAGCGGGACTGCCGGAAGAAGAGAGAGTCGCCTATTTTGAGAAGTATATCGCCGATTTAAAAGCGGAAGAAGAAAAAAAGAAAGAAGCCGAGGCCGCAGCCGCTGCTGAAAGTGGGGTGTTTGATCCCTTTAGCACCACAACAAGTGGGATGCAGGGGGTAGGAGAAGGCAAATTTTATTTTTACAATACCATTGCTCTAGGGCAGGGAGAAAGCTCTTTTCGCCGTACCTGGGGAAGTAGAGAGCTGGCCGACAACTGGAGGTGGTCGCGCCAACAAGTCTCTCAGAGGGAAGAAGTCGCAAAACGCGACGAAGAGGAGCTTTTGGTGACCCCCGAACAGCGCTACGATATCAATTTTTACCTCGATCGCCTCCCTACTGAGCCACAGGTGTTGGACAGTGTGAAAAAAGATAGGGATTTTGCCAACTATCAGTTAGGGCTTATTTACAAGGAGAAGTTTAAGGAATATCCGCTTGCAGCAGAAAAACTCGAACGCGTTTTGCAAAGCTCTCCCGAAGAAAAACTGATACTGCCGTCTAAATATCATCTGTATCGACTGTACGAGTTGCTTGGAGATACCCGTATGAGTGGCTTGAAAGAAGATATTGTAAGCAATCACAAAGGCTCGCGTTATGCAGAGATACTCAACAATCCCGAAGCGGTACTGACGGGTGACAGCGACGATCCCGAAACCTATTTTACAGCCTTGCACCACAAGTTTCAACAACAGCGATATGAAGAAGTATTGCAGGATACGGAAAAGTATATCAAGGCGCACAGCGGAGAAGAGATCATCCCCAAAATGGAGATGCTCAGAGCCGCAAGCCTTGGAAGGTTGTACGGTTTGGAACGCTTCAGAAGTGAACTCAGCACCATAGCACTCGACTATCCCAACGACGAGATAGGTAAAGAAGCCCAAAAAAGGATGGAAGAGATTTCCACATTGCAAAAAGACAGCCTGGGAGAAGGAGCTGGCCGGTGGAAATTGGTGTTCCCGATGGAAAGGGTCAAGCCTGTAGAATTGAACGAACTCGCGGAAACCATAGATTTCTTTTCGCTCAAATATCCGTATTACAAAAACCTTGTAATTTCTCGTGATATCTACGACGAAAACACTGTGTTACTGGTAGTACACGGGCTCAGAAATCGCAAAGATGCCTTGGCCTACCAAGAACTTATCGATACCGACGATCAATGCGAGATTAAAGAAGAGCATTTTCTCGTGCTGAGTCCTGACTATCGCGACATACAGGTGAACAAAAAACTAGACGACTTTGTAAAAGGTGAAATAATTATAAATACAGAAACTATTAACCCTTAAAATACCCCGTAATGTTTTCAGAATCTAAAAGAGGAAAACTCATCACAGAGTCCTTTCCGCAAGCTAACCGAATTGAAAAAGACACCCGTATTACCGGTGATATTACCTCTGGTACCGATATACGTATCGATGGCAAAGTAGAAGGCAATGTAAAGTCGTCCGGAAGAATAGTGATCGGTAAAGACGGCAGTATTGACGGCAAGATAGAATGCGCCAATGCAGATATAGAAGGGCGCTTTTCAGGAGATCTCAAGGTTGCCGAGCAACTTTCGCTCAAAGCTTCTGCCTTTGTACAAGGAGAGGTGATTGCAGGGCGATTATCGGTAGAACCCGGAGCTACCTTTAACGCCAGTTGCAGTATGCAAACAGGCGATGTAGCACAGCCGGAACAAGAGAAAACCGCAAAAGGGAAAGTCGGGAAAACAGCCTGATATACTCAAAGAATATACGCTATTGATGAAAAGACTTTTTTTCGCTTTTTTGACAACACTTGTCGTATGTACTGCAGTGTTGTACGCAATACAATACGCTGTGGTAAACGACGGTGATACCTCCTTGAGTCTTAGTATTTCTCCCTCCGCTATTTATGGGTTTCACTTTTTGTGCACCCTCGTTATCTTTAGTGGTTTGCTGTTGGTACACCGCATAGCCAAACAGCAAACCGGAAATGCCTTTATGGCTGGGAGTGTGCTGAGAATGCTAGCATCGGTACTGTTCTTGTGGCCCTTGATACAGAAGGATATAGACCCGGTGGTCGATGTATTGGCTTTTTTTATTCCCTATTTTATTTTTTTAGCAATAGAGGTTTTTTATGTGACAAAACTCCTTCAGAACGACAAGGGGGGAAAAAACGGCAAAAATCTTTAGTTGTAAACAGGGAATTGTTAATTAAATTTTTACCTTTGCGCCAAAATTTAGAGACCTGGTATTTTTTACAAAAGAGATATGGCATTAGCACGAAAATCAATTACAAATCTGATTCTTTTAGCTTTTTTGATCGTCTCATCAGCGTTTGCTCAAGAGCATCATACCAATGGTGAAGAACAAGAAGAGGAATACAACCCTACAGAAGTTATCATGCACCACATTAGGGATTCTCATGAATTCCATATTTTTGGGGACATATCTCTGGGATTGCCGGTGATATTGTGGACAGACAATGGGCTAGTAACATTTATCTCTAGTGAATTTCAGCACGATGATGCCGGACAGGTTATCGTAGAGCGCAAGGGAATGAAATTTGCGCGTTATCACGATGAAATATATTACGCAGGGAGTGACGGAAAATTGAAGTTTGACGACAATCACCACCCCGTAGCAGATCGCCCGCTTAACTTTTCCATTACCAAGAATGTCTTTACACTTTTTCTTGCAGCAGCTATTATGTTGCTGGTGTTTATACCTGTAGCTAATTCTTACAAGAGAGTTCGCGGAGCTCCCAAGGGGCTGGCAGGTTTTATTGAACCCCTTATCCTCTTTGTGCGAAACGACATAGCGATACCTAATATCGGAAAGAAAAAATACGAGAAGTACATGCCCTATCTACTGACCGTATTTTTTTTAATCTGGTTTGGAAACCTTTTCGGTCTTATACCGTTCTTCCCCTTTACCGGAACCCTTACCAACGATATAATATTTACTGGGGTACTGGCTGTGTTCACATTCCTTATCACTGCATTCAGTGGGAATAAACATTACTGGAAGCATATCTTTGCCACTCCCGGAGTGCCGAAGCCCTTGTTGTTGATTATGATACCGGTTGAAGTACTCGGCATGTTTACCAAACCCTTTGCTCTAATGGTGCGTCTGTTTGCAAACATTACCGCGGGGCATATAGTTATCCTTAGCCTTTTCTCTTTGATCTTTATATTTAAGACAGCTGCGGTAGCACCTGTGTCTATCGCATTTGCACTGTTTATGTTTGTGCTCGAACTGTTGGTAGCGGCATTGCAGGCCTATGTGTTTACGCTCTTGTCCGCGCTGTTTATAGGGCAAGCCGTAGAAGATCATCACTAGAAAAGAATTGAAAAAGAGTTTTATTTATTAACTATTATAAATTTTTAACTATGGTTTTAGCTGGAATAGGAGCCGGATTAGCTGCAATAGCTGCAGGAATCGGTATCGGTAAAATCGGTGGTTCTGCCATGGATGCTATCGCACGTCAACCAGAAGCTGCTTCTAAAATTCAGACAGCTATGATTATTGCTGCAGCACTTATAGAAGGTGTTGCTCTGTTTGCAGTGGTTGTAGCCCTGATGAAGTAATTAAAGAAAAACACACTCCGCAACGGTTGGTTGCGGGGTGGTTTTTAATTGTTAGAAAAAAGACTTTAAATATCTTATACAATGAATATTACGCATCCTGAAAGTTTATTATTTTGGACGGTTCTGGTATTTGTCATCCTGCTTGTGCTGCTTAAAAAGTATGCTTGGAGTCCTATTCTAGGCGCTGTAAAAGACAGGGAGACTTCTATCAACGATGCTCTTGCGGCTGCAGAGGAAGCTCGTAAAGAAATGCAGAACCTCAAGGCAGATAATGAGCGTATTCTCAAAGAAGCCCGTGCCGAAAGAGATATGTTGCTCAAAGAGGCCCGCGAAATGAAAGAGCAGATTATTGCCGATGCAAAGACAGAAGCTCAGGAACAGGGTAACAAGATTATAGCTCAGGCTAAATCGACTATCGAAAACGAGAAAAAAGCAGCCTTATCTGAATTGAAAAATCAGGTGGCAAGCCTCTCTCTTGAAATAGCTGAAAAAGTGGTAAAACAAGAGTTCTCCGACAAAGACAAGCAGTTGGAGCTGGTAGAAAACATGCTTGGAGAAGCAGGTACCTTAAATTAAGAAAGGATGGCAGGATCGAGAGCAGCGATACGATACGCAAAAGCTACCCTGGCTCTGGCTGGGGAACAAGATGCCGTAAAGGCCGTGTACGAGGATATGGACCTGATACAAAATACAGTGTCCGCTAATCGCGACCTTCAGTTGATGCTTAAAAGCCCGGTGGTTAAAGCTGAAATTAAGAAAACAGCACTAGACGAAATATTTGCCGGAGTGCAGAATATTACCAGAAACCTGATACGAGTGCTGGTGGAGAATAACCGCGTAGATGCTCTGTCTGATGTAGCCGGACAGTATATGGCACTTTACAATCAGCACCACGGAAAACAACAAGCCGTAGTGACAACTGCAGTACCGCTTTCAGATAGATTGAAAGCCGGAGTATTGCAGAAAGTAAAAGAACTCACAGGTAAAGAGGCTATTCTTAAAAATGTGATAGATGAGAGTATAATCGGAGGATTTATACTGCGCATTGGCGATTTGCAATACAACGCTAGCGTAGCACAGCGATTTTCCGATCTCAAACGAAAAATATCCTATAATTAATTATACGTACAATTAAAAATGAGGCCGTACAACAGGCCTGCCAAGAGGTAGAAATGTTCACGGTCACTAAATACCAAAATAAAGATGGCAGAAGTTAATCCGGCTGAAGTATCAGCAATATTAAAGAAACAGTTATCAGGGTTCGAGTCAGGAGCTTCCCTGGACGAAGTAGGAACCGTTTTGCAGGTGGGTGACGGTATTGCAAGGATTTACGGACTTTCCAATGCCCAATACGGGGAATTGGTAGAGTTTGAAAGTGGTCTTGAAGGTATCGTACTTAACCTCGAAGAAGATAATGTGGGTGTGGTATTGCTCGGGCCTTCCAAAGAAATCAAAGAAGGTTCTGTCGCAAAACGTACCAAACGTATCGCCTCTGTTAAGGTAGGAGAAGGCGTTGTTGGACGTGTAGTAGACACTTTGGGAAATCCAATAGATGGGAAAGGAAGCATTGAAGGCGAGCTCTTCGAAATGCCACTGGAACGCAAAGCTCCCGGAGTAATCTTCCGCCAGCCGGTTAATGAACCACTACAAACAGGAATCAAAGCGGTAGACGCCATGATACCGGTAGGTAGAGGACAACGAGAGCTGGTAATCGGTGACCGTCAGACTGGAAAGACTACGGTTTGTATCGATACCATCCTCAATCAGAAAGAATTTTACGATGCAGGTGAGCCTGTATATTGTATATATGTAGCCATAGGGCAAAAAGCATCTACGGTAGCTGCTATCGCCAAAACCCTTGAAGATAAAGGAGCTTTGGCATATACTACCATAGTAGCGGCAAACGCTTCCGACCCTGCGCCTATGCAGGTGTACGCTCCTTTTGCCGGAGCTGCCATCGGAGAGTATTTCCGAGATACCGGAAGACCGGCACTCATCGTTTATGACGACTTGTCTAAGCAGGCTGTAGCCTATCGTGAGGTGTCGCTGCTACTCCGTCGTCCACCCGGACGTGAGGCATATCCCGGTGACGTTTTCTACCTGCACTCCAGATTGCTGGAGCGTGCGGCAAAAGTTATCGCCGACGACGATATCGCAAAGAATATGAACGATCTTCCGGAGTCGCTAAAGCCTAAAGTAAAAGGAGGGGGCTCACTTACAGCTCTTCCTATCATAGAAACTCAGGCAGGAGACGTATCCGCTTATATCCCGACCAACGTGATTTCGATTACCGACGGACAGATATTCTTGGAATCTGATCTCTTTAACTCAGGGGTAAGACCTGCGATCAACGTGGGGATCTCCGTATCTCGTGTAGGGGGATCTGCCCAGATTAAGTCGATGAAAAAAGTGGCAGGTACACTCAAACTCGACCAAGCACAGTTTAGAGAACTCGAGGCCTTTGCTAAATTTGGTTCAGATCTCGATGCCGCTACCCTCAATGTAATCGAGAAAGGGAAACGAAACGTGGAAATCCTGAAACAGGCACAAAATGACCCCTATACCGTAGAAGATCAAGTGGCGATTATCTATGCCGGGTCTAAAAACCTGTTGAGAAATGTACCCGTAAACAAGGTTAAGGAGTTTGAAAGAGAATATCTCGAATTTTTAAATGCTAAACACAGAGATATACTCGACCAGTTGAAACAAGGAAAACTTACCGATGAGGTAACCGATACCTTGGCTTCAGTAGCAAAAGACCTGTCAGGGAAGTACAATTAGTCAGTTCGGAAACTGAGTGTAAACTCTAATGCTGAACCCTGATTTATAACTAAAGAAAATGGCAAACTTAAAAGAAATACGAGGAAGAATAGCGTCGGTATCTTCAACCATGCAGATTACCAGTGCCATGAAAATGGTATCTGCTGCAAAGCTCAAGAAAGCCCAAGACGCTATTACAGCCATGCGCCCTTATGCAGAGAAACTCACCGAGCTCTTACAGGGACTAAGTGCTACGCTCGAAGGAGATTCCGGCAGCGTTTATGCAGCGCATAGAAAGGTGCAGAAAGTTCTTGCGGTAGTCATTACTTCCAATCGCGGACTCTGTGGTGCTTTTAACAGTAATGTAATCAAAGAGGCTAAGCAATTGGTGTCTTCTTCCTACCGAGGAAGACAAGTAGACTTTCTAACTGTAGGAAAAAAAGGAGATGATGCACTCGGAAAGCTGTACACTGTAATTGAAAACCACAACCATATTTTTGACAATCTCGCTTTCGACGAGGTAGCTGTTGTCGCTGAGCGACTGATGGCATTGTACAGCGAAGGAGCCTATGATAAGATAGTGCTGGTGTACAACCACTTTAAGAATGCCGGAAACCAGGTTGTGAGAACAGAACAGTTTTTGCCGATTTCCCCCGTGGAAGGCGAAGTAGAATTGGCTAGCGACTATATCTTCGAACCCTCTAAAGAAGAGATTGTAGAAACCCTTATCCCCAAGTCTCTAAAAACACAGCTTTACAAGGCGCTAAGAGATTCTTTTGCCTCCGAGCACGGAGCTCGTATGACTGCCATGCACAAGGCGACAGACAATGCTACCGAGCTTAGAGATCAACTCAAACTCACCTACAACAAAGCGAGACAAGCAGCAATTACCAACGAAATCCTTGAAATCGTAGGTGGAGCAGAGGCTTTGAATAACTAATAGAACACAAGCGGGAATTCCCTGCGTTGTAAAATATAACTATCACTGAAGGATTGTCTGAAAAGGCAGTCCTTTTTTGGTTTATTAGTTTGTGGTTTATTAGTTCGTAGTTGTTAGGAACAATCACCATTTATATGTTCCAGACACCGTAGAGACGCAAAATTTTGCGTCTCCCCCCATTGACGAATTGACGTGGTACGATCGGCAATTTTTCAGAGGATATTTCAACAATTTATTCGATACAAATTTGTATTGAATAAATTGTTGATGTACGCTAATCCCAGTAAAGAAGGGGATAGCGTGTTTTTTTCACAAGGGCGACGAAATTAATGTTTTAGAGTTAAAAAGGTAGATCTGTTATTGTTGGTTTGGACAATCTTACAAAACAAACGGAGAAATAAAATTCAAATGGTCAATTCTGAAAACACTATCTTTACAAGACTAATGTTGATAAGGATGAAAAAGATATTTTTTATTCCCGTGCTTTTGTCGGCGGTATTTGTCGCGCAGTGTGGCAGTTCCGGATATGTGTTGTCATCCCCTCCGGAAGCTGTGGCAGATAAGGAAACGGTAGCTGAGCAGTACAGTGATGATCAAGGAGAAAAAGTGATACGTGTGTTTGTTCCGACAAGTCAATCGGGAGAGACAGGGGTTTCGCTCGACAGTCTTTATTTCCGAGGACAGAGCGCAGCGCTTCGAAGGGTAGAAAAGGACAGTTATGCCGTGTATATTGCAGATTTTCCCGCCCCGAGTAAACCCGACAGGGTTGTTCACTCCGATCCGAGAATGGAATTTGGCAATCTGCCGTCTTCCACCTCTTCCGACATACCCTTCGATCTTAAAGACAGTGAGGCGGTAGTCCGATATACAGCAAAGGGAAAGGTGAAGTATTTCAAAATTTCGGAAGTGAGATTTGTCGAACCCGGAAGTAACTGACACTTCTCTACCCAAGTGTTTTCGGCTTACACCTCGTTAGGCAAAGTCGTTAGTTTTCTATACTTTTACCCTGTAAATCTGTAAACCTTTGGGTGCACTTCAGAAACTTTTCAAGCATACGTTTATTTATGGCTTGGCGACGGTATTGCCCAGGATGCTCAGCTTTATCCTCGTTCCCCTGTATACGCAATTATTGCCCGATGAGGAGGAATACGGGGAAGTCAGCATAGTGTATACCTGGATATTGATCTTTAATGTAATCCTCGCCTATGGTATGGAAACTGCCTTCTTTCGCTTTTACAATCTCGAAGAGCACAAAAAGAAGGTAGAGAGTACCTCTGCCATGTCCATTTTGTTGTCCTCTTTACTATTTCTCACAGTGGCTTTGTCTTTTAGCGATCGCCTGGCTCATTGGGCAGATATCGGCACGGAATATATCGTTTACACCATTTGGATATTGGTTTTGGACGCCTTAGTGATTATTCCTTTTGCACGACTTAGAGCACTTCAAAAACCCTTGGCCTATACCTATATAAAACTGGGAAATGTAGCGGTAAATCTCGGTCTCAATGTGTTTTTCCTGGTGCTACTTCCCGGATTGGCCGATCGAGGAGGAGCGGAAAGCCTGTGGTCTCGGATATATGTAGAAAACTTCCAGCTCGCTTATATCTTTATCTCTAATCTAGTGGCAAGCGGACTTACATTGCTGGTATTACTACCTACTTATTTCAAAATCAACTGGCAGTTCGACAGGGCATTGTGGCGGAGAATGATGCGGTATGCATGGCCGGTACTTGTGGCAGGTATTGCCTATACTGTAAATGAAGCCCTCGACAAAATACTGCTCGACAATATGTTGCCAGAACCCATCGCACGAGGGGAAGTGGGGATATATTCGGCCTGTTATAAATTGGCTGTTTTTATGACGCTCTACGCCACGGCATTTCGCTTGGGAGTAGAGCCTTTCTTTTTTAGCTATGCCAAAGAAAAGAACGCTCCCGAAACTTATGCCCTTATCACACAGTATTTTGTGATCTTCGGCTCCTGTATCTTGCTCGGGGTGGTTGTTTTTATAGATATACTCAAGCTTTTTATTCTACGCAAACCGGTGTATTACGAAGGCTTGGATATCGTTCCTCTAATCATACTAGCCAATTTGTGTTTGGGTATTTATCACAACCTCTCGGTGTGGTATAAGGTAACCGACCGGACGCGATTCGGTGCCGGGATCTCCGTTTTCGGAGCCTTGCTTACGCTGGTGCTGAATATTGTTCTGATTCCTGTGATGAGTTATAAGGGGTCGGCTATTGCCACTCTGGTCGCCTATGCCGGTATGATGGTACTCTCTTATGTTTTGGGACAAAAGTATTATCCCATACCCTATAACCTTAGGAAAATTACAGTTTATCTACTGGTGTCTATCGGCTTTTCCCTCTTGTCCTTTTATGTTTTTCCGGGCAATCTTTTAGCGGGGTCGGGGCTACTTTTCGTATTTTTAACGATGGTTTTTTACCAGGAAAGGCAGCAGTTAAAAAATGTATTCCTCTCTTCCCGGAAGCGTTGATACCTAAAACAACTCATACAAAGGCATAAATTGTTAAAACACATAAAAAAATGACCATAAAAATAATTAACAACTCCAAACATTCGTTACCTCATTATGAAACCGGAGCATCGGCAGGTATGGACCTGAGAGCTAATCTCGACGCATCGGTAATATTAAAGCCTTTACAGCGGGCGCTTATCCCTACGGGACTCTCTATAGAATTACCTGTGGGTTTTGAGGCTCAGGTGCGACCGCGAAGCGGACTGGCTTTAAAAAAGGGAATTACGGTGCTCAATGCCCCCGGAACTATAGATGCCGATTACAGAGGAGAGGTGGGAGTTGTTTTGATCAATCTGTCTGATGCAGATTTTGTGGTAGAAAACGGAGAGCGGATTGCACAAATGGTTATCGCCCGACACGAACGCGCCGAATGGATAGAAGTAGAAGAACTCTCATCCACCGAACGAGGTGCCGGAGGTTTTGGAAGTACCGGAGTAAAATAAACAATGCTGTAGAATAAGTGGAGTGAGTAAAAATCAATCAAAGACACAGAAAACCGAATAGGAAAAAAATAAAAATATGAAGATAATTGTACCGATGGCAGGCCGAGGTTCCCGGCTTCGGCCACATACGCTTACAGTTCCAAAACCCCTGATTCCCATTGCTGGAAAACCCATTGTGCAACGCCTGGTAGAAGATATTGCTGGAGTGTTGAAACAGGATATAGAAGAGGTTGCCTTTATTATCAAAGACGATTTTGGTGCGGATATCGAAAAGCACCTATTGTCTGTCGCTGCCAAATTGGGGGCAAAGGGGACTATTTGCTACCAAGATAAGCCGCTGGGTACAGGGCACGCCATTATGTGTGCAGCAGAGGCTCTTTCCGGCCCCTGTGTTATTGCCTATGCAGATACGCTGTTTAAAGCCGATTTCACCTTAGATGAGAGCGCCGACAGTGTGATCTGGGTAAAGCAGGTGGCCAATCCCGAAGCCTATGGAGTGGTAGAACTGAACGGAGATCAAATCTCCGGACTAGTGGAAAAACCTACAGATTTCATCTCCGATCTGGCCGTTATTGGGATCTATTATTTTAAAGATGGAGCCGTGTTGCGCGAAGAACTGCAGAAAGTGATAAACAACAATGTCATTCGCGGAGGGGAGTACCAGATCAACGACGGTATAAAAGGAATGATGCAGAGAGGTATGAAATTTGTTCCGGGAAAGGTAGAGGAGTGGATGGATTGCGGAAATAAGGAAGTTACCGTAGAGACCAATACCCGAATGCTGGGCTTTTTGCAGGAAGAAGGGCAAAAATTGGTGTCCGATTCGGTTTCGCTGGAAAATTCCGAGATCATACCCCCCTGTTATATCGGGGAGAATGTAGTGCTTAAAAATGCGAAAATAGGTCCTTTTGTGTCCTTGGGAGCGGGCTGTGTGGTTGAAAATTCTGAAATTAAAAACAGCTTGATTCAAATGGGGACCACAGTGAAGAACGCTTCGTTAAACAATGCTATGATAGGTAATCACGCCAAGTTTGACGGTAACTTTAGCAGTGTGAGTATAGGAGATTATTCCGTTCTCGACTAAAAGCGGCTTCGGGAGATAAATTTGCGGTGAGGTCGCTCAGGGTTTGAAGAGAATCCATAACTTTGATAAAATGAGACGGAAGTTTTTGGCGATATGGATGACAGCGATGGCTTTTTCCTCGGTACGAGGGCAAGAGCCCACCCTAGCTATGGAGGAGAGTGCCGATGTGACTACCGAAGAATACAGCGACGATTTTCAGGAGCACTTTTTTGAGGCCCTAAAGCAAAAAGGCGTAGAAAATTACCAGAGAGCCGCTGATGAATTTCTCCGTTGTAAAAAGCTCGATGCCGACAATGAAGTGGTAGATTACGAATTGGGGCGTATCTATATAAAACTCCGGCAGTACGATCGCGCAGAGGAATATTTGTTACAGGCAGTAGAGAAAAGAGCAGAGCTGTGGTATTTAGACGCTCTTTTCGGACTTTATGAACTGGAGGGAGAGACCGACAAGGCTATCGCCATAGGAAAACGACTTGCTGATTCCGACAGCCAGTATAAGGAAAATCTGGTTCGGATTTTTGCCAATGCCGGGCGATATGAAGAGGCCCTGCTACTCATAGAAGAACTCAATGCCGAACTGGGAAGATCGGAACTCAGAGAACGGCAACAGCAGTGGATGGAGATGCGTATAAGTGCGGGAACCGCAAAAACCAAAGAAGAAATCGCCAAAAGTGAAAGCGAAGCAACAGAGCAGACCGAAGGAGGGAATAGCCTGGAAGAAAGCTATCGAAAAATAGAAGGCTTTAAAAAGAATCTTAATTTTGAGGAAGTGTTGAGCCTTGCAGAGCGTGCTTTGGAAGACTTTCCCGCCCAGTCTGCACTGTACTATCACAAAGCGATGGCACTCAACAGACTTAAAAAGTACGAGGAAGCCATTGAAGTCTTACAGACTGCTTTGGATTACCTGATAGACAATCAACAGTTGGAAAACGATATATACCGAGAATTTGTCATAGCGTATAATGCGATGGGAAACAACCGTAAAGCTGAAGAATACGCCGGGAAAATAAAAAAATAAACTGTGCTCGGAACGAGGAATAGGTTTTGAATAATATGAGATATTTACATAAAATAGGCCTGTTGTTGCCTCTTGTACTCCTTACATTGCATTCGTGTAAAACGACGAAAACCATAAGCGCAGGTGAGGCTGTAAGAAATCTTTCAGTCAGGCAAATCGTAAAGAGGCACTACAATAATACCCCCGAGTTTGAGACCGCAAGGGGTAGAATGAAAATAGACTACAGCAGTGGCGATGTGTCGCAAGGTGTAAATCTGAGCTTTCGGATCAAAAAAGACGAAGCTATTTGGTTGAGCGCTACGATGAATTTGGCCAAGGTGTATATCACACCAGAGCGAGTAAGTTTTTACAACAAGCTTGACAACACCTATTTCGATGGAGATTTCTCCTATCTGAGTCATTTACTTGGCACTGATCTCAATTTCAGTAAGATACAAGATATGCTTTTAGGGCAGGCCATGCTCGATCTAACCGACGGCGCCTATACTGCGGAGGTGGTAGAAAACGCATACCAACTCGTACCCAAAAGACAGACACAGTTTTTCGAGACCTTGTTTCGCATAGAACCCACTCACTTTCGAATAGGAAAACAGTTGCTCATAGATCCCTCGACACATAGAAGTTTGAGTATAGCGTATAACAAGTATCAAGAAGTGACTGGAGTTGTTTTTCCGGAAGAGGTCGATATTTTAGCACGGGAAAACGACAGAGAAACCAGTATACGGATAGCTTATAGGAATGTAGAAATCAATCGCGAAATCAGTTTCCCCTACAGTATTCCTAAGGGATACAAGGAGATAAAACTCGATAAAAAGTTGTAAACAGCATTATATGGTGACCCGAAGAATAGGATATTTACTTTTGATAACGGTCTTGATGCTATCTGTTTCTGCAGTGTACGGACAGAGTGACCAGCAGAGAGAACTGGAGGCTAAAAGAGCGCGTTTGCAGGAGGAGATCAGGCAGATCAACAGCATGTTGTCTAAGCAGCAGAAGGAACGGCAGAACGTAGTGACGGAGGTGGAAGATCTCAATCAGAAAATCAGAGTGAGACAAGAACTTATCAGGGTGACCAACAGACAGGCAAATCTGCTGAACCGCGAGGTAAACAACAATATGAAAAAGATAGATGATCTCCGGGAGGAACTGGAAGATCTGAAAGAAAACTACGCTGAAACGGTTCGACAAAGTTATAGGAGCAAGTCTAAACAGAGCAGATTGATGTTTTTGCTGTCTTCTCAAGATTTCTTTCAGGCCTATAAGCGCCTGCAGTATATGAAGCAGTATGCCGATTACAGAAAGGAACAGGGAGAATCTATAAAATCGACGACTGAGGAACTACAGGAGCTCAATAAAACCTTGATTGCACAGCGAAAGGAAAAGGAGCAGCTCGTAGCGGAAAACAAAAAGGAACAGCTCGCTCTTGAAAAGGAACGCAAGCAACAACAGGGCTTGATAGCGAGTATTCGTCAAAAGGAATCGCAGTACACTTCTCAAATCAAGAAAAAGCAAGAGGAGACCAAGGCCATCGATCGCCATATAGAACGACTTATACGCGAAGCCATTGCCGAGTCTAATAAGAAAGCAGGGAAGAGTGCGAGCAATGCCACCTTCGCTCTCACTCCGGAAGCTAAGGTAATAGCCAATAATTTTGCAGCTAATAAAGGGAAGCTGATCTGGCCGGTGGGCAAGGGAGTAAAAAGCAGGGGATATGGAGAGTATTCCGATCCTGTTTATCCTGCGGTAAAGAATTTTAACAACGGAGTTATTATCGCTACCGAAAGAGGAGAAAAAGCCAGAGCAGTATTTGGAGGAGAAGTATCGGCCATCATAGCCATTCCGGGAGCCAATAAGGCGGTTCAAGTAAGGCATGGTAACTATATAACTACTTATTACAACCTCGGGAGGATTTACGTTAAAAAAGGACAGAAAGTCTCCGCCAAAACCGAATTGGGAGAAATCTTTACCAGTCCTTCTACAGGAAAGACAGAACTGAAGTTTTTACTGTACCGCGATACCAACAGACTGAATCCGGAGGATTGGATCTACAGAATGTAAGAGGAGGTAGTCCTTTATCCTGTAATCACAGTTTTTGTTTTTTTGGCCATTTTCCTGTCCAGTACAAGTATACAGATAGAAACGGCAAATCCCGATATGGCCAGTCCAGCACCTACCCAGTCGGGGGAGGTGTAGGAGTAACCTGCTTGCAGCGGCAAACCGCCCAGATAGGCACCGACAGCATTTCCTATATTAAAAGCACCTTGCGTCAAAGATGATGCGAGCATTTCTGAGCCACGTGCGGCGCGTATCATCATCATCTGTATGGGAGAGGTAATCGAAAAGGCCAGAGTACCTACCACAAAGGTCATCAGTACTGCCGGAATTTTATAATGTGCTGCAAAGGTAAGAGTTACCAAGGCTATAGACATAGTTAGGAGCAGTACAGAGGTGGCATTGATGGGTGAAAACCGATCTGCCAGTCGCCCTCCAAATATATTTCCAAGGGTCATTCCCACTCCGGCTACCACCAGCAAATAAGTGATAGAATTGCTACTGAAGCCAGCTACATCGGTCAGTAAGGGTGCAATATAGCTATACCATGCAAAAAAACCTCCTGTACCTATAGCCGTCAGCAAAATAATGAGCCAGGGTTTGAGGTGGGTAAAGAGTTTCAGCTCTTTTAGAAAGCCGGCAGAAGGTGCTGCGGGGAGATTGGGCAACCAAAAGCACAGGGCGAGGACAGTGATGATACCTATGCCCGAAACAATGACAAAGGTGTATCGCCAGTCGATATGATGCCCTATATAAGTGCCTAAGGGGACACCCAGTATATTGGCTATGGTGAGTCCTGCAAACATCATAGAAACCGCTCTGGCTTGCTTACCTTCCAGAGCCAGCCTTCCGGCAACTACAGCGCCAATACCGAAAAAGGCACCGTGGGGCAAACCAGACAAAAACCTTGTGGAGAGCAGGGTGTAGTAGTCGGGTGCAAATGCAGAAAGGAGATTGCCTACCGTAAAAAACAGCATAAGCGCCATAAGAATTTTTTTGGGAGGATACTTCCCTGCAATAGCGACCATTAAAGGAGCGCCTATTACCACGCCCAATGCATAGGAAGATATAAAATGCCCTGCCATCGGAATGCTGATATTCAACGATTTGGCGATATCGGGCAATATACCCATCATCACAAATTCTGTCATTCCAATGCCAAAGCCTCCTATGGCGAGAGAAAGCAATTTTTTATTCATAGTAACGCTATTTATTACTGTTGTAAAACATCGAGACAACGTCTGAGCTGTCCTAAAAAGTTTTAAAGTTCTGTGGATGGTTAGCGATAATTGAAAGAAGCTGCAAAGTTACAAATAGAATCGAACACTAGTGTAAACAATACAATAATTTTAATAGGAGATACTTTGTGTTTGTTTTTTTACATTGAACAAAAAAGCTGGAGAAAAGAGATCAGTGTGTCTCATCTTAGTACTGTTGCTTTCATTTTCGTTTTCCAAAAGATTGTTACGATACATTTTATAAGTTTGTTGTGTTCTGTGACAATCAAACAAGTAGAGAAACTTCTAAAATGAAAAGAGATGAAAGCCGTTCAATTCAGAATTGCAAGACCCACCAATAAGCTTACGGAGGTCGTAAAATTTTATCAGCGAGGCTTGGGATTGGAAATGTTGGGGAAATTTGAGGGGCATTCCGGTTACGACGGAGTTATGTTGGGCATGCCCGACAAGACTTATCATTTAGAATTCACTCAACATATGGACAAAGCTCCTCTGCCTGAGCCCACAAAAGAAAATTTAATAGTTTTTTATTACGATAGCTCAGAAGAATATCGAAGAGCTAATGAGCGAATGCAAAGAATAGGGATAACGCCTGTCGAACCTGAAAACCCCTATTGGATAGGTAAAAGCCAAACCTATGAAGATCCAGATGGTTGGAGGATTGTTTTGTTCAACGGTGTTTACGAGCCATAGTTTTGCATAAGCCAGGTATTAAAAAGCCTTTACAAAGCTGATTTAAACTGGTCGAGGAAGCGAATATCGTTTTCGCTAAGCATTCTGATATCCGGAATTTGGTGTAGCAGCAGAGCGATGCGATCGATCCCCATACCAAAGGCAAATCCGGAGTATTCTGTGGGGTCTATTCCGCAGTTTTGCAATACGTTGGGGTCTACCATACCACAGCCCATGATCTCCAACCATCCCGTACCCTTGGTCATTTTGTAGTCGGTTTCTGTTTCCAATCCCCAGTACACATCTACTTCGGCACTTGGCTCGGTAAAGGGAAAGTACGAAGGACGGAGTCTGATCTGTGATTTTCCGAACATTTCCGTGGTAAAGTATTGAAGAGTTTGCTTGAGGTCGGCAAAGGAGACGCCTTTGTCTATATACAAACCTTCTACCTGATGAAAAAAGCAATGCGACCTTGCCGAGATTGCTTCGTTGCGGTATACTCGTCCTGGCGATATAGTCCGGATGGGTGGTTTATTTTCCTCCATATAGCGCACCTGTACCGACGAGGTATGCGTGCGCAAAAGGATATCGGGATCGGTTTGGATAAAGAAGGTGTCTTGCATATCCCTAGCCGGGTGATATTCCGGTAGGTTGAGCGCGGTAAAATTGTGCCAGTCGTCTTCTATTTCAGGACCCTCCGACACGTTAAATCCAATGCGGGAAAAAATATCTATAATTTGGTTTTTAACAATAGAGATGGGGTGCCTGGCACCTATGGGAGGGGCGGCCGCCGGTCGAGTAAGGTCGCCGTAAACACTAGCCGAAGAAGTCTTGTTTTCTATGGCTTCCTTGAGTTCATTTACCTTGTCTTGTGCAGCGATCTTTAGCTGGTTGACCACCTGTCCGAACTCCTTTTTCTGTTCGTTGGGAACACTCTTGAATTCGGTAAAAAAATCGTTTAAAACACCTTTTTTACCGAGGTATTTTATGCGAAAAGCTTCTATTTCCGAAGCGTCTTCAGAGTTAAATTGTCCTACAAGGGCGATGTGTTCCTTTATCTTCTCTATCATGGAGCTATTGTTGTTTTCAGGGCAAATTTACCTTTTTTTTGACTATTCGATAAATTCTTTTTCTATAAAATAGTTTACAATAGCCTCTTTCATCAATACCGATTGTTCTCCGGCCTTTAGGTGAGGTAATTGTTCTTTGATTTTATAGTGTGGCCATCCGTCGGCATCGATAAAGTCGAACTCGTAATAGCCATACGGCTCTAGAAGCCTACAAATTGCGATGTGCATCAGGTTTATCTTGTCGTCTTTCTTAAATTTTCTATTCAGTTGCCCGAGCTCCTGTACACCTATCAGGTAAATAACCGAGTCGAGATCGAGCTTGTCTCCGTCGGCAAACTTGTCAGACAACCTTTGGATAAGGATGTCCCATCGCTCTTTTAGTTTTTCGTCTCTTGACATAATTAAGTCTTAAAAAGGACAAAGTTACAAATAGAACTCGTGACGAGTATCCAGGAGTTGTAAAATCATAGTTTATTTGCATATATTTGATTGTATTAACAGAGTATATGAATTATTTAGATATCGCTATAAGTGTACTGCTGGTGTTTGGTGTGATCAGAGGGCTCTACAAGGGGCTTTTTGTAGAAATAGCATCCTTAGTAGCATTGATACTCGGAATATATTGCGCCATTCACTTTGCCTACGAATTAGGCGACTATATGACAGGATATCTCGATTGGGAGCTGCGGTATCTAAACCTGATGGCTTTTATTCTGATTTTTTGCGGGGTGATAGTAGCAGTATCTCTAGCGGGAAAACTATTGACAAAAATTGCGAGCTTTGCCGCTTTGGGGTTGCTCAATCGTATTCTCGGAGGCCTGTTCGGAGGCCTGAAAATAGTGGTGATACTCGCGGCAATCTTCATTTTTTTTGAAGCCACAAACAATGTGATGAGCTTTGTCAGCGCTCATAAAAAGCAAAACTCGGTGTTGTACGGTCCGGTAAAACAACTGGGGGAAACAATGTTTTCCTTGGTGTTGAAAGAAGGAGACAAGCCTTTGTGGGAAGACAAAAACTAACCGAATATTACTCGCCAACGCTTGTCGGTATATACTGAAATAAATTTGAGAGATTACTCAATCAAGGAATTAAATTTTTTATATTTATAGACCGAAATATAAATCATATCAACAATGAAAAAATTGCATTTATTAGCTTTGACTTTTATGTGTTTTGCTTTGTCGCCAACGGCTTCAGAGGCACAACTCCTAAAAAAATTAAAGAATAAGTTAGAGAAGAAGGCAGAGGAGGTTGTAAATAAAGAAGTGGATGGAGTGTTGGGAGATGATACGACTTCAGAAGAGGGCGTTAATGGTGAAAAGAGGTCTGAGGATCCTTTTAGTGCACTTCCGAAAACGGTATATGACTTTGTGTCTGGTGCCAAAGTTATTTTTGAGGACGATTTTTCGCAAGAAGCAGAAGGAAATATGGCTTCGCGGTGGACGAGCAACGGAACGGGAACCGTAGAAACCGTAGATGGTGTACCTGGAAAATGGCTCAGGGTATATCCTGAAAACACCTACAAGATAAAAGATTTAATGCCTATGCCGGAAAATTTCACCCTGGAATTTGACCTACTCACCCGAGCTGATAATTACAAAGATCTAGAAACTCCTGCCTTTGGTTTCGATTACAATAAGGGAGTGAGCAAGCATTATTATTTGGCTGCCCAAAACCCGATAAATGCAGATCTCTCCTATCAGTTTGGAAATATAGAATTTACTAGTAAGGAAGTGGGAAGCGACAGAAAAAGAAGTGAAATGGATTTTCCTATGTCGTACTTTGTAAATGATGTTATAAAAGTACAGGTGCAGGTTGAAGCAAGCCGAATGAAGGTCTTTGCCAATAAGTACAAGATACTCGACACCGAGATGGTCGATCCACATTCTAAAAAATACTTTTATTTTGCTTCAGATGGCAATAAACATTCCAGAATGTATATCGGGAACGTACGTATAGCGGCTATTGTAAAATAGCCTTCTAAAAGCATAAGATTTAAAAAAAACCGCCCCGGTTATTTCCGGGACGGTTGCTGTTTGGGCACGGGCAAATCAGTCGTGTAATATTTCCCTGATAAATTCTACTTTCCCCGACGCTACGTCGTAATAGCCTCCGGCTATACCGATCTCTCCGGCTTTGAACATCTCTTTGAGTACAGCGCTGCGTTTTAATATTTCATCCATAGTACGGATTACGTTGTGATGAGCAACGGCTTCTACAAACTCGGGAGCACCGGCATCTATTCCGGGGTTTTCCCGGCCTACCTCATCTACAGAGTTCTGCATCTTTTGGAGTAGCGCTGTAATATTTCCCATTTTTACATCCTTACAGGCGCTGGTTACAGCGCCACATTTGCTGTGGCCGAGCACTACGATCAGCTTTGAGCCTGCTACCTTGCAGGAATATTCCATACTTCCCAGAATATCTTCATTAATGATGTTGCCGGCAACGCGGGCGCTGAATATATCGCCCAGACCCTGGTCAAAAATAAGTTCGGCTGATGTTCGGCTATCTATACAGCTCAGAACAACAGCAAAAGGGAACTGGCCGTTTTTGGTGTCGTTTACCTGACTGAGCAGGTCGCGGTTCGCCCTGAGGTTCCAGACAAACCGCTGGTTACCTTCTTTGAGAAATTCTAAAGCCTTTGCAGGGGTTACGGTAGACTGGGTTTCTGCGGTATGTGCTTTCATAGGTATATTGTTATGTGTTGTGGAATATGTTACTCTACTTTGTTATTTGTCATTGATTAATTCTGAGATTACCTCCTTGTGAGAAGTACTACCTTTTTTTGTGGTAGAAGACATGATATTGTGTTCTACGATAACCCTGTTCAGGGCGTCGTCGTTAATGTTATCATTACCAATACGGTACGCATCCTTAAACCCGATCAATACCAGGTCAATGTTCTTTTCGGGAGCGGTAAATTCCTTAAACTCCTCTATAAGCGACAGTATATCGTGAGCGATGTATACCGTATCGGAGGCATCGATAACGACTTTCGATTTTTCCGGCAGATGGCTCAGGGTGAGTTTTATGGCTGCTTTGTTCAGGAAGGATATTTCCTGAGCCAGATCGATCCGGATTAGGTCTCCGCTCTCATATTTCTCCTTGCGGAAAAAATAAGCCCTCTTGATGTTCCCCCTGAGGATAAACAGCACGCTGATAAGCATTCCTAGAGCCACACCTTTCAATAGGTCGGCAAAGACTACCGCAATAAAGGTGATGATAAACGGAATAAACTGATATTTTCCCTTTTCCCAAAAGTGTCTGAAAACAGCGGGTTTGGCCAGCTTGTAACCGATGAGCAGCAATACAGCCGCAAGTGTGGCAAGGGGGATTTTGTTCAGTATTACAGGGATAGAGAGCACACAGGCCACCAGCAGTATACCGTGTATAATGGCCGACATCTTGCTTTTTGCCCCGGCGTTGATATTGGTAGATGTCCTGACGATGACCGTGGTGATGGGAAGCCCTCCTATCAGTCCGCAAGCCACATTTCCCAACCCTTGTGCCTTCAGCTCCCTGTTTGCGCTGGCGTATCTCTTTAAGGGGTCGATACGTACCGAGGCCTCCAGGTTGAGCAAAGACTCAATAGAAGCAACAACGGCTATGGTAATGGCAGTGGTCCAGACCTCGGGGTTGGTAATGGCCCCGAAACTGGGTAGGGATATTATCCCTTGTAATTCTTCTATCGATTCGGGAACAGGTAGGTTTACAAGGTAATTGGAGGTCGTTGCAAGGCTGCTACCCGAAAGGATAAATATTTCGTTGAGCAGCGTTCCGGCAATAACAGCTACCAGTGCCCCGGGCAGCAACTTCAGTTTTTTCAGGACGGCTATTTTTTCCCAGGCGATCAGAATCGCCAGTGAAACGGCGGTAATGATGATCACCCCAGGTTTTATATTGCCAAAAGAAGCGATGAGATCTGTAAAAATGGCCAGGCCCGATCCTATTTCTACATCAGACCCCAACGCCTTAGGAACCTGTTTGAGGAATATAATAGCCCCTATACCGGCGAGCATTCCCTCGATCACATTGGAAGGAAAGTAATTGGAAATGGTTCCGGCCTTGATAAGCCCGAGAACAACCTGAATAAGTCCGGCAAGAACTACGGCCATGAGGAAAACTTCAAAGGATCCTAGGTCGGTAATGGCTACGAGTACTATGGCCGTAAGCCCGGCCGCAGGGCCGGAAACACTTACGTGTGACTGGCTTAGGTAGCCTACAACAATACCCCCCACAATACCGGAAAGGATTCCGGAGAACAGTGGGGCGCCCGATGCCATGGCAATGCCAAGGCATAAGGGTAATGCGACAAGAAACACAACAAGCCCTGCCGCAAAATCTGATTTCAGATTTGCGAATAACGATATCTTCTCTCTCATGAAAGTATTTTTTAAAATAAAACGATAATGTGATACTTACAGAACTTATGCAAGCAGATAGATAGAGTCCTCCAACTCGATACAAGCAGATTATTATATTTTTAAAAAAGTTTGTTTACCTGTTCTTTCAAGACAGTAAACACCCGTGTCGTGCAACACGACAGCATTGATATGAGCAATAGAGGACAAGGAAAACTACGGTTGTAGTGTTTCCATAGAGAATTAAGAAAATTCAGGGGGTGGACAGAATTTGTCTGCAAGCCAAGAAAGATGAAGGTTTTCTATATACACCATATTGCCTTTCTCCGACATAAAAAATGCCAGAAATGGAGTGTCGTACATACTTTTACCAATACGATCGTCCACAACCTTGATGGTTTCCTTGGTCTCTTCTTCTGTAGCCGAATAGAACAGGGAAACATCTGCATCCTGTTCGATTATGATAATCACAGTAGGGGTAATGATAAACAACCCGAAGATGACAATCAGGGAGATGGCGATGTTTTTGTATGTAGACTTTTTTAATCGCAATAAAAAATAGCGGTATTACAATATACAACTACAAAATTACGAGTAAAATATTATTGTTTGTTAAGGAAAAATTAAAACTGGCCTATTCAGAAGCCTTTTTATTAATTTATCAAAATATTACGGGTGCTTTTATGAGATTAATAATGCCTTTAACTTCAATTCAATATTCAATCTAAGAGAGATAGCGATTAGCGCGATTTATCCGAAACAGAAATTGTAAATTTGTGAAAACACTGAGAGAATGACCAGAGAAAAAACCGCTCTTAATGCTGTTTGGTTCAGCTTGCTGAGCAATGCTGCACTTGCTTTGATCAAAGGGATAAGCGGTATAGTAGGTAATTCACACGCTCTTGTTGCCGATGCTATAGAGTCGACTGCCGATGTGTTTTCTTCCTTACTGGTTTTAGTGGGCTTGAAGTATGCCAATAGGCCGGCAGATGAAAATCATCCATACGGACACGGAAAAGCGGAGCCCCTGCTCACATTTGTCGTTGTGGGGTTTTTAATGATTTCAGCCACTTTTATCGCTTATGAAAGTATCAGGAATATAGGGCGACCACACGAATTGCCAAAACCTTTTACCCTGGTCGTACTGGGGGCTATTATTCTGTGGAAAGAAATATCCTATCGCATAGTGATACGAAAGAGTCGCGATACCGGTAGCAGCTCGCTCAAAGCTGATGCCTGGCACCACAGAAGCGATGCCATTACCTCTGTGGCGGCATTTATAGGGATCTCTATAGCGCTTTTTCTAGGTGAAGGTTATGAGGCAGCAGACGATTGGGCGGCATTGTTGGCTTCGGCAGTTATAGTGTATAACGGATATCTTATTTTTCGTCCCGCATTAGGGGAGGTGATAGACGAGCAATTGTATGAAGATCGTATACAAAAGGTGAGAGAAATAGCCAGTAGAGTAGATGGAATAATGGGTACCGAAAAGTGTTATGTGCGGAAAACGGGAATGAAATACAATATAGACCTGCACGCTATAGTCGATGCAGAAATTAGCGTGAGAGAAGGGCATAAACTAGCTCACGACCTAAAGAATGCCCTGCAAGAAGAAATGCCCGATACCGAACATATACTCATTCACATAGAACCTTATGAGGGAGAAGACCGTACTACAGAAACGATTTCTCCCTACAAGTTCAGTTCTCGCGAAGACTTATAATTCGTCAATGCTCTCTGCAGATAGCCAGCCGGTTTTGCCGTCGGCCAGTTGTATGTGTTTCCAGTTATTGAGGGTTTCCAATACCTGCACTTTGGTACCCTCGTGGAGTTTGAAGATATTTTCGCTGCGGTTGTTGGGTTCTGAGCGCACCTCAACCTCCTTTGCAAATACAATGGCATAGCGCGTATTGCTGATCTCGTGGTATTGAGCGTAGGCGATATAGATGCTGCTGAGCATGGCAAAAACCACGACTATACTGGCCACAAAAAAGATTCTTTTCTGAATGGGAGAACGCTTGTAGTAATACAGCAGAAATAAAAGTGCGGAAATAAAGGCGAGTACAACAGCTACAGTACCCCAGCTGTTGTAGTGAAAGCGGTGTATAAGGCGTTCAGTAAATTTAGCAAACCCCGATTTTGGCAAGACTTCAATAACATCTATAGTCCTGTTTTTGGCAAAGGCGAGGTTGTTTTTGATATCCTGATCGTCGGGAGAGAGCAACAGCGCCTTTTCGTAATAGTAGATACTTGCCGCAATACTGTCCAGCTTGTAATAGGTGTTCCCCAGATTGTAGTAGAGCGAAGCGGAGTGCTTTCCCGCTTTGAGTACGGCCTGATAGCTCTCTGCGGCCTCGCTGTATTTTCCTTCGTTGTACAGAGCAGAACCTCTGTCAAACAGGCTGTCGGGAGAGCTGTCTTGTGCAAATACGAATCCGTAGAAACAGAGCAATAGTATCGCAGCGACAATATCTTTTGTCACAGTGCTTACAGTGGGGTAAAAACCTCGCTTGTTATATGTTTTTCCAGTAGTCATCCCGCGTTGCTTTAAATCTGTTTGTCCATTTTGGAAATCACCGTAGCCGCCTTGTCGTAATCCTGCTGCATAGCCACTTCCGAAGCAGGAGTGTATCGCGCCAGTTCGCAGCTTTGGAGCAAGCCGATAAAACCTTCTATATTTTCGTTTTCCACTCCCTTTTCACGTAGTATTTCGGTGATTTTTTCCTTGCTGAATTCGGAGGTTTCAATATTGATTTTCGCTTTGAGATAGTTGTGCAATGCTCTTTCGAGAGCGACGTAAAACTCTTCTTTTTTGCCCAAAGCTTTTTTGGCTGCAGACAGGTGTTTTCTGGCCAGCTTGTTGGCCTTTCTTATCTTGTTGCCCTCCACATCGGCCTCGAATTCCTGTTTTTTCTTGACGACCACTATGGCCATAGGAATAAGCAGGAAGGGGAGTAGCAGTAAGGAGAAAAACCAAGTGGAGGGAAAGAAATCATCTCTCGTAATCCCTACCAATGCCGGAGATAGTTTGATAAACTTGAATTGACTTCCGGTGGCTAGTACCTGTTGTTTTACAACTCCTCCCTGTACAGGAGCGGTAGAAGCGGAAGGCATGGGGCCATCGGTAACCTGAATTGAGGTCGCTTCCGACTTGAGTGTTTTGTAGCTTTGGCTCTTCGGGTCGAAATAGGAGAACGACAGCTCGGGTATGGTATACGTTCCTTTAAATTGAGGAACTACAGTATAGCTGTTTGAAACACTTCCCGACATACCGGAGAGCGATGTAGATATATTTTCTTTAAACTCAGGAGTGTATACCTCCATAGAGTTCGGAAGTTCGACTTCGGGAAGGGAAAACAATTTAAAATTCCCTTTACCGCGAACTTCAACCTTCATTTGGAGCGATTCGGAGGCCTTTAGTGTATTTTTGGAAGAGGTGACCTTAAAGTCGAACTGCCCTACTGCCCCGCTAAATCCGGCGGGTTTTCCGTTTTCCGGAAGGGGTTTTACGTTTAGGGTTCTGTTGCCGGCCGAGACAGTTTTATGTGCCTGAGTATACATTCGTCTCCCGAAAAAATCCCGCTTGTTGGTGGGCACATCTATGGTGACATCGAGAGACAAAGGCTCCAAGGTCAGTTTGCCATCTTTTTGAGGATAGAGTACCACCTGCTTCAGTACCACATACCGATAGGGCTTGCCCTTGTAGGTGCTGTTTTGCATTTCGTAGCGGGTGATATCTATTTCCTGACTCCAGAAATTGTTGTAACTGGGATTGTCGAGTGCTCGGAAATCGGATACGTTGGTGTCGGGACTTATGTAGAGTTTGTACACTAAAGTAACGGCTTCATTGAGATAAGGATTGTCCTTGGAGAGCTCGGCAACGAGATACAATTTACCCTCCGTAAGGCTGGTTGGGGCATCGCCTTCGTCGCTTTGAGCTACAGAAGCCGTGACCTCTACATCGATAGGCATTGTTTTGTACACATCTCCGTCGATTTCTATGGTAGCCTGCTTAATGGTAAATTTACCCTGGCTTGTAGGTGCCAATATATAAGAGTAAGTCTTGGAAAAACTCTTTTTTCCGTTTACCCATGAATGGCTTATCGACTGATTGGGACCCATTACCACAGAGAAGCCGTCGAATGAAGGAGGGCTAAAGTTGTCTCCGTCTTTACTCATGGTGAAGTCTATCCGCAGTCTTTCGTTGACCCCCAAAACACTCTTGCTTACCTTGGCCTCAAACTGTATGTTCTCCTGTTGAGCCAGTCCGCTCCACGAAAAGAGAATCAGTAGAGGTAAAATAACAATATGTTTAATAGTATTCATAGTTCTATCGTCTCATTAATGGTCTGGATAACACAGCATTTTTCCCGACTACCAGTCCTTTTCTGATGAGGTCTTGGCTTTACTGGCTTTTTTGGCATTGATCCTGTCCTGAACTCTTTGTTCTTCCCTACCCATAGCCTCCAATAGCGCTTTTATTTGCTGAGGAGACAATTCGCTTTTTCCTTGCTGTGGCGCTCCCTGACCTTCTTCTTTGGGTTCACCTTCTTGTTCTTTATCTTGTCCGTTCTGAGCTGATTCTTCGTCACCTTTGTCTCCCTGTTGTTCTTCATTATCTCCCTGTTCTCCTTTGTCTCCCTGTTCATCTTGATCTTCCTTGTCTCCTTGATCACCCTGATCACCCTGTTCTTTGTTCTGATCCTGTTCTTTACTGTCTTTGTTATCACCTTGATCACCTTGATCTTTGTTCTGCTCCTGTTGATCTTTGTTCTGCTCTTTGTTGTCGTCACCTCCGCCTTTGTTCTGATTTTGCTGATTTTGGTCTTGCTGGTTCTGGTCGTTTTTCAGCATTTCTTTGGCCAGGGCAAAATTGTACCTCGTCTCTTCGTCGGAGGGATTGTTGCGAAGGGCTTCTTTATAGGCTTCTACGGCCTTTTGATATTCCTTATTTTTCATAAAGACATTCCCCAGATTGTGATAGGCTTGGTGTTTTTTCTCTTTGCTATCTGCAATTTCACCGGCCTGTTTGTATCTGGAAAAGGCTTCTCCGAGATTTTCTCTTCTGTAGTACGCATTCCCGAGATTGTATCGGGCGGTAGCATTGTCTGCATTTTTTGAAATAGCTTCTCTGTAACTTACCTCGGCATCTTCAAATTTATCGGCATCTAGTTCAGCATTGGCCTTGTACAAGAGTTGTTCCGATTCTCGTATCGCCTTGTCTCTCTTCTGGTCTTGTGCTTGCTGTGCTACAAGATGGTGGCCGCACAATAGGGCGAGTAAAGTGAGAGCCATAAGTAGACCCCTGCTGTAAAAGCGACGATATGTATAAAAAAAGCTGTTCATTTTGACATTCATTTAAACTTAAAATTCAAATGCGTTTCGGTCGCTATACGTGATTTATCCTTCACTCTTTTCGTTAAAGAGATTGAGTTTTCTCAGCCAGGAGGTTTTGCGCTCCAGGAAAAGAAGGTCTAAAATTAAAAATAATAAAGCGGCAGCCAAAAACCATTGAAACTGACTTTTATAGTCGGCAAACTGCTTTGTTTCGTATTCTTTTTTATCCAAATTTCCGAGATAGTCCTTCATAAAGTCCATAACCTCAGCAGTGTTGTTGCCGTTCATATAAGCACCTTCGCTGTTGTCGGCTATCTTTCGCAGGGTCTCTTCGTTCATATGGGTAATCACGACCTCGCCCTGCCTGTCTTTCTTGTAGGTTTCTGTAATACCGTTTTTCTTTATCGGTATAGGACCTCCTTTGGTAGTTCCAACTCCTATGGTTACGACTCGTATTCCCTTTTGTTTCAGCGCTTCCAGCGAGCTTTCTATACTGCTTTGATGATCTTCTCCATCCGATACTACAACCAGAATTTTATTGGTCTGCGCTTCATCGTTAAAATAGTCTGTCGCCATATTTATGGCTTCACCTATTGCGGTACCCTGAGACGACAACATATCGGTATTCATGCCCTGTAAGAACATTTTGGCCGCTGCGTAGTCGGTGGTGATGGGGAGTTGGGGGAAAGCTTCTCCAGCGTATGCAATAATCCCTATACGATCGCCGGCAAGCTGATCTATAATGGAAGAGATTAGTCGTTTTGATTTTTCAAGACGGTTGGGGGTAATGTCTTCCGCCAGCATACTTTTTGACACATCGATCGCAAAAACGATGTCTACCCCCTCTCTCTTTACCGTTTCCAGTTTGCTGCCTATTTTGGGGTTTACCAGGGCTGTGATAAGTGCTACAAAGGCGAGCAATAGCATCAGCAGTTTGAGCAAAGGTTTAAAGGTAGAGGTTTCGGGACTGAGCTTTTTCAGCAGTTCTGCATCGGCAAACCGTCGCTGTGTTTTCTTTCTCCATATCTGGAAAACAACAAAGAGCAGTACTATCACCGGGATGATAGCCAGCAGGTAAAAATATGTCTTTTCTTCCAGTACGTACATTTCTGTCAATAATTTTGGCCTTACACCTTACAGCGATCTGCTTTGGAGTAAGCCGGATACAAATTACACAAAACTCCTGAATACTGTATAGCGCAAAAACAATTCAAGGAACAGCAATGTTCCTGCCAATAGTACCAGTGGGCGGAATTTTTCGTCGTAATTATAATATTTAAACTCTTCTATCTCGGTGGTTTCGAGCTGGTTGATCTCCTCGTAAATCTCTTCCAGTTTCTTGTTGTCGGTAGCTCTAAAGTACCGTCCTCCTGTTTCCTTGGCGATATCTTTGAGCAGTTTTTCGTCTATTTCTACCTGTTGCATACCGTAGCGAAACGAACCGTCTGGATTGTAGGCTATAGGGGTCATGGCCATACCGTTGGTTCCCAGTCCTATGGTATAGGTTTTTATATCGTATTCCTTGGCCAGTTCGGTAGCGGTAAGGGGTTCTATCACCCCTGTGTTGTTTACTCCGTCGGTGAGTAGTATGATTACTTTGCTTTCGGCTTTGCTGTCTTTGAGACGATTTACAGCTGTTGCCAGCCCCATGCCTATAGCTGTCCCGTCGCGAAGGGATTCAAAATCGAGATTTTTTAAGGTGTTTAGCACCAAAGGCTTGTCACTCGTCACTGGAATAGGAGTATAGCTTTCTCCGGCATAGGCCACCAGTCCGATGCGGTCGTTAGGACGATTTTCGATAAACTCTGCAACCACCTCTTTGAGTGCTGCGAGCCGGTTTGGTTTCAGGTCTTTGGCCAGCATACTAGACGAGAAATCCAGAGCCATCACAATATCGATACCTCTTGTCGTTTTGGTTTTGGAGGTGACATCCATGGTTTGCGGCCGCGCCATGGCAGTGATGAGTAGTGCAATGGCAAGCAGGCGAAATACAAAGAGAAGAGGTTTGAGTTTTGGCAGTAGTGAAGCCTGACTCTTAAAACCCCGTGTTGTCGATATTTTAAGCGGGGAAGTGGCCCTCTTGCGCTTTAGTATATACCATACGATGGCCAGAGGAAGCAACAAGAGCAACCAGAAATACTGCGGATTTGCAAATTGAATATTCTCCAGCATCTTATTGGTTTTTAAAATCTATAGAGTTGACTATCCTTTGCTCGATTTCAGAAGCGTATCTGTCGTCTCTGTGATATACTATAGTGAGCTGTTCAAAAGCTCCTTTTTCGTTAAAATTGAGAATGGCGTAATTGGCCTTTACTGTTTTTTCGTTTTCCGTATCGACGATGATGTCCATACTTCCGAAGATCTTAACCCCTTTGGCTCCCGAGGGAGTGGTGATTTCCTCTTGTTTTACGAGCATGTTTTTGGCTCCCTGTTGCTCTAGGGTAGCTATGGCACCCTGTATAGCGTCTTCCGGATTGAATTCCACCCCCTGTCTGAAAGTGGTCACACTTGCCGAAATGTGAAAATTGCCCATCAAACTGCCATAGGTAAAGGTTTGATTAGTGCTCACCACCTCTTTCATAGCATCCGGAAGATCGATTTTAGTTCGCCGAAGCGCTCTAGGTGTTTCGACGATTATAGCGGGATAGCCGTATTCGCTATTTACCCATTCACCGTGAAGCAATTCACGAGTAGGATGCCCGAAAACTGTATCTTTTACTCGATGGTATCCGTAATATGCGGTAATTCCTCCAGCGATGAGCAACAGTATACAGCCCGCGGCTATACCTAGGGTAAGCTGTCTTTTTTTGCGTCGTTTGCGTTCTAGCTCGGCCTTATAGGCCTCCTGCTGTAAGAGTTCTTCTTTGGTGGGTTCGGGAATGGCTTCCTTGGTGCGAACCACCACATTTTCTATAATCTTTCTGTCTTCTTCTGCCACCTGAGTATCTGGTCTGGAACGTGCAAATTTTACGAGATCGGCTTTTTGAAGTACAGCTTTGAAATTGTCGATGGTGTTTTTCTCCAGGTTTAGCTTGCCAGCTTGCTGTAGCATTTCGAGTTTGGCAACCAGCTCTTCGGTAGTACTTTCCATAGCCGAAATGTGTATTTCCTCTTCGAGGTACTCTCTGACTATTTGGGTGAGTTCTGAATAGTATTCTTTGTATTGAGACTGTATGAGATATCGCGATTCTTCCAGTTTTTTCAAACCGAGCAGTGCGCGGTCAAAAGGGGGCAGTAGTGCTTCTTTTTCCTTTTCACTGAGGGGCTTTTTTCGGATAAAAAACCAATAGATTACCGCAGCTATTACCAGTGCTCCCAACACCCCCCATAACAAGTATTTAACCCAAGCGGAATGGCTTCCCGAAACCTCCTGTATCGCTTTGATGTCGTACATTTTTTGTGAAGTTGTATCGACCACTACGTCGTTTACAGCAATCTGGAGCGAATCGGTGTAAAACTCTTTGTTGTTTATTATAATTTTTTGTCGAGGCAGCGTGTAATGTCCTGAATCGAATTGGGTCAGGGCGTATTTCCGAATGAGATCGAAACGGTCTTTAGTTCGAAAAGTGTCAATATCGGTAGCCTCTACCATTTCGAGAGGGCCAAAGGTTTGCCCTTCGGGAAATACGACTAAAGCAGTGGTATCGGCCTTTACTGCTATCTCGAAATGCAACTGCTCACCAATTTTTATTTCTGTAGTATCGATAGATGAGGATACGCTAGGGGCTGCCTGACTCCGCATTGCGGAAGGACACAGAAAGAGCATGGCAGCAAACAAACCACTTATTACAGCGATAAGGCTGTGCTTTTTTTTCATATCCTCCGAATTTCTACTCATAATATATCTCAGTCTCATTGCGGACCTACCGGTCATTTTTACGCTCGTCTTTTAAAATATCCCAACAGTTTTTTTACATAACTTTCATCTACGCGGTTGTGTAGTACACCGGCTCCGTTTTTGGTAAAGGAGTTGTGAAAGTAATCTACTCGTTCTTTGTGATATGCAGCATAGCTATTGCGCACTTTTTTCGATGCGGTATTTACCGTGATAAGTTCTCCGGTCTCCTCGTCTTCTGCTTCTATCATACCCAGATTGGGGAGGGCTTCTTCGTGTTTGTCGTAAATCCTGATTCCGGTGATGTCGTGTTTTTTACTGGCAATTCGCAATGTGCGATCATAGTCCTCATCTACAAAGTCTGAAAGGATAAATACTATAGCTCTTTTTTTTAAGACATTAGAAAGAAACTTAAGCGCTTCTTCTATATCGGTTTTTTTACTTTGGGAGCGGAATTCCAGCAGCTCTCGGATAATGCGCAATACGTGCGATCGCCCTTTCTTTGGGGGGATGTAATGCTCCACCCTGTCTGAAAAGAGAATAAGACCTATTTTGTCGTTGTTCTGAGTAGCGGAAAAAGCCAGGGTGGCTGCAATTTCGGTGACTACCTCGTTTTTGAACTGCGAAGAGGTACCAAAGAACTGACTTCCACTAATGTCGACCATAAGCATCATGGTGAGCTCTCGCTCTTCTTCAAAAACCTTTACAAAAGGCTCGTTGTAGCGAGCGGTGACATTCCAATCTATGTTTCGTACATCATCGCCAAATTGGTATTGCCTTACCTCGCTAAAGGTCATACCCCTCCCCTTGAAGGTAGAATGGTATTCTCCTCCAAAGATATGGTCAGACAACCGCCGTGTCTTGATCTCTATTTTCCTTACTTTTTTAAGTAACTCTTTAGTGTCCATACGCTCCGGAAAGAGGTTTGCAACAAAATGCCCCACAAGGGCGATGTAGCATCCTTTTTAATTTTTTAGATCTCGATACTGTAGGTTTGGCAGAGATCAGGGGACTTCCACTTCATTGACAATCTTATTGATAATATCTACCGAAGTGATATTTTCCGCTTCCGCTTCGTAGGTAATCCCGATTCTGTGGCGAAGTACGTCGTAAACTACGGCTCTTACATCTTCGGGAACTACGTATCCACGGCGTTTTATAAAGGCGTAACACTTGGCAGCTGTGGCCAGGTTGATACTTCCACGAGGGGAAGCGCCAAAACTCACAAGAGGTTTCAGCTCAGATAAGTTGTATTTTTCGGGATATCGGGTAGCAAAGATGAGGTCGAGTATATACTTCTCTATTTTCTCATCCATATACACCTCGCGTACCAATTGTTGGGCACTTAGTATTTGCTCCAGCGATACCACCGGATTTATCTTTTCAAAACTTCCTTTCAGATTAGCTCTGATAATGAGTTGTTCTTCATCGAGTTTTGGGTAATCGATAACGGTTTTTAGCATAAACCGGTCTACCTGTGCTTCCGGAAGGGGGTAGGTCCCTTCTTGTTCTACGGGGTTTTGCGTTGCCATTACCAGAAAAGGCTTGTCTAAGATAAAAGTGTCGTCACCTATGGTTACTTGCTTTTCTTGCATGGCCTCCAGTAAAGCGGATTGCACCTTGGCCGGTGCCCTGTTAATCTCGTCTGCGAGCACAAAGTTGGCAAAAATAGGCCCTTTCTTGATGGAAAAATCGTTTTCCTTGATATTGTAAATCATGGTTCCCACTACATCGGCAGGAAGCAAATCGGGGGTAAACTGTATTCGGCTGAACGATCCGTGAACGGCCTGAGACAAAGTGTTTATGGCCAGTGTTTTGGCCAGCCCGGGCACTCCTTCCAAAAGGATGTGCCCCCTGCCTAAAAGACCGATTAAAAGGCGTTCTACCATGTGCTTCTGCCCTACGATAACCTTGTTCATCTCCAGGGTGAGTAAGTCGACAAAGGCACTTTCTCTCTGGATTTTTTCATTAATTAAACCAATGTCTGAAGTCTTGTTATCTTCCATCGAATTATATTTTGCGCCGTGAATATACTAAACCTGATTGTTATGATGCAAATTGAAAAATTAATTTCAAACAGGGGAGTTAATTAATAGTTAAAAAATAGAATAGTACGCTGTGAATAACACAGCCTTTGCAAAAATTATGATAATTTAACGGAGATGGGCGATTCTGTTGAAAATATAGCAGAGAGGGGTTCAGATATCTACTAGTTCTCCTTTGCCACTATCGCATATTTTGTACTGCTTTCGAGAGATTCGATTCGGTGTCAGACAGTAAGCTGTTAGGAGTCAGTGTGTTTGGAAAAACACCGGAACTTTTAATATATTGTTTACAGTCGGCTAGGGAATAAAGTATTATTTTTATACGGAAATGCGATATAAGCCGGACTGTCAAATGGTATTTAAGCCCGGTTTTCACTTTTGTACTCCATCCAACACGATAAAAAGAACCGAAATATAAAACTGAGACAGTTTTTATAAACACTGTAATTTTAATAGTATGAGTGAAGAAAAAGAACAACGCACTGCTTTGATTACCGGTGCGACTAGTGGTATTGGGAGAGCTACAGCTCAAATTTTTGCCCGTCACGGAATCCGCCTGGTGCTCTGCGGGCGAAGACAGGAACGCTTAGACAATTTGAAATTGGAATTGTCGGGGCTTACCGATGTACACACCCTGCAATTTGACGTGAGAGAGAAAAACGAAGTTTTTGAAGCGATTGGCAGCCTGCCAGCACTTTTTTCGGAGATCGATATCCTTATTAACAGTGCGGGTAATGCACACGGTCTCGAACCCATGCAAGAGGGGGATGTGGACGACTGGGACGCTATGATAGACGGAAATGTAAAAGGGCTGTTGTACGTGTCTAGAGCAATACTCCCACAGATGGTACAGAGAAAAGGCGGACACATTATCCACGTGGGTTCTACTGCAGGGAAAGAAGTGTATGCCAACGGAGGGGTGTACTGTGCGAGTAAACACGCCGTAGACGCCATTAGCAAAGGAATGCGCATCGACCTGATTTCTCACGGGGTAAAGGTAGGGGCTATTCACCCGGGAATGGTGGAAACGGAATTTAGTAAAGTGCGCTTTAAAGGCGATACAGAGCGGGCAGATGCCGTATACCAAGGCTTGAAACCACTTAGCGCAGAAGATGTAGCCGATGTGATATATTTTATGGTCTCCAGACCAGCTCACGTAAATATAGGCGATGTAGTAGTACTTCCCCTTGCTCAGGCGTCTTCTACGGTAAGACATCGGGAGTAAGATTGTCTTTTGAGTTGTATTAATCTGTAAAACGAAAACCTATAGTCGGTTAGCTCGGCATTGTCATGATCAATAAACGCCTGTTAGTAAAAAACCTCCTAGCTCATAACGACGAAAACAGTTTTTATGACAAAAAGAGGTTTGTCAATATCGGAGAAAAAGAAGGGAAGGCTAAATTCTTAAAGCACGTTTGCGCCCTAGCCAATTCAAACCCTGAAAACAATTCCTTTATTGTAGTGGGTGTGGAAGACGAAGACAACGAGATTGTAGGAACCGATTTTTTTGACGATAGCAAAATACAAAATCTGGTCAATGCCTATCTCGACAATCCACCTCTTATTTCCTACGAGAATGTGCCCTTCCCACATCTTCCCGAGGGAAAAGTAGTGGGATTGGTGACGATAAGATCTACCGGAAAGTTGTGTTCGCTACGCAGAAATATATGGAAGTATTACGGAGGTGCGGTGTTTTTTAGAGAGGGCAGTATGAGTATGCCGAGGGTATTTGATACCGAGCTTAAAAACACCAATTCGGCAGTGGTGGCAGAGATAGAATTGCACGCACAAAACAATATCGAGCTCACCCTAAACGGGGTAATCGATTTTTTATACGAGAGACATCGCGATTTGGAAGGGCATTACAAGGTGTTTAAAGAGCAGTTTGTGGTCTGTTGGGCAGGGGTGACCAAAAAGGTGAACGAAAGCGGAAACAAGGCAGAGGACAAGGTGTATTACTCCCGGGTGGATATCGAATTGATCAACGAGCAGGTAAGACTGTTTTATTCGGCCTTAGACGAGGTGGAAATCAGAGTGAATGAACACGAGTTTTCTACCACCGAATACGTGCAGTTGGGATTGAACGACCACCAAAAGTACTATCCTCTAGAAACTGTGACGATCACCTTCAACGACAATGGGTCGTACAAGATAGACAGCACGCTTATCTTCGATCCGCCGGAATACGACAGAAAGGTGTTACACCATGTGTACAATACCAATAATGTGCTGCTGCAAAAATTGAAAAAGGGAGTGCCGCTCAATGCGAATGAGCGCAAGGATATAGAAAACCTTCCGGCTACTTATCTCATCTGTGCATTAAACGGCTTTGACGATGCAAAGGAAAAGTTGGAACAACACAGAGAAGTGATAAAGGCCTACAACCGCGAGATATACGCATCGCTGAAAGAATCGCTGAGGGTACTCAGAAAAGTGAAATACAATTAAGGAGGATAGAGGTGTTTTGCCACTGTATCCTAAAAAAGAAAGGCATAACAGAGTGAAAAAAACGTTTGTAGTTGGGGATATACACGGGGGCTTTAAGGCTCTCGATCAGGTTTTAAATGAGGTAGACAGAAATCCCGAAGATACTTTTATCTTTCTCGGGGACTATGTAGATGGATGGAGCGAAACGCCCGAAGTACTGGATTTTCTGATGGAGTTTCGCGAAAGGCAGTCTTGTATATTTATTCGTGGAAATCACGACACCCTGTGCAGGAATTGGCTAGTGAAAGGGGAGTACGAC
The DNA here is from genome assembly GCA_029266035.1 of Sinomicrobium sp. Classification (GTDB taxonomy): domain Bacteria; phylum Bacteroidota; class Bacteroidia; order Flavobacteriales; family Flavobacteriaceae; genus Sinomicrobium. The sequence continues at coordinate 82,182 of JAJUFH010000010.1, forward strand.
GATCTGTGGCTCTTTCACGGTGGAGAGGCCACTATGGAGGCGTATCAGGGTATAGGAGAGGAGACGCGAAAAGCTCACGGGAGTTTTCTGGAGCAGCTGATCGACTATCATATAGACGGAAAAAACAGCTTGTTCCTACACGCGGGCTTTACCCATACCAGGGGTGTAGAACACGAGTACTTTACCGAAATGTTCTATTGGGATCGCAGCTTATGGGAAACGGCGCTTGCCCTAGATACTTCGATCCAGAAAGAGTCGTATAGATATCCGGCGCGACTATCGCATTACACAGAGATTTTTATAGGGCATACCCCGGTTACCCGTATTGGAGAGAAAATTCCCGTAAATGCCGCAAACGTGTGGAATGTAGATACTGGAGCTGCATTTAAGGGAGCGCTGACTGTAATGGATACCGACTCTAAGAGATTTTGGCAAAGCGACCCCGTCTGGACGCTATACCCTGGAGAAAAAGGGCGAAACTAGAGCTTTTGCTCTCTGAATTGTCGGTGTAGCAATTTGTAATCTACCTTCCCGGAAGTCATTTTTAGGTGGTCTAGGATGATGATGGATCGATGTATCTTCAAAGCCTCATTTTTTATTTTGGCGACGATTTGAATAAGTGTTCTTTTCTTACCTGGGGTCAGAGCTTCAAAAAGGCGGCTTCCTTCTTCATCGCTGTTCAGCACAGCCTGAAAAGCTTCGTCCATAGGAGTGCCGTAATCGGAGAGGTCCTCTTTTAGTTCTACCGATATGGCATCGCCTACTCGGGCTTTCAGCTGTGTCATTTCCTTCTTGTTCAGAAGTATGAAAAAAGAACCGTCGCCCGCAGGCATCAGAGAACTGTGTTTTTTTATACCTTGACCAAAATGACAAATCAATCTCTTGCTGTGGGACAGTGTTTTTGCGATCTCAGCCGGTACGGGAATAACGTAGGTCCATATCGGAGAATCCATTTTTGCGATATGTGAAGAGAAAGAGATCATTTGATTCTCATTTAGACAAAAAGCGCCTTGAGCTCGGTGGCCTCATTGGGCTTCATCTTTCCAGCGAGTACAAGACTCAACTGTTTTCTCCTGAGAGCCGCTTCGAAACGCGATTTTTCAAGTGCTGTTTCGGGAGCTAAAGGAGGGACTTCTACAGGTCGTCCTGTTTCATCGACGGCCACAAAAGTGTAAATAGCTTCATTAGCCTTTGTTTTAGAGCCGTTTTCTCGATCTTCAATCCAGACGTCTATAAAGACTTCCATCGAACTTTTAAACGACCTGGAAACAGCTGCCTCTACAGTAACTACACTGCCGAGGGGAATAGCCCGGTTAAAGGCTACATGGTTTACCGAAGCCGTTACCACTATGCGTCTAGAGTGCCTTCGGGCAGCTATACTGGCCGCGCGATCCATTCTCGCCAGGAGTTCTCCTCCAAATAAATTGTTCAGCGGATTTGTCTCGCTGGGAAGGACCAAATCGGTCATAATAGTTCTAGATGCTCCAGGACTTTTTGCTTGCATTCGCTTTGTTTCTAATATTAATACAAAGGTACTATAAAATTGGAACAGCTAGAAAGTGCTTGAACATTATTCTTCTCTGTCGTTAGGCGTTGTGAAAAAGGAATAAATTCAGTCTTTAGATACGAGTAGCCAGGCTTCCGGGTTTTCTCTTTTGACACTGTTCAGGAAGTTGATCGCCTGTCTGGCGTCGGTAAAACTGTTGAAAGCCACTTGGTGAAGCCCATGGGTGGTTGGGGCTATACGCTGTGGTTCGTAACCTTTTTTGCGAAGCTCCTCCATTTTCTTATCGGCATTTTCTGCAACGCGAAAAGCGCCAGCCACTACGTAATACATAGGTTTTTTAGTAGCCTTCAATGTGATTGAAGGAAGATTTACAGGAGTGGTGTCAAAAAAGGTAGCCTTCTGTATACCTTGTTCTAGCTGCTGCTGTACCTGTTGCTCGGCCAGCTGTTGCTGTTGTTGAGATGAAATACGCTGTGACTGGTATACCACAGTACCCGCAGATACTGATAGCAACAATATGGCAGCGTATTTGAGATACGATCTCCTCCTAGAGGGTATGCCGATGGGGCGTACTCCCGTGGAGGAGCTGTCGTTATTTTGGGATGTGGGTTTCCTGATAATCTCTCGGGCTCCGGTAGCGGCCATCCCGAAAGAAGAGGTGAGGTAGTTAGTCTCGGTAAACGGCTGAAACTGTATGCTACCCTCTTTGTTTAGCCACAAAAGTCCTATTTGCTTAAGGGAGAGCTTTTCTCCATTTTCCAAAAGCTCGTTCCAGTCAATCACTTTTTTTCTGACCTCTAATTCCGCTTCTTCATACGAAATACCGAGAGTGTCGGAGATATGCCGAAGCAGTAAACCGTCGTTGGAAACGAGCTGAGCATTGAAAGACACTGCCTTGGAAGGAGGGAAAAAAGAGTGATTGTGGATACGTGCCGACCGAAACTGGGTGAGAAATGAACCGAATTCCGGTACGGTAACGCATGAATACCTGTATAATAGTTCGCCGATATAGTGTTCTAACTGCATAAAACAAAGATGGTGATTTTTTTGATGAGAGTAAAGGGTTGAGCCATAAAAATTATCAACAGCTCCTAAAAGCTTTTTATATAGAAAGAATAATCGTATATTTATTGTCAGATTAAATCTTATTTTGTGTTCTCGAGACTATGAAAACCTTGCCCGATTTACTTTATATACTCGCCTTACAATACGCTCGAGGAGTGGGAGATATCATGGCTAAAAAGCTGATTTCCCGCTGTGGTGGCGCTAGGGCTATTTTTGAGGAAAAACCCCGAAATCTATTGGGAATTAACGGAGTGGGAATGCGTATTGTAGAGAGTATCCGAAGAAAGGAGAATCTCAAGGCGGCAGAGAGAGAAATGAAATTCCTGGAAGATCAGGATATTGGCTATAGCTATTTTGAGCAGGACGATTATCCCGAACGTCTCAAGCACTGTGTAGACAGTCCGATACTGCTGTTTCGATCGGGCAATGCAGACCTCAATCACAAAAGGGTTATCAGTATAGTGGGTACGCGTAATATCACCTCGTATGGGAAGCGATTTTGCGAACAATTTGTAGCCGATTTGGCATCTTTCGATCCGGCGGTGGTAAGCGGTTTTGCTTATGGGGTGGATATCACGGCACACAAGGCGGCGATGGATTGTGGTTTGCAAACCGTGGGCTGCTTGGCCCATGGGTTAAATCAGATATACCCTAAAGCACATAAACCCTATATGTCTGGAGTAGAGTCTAGAGGAGGCTTTGTGACCGACTTTTGGAGTAGTAGTGCACCCGAACGGGAAAATTTTTTGAAACGCAACCGCATTATTGCTGGTCTGTCGGAGGCTACGGTGGTGATAGAGTCGGCTGCCAAGGGTGGAGCCTTGGTCACTGCGGGGATTGCCCATTCGTATCAGCGAGAGATCTTTGCCGTCCCTGGTCGTACTGATGATCGTTATAGCGAGGGGTGTAATCACCTTATACGCTCGCAGAAAGCGCATATACTCACCTCGGCCGAAGACCTAGTGTATCATTTGGGATGGCATCGTGAACCACTGTTAGCGCGTCAAGAAGCCTCGGGAAAACAGGGTAGGCAAGTTTCTCTTTTTCCACAACTCGACAGCGACGAACAAAAAGTGTACACCTTTTTGTCGGAACACGGTAGAGAGATGTTGGATATTATTGCTCTTCACTGCAAAACTCCTGTACATCGCATATCTTCCATATTGATTGCACTGGAGATGAAAGGCCTGGTGAGGCCAATGCCTGGAAAACTTTTTGAAGCGGTTGGTCGCTAAGTCTAATACCCGATTTTCTCCCGCACCCTTTGCAGTACTTCTCCGGCTACTTTTCGCGCTTTCTTAGCTCCTGTAGCAAGCGCCTGCTCTACTTCATCAGGATGCTCAGTGAAGTAATTAAAACGCTCTCTTTCTGTGGAAAACTTCGCGATGATAAGTTCGTAAAGAGCCTGCTTGGCATGACCGTAGCCATAACCTCCCTTGAGGTAGTTTTCGCGCATGGCGGCTACTTGCTCCGCACTGCCGAGAATGCGGTACAAGGCAAAGACATTGCAGCGATCCGGATCTTTGGGCTCTTCTAGAGGAGTGCTGTCGGTTTCTATGCTCATTATCCGTTTGCGCAATTGCTTGTCGGGTAAAAAGAGGTTGATGGTATTGCCCCTCGATTTGCTCATCTTTCCTCCGTCAGTGCCCGGAATGTACTGAGTGTTCTCTTGTACTTTTCCTTCAGGGATTACAAAAGTTTCACCCATTTTACGGTGAAATCTCTGGGCGACATCACGGGTGATTTCCAAGTGTTGCATTTGATCCTTGCCTACCGGAACAATTTCTGCGTCATAGAGCAATATGTCTGCAGCCATAAGCATAGGGTAGCTAAACAAACCAGCGTTTACGTCTTCCAACCTGTCGGCCTTATCCTTAAACGAATGCGCAAGGGTGAGCCGCTGAAAAGGGAAAAAACAACTCAGATACCAGGCTAGTTCTGCCGTTTGAGGAACATCACTCTGCCGGTAAAAAACCACCTTTTCGATATCGAGTCCGAAAGCTAACCAGGTAGCAGCGACATTAAAGGTGTTTTGCCTCAATTCATTTCCGTCCTTTATCTGTGTCAGAGAGTGCATGTCTGCAATAAAGAGGAAAGAGTCGTTTCCCGCTTGTTGCGACATCTCGATTGCGGGGAGTATAGCTCCCAAAATATTTCCAAGGTGTGGTGTTCCCGTGCTCTGTATACCTGTGAGTATTCGTGCCATAGTTTAATTCTCGTCTTCTACCTGCCCGAAGAGGTGTTTGCGGAGGCATTTTTACAAATACCAAATCTCTCGTAAAACTTTTTATCCCTGTGAGGCAGGATTACCCTTTGCAAAATAAAGACAAATTAAGAACATTTGAGGCAGATAGAAAGATAAATTTGCAGGAGAGCAGCAAGTGTGCCGCCGTAAAAAACCGCTTTTACTTTTGGCAAAAGCGGTGCTAGATTTTGAAATTGTACTGTTGAGATGCAGAGAAGCTACTTTTTAAATAGCCCTACCACAAAGAGTACCACAACGGCACCGATCACTCCGGTGATGAGGTCTCCCAACCAGCCGGAGCCAATGCTGATATCCAGAGTTCCAAACAGCCAATGGCCGATAACGCTGCCGAGAATTCCCAATAGGATATTGAACAAGAGTCCGAACCCTCCTCCTTTCATGATAACTCCGGCGAGCCACCCGGCTATGGCTCCGATAATTATTGCGTAAATCATAATCAAAAATTTAAAGTTTCAATTAAAGATATGAATTTTTTTTAAAAGTTTAACTTTGAAGCATGATGAAATTTCTGAAATACCCTTTTATAATTATCTGGCGGATATGGTTCTATATACTCGTGTTTTGTACAGTGGTCATATTGTCGCCTGTATTGCTTGTACTCACCTCGTCAGATCGCTACTATCACCAGCTTTTCTGGGTAGTGCGCAATATATGGGCTACCGTCATTCTCTACGGTATGGGTTTTATTCCCCGCATAAAGAGAGAACAGCAGATGGAAAAGGGCAAGAGCTATGTGCTGATCGCCAACCACACTAGTATGACCGATATCATGCTGATGTTGAGGGCTTCCCCTAATCCCTTTGTGTTTGTGGGTAAACAAGAGCTGGCCAAAATACCGATCTTCGGCTTTTTCTACAAGCGGGCGTGTATATTGGTAGATCGCAACAATGTAAAAAGCCGTACAGCCGTGTACGAACGCGCCCAACAAAAACTTGACAAAGGCTTGAGTGTGTGTATCTTTCCCGAAGGAGGAGTGCCTGATGAAGAGATCTACTTAGACGAGTTCAAAGACGGAGCATTCCGACTGGCTATTGCATATCAAATCCCAGTAATTCCCATGACCTTTGCCGATAATAAAAAACGCTTTTCCTATACTTTTTTGAGCGGGAGCCCGGGGAAAATGAGAGCTGTGGTACATTCTTTTATCCCCACCACAGGCCTAACTACAGACGACCGATCCGCCCTGAAGGCTAAGTCTAAAGAGGTTATTTACAATCAATTAAAGGAGTTTAATGGAAAGTGATTTAAGTATTTTTGATAGGCTTTTTTTGGGAGCGGCTTGTTTGTAGGTCGTTCTCTGGTGTGCTTGTGAAAAGAAGACTGCCGCCTTCTCGTTATGGCTCGGTGTCGCAGTGACGCTTCCCCCAGATGATGTAGGGTAAAATTACTATGGAAAAATGTTAAAACGGGAACACAAAAGTATCGTTCATGTAATTTTTTAATTATCTCTTATGTATTATTCAAACAATATAGTATGTAATATTGTAAGTATGTATTATGTATATTTGCAATTATATATCGCTGAATTATGAAAAAGGAGTTAATAGTCAGGCAATTGGGAGCTCATATTTTAGCCCAAAAAGACAAGTTTCCGATTATTGCAGTAACCGGCCCCCGGCAATCGGGCAAAACAACACTATTAAAATCACTTTTTGACACATACCGGTATGTTTCGCTCGAAGATCAGGA
>JAJUFH010000017.1 GCA_029266035.1 Sinomicrobium sp.
AGGTACCTCAACGAGTTTGCTTTTAGGTTAAATCGTTCACAATCCAAACAGACCATTTTTCATAAAGCTATTGAAAGGATGGTAAAACATCAACCCATATATCAATATCAAATTACACAGAACTTAAATACATAACTCAACAAATTTTATTACTATGAACATCGATGTATCGTCTGTAAAAGATGCCATAGATTGGGCGGAGCAACTGTCAGATATTGGAAGTGATGTAACTATAAGCTTCACAATAAGCTCCACTACTCAAAATACTTCAGAATCATTAGTCGGGAATGACAATTTAATAAATCCTTCTGACACATATCGAGTAGACTCCATGGGTAAAATTCACCTTATCGACAAAAGGACTTATTACAATGAAAACGGTGAAGTTGTACACAAATTAATTTCAGAAAAAACAGGAAAATCTATTCTAGTCAATCAAAAAATGCTGAAAAAAATGACCAAATGTACTTTTGTATCCAACAAAAGACGATTAAAACTTAAATTAGATAGAAAAGAAAAAACTAAAGACCTCATGCTTTTGACCGTAGAAGATGAAGGGGCAGCACTAGAGTTATTTAAATTTCTTGCAGACAATAGTGATGTTGAACAAGCTATACAGGCTTTTACAGATAGCTCAGATACAAGAATCTTCTATATTTACACAAACTACAATATGGGAAGTGTTCAAATAGATACTGATTTATTGGATGTTGTGGAAGGGTTCTCTCCTCTATACAGAATTCACAGTCATCCTTTTGATAATAATGACGCTTGGGATGAATTCCCTTCTGGATATGGATTTACACAAGGTCGATTAGGAGATAGGGGGGCACGTAAAAATTCTATTGAAATTTTTGGATATCAAAAATATTATATGTACCACAACGGGGAACACTCTCTTACAGAATATGCCGATGACCGTAATGGCTTTATAAAAAAACATAATATAACGACAGTAAAACTCAAAAGTCTAAATTTGATAAAGGGATTTGGTGCCAGATAACACTTAATTATAAGCAAACTATAGTCGAATGAAGTCTTTTATTTATCTTTCAATATTACTAGCAATACTTTCTTCCTGTACAGATAAAAAACAGGAAACCGCTGTCTTGAATGAAATGGTCAGTTCTGAGTTAGATAATTTTATTAGCCTACTAGAGAAAAACGACCTAAAAGATGATTCTTTTCTTTGTTTTTCCTTTTATAAAAATGCAGACAAAGTCAATTTTGATATAACGCTGAATCCAATATTTGAATGTTCAAATTTTGAAGGTGTTTTCTATTATGGTCAGGAGCCAGTTTTTATTTCTTTTGAGGGAGAAAACAACGTATCTTTAGAAGATATAAAACCGGCTATCAAAATTGTAGATAGCGAAAAACTAAATACTACACTAAGAGAAATTTGTTTAAAAATCAACAGTGTAAGTCCTGAATATTCTGGCTACGATCCTCCAGTGTGGACTTATGAGATAAACGAAAATAATATAACTTTGGTTCATGAATCCGGATTAAAAAGAGAATAATCGTCTACCAACTATTTCGAATGGTATTCTGCATAAGAAAACTCATAATTCGCTTAGCAAGTTGAGGGAAACGGGTATTTAACAAAAATAGTCGAAGCCAACTGACATAGGACAAAATCTAATTAATGCCTCTTGATTTTTGTATAAATGAAAAATTTCATCATTGCTTTTATCGTCTTTTTGGGATGGTTCTATTTGGGATCGCGTTATTATCTGTGTCACGTAAAGCAACTGTGCAACCCGCCGGCGGCAGAAACTGTCGTGAGCGAATCACCAGCAAAAAACTACGATACCGAGACATTTAACGGCTTTGTCATTCGTAAGGAAAGCGATTCGGTAAGCCTCGCAAGTGGCGGAGAAAAACTGGAAAAAAGTATTTTTGATTTCCTGAATAAAGAACAGTCGCAAGAGGTACTCATCACCGGCTATCACCGGCCTGAAGAAGGGGATTCTACAGGACTTAAGCGCGCCGCTAATTTGAGAAAACACTTGGTAACTTACGGCATAAACCCCGATCGCATCGCTATTGCCTCCGCCGAAGATTACTATCAATACGACAGCCGAGGTTATTTTTATGGAGGAATGACATTAGAATACAGGGATATTCCAAACGAACGAAAAGTGATTATAGAAGAAGGAATTGCCAACAAGATACTCTACTCCCATTTTGGTTCAAAAGAGTTCGTTCCAGATAATACGCTGGTAGGATATGCCGAGGAACTTAAAAACTACCTGAATAAATACCCAGAAAAAAAAGTACTAATTACCGGGCATACCGACAATATTGGTTCGGCCAAAACCAATGAATGGGTGGGAATGCAACGGGCAAAGAACGTTATGAATTACCTTGTTGAAGAAGGTGTTCCTCAAGAAAAAATCGAGGCATTGTCAAAGGGACCGCACGAGCCTATAGAAAGCAATGCCACACCCGAAGGAAGGGAAAAGAACCGAAGAATAGAAATCAAAGTAGACTAAACCAAAAACTCATGGAACATATAGCACCTATAGGCTTTACGGAATATTTGATATTGTTTATTCTCTGCTTTGGCTGTTACCTCATCGGATATTTTTTCGCCAAGAGAAACAGCAAGAAAAAATACGGCAAAGCACTCGACCAATGCCTTACGGAAAAACAGTTGCTGGAAGACAGCCTACTCAACCAATCCGAAACTACCAGAGCTGGCAGAAGCGGTACTCAAAACAATGGAAATACTACAAATAACCACTTAGATTTTGAAAGGCTGGGCTATGCCGATGAAAATCAGAAAGACGATCTTAAAAAGATAAGCGGTATCGGACCATTTATAGAAGAAAAATTAAACGCCATAGGAATTTATACCTACGAACAAATAGGCAGGTTTAACGATGACGACATAGAGCAGGTTACCGAACTTTTGCAATTTTTCCCCGGACGAATTAAGCGCGACAACTGGAAAAGTCAAGCCATTACTCTAAAAAAGAAATAGTAAGCTCTATTTTAATCCTATTCCCGCGACCTTCAAAATAAAAAACCACAAACCCCTTTTTAAAAACAAAAGAGGTTTGTGGGTTTATAAAATTGTTTGTTCTAGCGATACATTTTATCTCGCTGCTCTTTGATGGCAGGATCGTCCATATAATCGTCAAAAGTAAGATATCTATCGATCACCCCATTGGGCGTCAATTCTATAACCCTATTGGCTACGGTTTGTGCAAATTCGTGGTCGTGAGTAGTAAACAATACCGTACCCTTAAAGTTCTTTAGCGAGTTGTTAAAAGCCGTAATACTTTCCAGATCGAGGTGGTTGGTAGGCTCGTCCAACAACAACACATTAGCCCTGAGCATCATCATACGGCTCAGCATACACCGCACTTTTTCACCTCCAGAAAGCACGCGTCCAGTTTTCAAGGCCTCTTCTCCGCTAAACAGCATTTTACCGAGAAATCCACGCACGTATACTTCTTCTCTTTCCTCCTCTGTCTTAGCCCATTGTCGAAGCCAGTCGACCAAGGTGAGGTCATTGTCAAAATACTCAGAATTATCTACCGGAAGATACGATTGTGAAGTAGTTACCCCCCACTGGAACTTTCCTGAACCCGGGGTTTGCTTGCCGCTCACTATCTCATAAAACGCGGTAGTCGCCCTTGAATCGCGAGATATCACCGCTATTTTATCACCCTTATTGAGGTTTATATCTACATTTTTAAACAACAGCTCTCCATCTAACGAAGCGGAGAGTCCTTCTGCGTTTAAAATTTGATCTCCCGCTTCTCTCTCCTGTTCAAAAATAATAGCCGGATACCTTCTGCTAGAAGGCTTGATATCGTCGACCTTGAGTTTTTCCAGCATTTTTTTTCTGGAAGTGGCCTGTTTAGATTTGGCTACGTTAGCACTAAATCGCTGAATAAATTCTTGTAATTCTTTAGCCTTTTCCTCTGCCTTCTTATTCTGTTGAGCCCGTTGTCTAGCTGCCAGCTGACTACTTTCATACCAGAAGGTATAGTTACCTGAATAATGACTGATTTTACCGAAATCAATATCAGAAATATGTGTACAAACCGCATCGAGAAAATGACGGTCGTGAGACACTACAATCACCGTATTATCGTAATTGGCGAGGAAGTTTTCCAACCACCCTATGGTTTCAAAATCGAGGTCGTTGGTAGGCTCGTCCATAATCAATACATCTGGATTGCCAAACAGCGCCTGTGCCAATAGCACACGCACCTTGAGCTTACCGTCCATATCCGACATCGCTGTGTAGTGAAACTCTTCCGAAATCCCCAGATTGGACAACAATGCAGCGGCATCACTGTCGGCGCTCCAGCCGTTCATCTCCTCAAACTGCACCTGCAATTCCCCTACTCGATCACCATCTGCATCACTAAAGTCTTCCTTAGCATAGATATCGTCCATTTCCTTCTTGATAGCAAAAAGGGGTTTATTTCCCATGATCACTGTTTCGAGTACGGTGTGTTCGTCGTATGCGTAGTGATCTTGTTCCAACACCGACATTCGCTTTCCCGGCTCCAGATGAATCTGTCCAGAAGTAGGCTCTAGTTTACCGGAAAGAATTTTTAGAAAAGTAGACTTCCCTGCCCCGTTGGCTCCTATCACTCCGTAACAATTACCTTGAGTAAAAGTTACATTTACCTCGTCAAACAACACTCTTTTGCCGAATTGAACAGAAAGATTGGATACTGTCAGCATATACTATTCTCAGTTAAAAAAGTTAATACAACCACTTTACAACACTTCACGGCTTGCATTCTTGGAAGCTGTAATCTATATTTGATTTTTAATTCCTGCAAAAGTAACAAAACCTAAACGACTAACACAGCTAAGCTCCCTTGAAATGCAGTTTTAACTGACTATTAACACCCTGGCTTTATCAGGTTTGTTAGATTTGTGAAGGTATTAGCTATGGTGTTCATCGCTATACGAATAATGTAATGGTATGAGGAAACTGCTGATAGCATTTTTGGCGATACCTTTTGTAAGCTGTAACGATTCGATACAAAAAACCGCCTATTTTGGAGGTGAGATTATAAATCCCAGAGATAGTATTGTAATTCTTTACAAGGACGACGAACCGGTGGATACAGCAATACTCGATAGCCAAAACCGCTTTTTATTTAAATTAGGATTGGATGACAAGGAGGGTGATCTGTTTAAATTCAGGCACTTTCCAGAACATCAATACGTTTATATTCAAGGGGGAGACAGTGTTATGGCTCGAGTAAATACCCTTAATTTTGACGAATCCTTGGTCTTTTCTGGCAGAGGTTCGGAGAAAAATAATTTTCTCATAGAGATGTTTATCCGAGACGAAGAAGAACAGCGTCTCATTTACAATTACTACTCTTTAAATCCCGAAGCATTTTCCAAAAAAATAGACTCTCTAAGAGCTATGAAGCTAGAGCAATACGAGTACCTCATCGTAAATCATCGCCTGTCGGATGCGGCGAGGAATGTAGCTAAGGCCTCCGTCGATTATCCTAATTACAAGTCCAGGGAATTCTATCCCTATATGCACAAAAGACTCACTAATATTGCGCGGGAAGACCTGTTGGATCTCCCTGACGACTTTTTTGATTTCAGAAAAGACGTGAACTACAACGACAAGGATCTGAGTTTCTACAAGCCTTATTTCGACTTTATGATAACCCATTTTAACAGTATGGCCTATGCAAAATGTGTTAAAGAGTGTCAAAAAGGCATTAAAAATGCCGGTAAATCGGTACATTATTTTATACACCGATTAGAGCTTGTAGACAGCAAGGTAAAAGAAGAAACTCTAAAAGACTATCTATTCCGAAATACGGCTTATGCCTATTATCTCGAAGATCAGAACGAAGCCGACAACCTGCTCTTTCTCGAGAAATTTAGAGCACTCGACAAGAGCAATAAGTACAAGAATGAGATAGAATCTCTATACAACAATATCCGCAACCTGAGTAAGGGAGCGACATTGCCTAGCTTAAAACTCATCGACACCGAATCGCAACAAACGGACTTATCGCAGGTGTATCAACACCAAAACACTGTGATTTATTTTTGGACTTTTTATCAAAAAGGCCACTCAAAATACATAAACGATCGCGTCATAAGCCTGGAACAAGAATATCCCACGGTCAATTTTGTAGGCATCTGTCTCAATGAAAACTACGATGAGTGGATGCAGACTATACTATCTCAAGGTTTGAGAGAGCAACCTCAATACCTGTCGCTAAACCAGGAAGCCATGAGCAGAGAACTCACCATAAACAGTCTGAACAAAGTGATTGTAGTAGACCGACACAATCACATTGTAAACGCCTTTACACATATCAACAGTCGAGAGCTGTATCGCATTCTCAAATCTCTTTAGTATTACTACACTGCCTCGTCGAAGATTACACCCTATAAAAATCGGGTTGCCAGACCGTTATTACGCGGTTTGACAACCCGGATTAATCTGAACTGCATTTCGGCAGTTATACATTCCCCTTTTTGTAATCTTGAAGGAATTTCTCCAAGCCGATATCGGTAAGTGGGTGTTTCAGCAAACCTGTAATAGAAGACAGTGATCCTGTCATGACATCGGCCCCTATTTTGGCACAATCTATCACGTGCATGGTATGTCTAACGGAGGCTGCGAGGATTTCTGTGGCAAAGCCGTAGTTGTCGTATATCTGTCTAATCTCTGCAATTAAATTTAGTCCGTCGGTAGAAATATCATCTAAGCGGCCTATAAACGGTGACACATAGGAAGCTCCTGCCTTAGCGGCAAGCAGAGCCTGTCCCGGAGAAAACACCAAAGTACAATTGGTGCGTATCCCCTTGTCGGAAAAATACTTAATAGCCTTTATCCCATCTTTAATCATAGGGACCTTTACCACAATCTGTTCGTGCAGGTCGGCAAGCTCTTCTCCTTCCTTTATCATCCCTTCAAAATCGGTGGAAATCACTTCGGCAGACACATCTCCTTCTACAATATTGCAGATATCTACATAGTGTTTCAAGATGTTGTCTCTCCCTGTAATTCCCTCTTTAGCCATAAGTGACGGATTGGTGGTTACCCCATCGAGTACTCCTAAGGCCTGTGCTTCTTCAATTTGCTGCAAATTGGCAGTGTCGATAAAAAATTTCATGCGAATAAATTCAGAGTTAAGTTGTTTATCTCCGCATATGCAGAGCTACAGTTTATAATGATTTAGCAATAGCTTTTCGTACACTCTATCTGGAAGAATACGCTTTAGCACTATGGAAAATTTCTGCATAAAAGCTCCTACCTTATAGTGAATACGAGGCGACTTTGACGTGATTATACGGTGTATTACCCTAGCCATTTGCTCCGGGTCTCCTCCTTCATCTACGTGTTCATCCATCAGTCTCAGAGTTTTGCCGTATTTTTCCTCATAGGGCGATCCTTGCTGTACCGGAGCGTGATATCTACCCGCTGCGATATTGGTAGCAAAATCTCCCGGCGCCACATTTACCGCCTGCACACCAAAATCCCTGATCTCCATACGCAGAGCCTCGGTGAGCAATTCTAGCGCTCCCTTAGAAGATGAATACACCCCTCTGTAAGGCAAGCCCATATATCCCGCAATAGAGGTTACATTGACAATAAGACCAGTTCGCTGTGCCCTCATAGTGGGCAATACCGCTCTGATTACACGGAGGGGTCCAAAAAAATTGGTTTCAAAATTTTGGCGCACCTCCTCGTCGGGAATCTCCTCAAGCGGTCCGGTAATCCCTACTCCCGCATTGTTGATCAGTACATCTACCCTCGAGGCTATCTCCAAAAGGTGCTCTACCGCTTCTGATACCGAATCCGGATTTCTCACATCCATTTTCAACAGCGGAAATACCGACACCTTTACCCTCTCAGGGTTCCTACTGGTGCCATACACCTTAAACCCTTTCGCACTGAGGTACTCGCCTACGCACTTCCCTATTCCTGAAGAGCCTCCGGTAATTAATACTACTTTAGACATTGTGTCCTCGTTTTATTCCTTTCGGGAACGAAGATACTTTTTTTGCCGTAAATAAAGCTCAAATCTACAAACTAATACTAAGCACAAATACGAGACAAGCTTCCTACAACTTTTACCACAAGGACTTTACAGTTAGTTGTCGATAAACGAGAATTTATCTTCAAATATCTTACCTATTATCGGCAACGGCTTTTTGACCTCGTTTGCCGCATTGATAATCCCTATAATGAGAAACACCAAAAATACAATTCCAACCATACTCACAATACCGCCGAGTGCAGACGAGATGGAACTCACAACAACTACCGCAATATTAAACAGTATACTCGTTACAATAAGTCCTAACCCCTGTTTCAAATGATAGCGACTAAGATCGTCGCGCTGATCCTTACCCGCAAAGTAAGCTACCAGCCATAAGATGCCGAGATAACTCAAAATAGATTGTGCTTTTGAATTCATAATTTATACAATTAGGTTACACATTAATACTATAAAAAATCAGACGGCAATTTATATTGTATTTCTCATCAAAGATATCACTGAAATCAGGTATTATTTATACAGTCTATCGCAGCTCTCTTCAAGGCAATTTTACTCTGTACACCTTGTACGGATACTCGGTGCGATCGACACCTTTATTCCACTGTGGCAGGCGTTGCAATTGGGCACAGGTAAAATACAGATAGCCGTCGCTACCTATACCGAGCGAATCGGGCCACAATATCCTAGAATCTTGTACCAAAGTGTGTTTCTCTCCATCTGGACTGATAAACGAAATACTGTAATCTGTAGAAGCAGTGAGGTATATATTGCCTTTTGCATCGGCTATTAGTCCATGAGTAATACCCGCCTCCCCCACTTTTTTAACTTTTTTGCCAAGGGCTTCATCAGACAGTGTTGCATCTGCGAGAAAGGATGTTTCAACGCTGAAGAGTTCATTCTTATTTATAGGCTTAAAATAAAACAAGCTACAGTCGGGAGCAAGAGCAATACCGTTTACATTTGATGAAAACGGTTTGCCGTTCTTGTCCTCCATACGGCGATCTCCATAGGTTATCACCATATCATCTGCAAGTGTAAATGGAGTGTTTTTCAGCACTGTCCTACTCTTACCGGTATTCAGATCAAGTACTACAATAGCTGCCTGTCCGGGATCGGACAGATAGGCCAGTTGTCTTTGAGTGTCTACTCTTACATCGTTGAGTCCGGAAACTGTTTTGTCCAAGTCATCAAACAGATAAACCCTTTCTACACTATTAGTAGCTGTGTTTATTTTCACCAACTTAAACCTACCTTCCTTCTCTGCCCCAGAATCCCCAAAAATAGAGCCTTTGGAAGCGGGTTGGGAATCCAGCACCCATAACTGGTCCTCTTTGTCGACAAACAAATCCTGTACTCTGAGAAAATGACCACTGTCGTCTTTTTTTACATTCCACTCCTCATCCGGGTAAGGATACAACTCACCCGATTTAACCTCGGTCAAAGCATAGCGATCGTCTCCGTCGTAATTAGGGAAAGCTATAAATACCCGATTACCTGAAGTTACACTTAGTCCAATCGCCATACTCTCTCCGAGTACAGCTACTTCTTCAAGAGCCTCACTGTGATATTTTGTCTGACTAGATACAGGAGATAACATTCCGGCTGAAATTACAGTTACAGTAAACAATAATTTTTTCATAGCGTATTTTTTACACCCTTAAAGATACTGCTTTTTATCGATTGCCAAAAAGTTCCATTTTGTACTTTTTCTATTTTAACTCACCTTTTATTCCCATAAAAAAACACGCCTTTATAGCTGCCAAATTTAAAAGCCGATCTTCGAAATTCTCTAAAAGTTTTTCATAAAAATCCGTAGTACGAAGGCATCCAAAGCACATAATCCAATTGTATTCAACAATCTGACTGATAAAAATATAGTTAAATAAAAAGTTTATATAAATAAACATAAAATATTGATAATATTATAAATACAATATTTAATAAACATTTTGTGTACTGATGAATAATCCTAAAAAACACCAAGTCCCACCTAAAAGTGGCATCGTTTACAACAAACTATTACTTTATCCTCCCCAGCTGTAGTTTTACCTTAACAATTTAATCGACACTTACTTTCCTATAGTGTCTGATTAAAAAATTTTACCTTTATCTCCAGGTCTAGTTTTGGGTGAAGTACTAAGGATAAGTTTTTTTCATCTATAATCAAAAAAATGATTGTTCGATCTTTCAAAACTTTCAATTTTCTTCACTTCCCCAAAAAGGGTGACAACAATATCTATTCCCTGTAAACAAGCGGTGTTGCGGGATTTTTAAGAAAAAGGCACTAGATTGTAAAAAACTAACTATCAACACATTAAACAACTGTTGATAACCTCTTTAAATCTTTTTTACTCCCCTTGCAAAACTTGTGATTTCTTGGCTTAATTTAGTTTTCACGAAAGTAAGGGCAAATGTCTTCTTATTTGTTTTTCCAGGAAATTGATTTCAAACTTATTACCGAAAAGGAAGAAATTTTAAAATACTTGAATTATGGGAATTTTTGACAGAAGAGTAAATTACAAACCGTTTGAGTACCCCGATGTTTTACAATTTACAGAAGCTATAAACAAATCATTTTGGGTACACAGTGAGGTAGATTTTACTGCCGACACTCAAGACTTCCACTCCTACCTCAATCCGGCAGAGCGCAAAGCAATTAAAAACAGTTTGTTAGCTATTGCGCAGATTGAAGTTGCTGTGAAGTCTTTCTGGGGAAATATCTATCACCACTTTCCAAAACCCGAGTTCAATGGTCTAGGGAGTACCTTTGCGGAATGTGAGTTTCGCCATTCAGAGGCCTATTCTAGATTACTGGAAGTATTGGGCTACAACAACGAGTTTAAAGATCTTCTCACTGTTCCCGTAATCAGTGATAGGGTGGAATACTTGTCTTCTGCACTGAAAAATGCCAATTCTGAAGACAATAAGAAATATGTAGTTTCTCTGATACTGTTTTCCATTCTCATTGAAAACGTATCGCTCTTTAGTCAATTTGCCATCATACTGTCGTTTACCCGATTTAAAGGGTATATGAAAAATGTGAGCAATATTATTGCGTGGACTTCTGTAGACGAGCAAATCCACGCTAATGCAGGGATTTACCTAGTAAATAAAATCAGAGAGGAATACCCCGACTTCTTCGATGATGAAACTGTAGAGCATGTAAAAAGTACTGTAAAAAATTCACTGGAAATAGAAGGCAAAATACTGGATTGGATTTTTGAGGAGGGCGAGTTGGAAACCATCAAAAAACGCGATTTGCTCAACTTTATGAAATACCGTATCGACGACAGTCTCGACAAAATTGGCCTCGGTCGCATTTACAATATCACCTCCGAAGAGTATGCCCCGCTTCGCTGGTTTGAAGAAGAAGTTTTTGCCAATAGCTTAGACGATTTCTTTGCAAAAAGGCCGGTAGATTACACCAAACACGACAAGAGTATTACAGCAGACGATTTATTTTAAAAAATATTAAACCCGAGTTAAGCATGATTACAAAAGAGCTACCGCTAACCGATGAAAACGATGTGACGCTAACAGAAAAACTTTGGTGGAAAAACGACGAAAGTGAACAGATTCTAAACCGGGGATACCTACTTAAAGGAGAAACTGTAGAAGGCGCCATAGATCGTATTACCACAGCTGCAGCAAAGCGACTGTACAAACCGGAACTGAAAGAATCGTTCCAGGAAATGATTGAACGTGGCTGGATGAGCCTCAGCTCGCCTATATGGGCAAATATGGGTACAGAGCGAGGATTGCCCATATCTTGCTTTAACGTACATATCCCCGATAATATAGAAGGAATTACACACAAGCTCGGCGAAGTAATTATGCAAACTAAAATCGGTGGAGGAACTTCCGGTTACTTCGGTTCGCTGAGAGCCCGGGGTAGTGCCGTAACCGACAATGGAAAAAGTAGTGGTGCCGTGAGCTTTATGAAGCTGTTCGACACCGCTATGGATACCATATCGCAAGGAGGTGTGCGTCGTGGAGCCTTTGCTACCTACCTCGATATCGATCATCCGGACGTAGAAGAATTTCTCAAAATAAAAGATATAGGTAACCCTATTCAAAACCTCTTTTTCGGCGTGTGTGTATCAGACTACTGGATGCAGGAAATGATAGACGGCGATATCGACAAGAGAAAGATATGGGCCAAAGTACTGGAGAGCAGACAGGAAAAAGGACTGCCTTATATCTTTTTCAGCGACAATGTAAACCGCAACAAACCACAGGTGTATAAAGATCTGGATATGCGGGTCAATGCCAGTAACCTCTGCTCAGAGATTATGCTCCCTTCTTCGGAGGACGAATCGTTTATCTGCTGCCTATCGTCTATGAATCTCGAGCTTTACGACGAGTGGAAAAATACCGAAGCCGTAAAACTAGCCATCTTTTTCCTCGATGCCGTACTACAGGAATTTATCGAAAAAACAGAAGGCAATTACTATCTGGCCTCCGCCAATCGCTTTGCCAAACGACACAGAGCTCTTGGTTTGGGCGTATTGGGATGGCATTCATATCTGCAAAAAAATATGATTCCTTTTGAAGGTATGGAAGCCAAAATGAAAACCACCGAGATCTTTAAAGATATCAGAGCTAAAGCCGACAAAGCTACAGAAGAATTAGCCAGAATATACGGAGAACCCGAAGTACTAAAAGGATACGGACGCAGAAACACCACTACCATGGCCATTGCGCCCACGACCTCATCTTCGGCCATTTTAGGACAAACCTCTCCGGGAATCGAGCCTTTTAGTAGTAACTATTACAAGGCAGGTCTTTCTAAAGGTAATTTTATCAGGAAGAACAAATACCTGAAACAATTGCTGCAAGAAAAAGGTATAGACAACGAAGACACCTGGAGAAATATCATGCTCGACAGTGGTAGCGTACAAAAATTAGATGCGCTCACCGAAGAGGAAAAAGCCGTGTTCAAGACCTTTAAAGAGATCAGTCAACTGGAAATCATACAACAGGCCTCCATTCGCCAGAAATACGTAGACCAGTCGCAGAGTCTGAACATCAATATCCCCTCGGCAGTTCCGATTAAAGAAGTTAACAAACTGCTGATAGAGGCTTGGAAACTCGGGGTAAAAACCCTCTACTACCAAAGAAGCCAAAGCGTTTCAAAAGAAATGGTAAACAACTTAGTGAATTGCAGTAGCTGCGAGTCGTAAGCTCAATACTTATCATTAAAATCCAAAAATCCGGAGCACTCTGCTGAGACTCCGGATTTTTTTGTTTTTGTGACAAACAGCCCAAATCAAGCCTGTTAAAACTGAATAGGTCCTTGATTTTTAGCGATAAGAATGTAATCTACGTATTTGGATAGGGACTTTAAAGTTCCTGTTAGGGGAACTATGGTAAAATCTCCTTTTGCTCTTTTGTCAATGGGTTCATAAAATTCCTTCCAAGGATGCTTGTCTCTGAGCTCGTATAAGGTAATAGGGGTTTTAAAATTTTCGTCCCACTGCTGAGATTCTTCGTGAAGGACAAGCCCCGTAAGTATGGAAAGTGATTTTTCTCGTTTCAAGATGTTAGCCAATCTTGGCATTTCTTTGTCAAACAAAGGTTCGAGATAGGTGTGGTCTCTACCCACCAGGAGCAAAAAGTTTTTCTCGTCTGAGGTCTTTACGTAATTTATCACATTCTTTCCTATATCCTCTTCGCGACTCCCTCCAAATCCGACAGCGTGATTGTTCATCAATTCCAAAATTACTTCACTGTCCTTTTTCGGGAGAGAATCTTTTATAAAATTCTGGTGCTGTGCGAGAATCTCTTTTGCCTCTCTCACAAACTTTTTTCCCTTCTCTGTAGGATAACCAACTCCGTATGCTTTGTAAAATTGGGGCTGTGCAATCACATTCATCAAAGAGTCTATCTGAGTAGGTCTGTGCTCCTGCGTTTTTAAAATATTGTACAAGGCATAAGCAAATGTTCTCGTTCGATCAAAATCAACTCCTATCACCTCCAAGGGCACTTTTAAGGTTTTGTTGAATTGATATATCTCTTCCCATGCCTCCTGCCAATCGGTGTAATAACCGCCATAGATGGTATAGGCGAGGTGTTTTTTGTTTCCCGTTTCGAGATAGAGATTGTAAAAATAGGCTTCTGCCGGTCCAAATTCGACAAGCAATTTATCTACTTGATTCTTCTCGTAAAGCATTTTTACCAGCTCCGGATATACAGTTGGTGCCACCGAAGAGGAGTGATTTTCTCCGAGCAATAACAATTTTTTTTCATTCTCCTCCCCCGCAAAAAATTCGGAAAAATAGGTGTCATTATATATCTTTTGTTGTCCCGACAAAACGTTAGATATCAGACATACACCGAGAAGTATATATTTCATTGTGTCTCAGTTGTTTTTTAATTTGTTAAGATGATCTTCGCTCGACTGTTTTTTTGGCCCTTCGATTCCACAATTTGAAAGGCCGGAAAACAGCAAACAATCTAAATGTCGAGCTGATCAAACAAATCGAGAAGTTTCTCATCGGAGGGATATGGAGCAGTGGCATCTACAATTTTTCCTTCCGGATCCAACAGTATAAAACGAGGTATCATTTTAATATTAAAGGCCTTTGCCAATTTGTCGTGGGCATTTTTGTCTGCGATAAGCTGAATACCGTTCAGATCGTTATCTCTTACAAAATCCTGCCATTTACCGCGGTCTTCTTCCTTGTCGATAGAAATACTTACAAACTGAATATTCTTGCCTTCATAAGCCTTCGCCACCTTTTTTAAACTCGGAATCTCTTTTTTACAGGGGCCACACCAGGTAGCCCAAAGATCTATATAGGTGTATTTCCCTTTGAGCTCGCTCAATGCTATTGTCGTTCCCTCTGTGTCCTCAAAAACAACTTCCGGTGCCGGATTTCCCTCTAGCATACCTTCCATTTCTCTGTACTTATCTCTTACCACAGCGGCCATTTCAGGATAAGGACAGTCGGCTCCAAACTTGTCATACAGCACTTTGGTAAAATCTCTTGACAGAGCGTATGCCATAAACTGATAATAGTTTTTTTCGGGTAACTCCTGCCCTACCCAATTGTAAAAGTCCAGTAGCTCACCGGTAGTATTGCGCTTGCAGTAGACTTCGTATTTCGCTTTTAGATAAGCGCTCAAACTGTAATAATACCCTATGCCATTATCACCTATATCTCCCTCCAATTTTGCGGTATCCAGAAAATCGTAGTAGTCATCGGGCAAAGGGGTCGCTTCCAAATCATTATAACTCGCGTGTATTCCGGGGTAATTCACTTTAGAAGCGACCATCTCGCCGTAGTAGTTGGTCTTGTAAAACTGTATGAGCTCAGGGCTCAATTGGTGTTTCGAAGAAAAATCGTCTAAAAAGGCTAACTTCTCCTGATACAGAGAGTCGGCTACCCTCTTGTAATCGTCTGGTTTTCTATTCGCTACATCGTACCAGTTTTTTAAAAACTTGTGTTTGTAATCGTTAAAACTTCTTTCTTCGGCATTTACAAAAATAGTATTGTCGGCATTTGCTCCTGTAAAAGACAGGCTCTCTTTCAATTGTTCTGCATCTGCCTCTATGTAAAGACTATCTCCTGGCAGCAAATAAAGATGTACCATTCTAAAATCGACTGTACCCGTTCTCATGGTGGTGTCTTTACCTTCTATGGTAATGTACTTAAACTCTTCAGTAGTGGGAACTTTTCCAAACGAAAACCAGCCTTTAATTGGACTTTCCGCCTTTAGTTCCATTCTGAATTTGCCATTCGCCGAAAAATCCACGCTTTCGGTCTGTAGGTTTTTCAGAAATTCGTAATTGTAATAGGAAAACACCCCGGTAGTATCCTTAAAGTGCTCTATCTGTCCGGCGACGATAATCGTATCTTTTTTTTCTGTCTCCTTCACTTCCCGCTGGCATCCAACTATCCAGATAGTCGACAATACCACCGTTATTTTGATTGTTCTTTTTAGAAAATTCATCGCTTAATTATTTAGTGGATTATACTCACTTTCCTGCCATGCCTCATTAATTGCCTCAAGCGGAATTCCTTCTTGTCGGAACATAGAAACCACCAAGTCGTACTTTTCTTTTAACAACCAATGTGTGTTTAGCAATTCATCTCTCTCTAGAGGTGGCACCGTAGACGCCCAAGCGGCAAAAAGATCAAAATCCTGCTGATTTGACTTTATAAGATCCTGATTATCCGTCAAAAACCCTAAAGAATAAGCTGTTTCTAAGTCTGTTACCTGCCAGTAATACGCCCCCGCGTCTTCTACAGCCTCTGTAAACTTGTAGTAAAAGGCATCGGTGTATATGGGAATAGATCGTAAAACAGAAGACAAGCCGTAGTAAAAGCTCTGTTTTAGCAATAGTGAATCCAAACTATCGTCTACAATTCCACCCACGGTGAGATCAGAATTGGAATTATACCACAGATAAGACAGATAGTCGTATTTAGCACTTGGCGAGGTACCGCTGGAAAGCTCATTCTGATACAAATAGAAATTCCTAAAGATATACTTTTTCTTATCTTCCGGGATCAGTTTTACAAACTCATCTTCTATCATATCTATATACACTAGAGCAGCGGCAGTGTCGGCCGGTATTCTATCGCCCAGTTGCAAACCGTCTTCTGAGACCAAATCATTATAATTTCGGTTACCTATGGTATCCGTATAGACTATAATTCCGTAATCGTCGTACAGTTTGAGAATACGGTCGCTTAATGGAGTGCCCGCTACCAAATTGCTCGGCAACTCCTGTGGCGCGTTATAGTCTGGCACAAGCTTGTCTTCTTCAGAACAAGCGAGTAGGAAGAGCAATAACACAACGACCGAAAACATATATTGAAAACTCTTATTTCTCATAATATTCGTATTAAATAATTAGCGAGGGTTCTTTTCCATCAGAGGGTTAAAATCTAATTCTACCTGCGGAATCTGCAAAATATAGCGAGGGTCCTTTTCCAGCAGTATATAAGTCTCTTCGTTGTACTGATGTCTGATTTCTGGCATACCGTATCTGCGGAGATCGTACCAGCGGTGAAACTCTCCGAAGAGTTCTCTGCGACGCTCTTCGCGAACTACATCAACCACTTCTTCCTGTCCGGAATAATCGGAAAGTGTGTACTTGTAGTAATCGCCATTCCCCGGATCAAATTGTGCATCAAACTTAAAACTCCTTATGTAGTTTATATCGTCTAAGCCCTCCTGAAGCATTCCCGACTCAGCATAGGCCTCGGCTCGATTCAAATAAGCCTCCTCTACCCGAAATCCTCTTACCGGCTCTCCAGTTCTATTGGGAAAGGGTCTGTTCTTAAAATACACTCTCCCCTGTGGTCCCTTTATCCAAGTAAAATAATACAGTCGTAAATCGCCGGGCTCGAAGGTGTCAATTAGGTCGTCCGACACACCTAATGCTCCCGGATAGTACACATAAGAATAGTATTCATTAGAGCCGTAAACAAAGAGTACATTATTGTTTTCCGGATTCAGGTAATGGGTACCCTGCCCGTACCCCCAAATTGTTTGGGCTTCATCTATCGTGGTTCCGGAAATGTCAAAAATCAGAGAGTTTCCATCGACCACCTTAGTAGCGTATTCAATGGTTTTCTCGTAGTCCTTTTTATACAGTGCAACCCTCGATGCAAGGAGATTTGCTGCTATAGGAGTTAATTTGTACTTAGACTGTACCCGTTGATCGTTTTCTTCCATCAGTCGTATCCCTTCTGTGAGGTCAATATCGATCTGATCGTATACTTCCTGTACGCTATTTCTCGTATAAGAAGAAGCCTGCACTGCAGGGTCGAGTTTTAAAGGAACCCCCGGGTCGGAAGCTGCCGTACCGGCATCGTAGGGTTTTGCGTATAAGTTTACCAACTTAAAATAGGCAAAAGCACGCAATACCATTGCTTCTCCCTTTAAGTAATTTTTGGCGGCTTCACCTCCTTCAGCGGCGTCAATGTTTTCTACGACAACATTGGCGTAGTATATGGCCTCGTAAAAGTTTTTCCAAGCCTGATCGTAAGAACGCATCATAGAAGGATGCTCGTGGGTGATTTCAAACGAATAAGGATGAATCGGATATTCGATGGCATTCTGATTGAAATATCTCAAATCCTGATCGTCGGTCATCATTTCCACATAATAATCCAGAGGGACTTCAGTACCGTAATCTCTGGTCGTGGGATAACCGTAATTCAGGAGTTCGTCGTAATCCTGAACTGTTTCGGGTTTTAACTTGTTTTGGGGATCTTCCTCCAAAGCTTTATCGCATGAAAAGAAAGCGATCAATACAGGAAGTAACACCAATATTTTATTTGATATTTTCATGAGTTTCTCTTAAAAGGTTACGTTAATGCTCAACGAATACGATCTCGGTAGCGGCAGAGACTGATAGGGGTAGGTTTCGGGGTCAAATCCGTTCAGCTCCTTGTCGGCAAACAACAGCAGATTATTCCCTTCAAGCTGAATAAAGGCATTTGAAAATTGCAAAGTTTCCAGCCATCGCTTCGGGAAATTGTATTTCAGGCTTACATTGCTAAGTCTTAAATAGTCTCCTTTGATGACCCTCATATCGCTCAATCCCCAATAATACTTATGGTTATCTGCCCCCGTTTCATTCCTGAGGTGTGGAATATTAGCATTGCTGTCAGCACCCGGTAATCCCCAGGCATTTAAAAGTTCTTTGTCGAGGTTTTGGTCTGGCGCATACATCCAAGACTCCACTCCATTCTGTTTTCTAAAGTAATTTCCAAAACCATAAGTAAACAGAGCGGTAAGCTGAAAGTTCTTGTATTCAAACATATTGCTTATCCCTCCCTGATACGGCGCTTCTATAGATCCGTTATAGACCAAGTCTTCTACCTGAAAATCCAGATCTCTAACAGCCTCAGTAACCGTGCCATCAGCGAGTTTAAAATGTGCATTTCCGTTTTCATCCAAATGATCAAAAGCCACAGAATACAAAGCATTTAGCGGTTTTCCAACTATAGCTGCATCAGGCTTATAAGGAAAAGGAGACAGCATACGAGCAACGACAGGATCGATATTTACTCTTGTCACCTCGTTTTTGTTGTAGGAGAAATTGATGGTGGTACTCCAATTAAACTCAGGATGGGGAGCACGGAAATTATAAGTGGTAATCCCAAACTCTACTCCCCTATTGCTCACATCTGCAAAATTAATAGGCAACATAGAGAAGCCGTTAATTTCAGATATCCTCGTATTGGTAATTAAATCTTTTCCCTTTCTCGTATATACATCTACAGCTCCTTGTATCCTTCCGTCAAAGACCATAAAATCGAGTCCTATATTGGCGTTGTAGGTCTTTTCCCAGGTCAGGTTTGGGTTTGCCGGAGAACCGATAGTCAACAAATTGAGCCCCGACCAAGACGCCGGGTTCAGGAAAGATGCCACAATCTGCGGAGTACTCTGTGTATTGGTAGACCCCTGCAGTCCGTACGAACCTCGTAAAGAAAGATTGTCAAATATTCCGTCTTTCATAAAGTTTTCCTCCATGATATTCCACCGTCCGGATACCGACCATGCAGGAGACCAGCGGTATTTGGGGTTAGAACCAAACAAATTAGAACCGTCGTATCTGATATTGAAATTGGCCACGTATTTATCCCTAAACGAATAGGTTGCCACGCCAAAATAGGAGGCCGATTTTGTAGAAAAATCTCTGATGGTGAGATAAGGTGCTCCCGACAGTTCTTCGCCTATGTTTTCATGGGTTGAAATCACCTTGCCACGATCGTGTAGATAACCGTAGCCAATGGTGTTATCGCCTCGGTAATTATTTGCACGGTACTCTCCCCCTCCGTAGAAGTTGACATAATGGGTGTCGTTGGATAAAGGGGTATAGTCTAAGGCTCCTCTCAATATAATGTAATTCTGAAAGTTTGAGTTGGAAAATATGATACCTCCATTGGGCAAGTTACTGTTTTCAGGAGCCGGATCGCCGTAATTAGATCTTCTTATTCCAGCCACGTGATTGGTGTTTTCCTTGTAATACGTTTCGTCTAAGGCGGCACTCCTGGTGTAATTGGCCAGACCAAATACTTTCAATTTGTCGGTGACATCTATATCTAAAGCAATATGCGAACTCACCCCGTCTGTAGTAGAGGTCTGATTGGAGTTGTCGTACTCGTTCATAATATTAAACAAGTAAAAATCACTGTGCCCGCGGTACATATAATAACTCCCATCCGGATTTTTCAAAGGGAAGGTCCTACTGGTATTAATGGCATAGTCGAAGGGTCTGGGAGTAGGTTTTACAAAATTAGATATACCCGACGGCACCATACTAAGCGGATAAGAGCTTCGTTTATTCCGGTAGGTAGAGAGGTAAAATTCTACATTAATGGCATCTGTGAGTTGAGTGTTGAGTTTAATAGATCCGTTAAACCTTTTGTTATCGGTCATAATATCTGTACCATTTTCATCTACCATCCCGAGTGAAGCGTAATAAGTAGTTTTCTCGCTTCCTCCCGATACATTGACATTAGCATTTACACTCAGTGCATTCCGAAAAAGGATATCAAACCAATCTGTATTATAGGTCTGAGCTTTGCGAACCTCATCTTGAAAATCGCTCCAAGTAGCCAACTCTCTGCTTTTATAACGCGCATAGGCCCCTGCAAGTCCTACCGAGTTCACATTTCCATCGGCATTATAATACTGCATTCCGGAATCGAAATAATACTGTTCTACCCCTATTCTTTCCTTAGAATTCATAAGGTTAAAACTGTTGTAACGCGGCCTCTCAGCTACAGAAGTTCGTATGTTGAAATTTACGATCGGCTTAGATGCTTGTCCTCTTTTAGTCGTGAGTACAATCACTCCTCCCGCTGCCCGAACGCCGTATATGGCAGTTGCCGAAGCATCTTTGAGTACCGTTATGGTTTCTATATCCTGCGGATTTATCCCGGACAGGGCATTTCCTATTCTATTGACCACATCGGGAGTGTTTAATTCGGCCGGAGTTAGAGGAACCGGATCTTCCAGTACCACTCCATCTACTACCCACAAGGGCTGGGTGTTTCCTGTCAAAGTGGATGTCCCTCTAATTTTAACCATGGGAACTGCCCCTACTTCACCAGACATAGAAGTAATTTGCACTCCTGGAACCTGTCCTTTCAGCATATTGTCTATACGGTTCTGATCGTTTGAATACACATCGGCGGCCTTGATTTTATTGACCGATCCTGTCATCCTCTTTTCAACGATATTGTTGTAACCAGTAACGATAACCTCTTCGAGTTCATCTGCCGACGCTTTCATTACAACATTTACATTTTCTAAAGATAACTGCTCAGAAAGCGCGACCTCTTCCGATTTAAAACCCACATAGCTAAAAACCAAAACGTCGTCGGTACTGGCATCTATGCGATATCGACCGTCCATATCGGTAGTCGTCCCTCTACTCGATCCCTTGACGAGTACGGTTACCCCCAATAACGGCACTCCGTTTTCATCTCGTATCACTCCCGATATCGGCTGTTGTACCGATGCTTTTAGAAGAAAGGTATTTAATACTATCTGGTTATTCACCAGCTTATAAGAGATTCCTGTTCCTTTAAACAAACGGTCTAACACCCGGTACAAAGGCTCTTCTGTCGCCGATACATTGACCTCCTTGGCAAGATCGATATCGTTGAGATTATACAAGAACCTATAAGAAGTCATTGTCTCTACAGTATTGAAAAATTCTTCTAGGACCGCATTCTTTAAATCCAGCGAAATTTTAGTGTTTTGCGAGTATGAATTAGCTTGAATCCTGAATAGTGAAATAAACAAGAATAGTAGTGTAAGCCTCATTTTTAAATCGAGTTTTAGGGCTAGCGAACCCCGCCCCATAAGATTGATGAGTTTTTTCATATTTTTGTTGTGATTAGTTGGTGATTTATTTGATAAATCGCTTGTTTCAAATCGGGAAATGCGCCAACATTTTCCGATTTTTCTTTTGTAAATTGGGTTGGTACTGTTAGGTTTTCATAAATCTCTTACTCTTGTGTGTTAATAATTATGCGTTGGTTATTTATCGTATACTCAAAGGGAAAACTCTGTCGAAAAGATTCCAGTATTTCCTGTAAAGAATGTTTGTCGAATTTTGCAGTAAATCGAGCTTCACTTAATTTTTGGTTGTTATTCACTATTTCTACATCAAATCTTCGTTCCAAAGTTTGCAGTATAAAACAGAAAGTGCGCTTTTCAAAAATCATTTCTCCTTGTATCCAAGCTATATGCGAAAAGGCATTTGTTTCGTTGCGAAGTTCTATGTCGCGCTCTTGCTTGTCAAAAACCGCCAAGGTACCGGGGGTCATCACTACGGCTTCCTTTTCCCAATCTTTCCCTTCATCTGCGTACAGAGCCACTTTTCCTTCCAGTAAAACGGTCTCCACGCTTTTATCCGATTTGTAATTGTGAACATTGAAATGCGTACCCAACACTTTTATACTTAAATCACCTGTGCGGACTGTAAAGGGTTTAGAGCTATCTTTTGCAACTTCAAAATACGCTTCCCCTATTAGAGTCACCGAACGACTATCTATTCCAAAACTACTGGCATACTGCAATGCACTACCCGAATTCAAAAAAATAGCCGTACTATCGGGTAACGTAACACTAAATCGACGCCCGTAAGGCACTCTTATTTCATTGAGTCCGTCATAGTCGGCGTTTTTAAGTGCGTTGACTTTCAGTACTTCATTAGCAACAACACCTATCACATCTCCTGTTGCATTTACAATCTCCTGTTGCTCGGTAAGTACTCGAGTCTCTCCCGAAGCCAACTTTATGACCACACCTTCTAATGCTTGTGTATTGTCAATCTCCTGTTCAGCAGCTACTGTAAAACTCTTATACACTGTATACGTTCCTAACGACAACAATAATACAACTGCCGCTCCTGTCAAAAGACGGAATCGCTTTCTACGAGATACTGTCGCTATTGACCTATGCTTTTTTTTTGCCTGTAGTATCTTTTGCAATATCTCATCTCTCTTTCCAGAATCTACAGCCGATCGATGCTCCACATCTATAAATTCCACCATTCTCACAGCGTCTGGAAAGACATCGTTATCTTTCTCCTGTAATATATGCATCAACTGATCTACTTCCTCTGCATCAGCATTTCCTCGCATATACTTTTCGAGAAGACTCTCCAACTTATCTCTTCTATTCATGAAACAAAATTTACGGGGCGCTTTGTAGTAATACGTTTGAAACACGGATAAGTATTACTCTTATCCCTATTTTTTTTATTTTTTATCCTAAAATAAATTAAACAATTGAAAATAAATCACTTACAAGACAAAAAAACAGTAAAAGGTATAACAAGAAGTGAAGTCCAAAAGATGGACTCTATAATTTAAAAGAAGTAGAACAGAAATATAAAAGTAAAAGTAAGATCTGTATTCACCTTTAAAAAACTGCGAATTTTCTGAAGTGCCTTGCTCATCTGAACCTTTACCGTATTGGTAGAAATCCCGAGTTCTCGAGCGATGTCGTCATAGCTCATCCCATCCTGACGGGACATTTCAAAAATACGCCTGCGTTTGGGCGGAAGACTGGCAATAGCTCTGTTTTTCCACATCTCGTAATCGGCATCATCTATGTAATCTGAGGTCTGATTGTGTATATATGTAGTGGCGTGAAAAATCTCTTTGCGAAGTTGTTCATTATTGCTGGCTTTTCTGAGAAAATCTAAGGATTTATTTCGGGTAATAGTCAAGACATACGACTTGAACGACAATTTGGGATTCAAGGTATCACAGTGCAACCAAACCTGCATAAAAACTTCCTGAACAATTTCATCAGCAATGGTAGGCGACTTTACCAACGACATACTAAAACCGTACACCAAGTGGTAGTATTTTAGATACAACTTCCTGAATGCACGCTCGTCATGAGCCCTTACACTTCCTACCAGCAAGCTGTCTTCTATATGGTGATCTTGTGGTTTCAATTGAAATTACTTTCAAAAAAAGTTTACCCGTCATTGTGGCATCTATGCGAGATACTTAAAGTTCGCAATTTGCAGTCACTTTTCAAAAGTACTATCTTTCTGAGAAAAATAACATTAAAAATTAACAAAAAAATAACTTTTATTTTTTCACGACCTTTACTTGTAGCAACGGATAAAATCCTTCCTTCACTCCACCCCTTCCCACCAAGATTTAAAAACCTGCTTGTCGTCTCTGAGCTTTACCTTTTCTCCGATTACCGGAGTTACTAGTGGTATTTTGGCTTCTTCTGCCAAGCGCGAGACTTCTGCAAGAGGTTCCTTCCAGCTATGTGTCGATAGAGAAAACTTGGAAGAGTGTACCGGCATAAGCCGTTTGGCTTTGAGATCGAGAGCAGCCTGTACGGTTTCTCTGGGAAGGCAATGTATGGCGTGCCAGGCCATATTGTATTGTCCGTTTTCCAAGATCGCAAAGTCTATCGGTCCGAAGCGCTTTCCAATCTCGGCAAAATGCCCGTCGTAACCACTGTCTCCTCCGAGGTATATCTTATGCGAACCCGTTTCCAGCAAATAGGACATCCACAAGGTGTTGTTTCGCTTAAACAAGCGTCCGGAAAAATGGCGCGCCGGAAGAGTGTGCAATCGCAACTGTTCTTTCAATTCTACAGTTTCATTCCAGTCGTGTTCCTCCAGTATATCTGTAGTATACCCCCAGTATTCCAGATGCGACCCTACCCCCAGACCACAGATTACCTTTTTTACCTTTCCCTTGAGTTTCTTTATTGTTTTATAATCTAGATGATCGTAGTGATCGTGGGTAATTATCAGATAATCGATATCTGGAAAATCTTCAGTATCGTAAATATCAGTCCCCTTAAAAGCCCTTGTAGTCTCTGGTACGGGAGAAGCATTACCGCTAAAAACAGGGTCGACAAGTATGCTCACTCCCTCCACCTTCAGGAAATACGACGAATGGCCGAACCAAACCAAAATATCTTCGTCTTCCGGAAGCGTTTTCAAATCGATCCGTATCGAAGGTATGGCTTCCTTAGGTGTATTGTTCCGGCTTTTCTCAAAAAAGAACATATACATCACTTTCAGATAGGAATATCCCTCTGAAAGCGATGGCGTATAACTCAAATTCTCAAAAACACCATCCTTAAAGTGGGGCGAAAGTGAAATGTGCTCTAGCCGATCTCCGGCAGGGACTTTGCCAAATTGGGGATGTTGCAGGTAAAGAATCAGCGCTATACCTAAAATGACCAAAAGAGATAAAAGAACAATCATAAGGCGGCGGAATATCAACCATATACTTTTCATGGCAGTTTATAGATGTAATGCGTTCCCCGGATTCCGACTAAAATCGGTTTTTTGCCTTCTACTCCTCTACCTTTCCGTCGAGTATGGCTATTTTCTTTTTCAATCTCCTTGTAGTTTCCTTGATCGTCTTGTTCCAAGATGAATCAAACACGTACAATTTTAATTTTTCTGCCAGAGAAAGCGCCTCGTCGAGTTCCATTTTCATTTCGTACAGCTGTACTTCCCGCCACTTTATGTCGATTTTGCTAATCCCCTTCACTTTTAGAGCAAAATCGATCAATGCGCCGGCCTCTTCAAAATCTTCGTTGTAGAGAAGGGTCTCTATATAATAAGGATAAACTTCTACAGCGTTGACATCTATGGTAAGCGCTTTCTGAAAATAAGTCTTCGCCTCTTCATACCGCTGTAATTGCTCTGACAGCATTCTTCCATATAGGCACAGCGCCATAGTGTTGTTCTCATCGTAAGACAAGGCGTAATCCAGTGATTCCAATGTGTCTTCCAAGCTGTACGGATAATTATCCATAGCCTGAAACAGATATTTGTGAACGGATGTCATGTTCCGGGTATTATTTTAAGGCTTCTAAGATACCAATAAAACCGATTTTTTCGCGATTCTTTCAAAATAATAACATTTTTATGTATCGGAGCAGGTATTGTGTTTAGATTTTTTTCAATCTATCTCCTTGTAAACAGGCGAGTATTGTAAGACGATTGCTCCTGTCGACACCTCTACAGGTTTTGTCTATCAAACTCTTTTATAAAAAATTCATAACGCTTATCTTTGCTCTCGCTAAAAGTAAAAACAAAGGCACACAAACGGCGTACTTTCGTATGCAAATGTAAGTTCAAGATTCAATGAAGATATCCTACAACTGGCTCAAACAGTTTATCAAACTGGATTGGGAAGCAGACAAAACTGCAGCATTACTCACCGATCTCGGTCTCGAAGTAGAGGGAGTCACCTCTTTCCAATCTGTTAAAGGGGGATTAAAAGGTGTGGTAGTCGGAGAAGTACTTTCCTGTGAAAAACACCCCAATGCCGACAGGCTTAAAGTAACCAAAGTAAATCTCGGCAACGGTGAACCCGTTCAAATTGTGTGTGGAGCCCCCAATGTTGCCGCTGGACAAAAAGTTCCTGTAGCCACAGTAGGCACTACGCTTTACGACGATAAAGGCGAAGCTTGGAAAATAAAGAAAAGTAAGATACGAGGCGAAGAGTCTTTCGGAATGATTTGTGCCGAAGACGAGTTGGGGCTAGGTAAAAGTCACGACGGCATCATGGTGCTCGACCAAAAGCTGACTCCAGGAACTCCTCTATCTGCACTATATCAAGTAGAAGACGATATCGTATTTGAAATAGGTCTTACCCCCAACCGAGCCGATGCTATGAGCCATTTTGGAGTGGCGAGAGATCTCAGAGCAGGACTGCTTCGCAAAGAGATAAGCATCGAGATGATTACACCGTCGGCAAGTAGCTTTCGGGTAGATAACAGAACTCAGCGTATAGATGTAGACGTACAAGACAAGGTCTTAGCCCCGAGATATGCAGGAGTAACCATTTCAGGACTTCGAGTGATGCCTTCTCCACAATGGCTACAAAACAGACTTAAAGCTATTGGTATTACGCCAAAAAACAATGTGGTCGACGCTACAAACTATGTGTTACACGAACTGGGGCAACCACTTCACGCCTTTGATTTGGCTAAAATAGCCGGACAAAAAATCATCGTAAAAAAAGCCGAAGCGGGAAGTCGGTTTGTCACACTAGACGGAGTAGATAGAGAATTGCACGAAGAGGATCTGATGATCTGTGACGCTGAAAAACCCATGTGTATAGCCGGTGTTTTTGGAGGTGAACACTCGGGAGTTTCTCAGAGTACCACTGGCATCTTTCTCGAAAGTGCCTATTTCAATCCGGTATCTGTGCGTAAATCTGCAAAAAGACACGGCTTAAACACCGATGCTTCTTTCCGATTTGAAAGGGGAATAGATATCAAGAATGTAGAGTATGCATTGCGACGAGCTGCACTGCTAATTCAGGAAGTAGCCGGAGGAGAAATCACCAGTGATGTGGTAGATATGTACCCTAAGAAATTTGAAGACTTCCAGGTGTTTCTCTACTACGACAAAATAAACAAACTCATAGGTCAGAATTTGCCTGAAGAAACAGTAAAATCTATACTGAGTTCATTGGATATCAAGGTCAACAATGTAACCGAAGCCGGAATGGGACTCACTATTCCTTCCTATCGTGTAGATGTACAGCGCGAAGCCGATGTCATCGAAGAAATACTGCGCGTATACGGTTATAACAACATAAAACCTGGAGAAAAGCTAAACGCTTCAGTATCTTATTCTTCCCGATTCGAAGATTACAAGATACAGAACAAAATTGCCGAACTACTCGTAGCTCAGGGATGCTACGAAATTATGGCCAATTCACTGACCTCGCCCAAGTACAACGAACTATCACAAGATATCAAGGACGAGAACAATGTGCGAATGCTCAACCCACTCAGCAACGACCTCTCCATCATGAGAAGAACACTGCTGTTTTCAGGACTGGAAGCCATTGCTTACAATATCAACCGAAAGCGATCTAACCTCAAACTCTTCGAATTTGGAAAATCGTACCACCAGTTCGGAGAAAAAAGAGAAGAACACAAAAGTCTCGCACTATTCCTCACCGGAAATAGAAATGAGGAAAACTGGAAAATTCCGGTGACACCTACAGATTTCTTCCAAGCCAAAGGTATAGTGCAGATCGTTCTAGAACGGTTGGGAATTAAAGATATCACCTATAGCCCTGTGCAAAGCGATATCTTTAGTGAAGGAATAGCATTGACCGCAGGTAGTGTTGTACTGGTTTCACTCGGAATCGTTAGACAGCATATCCTAAAGGCCTTCGATATAAAACAGCAAGTTATTTACGCCGACTTCCGATGGGATCATATCTTGCAACATCTCAATACCGACAATATCAAGTACGACGAGATCCCAAGATTCCCCGAAGTGAGAAGAGATTTTGCCCTGCTTATCGACAATGGAATAAGATTTAGCGATATATATGAAACAGCGCGCAAAACGGATCATAGCCTGCTAAAAGACATCAATCTGTTTGACGTTTATGAGGGCGATAAACTGCCCGATGGTAAGAAATCGTATGCGGTGAGCTTTACTTTCCAAGACAAAAACAAAACCCTTACGGACAAACAGATCGACCGTATAATGGAAAAATACCGAGAAGCTTTTGAAAGCAAATTAAAGGCTGAGCTTCGGTAGTTTTTACCGAAAACAATTCCTCCAAAAAGGGCAAATACGGATTTTATAAGCTGTGTTTGCCCTTTGTTTTTTTAATATCTCCACTTCTCTCCTCATAAATAACGATATACAATTCTATTCGTAAAAACTATAAACATACCTTATAGTTTAATCATAACATTTTATATGCTTTTTAGGTAAATCACTGCGTTTTTACTAACTTTAGAGAGAATATTACAACAGTATTGCAACTTAAAAACAGACCTATGGAAAACAATTCAAATGGTATGGGAAAATGTCCTTTTTCAGGACATGCTCCAAAGCAGGCTGCAGGTGGTGGTCCTAAAAACCGCGACTGGTGGCCCAATCAGTTAAAAGTAAATATTCTGAGACAGAATTCTACCCTCTCCAATCCGATGGATAAAGATTTCAATTATGCAGAAGCTTTTAAAAGTCTAGATTTTAAAGCATTGAAAGAGGATCTACACCAACTCATGACCGATTCACAGGACTGGTGGCCGGCAGATTTCGGGCATTACGGCGGACTCTTTGTCCGTATGGCCTGGCACAGTGCGGGGACCTATCGTATAGGCGACGGGCGCGGGGGTGCAGACGGAGGGCAACAGCGGTTTGCTCCACTCAACAGTTGGCCAGACAATGCCAGTTTAGACAAGGCCAGAAGACTCTTATGGCCCATAAAACAAAAGTACGGGAAAAAAATATCTTGGGCAGACCTGATTGTGTTGACCGGAAATGTAGCTCTTGAGTCTATGGGCTTCAAGACTTTCGGATTTGCCGGTGGAAGAGAAGACTCCTGGGAACCCTGGGACGATGTATACTGGGGATCGGAAACTACCTGGCTAGACGACAAGAGATACACCTCAAATCGCGAATTGGAAGATCCTCTCGCCGCGGTGGTTATGGGACTCATCTATGTAGATCCCGAAGGACCGAATGGAAACGGAGATCCTATTGCTGCTGCCAAAGATATTCGAGAGACCTTTAAGCGAATGGCCATGAACGATGAAGAAACCGTAGCCTTGATTGCAGGAGGACACAGTTTCGGGAAAACACATGGTGCAGCCAATCCCGCAACCTATGTAGGTCCGGAGCCCGAAGCAGCCCCTATAGAGCAAATGGGATTGGGATGGAAAAACAGCTTCGGTACCGGTGCTGGCCCTCATGCCATTACCGGCGGACCGGAAGTGACATGGACACAGACTCCCACTCAGTGGAGCAATCTCTTTTTCGACAATCTCTTTAAATACGAATGGGAAATGGAGCTCAGTCCTGCCGGGGCTAAACAATGGGTAGCAAAAGATGCAGAACCCACTACTCCCGACGCTTTCGACCCCAATAAGAAATATCGCCCCACCATGCTCACTACCGACCTATCGCTGCGATATGACCCGATATACGGGAAAATATCAAGGCGATTCTACGAAAACCCCGACGAGTTTGCCGATGCTTTCGCAAGAGCCTGGTTCAAACTTACCCATCGCGATATGGGACCTAAATCGAGATACCTCGGACCGGAGATTCCTCAAGAAGACTTAATATGGCAAGATCCTATACCGAAAGTAGATCACGAACTGGTAAACGAAAGTGATATAGCTCAACTGAAAAATAAAATAGCAAATTCTGGCTTAACCGTAGCCGAAATGGTGAGTACGGCTTGGGCCTCTGCCTCTACCTTCAGGGGGTCTGATAAACGCGGTGGAGCCAATGGTGCCCGAATACGCCTAGCCCCCCAAAAGGACTGGGAAGTAAACAACCCACAGCAACTGTCCCGAGTACTCTCCGTACTCGAAGGCATACAGCAAGAGTTTAACAATACCCAAACTGGAGGCAAAAGAATTTCTCTAGCCGATCTCATCGTCCTCGCTGGGGGTGTTGGTGTGGAAAAAGCCGCAGGAGAAGCAGGGCATAACATCACTGTTCCCTTTACCCCAGGCCGTATGGATGCACTTCAGGAACAAACTGATGTCGAAGACTTCAAATACTTGGAACCTGCAGCAGACGGCTTCCGAAACTATCGAAAAACCAAATTTGATGTCGCAACCGAGGCTCTACTGATAGACAAGGCTCAATTGCTTAACCTCACCGCTCCAGAACTTACCGTTCTCATTGGAGGACTGCGTATGTTGGGAACCAATTACAACGGAGAAAAACACGGCGTATTTACACATACTCCCGGAAAACTCACCAACGATTTCTTTGTAAATCTCCTAGATATGAATACCGAGTGGAAACCCGTATCTCCGGATAACCAGGAATTATTCGAAGGACGCGACCGCAAGTCGGGTGCAGTGAAATGGACCGCTACTCGAGCTGATCTCATATTCGGATCCAACTCCGAACTGAGAGCGGTAGCCGAAGTGTACGGTTGCTCCGATGCCGGTGAAAAGTTCGTTGACGATTTTGTAGCCGCATGGTACAAAGTGATGCAACTCGACCGTTTCGATTTGGCCTAAGAAGTTAAAATGTGAAATAAAATCCCACAGGGAAATGCGACAGGAGGCGGCCAAATGGTCGTCTCCTTTTTTGACAGAAAACATAAGTCGACATTTTCTTGACGTTCACTTTTGTTTTCACTAATTTTGAGAAAACCTTTTAGACTTGAGTAAAATGGTGTTACACAGGGTTAATTTAGAACAGAAATTAAAGGAATACAAAGATGGGAAATCACATAACCCAGATTTGTTAAAGCAGGTGAAAAACATACTGGAGAAGGAACACCAAAAGGATCTTCATATCACTCAAAAACTAAATCGAGGCTCATCGATTTCTCATACATTGGATTTTGAAAAGCTGGAAACAGACAAAATATTCCACATCTCTCACATCAAACAGATATGTACAGACTATCGCTTGCGATTTTTAGATAGTAAATACTTTAAGGGTACATTTCCACAAGAAGCACTCTCCGAGATCAAAACTCTCGAAAGACTGCACCAAACTACATTGTCCGGATTTAAAATAGTGGCCCCCGCCCGATTGTTCAGATTGGAAAATGCCGACGACCCCTTGCTTTTCGTCCCTCTAGGCAACGATTATTACTACCTAGTCCACAAGTGGGGAAATGACCTTCACCCCTTGAGAAAATGGTTGATGTATCCCTTTAAAAACTTATTTACCCTCTTTGTACTCATGGTGGTCATCAGTATTGCAGTCACAGCACTTACCCCACTGAAATGGTTTACTCCCCACCCGGAAGCGTGGCATTTTTGGCTGCTGTTTTTATTTGTCTTGAAATCACTCTGTGGCATTACCTTTTTCTACGCCTTTGCCCGGGGAAAAAATTTCAACGGACTGGCCTGGAACAGTAAGTACTACAACTGATTGTAAACTTATCACACAGCCCTATTGCGGCGAGATAAATATCCCGACCGTAATATTTATCAGCTCTGTAAAAAAATGAAGAGAGGTTTCGAGTTTCGCTTGCTGATTGAAGATTGCGGGTTTAAAGTTTGACCTTTGACCCTGCCAGTTTGTGGTGATTTGGTTTCCAAGTCTACTTGTCTTTTAGTGTCATTCCGACAATCGGACCTGTCCGGCGAATACTAACTGGTCCTGTCCCGGTAAATGCTCATAAACAGGTGAGTCGACATTTTTCGGGCGTTGTTCTTTGCCCTTTCAGCTAATTCGCCGGCAAACAAGCTGTCTATAGTAGAAAACCAGATGTTCAGCCACACTCCAAAATGACGGTTCTCCACACTGTGACCAAAGGCTGCATCTACCTTGGCGTGGGCAATTCTCGGGTTGCCTCGATACAACCCCTTAAAAAACAGATTAGACTCCCAGAAATCGGTAAGTTTTTCAAAATGCTCTTCCCAGTCGGTAATCATCTTATTAAAAAAAGGTCCTATTTCTTCGTTTTCCCTCACCTGTCCGTAGAAGGTGCGAACCAGGAGTGCTACATCTTCTCTATTTTTAATATCTTCCATAACTACAAAGATATGAGATATACATCAAAAATAATGATTTATGCCATCGATATGCAGTAGTCCTACTGGAGTTCTCCTAAAACCTCCATATAAACTAACAAAAAAACAAGGTGTTTATAGTACAATTAATATATTGATACCTACCTTTGCAGCCGCAAAAAACACTTGTTTTTACAGCTTGTAATTATGTCGCTTGATACTACACTTTCCACCGGCGAACATCGCGTTAAGATGCAAATTGTCGGTTTTGTTTCATTCTCTTTTCTCGGGTATCTCTGTATCGGGATCCCTTTGGCCGTATTGCCTATATACATTCACAAAACACTGGGGTATAGCGAGATCGTAGCTGGAGCCGTTATCAGCTTGCAATACGTCGCCACCTTTGTGGTAAGGGGGATTTCCGGAAAAGTAGTAGATACCCGCGGTCCTAAACCCGTAGTACTGACGAGTATGATTGGCTTTATGGCAAGTGCTATACTGATGTTTGCCGCATTTAAAGTGGAAGAAAACAGTATGTTGTGCCTTATACTATTGGCTATAACACGACTTATTACCGGATGTGCAGAAGGCATGATCGGAGCTAGTCCTATCAACTGGGCCATGCTGGCTCTGGGAGAAAAACACACGGCTACTGCCATCTCCTACAACGGTGTTGCCAGTTACAGCGCTCTGGCAGTGGGAGCTCCACTAGGCGTACTGATAGGCGAGCACTGGAAAGTGGAATACATCGCGATAGCCATATTTATTATTCCTCTTGTAAGTCTGCTATTTGCCTTGTCAAAAAAGGCGGTCAAAGGACATTTTAAAGCAAAACCGATCGGTTTTTTTAAGGTGTTGAAATTGGTAGCGCCTTTTGGTATTTGCTTAGGACTGGCAGGACTTGGATTTGGGGGACTGTCTAATTTCATAACCCTTTATTACGATTATTTTCACTGGTCTAATGCCGCACTCTGCCTCACCACTTTCAGCCTGCTGTTTATCTCGGG
Source organism: Sinomicrobium sp. (assembly GCA_029266035.1). Taxonomy (GTDB): domain Bacteria; phylum Bacteroidota; class Bacteroidia; order Flavobacteriales; family Flavobacteriaceae; genus Sinomicrobium. Next base: position 33,491 of record JAJUFH010000017.1, read on the forward strand.
AAGGCTTTTTTTCTCCGGCAAGATCGATGTACACGGAGGACTCAAAGTGGCCTTGGTCTGTCTAATTGTAGAAACGGCCGGACTTGTCGTACTGTTTATGGCCTCTCACCCCAATACCGCACTATTCGGTGCGGCTATTACTGGATTGGGATTTTCGCTGGTTTTTCCAGCCCTTGGAGTCGAGGCCGTAAAATTGGTACCTCCTTCCAATGCCGGCGCTGCACTGGCTTGTTACGGACTCTTTATCGATATTTCCCTCGGACTTACCGGTCCGCTAGAAGGTACCGTAATCAATGTGTTTGGCATGGAATACCTCTTTCTCTTCTGTGCGAGTATTATTCTTATCAGCATAGTCATCGTATGGAGGTTATTGCTTCAAAAAGGCAAAAACAGACTCTGAATACTACTGTCATATCCAAAGGAGATATATTACGAGCGTGCTCTTGAAACAATTTTGTTTAAATTTGAACAAATATTTTCCTGAATGAAACAGAGCTTTCACAATATTTATCGCAATCAGTCACTGATATACAAGATTTTCCTTTTTATCTCTGCTACCGCTCTGGTGGTATACCTCTTTCCAAAAGCGGGTAAATTCAAATACGAATTGCAAAAGGGAAAACCTTGGCAATACGAGAGCTTGTATGCTCCCTTCGATTTTCCAATACTCAAAACCGATGCGGAAATGGAAGAGGAACGCGAAACAGTCAGGAGAGAATTTATTCCGTATTACGCCTACGATACAAATACCCTATCGAGGGTGCAAGAACAGTATACCGCCGAATACAGCAATTTTATACAGCGTGAAGAACTTCAAAAAGCCGGGGAAGACTTTCTCAGTACCATCTACGACAAAGGCATTATTGACGATAAGGAGAACATGCCTTCAGGGCGCTTTATACACCTGGTAAAAGGAAATGAGGTAGCTGTAGTAAATAAAGAGCGAATAATACGGCTAGGCGATCTTGAAAAACACCTCGACCAATACCTTAAGAAACGAAGACTTTTGTCTTATAAATCAGAGTTTTACAAACTATTCAGCAAGATAGTAACACCTAATATAAGTTGGAACAAAGACTTTTCTGAAAAAGCCCTGAAAGAAGAACTCGAAAACGTATACGCCACCAAGGGAACCATAGAGCGAGGCGAACGAATTATTCTCAACGGGGAAGTTGTAGAAGGTGAAAAATACGAAAAGCTATACTCACTGCAACAAGAATACACCTCTCATATCTGGAAAGGTACCAATTACTACTGGATACTCTTCGGTTACATTATTCTGGTTGGACTGGCTTTTGTAATGCTGTTTCTCTTTTTGCGCAAATTTCGCACAGACATCCTCAACGACAATACGAAGGTCACCTTTATCTTCGTGAATATCATCACCATGGTCTTTATCACCACTTTGGCGGTGAAATACGACAATAGTTATGTATATGTAGTTCCTCTGTGTATCCTCCCTATTGTGTTAAAGGCCTTTTTCGACAGTAGACTTGGCTTTTTTGTGCACACTCTTACCGTCTTGCTACTCGGTTTTGTAGTGCCCAATAGTTTTGAGTATATCTTTTTACAGATCATTGCCGGAGTAGTCACCATACTCACCGTATCAGAGCTTTACAGAAGAGCCAATCTGTTTATTTCTGTAGGGCAGATTACACTGGTGTATATGATTACCTATCTAGCTTTTACCGTAATACACGAAGGCAACCTCAACGATATCGTATGGCTCAATTTCGGATTGTTTATACTAAACGGTCTGGCTACTCTTTTTGCTCAACCTCTGATCTATATCTACGAAAAACTCTTTGGATTGGTATCAGATGTTTCCCTGTTAGAGCTATCCGATACAAATACCAAACTATTAAAGGAATTATCGGATAAAGCCCCCGGAACCTTTCATCATTCGCTACAAGTTGCCAATCTTGCCGAAGCTGCAGCCAATGAGATTGGAGCCAATGCCATGCTGGTTCGAGTAGGAGCACTCTATCACGACATCGGCAAGATGAACAATGCTGTATACTTTACCGAAAATCAAATTACAGGAGTGAATCCGCACGATGAGATCGAACCGGAAGAAAGTGCCAAAATCATCATAGATCACGTAATAGACGGTATAGAAATGGCGCGTAAACACAAGCTTCCCGACCGGGTGATAGATTTTATACGCACCCACCACGGCACCAATACCGTGTATTATTTTTACAAAAAGCAGCTGGAACAAGACAAAAATACTGCGATAGAAGATTATCAGTACCCCGGTCCCATCCCCTTTTCTAAGGAGACTGCAATAGTCATGATGGCCGATTCTGTCGAAGCCGCATCAAAAAGTCTAAAAAACCCCACCTTTACTATGATAAACGATTTTGTTGAGAAAATTGTAAGCAAACAGATTGAAGCGGAACAATTTCTCAATGCCAATATTACCTTTAAGGAAATCGAGGATGTCAAAAAGGTATTCAAGCGCAAACTCACCAATATTTACCATCTTCGAATAGAATACCCTGAATAGTATATTATTGATTTTTAATCAGGTATATAAAAATGGCACAAAAACCGTAAAAAAGTCAGATAAATAGTTGCGTTATACGCATCGAACCATTACATTTGCATCCGCATTTTAACAACGAAATACGTTCTTAAAATATTGTGTAAACAATGGAGAGGTGCCAGAGTGGTAATGGAGCAGATTGCTAATCTGTCAACGCGTAAGTGTTGCCAGGGTTCGAATCCCTGTCTCTCCGCTTCATTAGATTGCCGTTCGGTTATCGCACTCGATGAAAATCGGGAAATTTAAAAACCGAACAACTTATTGAAATGACAGGATAATTCCTGTACTACGGGGTGTAGCGTAGCCCGGTTATCGCGCCTGCTTTGGGAGCAGGAGGTCGCAGGTTCGAATCCTGCCACCCCGACATTTTTGGGTTTATTACAAACCAATTAAAATTTAAACAAATGAAAATCAGCAAATTATATTTTTACTATTTTCATTTGTTTTGTTTTGAACCTATATTTTAAGGTGTCCTAATCGGTGTCCTATTTTATAATAGGTAAAGATTTTGTAAATTAAGGGTTCAAAGCCGCATTTGACTTTCACGGCGATTTGGCTTTCGTTTTAACTGATTTTCTAATCAAAAACGAAAGTGATGCAAACTTCAACAACATTTAGTATTCATTTTTGGCTGAAAAAGACAGCGAAAAGAAAAAACGGTCAGATTCCTGTTTATGCAAGGATTACAGTAGATGGTAAACGAGCTGATATAAGTATAAAAAGAGCTGTTGCCGCTAAATATTGGGTTACTTCGACCGGTAGAGTTAACCCTCATGCTTCAGGTGCAAAGCACATCAACCAATATCTGGACGACGTGCATGCCCGATTAATAGAGGCTCATAGAGAACTTCATTCCGAAGGCAAGCCAATTACTGCGCTTTCCATTAAACTTCGTTACCTGGGCAAAGATCGTCCTGTGACTACATTAGCAGGCTTGATAAAATATCACAGGTTAAATGAAATTGATAACCTGGAAGACGGTACGGCGAAGAATTATAATGCCACTGAACAATATTTATACAATTTTATGCAATGGAAATTTAAGGAAAAGGATATGAAGTTGGCTCTCATTAATTATACATTGATCACGGAATTTGAAAATTATTTACCAAAATATCCCCTGAAGCCTTCTCAACCATTGAATAACAATGGTGTGATGAAGCATATGGAACGTTTCCAAAAACTCGTCGGCCTGGCGTTTAAACATGGATGGATAGGACAAAACCCTTTTTTACCCTATACGCTGAAATACGATGATTTTGATAATGATTTTCTGGAAGATCATGAAATTGAACGACTAAAAAACCACATCTTTCAGGATAAGGGGTTGGAGTTAGTGCGTGACGTTTTCATTTTTTCCTGCTATACGGGTTTATGTTATATAGAGGTTAAACTTTTAAAAAAAGATAAGATAGTCACCGGCATTGATGGAGATCATTGGATCAATGTCAAAAGAAAGAAGACTAAGACACCGGTAAAGGTTCCATTATTGGAACAGGCAAAAGAAATATTAGATAAATACGCAAATTATCCGGATATTTCCAATGATTATTCCCTGTTACCTGTATTTGCCAATCAGACTATCAATAAATATTTGAAAAGAATTGCTAAAGAGGCAGGTATAAACAAGCATTTGACCTTTCATGTGGCGCGACATACATTTGCTACCACTATTACCTTGTTGAATAATGTCCCCATGGAAACCGTATCCAAACTTTTGGGACATACCAAACTTTCCACGACACAGCGTTATGCCCGCGTACTTGAAAAGAAAATAAGCCAGGATTTTGCTCAATTAAGAACAGTACTCAAAGCTAATACCAAGGAAAAACCGGACTATAAATTAACATCATACAATCATTTACAGATCGTAAAGTAGAACTTTAAAGGAGGGATGTATTTGATATAATAATTGTCCATTTCAACCTATATATTGGCTTGTAGGATAGGCTAACTTCTAAAGGGTAAAGCTATCAACTGTCAAGGTCTGGGAAGATTGGTGCTATCTATCGTATGATATTGAAATACCGACATTAAATTATCGGATTATTCCATGATGAAATGCTTTGAGTATCGACATGGCATATTCAATACTCCAGTCTTTGGATTTCGCCCATTCTTTGGCTATAATGGACTGACTTTCTTCCTTCAAACTGTTTTCCAGGACATCATAAATCCTTTGGGCAAGCACATCTGATTTTTTAAGGTACAACCTGGCCTTTCTACCCAGTACTTCAGCAGCAATGATCAATGGGTCAAAACCTTCTTCGGGAAATGTATCGTGGTGAAATTCAACGATTTCATCAAAATTGTGCTCAAAATAGTGCTCAATGATCCGTAGGATATCCGTCAAATCATTTTCCCTTTCCTCAGGTCTGTCACTCCATGAAACCAGCTTTAAGACAATCATTCCCGCCAGGGGAGGGATGTTGACAATTTTTTCTTCTACATAAGCCGTTTCGGGAGTTTCCAATACTTCTTTAAACCCAAGGACATGCAAGTCGGAATAGCGTTGGTGAAACCGGATGGTATCTTGTTCTTCAATCTCTCCAAAAGGTAAAATATCTACAGCTACATCATATTTTGGGCTATAAAAGGTCCAGGGAGCTTTTACCTTGTTAAATCCATGAGTGATTAATGATGTACTGAGTTCATCATATTCTTGTATGGAGGAGATCATAATGGCAAAATCAATGTCCTTGGTACCCCTGCTGGGTTTAACACCATTTTTGAGTAATTCTAAAGCGATGGCACTAACCCCGATGAGATAATATGGGATGTTATGCTTGACCATCACATGATCAATGAGCTCAAAAACCTCCTTGAAATGGGGGATGGCCAGTTCTTTATAAGTCTGGTTGGATGTACTCATCGTAGATCAATTTTGCGGTTTCGTTATTTCTTTTTCCCCCGGCCAAAATTAGTTCGGCATAGATGAGCAGAGGAGGGGCAATCCCTTCTGTATGATGCTCTTCCCAGAACATGTCCAGTAATTCCAATTCTCCGCCAACCTTGGGTAGCAGTTTGTAATTTCTAATGATATCGGTTTTGTTTTCTTTGGTATAGAGGATAAACTTTTCCGGTCTTAGATAATTCGTTAAAATGTCCGCAGCAGGTTCACCGCCCCAAACAGTAACTTCTTTATTGAGGGGTAGTTTTTTCCAGTTACCCGGAAGTTTATAGGTTCCCTTAATTATTTTAGGTCTTAACTCCGTTGCATATTCGTTTACCCATCGGTCGAGCAGTTCTTTTCTATGATCCCAGGTATATGTTTTTTTATTTAATCGTAACAAATACCCTGTTTCTTTTAATCCGTTGATGATTTGCGGAATGTTGCCTAAGCCCACCCGGGTGTATTCTGCGATTTCCCGATGGGTCTTGTTCACCAGTTCTTTATCGAGGAGAAAATGAAAAACCACCTTGAGCCCTGTTTTAGTAAAAGCCCTGTTGGCTTTGTCTTTCCGGATTGTAGCTTTTTTATTCGTATCTATTAAATAATATAGGTGGTCTTTTTTTAAGAAGATATTTCCATTGGTTTCCAGATATGCAATATCGAGTTCGCGGAGTTGTCTCTTTATTTTTGGGAATATGTGTTCGGCAATGATCAAAAAATTATTGAACTTGCTATTATGGTCGATGATGTGATGAAGCTGGTGTTCGCGCAGTTCCTTTTTAACTGTGGTGACAAATGTATAACGGTTAGCATTTATGATGAATGTGGTTTCACCATCCAAAGGACCAACGGGTGCCCACTTCGCTTTTATATGAGCTGTATCCCAGAGGTTTTCTAAAGCCGTATGTACTATTTCCTGTTTCATTTGTTCACAAATATACAACGTTCACGTTACGTGAACAAAAAATATTTATGAACGACGTGTCTCATGGATATTTTATTTTCGGTTTTTATCCATTTATGTCTATATTGCAAAAAACGGATATAGTATACCACTAAAAACGGGTGAAAGTGAGCATAGCACAGCGGGTGAAAGTGAACCACTAAAAATCGATTCTATTTGAAGTGTGCGCAATAGTCTTTTTTTGTTAAAAAGATTATGGCCAACAAACAAATAGAAATGCGAAAAGTAAAAAAGATATTCAAGTTATACAGTGCCGGGGTCAGTAAGCGCCGGATCAGTTCCCAGTTGGGGATCTCCCGTAATACCGTAAGCAAGTACATCGCTTTTTTTCAACGTTACCAGCTGACCTCTTATGAAGTAGAGGCCATGACCCAGGAGGAGCTTCATACCCTTTTTAACTCCACTGAAAAGCCCAAGAGTGAACGCTTACGCACTTTGGAAAGCTACTTCCCCTATTTTGACAAAGAGTTGCGTAAAACCGGGGTCACCAAGGAGTTGCTCTGGCAGGAGTATCATAAAAAACATCCTGACGGGTATCAACTTACACAGTTCCGTTATTGGTACGGGCAATGGACCAAAGAGGTCTCTCCTGTGATGCATTTTACCCATAAGGCAGGGGATAAACTATTCCTCGATTTTACAGGAAAGAAGCTTCCCATAGTAGACCGGCACACCGGGGAAATACAGGAGTTGGAAGTCTTTGTCTGTGTGTTGGGCAGTAGCCAATATACCTACGTTGAGGCCTGTGAGAGTCAAAAGAAAGAAGATTTTATACACTGTGCGGAGAATGCATTTTGGTTTTATAAGGGCGTACCTGAGGCCCTTGTTCCGGACAATCTTAAAGCAGCCGTGACCAAGGCCAGTCGGTATGAACCACGAGTGAACGACACCTTTGCCGATTTTGCCGAATACTATCAAACCGCTGTACTTCCCACAAGGACCTACAAACCCAGGGACAAAGCTATAGTCGAAAATGCCGTCAGGATTATCTACACCAGGGTCTTTGCCCCTTTAAGAAACCAGATCTTTTATGATAAACCTTCATTGAACAAGGCCATTGCCTTTTTGTTGGAACAGCATAACAAGATGCCTTTTAGAGGGAGAGAATACTCCCGCTATTCTCTATTTATGGAAATCGAAAAACAAGCTCTCAAACCGTTGCCGGCAAAGCGGTATGAGGTTAAATCTTCCGCTAATGGCACCGTTCATAAAAACAGCCATGTGTATCTAAGTAAAGATAAACATTACTATAGTGTACCCTACAAGCATATAGGAAAGCGTATCCGGATTATCTATTCCGATAGCCTGGTAGAGATTTACCATAACCAACAACGCTTGGCTGTCCATGAAAGGGATAAAAAGAAATACGGATATACCACCACCAAAGAGCATATGCCTTCATACCACAGGTTTGTCAGCGAATGGAGTTCGGAGAAGTTCATCGCTTGGGCAGGCCATATAGGAGAGGCTTGTAAGGCCTATATCATTAAAATACTCGATAAAAAACAACATCCGGAACAATCCTATAAATCATGTCTTGGCATACTTCACCTGGCTAAAAAAGCAGGCAACCAACGTTTGGATAATGCTTGTAAAAGGGCCCTGGGCTATGAAGCCTATAATTATAACATGGTAGAACGTATCCTTGCAAATGGATGGGACAAACTCGATGAAGATATCGAAGAACATACCGACATCCCTAACCATAAAAACATCAGGGGCGGTGATTATTATAAGTAAAAATCAATACTATGAATACACAAACATTAGAACAAATGAAGGAATTAAGGCTCTATGGCATGTATAGGGCTTTTACGAGCGCTCTGTCCTCGCAGAGCATTGCTTATACCAATGATGAACTGATCGCTTATCTGTTGCAATCCGAGTGGGATGACCGGCAGAACAGAAAAATTGAACGCCTGACCAAGGCCGCAAAGTTCAGGTACAAAGCCGTGATGGAAGACATCGCCTTCGACGCTGCCAGGAACATCGATAAAAATCAAATACAGCGCTTTGCTTCCTGTCAATTTATAGATAAAAAAGAAAACATATTGATTACTGGTAGTACAGGGACCGGAAAAAGCTATATCGCTTCAGCCATAGGTCATCAGGCTTGTTCACTGGGCTATAAGGCCATGTACTTTAATGCCAATAAACTCTTTACCATGCTCAAAACTTCAAAGGCTGACGGGTCCTATATCAAACAGATCAACAAACTGGAAAGACAGGATGTACTGATCCTTGACGATTTTGGATTAAAAGGCTTAGATCATATCAATAGGCAAACGTTGATGGAAATTATCGAAGACAGGCACGGAAAACGCTCCACCATTATGGCTTCCCAGCTTCCTATAGAGGCCTGGCATCAAACCATCGGGGAACAGACTATTGCGGACGCTATTTTAGATCGCCTGGTACATACCGCACACCGGATTAATATTAAGGGAGAATCTATGCGGAAAAAACTAAGAAATAAAAGCTAACTTTACACCAAGAATGAATCGATTTTAAACACTTCATTTACACTGCTCACTTTTATCCGTTTTAGGTGGCTCACTTTGTCCGTTCTTTCCAGGAGATAACCGGGATACCACAAGTGATAAGGTCTTTCTGTTTAAGTATGATGCAGACAACAAAGAAGTTGTTGTAAATGAATATGCCCCTTTGCCCGAACCGTTGTCCTATACGGCTGCCGTTTATGTTGACGGATATATTTATGTTGCGGGGGGAAAAAACGATAAAGGGAGTACAAACGCTTTTTACCGTATAAATATCCACAGCAACAGTGGTGCCTGGGAAAAACTGCCAAACTTTCCCGGCCCGCCGAGAGCTGTCCATGCCATGGCTGTTCAGGAAACTTCTACCGCCAAAAAAATATTCGTCATCGGAGGGAGAAATGAAATGACCGGGAAAAAGTCCGTGGCCCTGTCCGGCTATCTTTCTTATGATTTGAAAACAGGAGACTGGAAAGAAGAAGGAAAAATTTTGATACACGGAGAGGAGAAGGTGGTCATGGGGGCTTCGGTAGCGGCAAAGGGCTCCATGCATATCCTGGTTTACGGAGGTTCTGATGAAAAACTGTTCGATAAAATAGAACGTTTGTCATTAGAAGAGCGCCGCCAAAAGAATGATTCCCTTAAGGCCGGGCTTATCCAGAAGAGAAAAGATATCTTAAACCATCATCCGGGCTTTCAAAAGGAAGTACTGGCCTATAACACCATTACCCATAAATGGTTTGTGTACGATACATTGGAGGGACACATTCCGGTAACGGCATTATCCTTTAAAAGAGGAGATGATTTTTTAATTGTTTCCGGCGAAGTGTCACCCGGGATCAGGACTCCGGAAGTTCTCCAATTCAGTACCGGAGAAAGAAAAGGTAAATTTGGATGGTTAAACTATGCCGTTCTCTTTTTATATTTAATGCTGTCCCTGGCTATCGGGATCTACTTTTCCAGAAAACAAAAATCCACGGAAGATTATTTTGTAGGAGGCGGGAGAATACCGTGGTGGGCCTCGGGGCTAAGTGTTTTCGGGACCTTATTGAGTGCCATCACCTTTATGGCTATTCCTGCCAAGGCATTTATTACGGATTGGTCATACTTCTTTTTGAATATAGCGGCCATAGCCATTACGCCCTTGATCGCGTTCTTATTTATTCCGTACTTCAACCGGTTAAAGATCAGGACGGCCTACGAATTCCTGGAAGACAGGTTCAATTACTTGGCCAGGGCCCTGGGCAGCCTGTCATTTATTCTATTCCAGCTAGGAAGAATAGGCATAGTATTGCTACTCCCTTCTTTGGCCATTTCCATTGTAACCGGGATTTCCGTGGAAACCAGTATTCTTATTATGGGGATCATCTGTATCGCCTACACCACTTTTGGAGGGATAGAGGCCGTAATATGGACGGATGTATTGCAGGTCATTGTACTTTTGGGCGGTAGCGTTTTGGCGGTTGTCTGGATATTGCTTCATACCGAAACCCCTTTCGGGGAAATGATCAGCTATGCCTCCGAGCAAGGTAAGTTTAATATTGCAGATCTGGATTTTGATTTTACGGAATCCACTTTTTGGGTGGTATTTATAGGAGGCCTGGCTTCGGCCATGGTGACACAGGGTACGGACCAGACCATAGTTCAACGCTATTTGACCAGCAGAAGTGTAAAGGATTCGCAAAAAACATTGTACACCAATGCCGTGCTTACCCTACCGGCAACGATCATTTTCTTCGGGATCGGTACCCTGTTGTTTATTTTTTATACCGAAATGCCCAACAGCTTATCCCCGGAAATTTCAAATAACGATTCTATTTTTCCGTGGTATATAGTCAACGAGTTACCTGTCGGGGTTTCCGGGCTTTTGATCGCAGGTATATTTTCTGCCGCCATGTCCAGTATAAGCAGCAGTTTAAATTCGGTTTCAACGGCCTTTTGTAACGATTTCTATAAACATTACAATCCGAAAACAGGCGATTTAAAATTGTTGAAAACAGCCCGGTGGATCACTGTACTGACAGGACTGGTAGGGGTCATACTTGCCTTATGGATGGCCAACTCCGGCATAAAATCGCTTTGGGACCAGTTCTACAGGTTTTTAGGATTGTTCACCGGTGGATTGGGAGGCATGTTCTTATTGGGCATGCTCACAAAAACGGCAAATTCCAGGGGAACGTTGACAGGCCTGGTGCTCAGTGGAATCTTAATATGGTTTGTAAGCGTATATACGGCAATAAATTTTTTAATGTATGCATTGCTCGGGCTTGTATCGTGTTTTGTATTTGGGTATATGTTCAGTATGGTTTTAAAAGAAAAGAACAATGAAAAAATATAGTGGTGTATTTATATTCATATTCGCCGGAGTGGTGAATTTATATGCCCAACTCTCATTGCCGGATATATTTACGGATAATATGGTATTGCAACAAGGTAAACCCGTCCGTTTCTGGGGTAAGGGAGTTCCTGGAAATAAAGTAAGGGTTAGCTTCTTGTCAGAAGTAAAAGAAACTACAGTGGCTTCGGATTCAACATGGACTGTGGCCTTGAAATCTCAAAAGGCCGGTAAAACTCCCCGGAGGGTGGTATTTCGGTCGGGGAATGAACAAATAAGTCTTAAAAATGTAGTGATCGGTGATGTATGGCTGTGTTTGGGGCAATCCAATATGGAGTGGCCTATGGTGAGGGAGCAACATTTTAAAGAGGAAATTAATAATGCCGGTCTGCCGTTATTACGTTTTTATAATCCCGGGTTTGCCGGCAAAAATGTGTATGGAACCATATACAATGATTCCCTCTTGAAACGTTTGACTCCTGAAAAATTTTATCAGCAGGTGAAATGGTCCGTGAGCGACAGCTCATCGGTAAAGCAGATGAGTGCTGTTGGCTATTATTTTGGCAAAAGAATAATGGAGCACGAAGGTATTCCGGTAGGACTTGTCAACTTAGCCATCGGGGGATGTCCGATCGAAACATTTATAAACAGGGATGTGTTACGAAAAAACAGGCGATTTTCAGCGAAAGTAAAAGGAAACTGGCTGAACAATAAGGAATTACCTTTATGGATACGGGAACGGGGAAATCAGAATGTCGGGGAGGTTAAGGCCATCTACGGGGATGAAACAGGACCCAACCATGCGTATAAACCGGGTTTTGCATATGAATCCGGGATCGCCCCGATAGTCAATATGCCGATCAGGGGGATCATCTGGTATCAGGGAGAAAGCAATGCACAGGAACCGGAAAGCGTAAGAGAATATGCAGTATTACAGGAATTAATGGTAAAAGATTATCGCAAAAGGTGGAAACAACCCGAAATGCCTTTTTACTGGGTGCAATTGTCCTCGATAGACACGATGCAGTATAAGTCGCACCTGTGGCCCCGATTCAGAAATGAACAGCGGAAATTACTGGATAAGATACCGTATTCCGGTATGGCGGTAAGTTCTGACCTGGGAGCCAGGCACGATGTACATCCCAGGAACAAAAAAGATGTAGGGTACAGACTGGCACGATGGGCCCTGCGGGACATTTACGGTATAAAAGTGGTGCCCTCCGGGCCATTGCCCGAAAAAGCAGCTTATAAAAACAACAGGGTGGTCATCTCCTTCAAATATACAGCAGGAGGACTGGACATCTCCGGGGGCACAATTTTAAAGGGATTTTCTATCGATGGAAAAACCAGGGCAGATGCATATATTAAAGATGATAAGGTGATTATTCGCGTCACGGGAAAACCGTATAATATTTACTATGGATGGAGCCCTTTTAGTAAAGGAAACCTGATAAATTCTGAAAAACTCCCGACGAGTAGCTTTAAAATAGCCGTAAAATAAAAATTAGTCAAACTGTACTATTCACTGATCAGTTCTTCAATCTGTTTCACGAATTTCTCTGATGCGTAGTTAGCAAAACCTTCATGGTGAAACCTGACCTTCCCACTTTTATCAAGCACAACAGTCGTAGGCAATGCTCCGGTGAATATTTCACTCGGAATATTGCCTTTTGTTCTGTAAAAGGGAACGGAATACTTTTCTGTTTTCAGATACTCGTACGCAGCAGAAAGATCATTATCTTCGTTAATAGTCAAAAAGAAAACATCAGGATTGTTTCTGAACTTTGAATAAAGCGCTTCTATGGATGGAAATTCGGCCCTGCAGGGCGGGCACCACGATGCCCAAAAATTAATGAATACCACTTTCCCCCTCAGCGATGATGTATTTTGGACATTGTCTTTGTTATCAAGAAAATCGAAACGAACATTGGACAGGTCTGAAGTATTGGGGCCTTTCCCGTCTATGTTGGCATTAAATAATCCTGTATACATTAATTTCCGGAGCATCAATGATTTTGCATCGGGGTTAACAAGCAATACCACAATGACAATTCCCATTAGCGTAGAAAAGCCATTCTTCCTGATGAATTGCCAGAATTTATTTGCTGACGGGTTCTCCTTTGAAATCTTGTTGTTTATCATATTTTAAATGTTTATGAATCACTTTTCGACTAATTCTTTCAGGGCTTTTACTATTTCCGGATCTGTATAATTCCTGCCACCCTCAATACGGTTGATCATTTGACCTCTTTTGTCGAGAATAATTGTAGTGGGAATAGCTCCTCCCAAAAAATCAGGTGGAATATTGCTTGCAGGAACATATACTGGCAGGACATAATTGTTCTTTTGCATAAAGGCGGAAGATTTTTCCATTTTATTATCTACGTCTACCATCAGGAACACGATATCGTCATTCCCTTTAAAAGATTGTTTCAATTTGTTAATGGATGGCATTTCGTGAATACAGGGAGGACACCACGTTGCCCAAAAGTTGATGAATACACAACCTTGCCTTTTAATGAGCTTAACGATACGGTTTTTCCGTCTTCGTCTTTAAAGGAAATATCAGAAGTTTCCGCTGGAGTTTCTACCTGTCCAACATCCGCTGTCATATTCTCGTTCTCGACCTTGTTCTCTTTGCTCTTATTCGTATTTCCACAAGCTGCCAGCGAAATGGCTGCCATGATGAAAATCCCTGAACGAACTACCGAGTTTTTAAATTGCATTTTCATACTGAATGATTTTTACTGTTGTCTAATTCTGTCAATTCTTATTCTTGTATCGGTCGATGGCAGATTGAAGAAAACTGTAATAGCTTTTCGGGTCATAGTCTGCTCCAATAGGCTTTACCAGCATTTCTTCATTGGATGGATCTAACAGCACATAATAAGGCTGCGAATTAGCGTTGTACCTGCTTGCTTGGAAATCACTCCATTTGTTGCCTATGGTACGGACATTTTTCCCACTGAATGTTGATACGTACTGTTCCTCCGTAGGTAAAGCAGTCTTATCGTCTACATATAGCTGTATGATAACAAGCTCTTCATTCAATAACCTATACACGCCCTTATCGGGCCATACTGAAGCCTCCATTTTACGGCAATTCACGCAGGCGTGTCCGGTAAAATCAAGCATAACCGGTTTGCCTGCTTTTTTTGCATATTCCATTCCTTCCTCATAATCGAAAAAGACATCCAGGTTGAGTGGAGCATGGAATATTTCCGAATACTTACGTGTCTTGCCAATCTCTCCGTTAACCACTGTCCGTGTTCCTCCGAACGAAGAAGTATATAGGTCGAAGTCCTGCGTGGCCTGTGGCGGTAAAAATGCCGAAATGGACTTTAAAGGTGCTCCCCACAATCCCGGAACCATATACAGGGTAAATGATAGTACAGCCATTGACAGTACCATTCTTGGCAGGCTTATATTTGCCATCGGACTATCGCCGGGAAAACGCAGTTTGCCCAATAAATAGAAGCCCAAATACCCGAAAATGATAATCCACAGCGCTAAAAAGACTTCCCTGTCAAACCAATTCCAATGATAGGCAAGGTCGACGTTGCTTAAAAATTTCAAAGCGAGGGCCAACTCCAAAAATCCGAGTGTGATCTTAACGCTGTTCAGCCAGCCACCTGAAGACGGCAGGCTTTTTAAAAGGCTTGGGAACATTGCAAACAGTGTAAAGGGAATTGCCAAAGCCAATGCAAACCCCAACATCCCGATGGCGGGGCCTAAAAGCTCGCCCATGGTAGCCGCCTGTACAAGCAACGTCCCTATAATAGGGCCAGTACAGGAGAACGAAACCACCGCCAATGTTGCTGCCATAAAGAAAAGCCCCAATAAACCGCCACGGTCTGCATTACGGTCTAATTTATTGGCAAGTGAGGCAGGAAGCGAAAGCTCAAATGCTCCAAAAAAAGAAAAGGCGAATACGACCAAAAGAACGAAGAAAGCGAAATTGAATATGCCGTTGGTGGAAAGGCTGTTGAGTGCATCCGCACCGAAAATAACGGTAATCAAAATCCCCAGCAATACATATATGACTATAATTGACAAGCCATAAAGTATTGCCTGTATTACTGCTTTGCCTTTGGTGTGCCCGCTTTTGGTAAAGAAACTTACGGTTAAGGGCAGCATCGGGAAAATGCAGGGCATCAAAAGCGCTGCAAAACCGCCAATGAAACCCGCTATAAAAATTGCCCATAACGAACCATTATCCGTAGTGGCTCCATTCTTTTGCAATGTAGCCGCGTTTCCCGCTGTTAGCGAAGTTTCCGGCTCTGCGGATGCTGCGACACTGTCCTGCTGAAGGGGCTGCTGCTCCGTTAATTCCGTAAACTCTACATCATCATACGGTATGAGGCTGTCTGTCTGTGCACTGGCAGTAACAGCCATCCATCCGCTGATGAATAGTATCGTTATTATTTTCGTTATTAATCTCATATTATGTTCATTTTACGAGAATGCTGAATGCCACTTCCTCGGGTGGCAAGCATTGCTTGTCGTTACAAACCATATAGATAAGCGTACCTTTTACCGTAGGTGAATTGTCCGATAATTTTATCTTTTGCTGGAAGACCACCGATTTTTTGTAGTAGCCGACTTCCATATCAAAAGTCGGGTCGTGTTTGACGATAGGATTGGGTGCGTGTGTTTTCCCATTTAATTGGTATCCATCCGATGGATGGAATGAAAACCCCGTCGGCACCGGACCATTTTCGGGAACCGTTTGTGAATAGATATGCCAGCCATCTTCAATTGTCGCCTTTAAAAATAAAACGGCTTCTTTGGCATTGATTTTCTTTGAGGCATAAGACCATTTTACCGGCTTGAGTATTTGTCCGAATGATGCAGCACTTACAAATAAGAATGCTACAAAAAATAGTGTCCTTTTCATTGTATTAACTTTTGATTTGTTCATTATTATTTTTCATTTATTTTTCATTGAACAATTTCTTTATCAGGTCAACCACCTCCGGCGACATATAGTCAGCGCCACCGACCTGCCTGCCAATGATATTGTTTTGCTTATCTACTATAATGGTAGTGGGGATGGAGCCTGTAAATAGCTCACGGGGTATTTCGCTGTCGGGAACGTGTACGGGCAGGTCAAATTTTCTGTTTTTCATCCACCGTTTTGCTTTTTCGATATTCCCGTCTACATCGACCATCAGGAATACCAAATCATCGTTGTCCTTAAAAGTCTTCCGCAATTCATTGATCGAGGGCATTTCACGGATACACGGAGGACACCACGTCGCCCAAAGATTGATAAAGACGACCTTCCCCTTTAACGACCGTAACGAAATGGTTTTACCATTTTCGTCCTTGAATTTTAAATCAGGCGTTTGTTGCGCATCGGACACTAATGGTTTTTTGCCAATAGTGCCTTGATTTGCGATCACACTTCCATCAATGCCATTGCCATTGATTGATGCGTACGCCCATCCCGCAATGACCATTAGCGGGAGTAGAGCTGCTTTTTTGATGTTTGATTTTATCATACTCATTATTTGATTTCCCCTTCGTTTATTTCTTCCGACGGTTTCAGAATGATGTTGTCTTCGGGCGAAAGATTTCCGAAAACTTCTGTCAGTGTATCCATACGAATACCCTCATTTACGGCAATGCGTTTTACTTCATTATCATTTAGCGTAAGCACAAAAGTCCCTGATTTCGTATTTAAAACTGCCTTGCTTTGTACCCAATATGTGGGATTATTACGTTGTAATTTCAGCATTACCTGAGCGTAGTCGCCTCCCTGCAATTCGCCTGACGGGTTGTTCACATCAAACTCCAATGTAAGGGAACGGTCTTGCGGGTCGAGCAGACCCGAGGTGCGGGAAAGTTTGGCGTCGAATGTTTTGCCGGGCTGTGAGCTGACGGTAAAGGTAGCGGTCATGCCCTCCTGTACGGACGATGCGTGTTTTTCAGGCAGGGATAAGGTCAAGCGTAACTTGGCATCCTGTGCCATTATAAACAAAGGTGTATTGTTCCCTGTTCCTGCCAATGCGCCTACAGAAACATTCCGTGCTGTAATAGTACCGGCAAAGGGTGCAGTAATCCGGAGATACTGTCGTAACTGTGCCGCATGTGCCGTACCTGCTTTCGAAGCATTATATGCCGATTTAGCACTTTCCATCGCGCTTTTGGCCCTGTCCAGTTCAATGTCAGCGACGGCTCCTGTTGTTTTGGAGGCATCGACCAATCGATCATAGGCTTGTTTGGCATAGACGTAATCATTATATATTTTTTGCTCCGTCGATTTATCGGAAAGATATTGTTGCTCCATTTCGGGAGCTTCCAAAACTGCAAGAAGCTGCCCTTTGCGAACGTAGTCCCCACGATCCACATGCAACTGCTTTACAAAACCAGCAACCTTTGCATAGACCGCAACCTGTTCAAAAGGCTTCAGTTCCCCCGGAAGCGAAATCTTATACTCGGGATTGATGAGTTTTATTGACGCCGTGGAATAAGTAACCGGTTTCGTCACGCTTCCCTGTTTCTGTTCTTTTTCTTTTTTCTGCTGCGAACAGGACGTAAAAGTCAAGACCAATACGGAAGCCATGCCCACGAATAGGGCAAATCGTTTAATTATTGAAATATGATAATTCATTTTATTCGGGCTTAAAGATTAATGTTGCGGTTTTTGCTCAGAAAAATACTTGCTCTCCTTATCGTAAGGGTCCAGTGACGGACTAACGGTACTTGTCCTTGACATCAGGGATGAAAAGAAAGGTGGAACCAATAGCAGGATGGTCAGAGTAGAAGTAATAAGACCGCCGATAACAGCCCTGCCCAATGGGGCGACCTGTTCGGCGCCATCGCCCACTCCTATGGCCATTGGCAACATTCCGGCAAACATGGCCCCAGCGGTCATCAGTACCGGCCTGAACCGCGATGATGCTGCCAATCGTGCTGAATTGACCGGTTTCAGAGCCAGTTTTTTACGGTAGTACTCTGCCTGGTTGACCAGGAGCACAGCATTGGATACCGATACCCCAAGCGACATAATGATCCCCATATACGACTGGAGGTTGAGTGTACTTCCTGTCAGAAACAATAAAATAAGGCTTCCCGTGATCACTGCCGGTAAAACCGACAAAATGACCAGGGGTACTTTGAACGATTGATAATAGGCCGACAGCATCAGGAAGATCACGATAATAGCTACACCCAAACCTGCCAAAAGGCTCTCCAAGGTATCGTCCAGTAACTGCAAAGTGCCTTCTGTCCATATCGTGGTTCCTCGTGGTGGCTCTCCAGCATCGGCTATGGCTTTCTTTACGGCCTTGGAAGCTGTGCCCAAATCCTTTCCGTATAAATTGGCGATGACGGTTACATAGCGGTTGGGGCCCTTGAGGTTAACCTGTGCGGGGGAAGTAACCCGCCGGATGGTTGCCACGTCTTCCAGCACCGGACGCAAGCTCCCCTTTTTCAGCGGAAGCGAGCGGAGCTTTTGCTCTGAATCCATGATGTATTCCGGTATCTGTACCTGCACTTGGAATACACGTCCCGATTTCGGATCTTTCCACAGGTTTTTGTTCGTATACCGGGTAGAAGAAGTGGCCGTGACCAGGCTTCGTGAAATATCCTGCATGGTCAGCCCAAACTGCCCGGCAAGATCGCGGTCGACCTCTATTTCCAGCGTCGGGTAATCAATCGGCTCCACAATACGCACATCCCGCAAATAGGGCACTTCTTTGAGATTGGCCTCAATTTTTGATGCATGGGCAAAGGCATTGTTGAGCTGTGCTGAACCTACTTTTACCTCAATCGGTGTCATCGCACCCTGTCCCATAATTTTCTCGGTGAGCTCCATCGGCTCAAAATTGAAGCCGGCTTCGGGATGTTTTTCGGCCATCATTTTCCGGATGTCTTCTTTCAGGTCTTCTATGGAACCGGTATACACTTCCTGGTTGACGGAAACCTGCAGGACGGCTTCGTGCGGCGCACTGGTGAAAAGAAAAATATAGTTGATGGGCGAGCCTGGCGGGTGCATCCCCACAAAAGCTGAAGTCAGGGAAATGCCATGCTCCGGAAGCTGTGCTTTGATGTCTTCGGTAATGTCCCGGACAAGTTGCTCGGTTTTCTCCAACCGACTTCCCTGTGGAGCCTGAATACGCAGCTGAATGTCGCCGCTATTGGAAACCGGCATCACATCTGTACCCACGACGTTTAACAGAAGTACTGCAATTCCGCCGGCTACTATGATGTACAATAAAGCCAAAGGAGATGCCCTGCCAAGCCACTTGCGCATCCGGTAGGAGTAACCTAACCGGATCTTTTCAAAAAAGGCCCGTTTTTTCGGCGTGTCGCTTATAGTCTTGTTGCGAAGGTTGTAATATTTTATCCTTAATTTTTCAAAGAAAGCCCGTTTCTTCGGCGTATTATTTGCTTCGCCGTGCTTGTTTTTCATCATCCAGTTGGCCAGGATCGGCACAAAAGTCTGGGATGCCAGAAAAGAAAACACCATGGCAAAAGCAACCGCCATAGACAAGGGCATAAACATATCTTTGGGAATACCTGTCATGATAAAGGCCGGTGTCAGCACCGCAAGGATACAGAGCAGAATCAACAGTTTTGGAATGGAGATCTCATAGAGCGCATCGATGATGGCCAATGGTTTGCTTTTGCCCATTTCCATATGCTGGTGGATATTTTCTATGGTCACAGTGGCTTCATCGACCAGGATGCCGATGGACAGGGCAAGCCCACTGAGCGTCATAATATTAATGGTCTGCCCGAAAAGGCCCAGCATCATCACGGCAGCAAGAATAGCGATCGGGATGGTCAATACAACGATAATTGCCCCCCGGGTATCACCGAGAAACAGCAAGATCATCAATCCCGTAAAAATGGCGCCGAGCAAGCCTTCATGAATTAAGGTGGACAGGGACCTTTCAATGTATTGGGACTGGTCGAACTCGTACCGGATATCCACGTCTTCAGGCAGCTGGTTCTTCAGTTCCGGGATGGCCGCTTTTAAATTCTGAATGGCATCCAGTGTGGAGGCATCTGCCTTTTTTATGATGGGCAGGTAGACCGACCGTTTGCCATTGACCAGTGCATAAGCCACGGTTTTGTCGGCCGCATCTTCCACGCGGGCGACGTCCTTGACATATATCGTGCGGTCTTCGGTCGTTTTCACGGGCGTATTTAAAAACTCTTCCGGGTTTTTAGCGATGGAATTGAGTGGGGCCATCAGGTTTTCATCCTCAATGAGGATATTTCCAGCAGGTGACGGCAGGCTGTTTTTTGTTATTGCTATGGTTACTTCCTCCGGACTTAGCCCGTTGGCCTGCAAGGCTTTCGGATCTAAGTTGACGACAATGGAACGGATATTTCCGCCAAAGGGCGCCGGCGAAGTGATGCCCGGGATTTCCGTGAACATCGGTCTTATCCTGGTAATGGCAAGTGTCTGCAATTCGTTGACGGACCGCTGGTCACTTTCGAACACCAATTGCCCGACAGGAAGTGAACTGCCATCGAACCGTACTACCATAGGGGGAACGGCTCCTTCGGGAAGGAATCCCATCGCCCGTGAAACCGATGTCGAAACTTCTCCGGCGACCTGTGCCATATCGGTTCCGGGGTAAAAGGTCAGTTTCATCAAGGTCAGGCCTTGTACACTTTTGAAGTCGATGTTTTTTACCCCGCCGACAAACAAAAGGATCTTTTGAAATTCATTGGCCATGAACGCATCCATATCCGACGGGGAAAGTCCCCCGTAAGGCATGGCGATGTATACCGCAGGTAATTCCACTTCGGGAAAGATGTCTACGTTTATTTTTTTTATGGTGGTATAGGAAAAGAAAGCAATGGCCAGTACGGCTACCATAATGCCGATGGGCCTTCTCAACGCAAATCTGATCAGGTTCATACTTAGGGATTAAAGGTTGTTAAACAAAAAATTGAAATCGGCGGTCAGTTCCGCCTCGTAAACCAGTAGTATCCAATAATCCCGTGAAGCCTCGATATGGTTATTCTCGGCCTGTTCCAGCAACGTACGTATCTGCAGCAATTCACTAAGAGCAATTAGACCGCTTTTGTAGCGGGCCAGGTACATTTCGTAAGCCTTCTGAGACTGTTTTACGGCAAGTTTCGTTTTTTGAAGCTGTTCATACTGCCGGAAGATTTTTGCCTGCGATGCAGACAGGTCTGCCTGCATCGCCTGTTCATATTGTGTTTGGAGCAACTTTGTACTTTCTGCCTCTTTAAAAAGGCCTTCTCCTTTCAGGCGGTTGGTGTGCAGGCTGGTGATATTCCAAGTAATGCCGATCCCGACAAGTACATTGCTCGTAGTGTTGTCAAAACCATCTTCCCATTTACCCGATACGGTTCCATTGGAATTAATTCCTGTTCCACGGTAGGCATACCCTCCCAACAGGTGCAAAGATGGTAGTGAAGCTCTTTTTTGTGCTTCACCTCTTAGCGTATAATACCGGGATTTCCCGTTTAATACATCCAATACAGGATGTGAAGGATCTATGGTGTTTTGTACGTTAAAGTAATTTTTTGCCGGATTGATAAAACGGTTGGCAGATGCGGTATAATAGACAGTATCGCTGACATACAACTCCAACAGTTTAATGAACGAGGCATTTTTAAGACCGTGCCATTTTTCCCGTTCCCCCAGGGCCCGGACATACGAAGAAGAAGCAAGAAGGCTGTCTGCAGCAGGTCTCAGGCCCGACGCTGACAAGCCTGACGTTATCTTGCGGATATCGTCCAGGCGCTCGGCATTTTTCTCCGTCCATTGTAGTTTGGCATCATTATACAGTAAAGTAATGTACCGTTCTGATAATGTTTTTTTCAGGTTGAGCAGATAAGCATCCTTTTCGCTTATCGCCTTGTGATATCCGGCCTTGGCGGCTTCGTTTTCCTTACTGAGTTTTCCAAAAGAAAAAAGGTTCCATTCCACAGTGGCCGAGCCAAAACTGTTGGCCGTCATAGCACTACCGTTTAAAGCGTTTGTAGCACCGCTCACATTAAAAAAACCGGCTTGCGGGAAAAATGCTCCTGCACTTCCCTCATATGTACCATAAGTATGCTGTGCCTGTGCTCTCACCTGTGGGAGCATCTCGCTTTTTACTGCCCGTTCATTAAATTTAGCCGCATCAATTACCGACATTTTTGCATCAACCCCCGGATAATTTTTTTCAACTGCTGGCCACAAGCTGCCCAGAGTATTCTCTTTTTGCTGCTGTGCACTCATAGGAAACACAGTAGCAATGGCACACCACATCATTGTGGTTGCCATAGCCTGTTTGATCATAAGACTATACAATTTTGATAGGTCGTAGTACCGACCAAAGATTATTATAAGATAAAAACAATGAAATTGCCGTCCATTGATATCTCAATCAATAGGAAAGAAGATTAAAGTGTGTGTGGTAAGATAAGTTTTCGATATTCCAGGAAGATAGGAACAGATCCAGAAATTTTTCCGCTACTGTTATAAAGAGGATGCCTGGTTTCCTTACTTTCAGAACGAAAACCCACAAGAAAACAGAGAAAAACACAACAAATAAATGTCGCCAACGGGTTTTGCGAAAGGTCGAAACCAGCCTTCTGTACGACTATTGTTTCCGACAGCTGATTGTAATGACAGGTTTCCGAATTTGAGGAAACAAATAGCTTTGCCTTATGTTTTGCAGGTCTATGCGATTGTTCCGTTGAATGTTTAAAGCCTAAAAGATTCTTTACACTGGCTTTAACCGTACATGACGATAGCATCAGGCATAAGATCGCAATGGCACTTATAAATGTCCGCCAAAAATCGGGTTTCAGGTATGTACTATTGCATCTCCTCATCGATGCAATGTTACATATTTTATAAAGTCGAAACAAACTCTTATATTAACTTTAACAATTGGGGCACTTTAGTAGATAAAAATATCTCGCCGCCGGATACTTGTCCTTCATCATCTTGCTCACTAAGTGAGATTTGAAATGCTCCGACGAGAAAAAACTTAGGATTTCAAAGTGGCCAGTAAGCTGATTTCTGCACGGTAATTAAATCAAAGAGACTCTTTCGGCTTGTTAATTGACCCCAGCCATACAGAATAATTGGTTCCAACACGCAAAATGTCGAACATATTTATTGCTCTTTATTTGGCGACAAAAGGAATAATCCCAAATATTAGCTATTATTAATAATTACCAACAATAGCCATTACACTGATGGATTGATTATCAGATTAATGTACCCTAAATGTTACGGCAGTGTAACCTAAATGTAACCCTAATAAAGTTTAAATAGATTTTGTTTTCGATAAATTTAGCGTAAAGTAAAAATTATCCTGATAAAGTTTGAGTGTGAAGTTTTTTATTTTCTATTGAGATTTATCAATCTAATTCAATAAAAAGCAAAATTACACATTTTAAACAAAGTATTATGTTTTTTTGGTATGTATTCTTTTCTAAACATTATTTATCCACCTAAATAATTAACTTTAAATGAATCGAAAATGAAAACAAAATGGATTATTATCTTTACTGTTGTTCAATTGTCTGGATGTGATAACACAGGTCATGAAATTATCGAACAACCACCAAGTGAAAATTTTTATTTAACAACATCGGCAAATTTTCAATTGATCTGGCAAGATGATTTTAACGGCACTGCATTAGACTCAACCAAATGGAGCCGGATTACGGAAGGAAGCCCGGATTGGAAAAACTATATGACCACAGACGATCAGGTCTACGATATTTCAAACGGATACCTTCATTTGAAGGGAATAGTTAACCCAGACACACAAACTGATCCAAGACCTTATCTAACAGGAGGAGTTTGGACACGTGGTAAATTTAATTTTACTTATGGTAAGGTAGAAGTGCGTGCTAAAATGGATTCAGCTCAGGGATGCTGGCCCGCAATCTGGTTGCTTGGCAGTACAAATGAGTATGGAGGTTGGCCTGATTATGGGGAAATCGATGTTATGGAACATCTTAATTTTGATAACTTTATCTATTCAACCATCCACAGTAATACAAAAAGCTCCCCAAGTAGCCAAACAGCAAGTGTAAGTCCTAATGAATTTAATATCTACGGAGTAGAATGGTATCCTGATAGAATAGTATTTACTATCAATGGAGCTACAACATTTACATATTATAAGGAAGTAGGTGCTGATTGGCGCCAATGGCCATTCGATCGGGACTTTCATCTTATATTGTCCCAACAGCTTGGAGGAAGCTGGGTTGGTAACGTTAATCCCAATCAATTACCAGTTGATTACGTCATCGATTATGTGAAGTACTACGAATACATTCCTTCTCCTACGCCACCATCAGGATCGAATCAATATCTGAAAATACAAATGAATGGAAATACAGTAAATACTTGGAGTCATTTGACAGAAGTAACTTTAATACACAACGATACTGAATATGTACTCCCGACGGGTCATAATGGACCTTCAGTACTAGGAGATGGTATAGGTGTGAATGGAGCCAGCACCGGTTATTATGGATTAGATTCCAATGGATTATTGGTTATTAATCTGGGGCAGGGCTACGAATTTGAAGCGGTAAAATTAGGCGTATATAACGGCGATAGTCGTACTTATCAGGATGTAGAAGTATCGGTATCAGCAGATGGAACAACATATGGCCTCACGGACATTAATGACATACAAAGCTTTAATACATTCACTTTGCCATAATATATATCACTGGAGTTTTTTCTTTTTTGAGAATCACCTCGGTGTTTGAACTGTATTGTCGTACCAAAAAGCAAGAGATCCCCTGTATTTTAGTTCTTATTCTAAAAACCTGTCAGGTTGCCTGCCAGTGGAGTTATCCTGTCATACGTCTATCCATGTCGGAAAAGACTTCTTCTTACACGGTTGCTACCTGTATTGAACCTTAAAAAAGGAGTTCTTATTATTCTGATATTCCTTTCTCCACTGTTTACCCGGTTTAGAATAACACGAATATAAACAATCTGTTAGCAAGCCGAATATGGCCGTATATGACCAATGGCGACTATCAGATTAATGTGAGGCTTCGCGGCGTCTAAATTCATTCTGAATCTTTTTTAAACATGCTCTTATTTTTATTGAGTACAAATGATTATATTTGATATATAGAAAGCCAAAAAGACCGATATAGGTGCCCTAATCGGTGTCCTATTTGAAAAAATGAAATATAAATTACTGATTTTAAATGTGGTACGGAATTAATTCAAATTCTGCCACCCCGACAAAAGCCACTGATTATCAGTGGCTTTTTCTTTTTTCGGACACATTTCGGACAAATTATATCTGAATATTGATTATTCAATAACCTAAGCAAAGTTAAGTTAAGCTAGAAGAATAACCCTTCTTAAAGAATGATTGGAGCATAATGCTTGTTTCTATAGAGCGTGAAAAGTTCATCTTATTCTTATAAAAAATCAAGAGGGCTAGGAGTCTTTTGCTTGTCTATGTCAGTGATATGAGTGTAGATCATAGTCGTTTTTATATTTTCATGACCCAATAACTCTTTTACAATTCGGATATCGATACCTGATTGGATTAAATGTGTGGCATAAGAATGTCGCAATGTATGTACAGAGCCTTCCGACTGAACATTTGCTTTGATCAATGCTTTTTTCAGAATCAACTGTACACTTCGTTCGCTATACTTGCCACCCTTCTCACCTTCGAAGAGGTACTCCTTTGGCTTGAATGCTTGATAATAATGTCTCAAAGTCGCCAGCAATTTGTCTGGTAATGATACAATCCGATCTTTATTACCTTTGCTTTGATGGATTCTGATAATTCCATCGGAAGATTTTATGTCTTTGATTTTGAGATTCAACAGTTCGCTAAGACGTAGTCCAACTATAGATTGTCATCAGAATAGCCTTGTGTTTTAGATTTTGAGTGTTATCGAGAATATTTCTTACTTCTTCTTTTGAAAAGAATTTAGGTAATTTAGAAAATGAGCGTTTCGGGTATAAGTAATCCAGTTGGATTTTTTTGTCCAATATCAGTTCGTACATCTTCTTGATTGCGCCCACTAATCCTTTTTGATAGGAAACACTAATTTTCCCATTTTGAACTTTTTCGTTTATAAACGCCTCAATATCTGACAGTGGAATTTCTTCAAGGGAGGGATATTTGCTAACATGTTTAAGAAATATACTAGCGTAATCCTTGTACGATCTAATGGTATTGCCAGCATATCTCTGCATCAGCAATCTCTTTTCGAAGGTTTCAAGTATGATTTCGCTATTCATATCAGGGAAATAGTATTTTATAATATTTTGTTTCGCTATTTGTGCGGTTTTATTTTTTAAATACAAATATATCAATATCTTATGTAGAAAGAAAAGTCAAATAACGAAACACGTATATAGGGTTGGTTAAGCGAAATTTTCCGTATATTCGTTTCGTTAAAACAGATGTTGAGAGGAAATCCCTCCGGGCTTCCCTCTCAACGGATCAGGCGCTTGCCGGAGTACAGCCCTTCGGGACTGTCCTCTAACACGCGCTTGGAGCAATGCTCCAGCACGTGCGCCAAGCGCCTGATCCGTTATGTGCAATGCCACCAAGAACACCGCAGAAAGACAACCATAAACCAGTTTGACGATTATTCAATTCCCTGAACAATTTTGTTCCTGTGCTGATGCCCCCATTTTTCCATTGCGGTTAAAACTTCCCCCAAAGTTTCACTATAAGAAGTCAATTCATACTGAACCGTAACAGGTTTGGTATCGCAGACTGTTCTACTCACTAATCCATTCATTTCCAATTCCTGTAATTCTTTCGATAAAATGCGTGGAGAAATCCCTGCTTCTCTTGACAACTCATTAAAACCCTTTTTCCCGCTTCGCAAAACCGAAATCAATACCAACTTCCACTTACCGCCTACTATATCAAGTGTGTCACGTATCGCCAATTTCGCCTTTGCACAACTTTCAACCGTATGTTTTTTCATATACTATCCTTTTTGTAAGTACTATCCTTTTTGTAACAGATAACAAAGATATAGTATTTATTTGGAACTTTGCATCATAATTCAAAAACAAAAAATAAATGAAAATTTTAAGATTAGTTACCAGTTTTAGAGGGAATGATTCTCAAAGTTTCCAATTGGGCAATACGGTGGTAGAAATGATAAAGGCTCAATACGAAAATGCAGATATCATTACCAGGAATCTTGCAAAAAATGAAATACCGCATTTCAACGATGTGCATTTTACCTCATTCATTACACCTGTTGAAAATCTTTCTGATGAATTAAAGAGTGCGGTTTCTCATTCAGACAAAGCCGTTAAAGAATTAATTGCCTCGGATATAATTGTCATAGACGTACCCATGTACAACTTTTCTATTCCGTCTTCGCTCAAAGCGTGGATAGACCATATAGTGCGTGCCGGTGTTACATTTAGATATACAGAAAATGGCGTGGAAGGTTTAGTGCAAAATAAAAAGGTATATCTGGCAATTGCTTCGGGAGGCATCTACTCAGAAGGTCCAATGAAAGAATATGACCTTACTGAAAAATACATTAAGAATATTCTTGGTTTTATTGGCATTACTGACGTAACTGCATTTAGGGTGGAGGGAGTTGCGATTCCTGGCATTAAAGAGTCTGCAATGTCTAAAGCCGTTCAGATAGTAGAAAATACATTTTCATTATAACATTAAAAAAATAAAAATTATGTCAAAAAAAGCAATCAAAATTACAGGATGGGCAATGACCATTGTTTTAGCACTTGTATTTACAATGAGTGCCTTTCTGAAACTCACACAAAACGAAATGGCTTTGGCACAGGCTTCTTCGTTCGGAATTGATGCAACAACGTATCAATTCATTGGAATTATTGAAATTATCTCACTGATACTTTTCCTTATTCCAAGATCAGGAATTTTGGGAACACTATTATTAGTTGCCTATTTGGGCGGTGCTATTGTTACTCATTTACAACATCAAGAATCGATAGCAATGGCGGTTACCATTCAAATCCTGCTTTGGGTTACGGCATTTATCCGTTTCCCCGAACTGAAGCAAAGGATTTTTTCAACTAAAAAAGTACAACAATGATGATACGCAGAAACATTTCAAAGATAACCCAAAACCATTGGCATAATGGTTTTTTGGGAACAGGACATAGTGCAATGGCGGTATTGGACGGTGTACCTTACAAAGACAGCGACCCTTTTATTTTGTTTATGGACGACAGCCTGAATCTTCCTGGTGGAGAACCCGTAGGCGGAGCACATCCACACGCAGGGTTTGAAACCTTGACCTTGGTTTTGGAGGGCAATGAAAAAGATTGGAAAACGGGAAGTTTTGAACTGATGACCGCAGGAAAAGGTATTATCCATACCGAAGAAATCACTTCCGAACAAAAACTTCGTATTCTGCAAGTGTGGTTAGTACTACCGCCCGAAAAGCGATATACACAGCCTTTCTTACAAAAAATACTCTTGGAAAACGTACCAAAGATTAAAACCGATAAATATGAAATCCGTGTGTATAGCGGAAGTAGTAACGGATTGACTTCACCACTAAAGAATCATACGCCATTCACTATGGTAGATTACAGACTAGAGAATAACGCTATGGTTATACAAGAAATTCCATCGCACTACAATGGTTTGGTGTATGTATTAAAAGGCAGTGTAAAAGCAGGCGAAAAAGTCATCAAAGCGGAACAAGCAGGATGGCTTGACAAGACAGCCGAAAACGGCACCAGCGAAATTCAATTTAACGCCTTGGAAAACGACACTCATTTTGTGTTATATGCAGGACAACCACATAATGTTCCTGTAGTTCATCACGGACCTTTTGTCGCTGACTCAATGGAAGACATCGTACAGATGTATAGAAATTTTCGTCAGGGAAAATTTCCGCATTTGAACGATTTGCCTGACGAACAAAAAATCACTTCCTTTTCAGAAACGAGTAAATCTATTGTCAATTAAAAACAGAAATAAAATGAATTTCAAACAATATGACGATGGCGAAGAAGGGAGATTCTTTATCATCTTAGACAACGGAATGGAAGGAGGGTGGATTCAATACAAATGGTTGGACAACGGAAATATTCTTGCTGACGGCACACGGGTATATGAAGAATTTAAAGACCAAAAATTGGGCATTCCGCTTTTCAACAGATTGGTGGAGTTTGCGGAAGAAAGGAAAACAAAAATTCATCCGCTATGTCCGTTTGTGGTCAAAACATTTGCCCGACATCCCGAACTAAAACATCTTTTAGCGGACGATTATTTGCAAGACCAAACAAAAACGACAAACTCAAAGGTTCTACCCGATTAAAAGCACAGCACATAACAAGCAGTTTGGCAAAAGAGCGGAGTAACGGCTACGTTGAACGTCTATACATTTTATACCGCCAATGCTGTGAGTATTGGCTTTTTTTACTTAATTTAGCCAACGGCTCACATCATTGGCTACGTTCGTGTAAAACCGAACCTTTCGGCTTTGATTTTCCGCTCCTTCGCCAAGCTGCCGAAACGTTACAGGCAATGTTAACGAACCGCCCTAACACTATTTGCCAAATGACAAATTTCCGATAGACAACAATTTCTAACTTTGCTAAATGAAAGAATTTATCGAATATGTGTTGCAATACGGCAATTTAAACAAGCAACAAATTGACCTCATTACCAGCAAAGCGACAGAAATTGAACTTTGCAAAGACGATTTTTATTGGGAAGCTGGAAAAACAGTTAGAAAAATCGGATTTCTTACGGACGGTGTTCTTCGTGTTTATTATTACAACAACAAAGGCGAAGAAATTACACGCTACTTTATTGACGAAAACCATTTGATTTTATCGGGTAACACGGTTGACGAAGTTTATACACCTTCCGAATATCTATCAGCAATTACCGACTGCAAAATGGTTGTTTTCTCGAAGCAAGATTGGAAAGAAATTGGCGAAACCATTATCGGTTGGGACGCTATTATTCAAAAAATAATTACCAAGCATCACAGCGAAAAAATTTCGAGAAGAAGTGAATTGATTTCCCAAGATGCTAAAGAACGTTATCTTGATTTTATGGAGAAATTCCCAACATTGGTAAATCGTGTACCGTTATCATTTATTGCTTCATATTTGGGAATTACCCAATCTTCATTAAGCAGAATTAGAAAAAACATTCACTAAAATCACTTTTTGCCATTTGACAAATGGTTTCATTTTTTATTAAGCAACCTTTGTAGTGTCAAACTTTAAACAAGAAAAAAATGAAATCAAGAAAATTAGGAAACAGCGGATTAGAAGTGTCTGCATTGGGTTTTGGAGCAATGGGTTTGAGCTTTCCAAACGCACCAACAAAAGAAGAAAGTATAAAATTAATTCGTTCGGCAGTTGAACACGGTATTACGTTTTTTGACACAGCACAAGGCTATGGCGAAAATGAATTGTTGGTAGGCGAAGCGTTGGAACCATTCAAAAACGAAGTGGTAATTGCTACGAAATTCGGTTTCAAAGACGGAAATGTAAGATTAGGTTTAGATAGTCGTCCCGAAAACATTATTGCCACTGCGGAAGCATCTTTGAAGCGATTAAGAACCGATGCAATTGATTTGTTTTACCAACATCGTTTTGACCCAAGTGTACCAATCGAAGATGTTGCAGGAACAGTAAAAGATTTAATTGAGCAAGGAAAAGTTAAACATTTTGGTTTGTCCGAAGCACCTGCCGAAATTATTCGTAAGGCTCACGCTGTTTTGCCAATAACGGCTTTGCAAAGCGAGTATTCCATGTTTTACCGTGAACCTGAAAACGACATCATTCCAACATTGGAAGAATTGGGAATTGGTTTTGTTTCATTCAGTCCGTTAGGCAAAGGGTTTTTGACAGGAACAATCAACGGAAGCATTGAACTTGACAAAGACGACATAAGAAATTATTCGCCACGTTTTAGCAAAGAAAACAGAGAAGCTAACCAAGCGTTAGTTGATTTAGTTGTTTCCATTGCGACAGACAAAAACGCAACACCTGCACAAATCGCACTAGGTTGGTTGTTGGCTCAAAAACCATTCATCGTTCCAATTCCAGGAACTTCAAAGTTGCACCGTTTGCAAGAAAACATTGGTGCAGACAAAATTGCTTTGACAACTGATGAGTTGGACAAAATAAATTTGGCATTGGCAACAATCAAAATCGTTGGTGAACGCTATCCAGCACAAATACAAGAAGCAACAGCCCGGAAATAAACACTGCCTGTAACAAGGGTTTTGCAAAATGGCGGAGTAACAGCTAAGTTGAAAGTTTGTGCTTCGTAATCCGCAAAAGCCAATTTTATTGGCTTTTGCTACGTGTCGTCTAAATCGAAACTTCCGTCTTCGATTTTCCGCCACTCCGGCAAGCGCCTGATCCGTTGGCAACAAGCTAAAAAAGCTCAACTAAAATGAATCCTAATGAAAAAAATAAAATCCATTATATAGAACGGCTCAATAAAGTTTTTGATTATATAGACGAAAACATTGATGCCCGATTAAACCTTGACGACTTGGCCAAGATATCCCATTTCTCAAAATTTCATTTTTCAAGAATATTTAGTGCCTTGGTAGGCGAAACACCTTTTGAATTTATTCAAAGAATCAGATTAGAACGTGCTAATTATCTATTGCGATTAAAGCCAAAAGCTAAGGTTACCGAAATTGCATTCGAATGCGGTTTTAACGATTTGGCTGTTTTTTCACGCCAGTTTAGTTTACACTACAACATCTCACACACCGCATTTAAAAAAACAAAACATACAACAGAGCAAAATTCATCAAACTTCATCTTTCA
>JAJUFH010000046.1 GCA_029266035.1 Sinomicrobium sp.
GAAATTCTTTGTAATTTCATAGACACGTAGAATAGAAAAACCCCGTTTTTTGGCACTTTGGCCAATTTTCGGGGTTTTGTTTCTCTAAATTACGGATTAATTCACTGAATTACAAATGTTTATTTAATTCTGAATGTACCTGATTATTCTTCAACACATTACACCTTAATTTACAAACTCATTTCTGCTGTATAAGTGATTACCTTTACACCAAACGTAATTACTTATACGGCATAAATCGGCACTCTTTACTGGATTTATCTGGCTATAAACAGCCATCCTGTAAGTGGGGTACTACCGTCGCCGAGGTCTAATACATAGTAATAGGTACCTGCTGGCAGTTGTCCGTCTCGGGCCACAGTATTTTTGACATTAGACTCTCCTTTCCAACCATTGTCATACCCCTTTGTTTGATATACCAAATTCCCATATCGATTGTATACTTCTAGTTTGTTGTTGGGGTATAGAGCTATACACTCCACTCGGAAAGTATCGTTGACACCGTCGTCATTTGGAGAAAACAGATTGTACACTTTTAAGCAAGACGGAACTACTGTAGCTACCGCTTCGTTGTTGGCTTCATTAGTATCTGTCGGATCTGAATTTACCAATCTAGCTATATTGGTATGTTCCCCCTGTTGCAATACTCGGGCATACACTTTCAATTCTGCTTCTTGCATACCTTCCAGACGGGGAATCTCCCATATTCCGGAGCCTGTGCTGTAATTTCCTTTATCCACTCGGTGTAAACGATAATCAAAACCCGAAGGTAATCTATCGGCTATCACTATATCTCTTACCGCAATATCGCTTTTATTGGTCACCCCTACCGTAAAGACCACTTCGGTTCCGGACATGGGATTGGGATTATCCACAGTTTTACTAAGTTCTAGATCCGGACAATAATCGAGGTGTACTGTAACACCAAAGCGATTCTGACTCTCGTAGTTTCCGCTAACTGCAACCGCATAATAGGTCTTCCCATCTTGCAGCAGCTCGTTTGTCAAAAGCTTATTCCCTCCCGATTCGGAGTCGTACCATATCACCTCTTCCCCTTCAACTGCTATATCGGCGATATTAGGTAAAAGCATAGCGCAAAAATATTGATCTCTTTGTCCAGATGGCGGCAATAAGGCTCCTGAATAGCGTATCACGACCTCTTTGGAAAGCTCAGACTGACAACCTTCGGAATTAAACGACAGCACTGTATATCGTCCCTGCTCCCTGGCCTCATACACCGCATTAACCGCTCCGTCTATCTCCTCTCCATCGCGGTACCATTGATAGCTGACCGCTCCACTGGAAGCCGCGGTAAGCTGCACCACAGTTCCGGGGGCAATCCGAACCAGATTGTCCTCTTCCTGAGCCACCGCAAATTGCCAGCAACAAAAAAATACTATCAAAAAGCTTCTGATACTCATATTAGAAGACGGATAAAAATTATATACTACAAAGACTATAGCGATAGCCCCGCCCCCCACTTCTATTATATGTAGAGCAAGGAGCAGTACCACCCATACCGATCAGACTAAGACAGTCTGAACAAAATCTATCTGAAAAACAGCTAAGACCCAAACAGTCTTACTGCTTATTCGAGTTTATATTAGTCTACCGATGAAATAGAAATAGTAGGCGCTCCCGGAATTGGTGTCACTACTATTGTCAAAGGAGTTCCGTCGGTGTTTTCTACCTGATTAGTATAAGTGAGATAATCTCTATCATCATTGTCTTCTTTAATACTATCCACATACTTTACCTCCACATAAAAGGTATAGCTTCCGGCCTGATCAAGGTCTACAGAATAATTCTCTGTAGTAGTTTCCAAATCAATAGGATTATCCGTATCTCCATCTTTAACCGCAAACCATTGGTAAGTCACTGCAAAAGCTTCTCCCAAGGGATTGGTATACCCATTGGCATTAGCGCTATAATCGGCTGTAACACCACTTACAGACAACTCGATAGGAGTCATAGATGCGAGATCGGCCAAACAGTACCCGAGCGGATTTCCCTTATCGTCAAAAGCGGTTTCTACAGTAAGTGGAGGCAACACAAAGATGATGATGTCTTGAAATTCTTCAGATTGACAGATCACACTGCCGTCGTTTACCAGACCGTAGACTCTAAACTTGTGATAACCCGGAGCCAGCCCTGTACGCGTCAGTGTTGCGGCAGTTTCTCCGGTAATTACATTCTCGGTTTCACTGCTTCCGTCTGTGGCAATATTATACCATTCATAAGACGTAAAAGTATTGCCGTTTCCATCATCCAAACTCGCCGTTAAAGTAAGCGAAGGACCATCGGTGGCGGGATTGTAAAACAGTACGGCTTGGTCTAATACAGTTACGGAGCCGGTATTGTTGTTAAGGGTTCCCACATTCAAATCTGCAGGAGTGCTTATAGTAGCAGCCGGTTGAGGCGCTACTATTTGTGCTGCAGTCGGTATTGCAGCCATGACCATCATAGCTATGATACCATTTTTCAATAATAAAGTAATTTTTTTCATAGGTTGTTGTTTTGTTTTAGGTTGTTATACATTTTTAATCGTTCTCGTTTAGTATGCTTATCTCGGGACTGCCGTAATTGGGCGAGACATAAACCCTAACTGAGGCACGAGCAGATTCGTCGGTACAGCCCTGTCTGGATTCGGCGAGATAATATGTGGTTGTTTCTAAGTCGGCGATATTAAATGAAGTTCCCGTATACAAGGGTGTAGTTCCTGTTTCCGTAGTATACCAACGGTATTCCGAACCGGCTACAGGATTGGCTACACTGAGCGTGACTTCATCTCCGTAGCAAATATGTAGTTCGTCATCTTCTAAATTGGGAGCTGTTATTTTGGGAGCTTGGGGAATAATGTGGATTTCATATACCCGAAGTGCTGAAAGAACAGTTGCCAAGCCATCACCTATAGAAACCTGTATACGGTTAAAAGGAAAATCAACAGGATAAGTAATTGCTCCTGTATCACTATCCCCAGAGAGTAGTTTAAGACTAAGCACATTGGCATCCAAATCTAAGGGCTCTGTCTCCTCTTCATTATCCACATACGCTTTTATTTGTAGGTATTTAGATAGCAATTCAAGACTCAATAGTCCCCCCGGATTTTGAATCACCACACGAAGAGAGTCTCCGGGCATAGTGGTTATCGGATATAAAGTAGTTAAGTGCATTTTCCCTACAACACTCGCCGTAGAATATAATTCGGCAAAGCTGGTATCATCTCCATCCACAGCGTATTGAGGGTTTATAACAGAATTCACTC
This sequence comes from Sinomicrobium sp., assembly GCA_029266035.1. Classification (GTDB taxonomy): domain Bacteria; phylum Bacteroidota; class Bacteroidia; order Flavobacteriales; family Flavobacteriaceae; genus Sinomicrobium. Next base: position 3,266 of record JAJUFH010000046.1, read on the forward strand.
CCCCAACTATACTCGCCTCACTTCCCCATAAGACATCAGACGCTGCATTGCAAATTATACCCGTAGAAGGTTTGTTGAAATAGGCTTCATATATCCTAATCCCTCCACCTAAAGCAGCACCACTGTAGTATACTCGAACACTATCATAAGGTTCTCCCGGGGCAGGCAATACTATATCTGCCTGATCTTCACCAGCCAAAAGCCCAATTAACGTATTAAGTGTATACTTTTCTCCTACTTCATCATTCCCATTATAAGCTTGTAAACTCAAACTATTCCCCAGCCCTAATAAAGCAGCGGATGTTCCTATTTTTATATGTACCGGATCATTTGGTCCGGGTAGCTCAGAAGTAAAATTTAATTTTTGCCATACACTCCCCACTACAGTAATACTCATAGTAGAGTAGGTGTCCTTATTCCTATCTACTGCATTCCCAGCGTTAGCAACCATACTCAACAACCCACCCCCACTAGTTTGCGTTTCTGCATAAACCCTTTCCTGTGCCTGTTGTGCCCATAGGGATGAAGTGGCCGTATTGAAAAATGCGGTGCAGCATATCAGGCAGAACAAGCCTGTAATTGGATGGGGTATTTTGCAGTACATCAGGTTGGTTGGTTAAATACGGTGTGTGGCATAAAGTGGAGCCACACACCGTATAAGGCATTGTATGCCGCGGTGTAATACCGCTAAACTACTTCTCTATGATAATAAAATCCGATCTACGGTTTTCCGCATGATCTTCGTCTGTACACTGGCTGCAAACTTCGCATATCACCTTGGGGCGATCTTCTCCATATCCGATAGCGCTTTCTATACGCGACGGGTCTATTTGGCCTTGCTCCAATATATATTTCTGAGTCGATTTGGCTCTGAGGTCGGTGAGTTTTCTGTTGTAATCGGCACTACCTCGGCAATCGGCATGTGATTCGATCTTGATTTTCACATCGGGAAACTGATTCATCACATAGATTACCTTGTTGAGTTCTTCGGCGGCTTGTGGAGTGATCTTCGCGCTGTCGAACTCAAAATAGATGGGGTTGACATCTATTTTTTCCTGCTCTTTTTCCTTTACGATCAGGTCGTCAAAATTAGTCAGTTCAAAATCCACTCCGGTCAGCTCGTCACCATCCACTTCACCGGTAACTACTTTTCGTTCTTCGGTGGTGTAATTCGGTTTGTGTGCCTTAAAGGTATAAGTATTTTCACAGGGCACTTTCAGCTGATAGGTACCGTCTACTTCGGTAGTAGTTTCGGCTACGAGATCACCAAATTCGTCGTATGCTTTTACACTTGCACCTTCTAAGGCGAGTTGGGTGTTTTTGTTGGTTACCTTTCCAGACACCAATTGGTCGCAGGGTTCTTTTTCCTTGGTAAAGTAGTAGATATCGTCATCGCCCTTACCTTCCAGTCTATTGGAAGAAAAGTAGCCATAGGTTTGGGTAGAGTCCATCACAAAGGAAAAGTCGTCCTTATTGCTGTTTACCGGTGCACCCAGGTTTTTAGCCTTGCCAAACTCGGGCTTGTCTTCTGCGGTTTGTTCGCTTACAAAAACGTCTAGTCTACCCAATCCGTAATGTCCGTCGGAAGAGAAATACAGCTTACCTTCTCTGTAGTAGGGGAACATTTCTTTTCCTGCGGTATTGATTTCCCCTCCGAGGTTTTGCGGTTCTGAGGTCACATTTCCCTCTTCGTCCATCTCCACCACATAAACATCGGTATCTCCGAATCCACCCGGCATATCGGAGACGAAGAACATCCACTTACCATCGTGGCTCATACAGGGGTGTCCTACGGAATAATCCACACTGTTAAAGGGCAGGCTTTCGGTTTTTGTAATTTCACCCTCTTCAATAGTTCCTTTAATAATATGGAAATTATTGGTTCCGGAATTGTCTTTTATCAGTCTGTTTTTATTCTTTACGATATTGGTGGTGTAGTAAATATACTTCAGATCGGGTGAAAAGGTGATGGTTGCATCGTGATATCTCGACTGAATATCTGTCAAAAAGATATCCACATTCAACAGTTCTCCGTCGGTTGCATTTCGCTCTCCGGCATAGAGATCAAGGAAGGGTTGTTGATTCCACACATAGAGTGTATAACTGGGTTTTCTGGTCGAAGAAAACACCACCTTATCTCCGTAAAACGTAGCGCCAAATTCAGATCTAGGCGTATTGCTTTCCAGGTTGTAAATGGTATACAGCGAAGGTACTTGTGCTAAGCTATCGAGACGTGCTTTTTGCTCTGCATATCTAGCTATTTCTTTTTCATCTCCTTTATTTGAGAGGTGTTCTTTCATCAAGTCGGCTGCCTTGTCGTATTCTCCGGCACCTTTAAGCGCGTGAATATAACGGCTAAAATGATGCTCCGACATTCCTTCTCGTTGCTGTTCATACAATTTGTCGTAATACTTTACCGCACTGGTATCCCTATTGATAAAATAGTAAGAATCTGCAAGGTTTCCCAACACTTCCTGAGAAGGCGAATTTGTTTGTTGTATATATGCTTCATAAGCCTGAGCAGCTTCTACATAAGCGAGATCTCTAAACAGGCGGTCGGCCTTTTTAGGTTGCTGTGCAAAAGCAAGACTCACACAAAACAGTAAGCTCAGCGTACAGTATAATTTTCTCTTCATAACGATTCGATTTAGAAAAATCTCGGTGACTTGATACGACTTGATCGGAACGGCACCTGATATCGCAGTATAATCTCGTGTGATCCGTCGTTATACCGGTTAAAATGAGTGGTTGTATAATCGTAGGCATACCCCACAAAAAACGATGATGAAATTTGGAATCCGGCCAGGGCACTTACCGAATCGTCCCATCGATAAGACAATCCGAAATTAAACCTTTCGTGCAGGAGGAAATTAGCTGAGAGGTCTACCGATATCGGAGCTCCTCTAACAATTTTCAACATAGTAGCCGGTTTGAACATCAACGAAGGCGAGAGTTCGAAAACATAACCTCCGGTGAGATAATAGTGCAATCGATCTGTTCGCACCCCTCCTTCTTCCATATCGTCGTAGTAATCGTATTTCAAAAAGCTAGGCACTGAGAATCCGACATACCATTTATCGGTATAGTAAAAAACTCCTGCTCCAGCCATAAAGTGTGTTTTATTTACATTCTGACCAAACAGCGGATCGTTTGGATCTTTAAAACTCCCTTCACTCCAATCGATATCGAGTATACTCAAACCAGCTTTTACTCCAAAGGACAGTTTTGAGAAATAACCGGTTTGAATGGTATAAGAAAAGTTTCCGTCCAAAAATATTTCTCTGGAAGGACCTAATTTATCCATAGCCGCATTAAATCCCAGGCCAATTTTTTCATTGCTCAAGGGCGAATGCAAACTAAGTGATTGCGTTTGCGGAGCACCGTCGATACCTGTCCACTGCGATCGGTGTAACAAGCTAGCTTCGAGGGTTCCTACAGATCCGGCATAGGCCGGGTTAAAGCTCATCATATTATACATATACTGAGTGTACTGCGGGTCTTGTTGCGCTCTTGTCGTCAGAGCGGCAAGCATACATATCAGTATAATGCAATGGCCTTTTTTGATATCTGAAACTTTCATTTGCGTATATTTTTTTGTTTAGTTGGGTTTAATGAGTTAAAGAGGGGTGCATGCTCACCCCTCTTTAAGGGTTGTTTTATCTCGCTATATAAAGCCATCCTGATTTCTTGATTCCTGTTCCTGTATTGAGAACATAATAATAGGTTCCTGCAGGAAGCTCATCTTTTTCAGCTCCGGCTCCGCTCTTATTAGCTATTCCTTCCCAATCGTTGTTATAACCACTTGTCTTATAGACCAGATTTCCATATCTGTTATATATCTCAAGGGTATTGTTGGGATAGAGCTGAATTCCATCTATCACAAAAGTGTCATTAAACCCATCACCGTTCGGTGAGAACTCGTTGTACACGATAAGCGTCAGCGGTTCTACAGCCACCTGAGCGGTATTGTTGTCCAGATTAGCATCTAGAGGAGACGAGCCTTCTATGGTCACTACATTCAAGTACTCAGCTCCGGCTACGGCTATCACTTTTGCAGTAACCGTAAGGGTTTCACTACCGTTTTCTCCGATATGACCTATGGTCCATTTTTCGGTTACCGAACTGTAATCGCCCATACTAGCTGAAGCATCTACAAACTCATAGCCTGAAGGAAGAACCTCGCTCACTACAATATCGGAGAACACTTGGTCGCCATTATTTGTCACCGTTATGGTAAACACCACATTGTCGTCGAAAGTTGGCGTAGGCTCATCTACTGCTATGCTGATAGTGAGGTCAGAATTAGAGGTTACATCTAAGGTAACCAGCGCAGTATTAGACACTCTACCATCGGTATCTGCCACGGTATATTCGAAGCTATCTTCTCCCATAAAGCCAGCATCCGGAATATAATCTACAGTTCCGTCTGCATTTACTGAATAGGTACCTTGAGTGGGCTCTGTAACGATTACCACAGTTGCAGGGTCTATAGGTGCACTTCCTTCTGCATCGTTATCCAATACAGCTACCCTCACAAAACTGTTGGGGTTTACCTGTACCATATCGTCATTGGCTATTGGTCCGGTAGGTGCGGGAACTATATTAATAGTCACTGTAGCCACATTCGATTCGAAGCCATCTACATCTTTTACGGTATAGGTAAAGCTATCGGCACCTTCGTAGCCCGACTCAGGAGTATAAGTCACCACTCCGGTTGCGGCATCTACAGCGAATGTTCCGTGTTGCGGTGCAGTAGCTATAGTAACCGAGGCAAAATCCAGTGCAGCATCTCCAGCCACATCATTGGCCAGAATATCGATATCTACAGCAGTATCTACAATAGTCTCGGCAGTATCGTCGTTGGCTACGATCAACTGACAGTCGTCTCTCGCCACAAAAGTTATCGCCTTGCGGTCGGCCTCTGCGGTTTCGCAATAACCGTCGCCGCTCACGCCTACACTATAGGTATGAGTACCTGCAGTAAGATTGTCGAGCGTAAGTATTCCGTTTTCTCCTCCGGCTACAGGGTTACCTGCTTCGTCGTACCAATGGAATACTGCATTGCTTATCGTACTTCCGGCAGTAAGGCTAGCCGTGATAGTAACTATCGGATTTACATTGAGACATACTTCGCCGTCACCATTTACAGTTTCTACAATAAGATCTGCAATATCAGTACCAGGTACCGTAGGCAATACCTCAAAGCTAACGCTCTTGCGATCGCCCTCGGCAGTCTCGCAGTATCCGTCGCCGCTGGCGCCTACACTATAGGTATAGGTACCAGGTGTAAGATTACTCAATTCAAGGGTTCCATCCTCTCCGCCAGTTAAAGCATCACCATTAGCATCATACCAGTGGAATACAGGATTAGTCACCGTACTAGCTGCGGTAAGCGCTGCAGTAAGGGTAGCAGTACCTGAAGGATCCACACAAAGAGTATCGTCGTCATTCAATCCGCTCACCACTATTTCAGCGAGATCATCTCCGGGTACAGTTGGCATCACCTCAAAGCTAACGCTCACGCGATCGGCCTCGGCA